>NZ_JBDPGJ010000003.1:0-814772 GCF_040839445.1 Aquibium pacificum | reverse complement strand
CCATCGACATGCCGTTCCTGATGCCGATCGAGGACGTGTTCTCGATCTCGGGCCGCGGCACGGTGGTGACCGGCCGCGTCGAGCGCGGCGTGGTCAAGGTCGGCGAGACGGTGGAGATCGTGGGCATCCGCCCGACGACCTCGACGACGGTGACGGGCGTTGAGATGTTCCGCAAGCTGCTCGATCAGGGCCAGGCGGGCGACAACATCGGCGCGCTGCTGCGCGGCGTGGACCGCGAGGGCGTGGAACGCGGCCAGGTGCTGTGCAAGCCGGGTTCGGTCAAGCCGCACACCAAGTTCAAGGCCGAGGCCTACATCCTGACCAAGGAGGAGGGCGGGCGCCACACGCCGTTCTTCACCAACTACCGTCCGCAGTTCTACTTCCGCACCACGGACGTGACCGGCATCGTGACCTTGCCGGAAGGCACCGAGATGGTGATGCCGGGCGACAACGTGACGGTGGACGTGACGCTGATCGTGCCGATCGCCATGGAGGAGAAGCTGCGCTTCGCCATCCGCGAGGGCGGCCGCACCGTCGGCGCCGGCATCGTGGCGAGCATCGTCGAGTAACAATAACGAAACGGTCTGTCGCGGGTGCGAGCAAGCCCCGCGCCCGCGAAAGACTTGAAGGATTTGACGAATGAACGGCCAGAACATCCGCATACGCCTCAAAGCGTTCGACCATCGCGTTCTCGACGCCTCCACGCGCGAGATCGTCTCTACGGCGAAGCGTACCGGCGCCAGCGTTCGCGGTCCGGTACCGCTGCCGACGCGGATCGAGAAATTTACCGTCAATCGCTCGCCGCACATCGACAAGAAGAGCCGCGAGCAGTTCGAGATGCGCACGCACAAGCGGCTGCTCGACATCGTTGACCCGACTCCGCAGACCGTCGATGCGCTGATGAAGCTCGACCTGGCCGCCGGCGTCGACGTCGAGATCAAGCTCTAGGCAGAGGGCCTCACGGAAACGGCTTCGGCCCGGACCTGGAACCCTGAAAAGGAAATTGAACCGATGCGTTCAGGTGTTATCGCACAGAAAATCGGGATGACGCGCATCTACAACGATGCGGGCGAGCACGTGCCCGTCACGGTTCTCCGGATGGAGAACTGTCAGGTCGTGGCGCAGCGCACCCAGGAAAAGAACGGCTACGATGCCGTGCAGCTCGGCGTCGGGCTGCGCAAGGTGAAGAACACGTCGAAGTCCATGCGCGGCCATTTCGCCGCCGCCTCCGTCGAGCCGAAGGCCAAGGTCGCCGAGTTCCGCGTGTCGCCCGACAACATGCTGGATGTCGGCGTCGAGATCACCGTCGACCACTTCGTCGCCGGCCAGAAGGTCGACGTGACGGGCACCACGATCGGCAAGGGCTTCCAGGGCGTCATCAAGCGGCACCATTTCGGTGGCGGCCGCGCCACGCACGGCAACTCGGTGTCGCACCGTACTCACGGCTCGACCGGCCAGCGCCAGGATCCGGGCAAGGTGTTCAAGGGCAAGAAGATGGCCGGCCACATGGGCCAGACCCGCGTCACGACGCAGAACGTCGAGATCGTCTCGACCGATGCGGAACGCGGACTGATCCTGATCCGCGGCGCGGTTCCGGGCTCCAAGGGCGCCTGGATCATCGTCAAGGACGCCGTCAAGGTCGCGCTCCCCGACAATGCGCCGAAGCCGGCTGCGCTGCGGGCCAAGAATGAAGCTCCGGCCGTCGAAGGAGCCGCGTGATGGACATCAAGATTACCACGCTCGCCGGCGCCGATGCCGGCAAGGTGACCCTGTCGGACGAGATCTTCGGTCTCGATCCCCGCGAGGACATCCTGCAGCGCGTCGTGCGCTGGCAGCTTGCCAAGCGCCAGCAGGGCACGCACAAGGCCAAGGGGCGCTCGGAGATCGCGCGCACCGGCGCCAAGATGTACAAGCAGAAGGGTACGGGCCGCGCCCGTCACCATTCGGCGCGCGCTCCGCAGTTCCGCGGCGGCGGCAAGGCCCACGGCCCGGTGGTGCGCAGCCACGAGCACGATCTTCCCAAGAAGGTGCGCGCTCTCGGCCTGAAGCACGCGCTGTCGGCGAAGGCAAAGGCGTCCAGCCTGATCGTCGTCGACGACCTGATGCTGACGGACGCCAAGACGAAGGCCCTGGTGGCGAACTTCGCCGGACTGGGACTGACCAACGCGCTGATGATCGGCGGCGCCGAGCTTGACCAGAACTTCAAGCGCGCCGCGTCGAACATCCCGAACATCGACGTGCTGCCCATCCAGGGCATCAACGTCTACGACATTCTTCGCCGCGGCACGCTCGTCCTTTCCAAGGCGGCCGTCGAGGCACTCGAGGAGCGCTTCAAATGACTGACCTTCGCCACTACGACGTGATCGTCAGCCCGGCGATCACCGAAAAGTCGACCATGGCCTCCGAGTTCAACCAGGTCGTGTTCAACGTCGCCAAGAAGGCGTCGAAGCCCGAGATCAAGGCCGCCGTCGAGGCGCTGTTCGGCGTCAAGGTGACGGCGGTCAACACCATGGTCCGCAAGGGCAAGGTGAAGCGCTTCCGCGGCACCAAGGGCCGCCTGAGCGATGTCAAGAAGGCGATTGTGACGCTGGCCGACGGCCAGTCGATCGACGTCGCCACCGGACTCTGAGAGGCTTGAGGTAACAAGATGGCACTCAAGAATTACAACCCGGTGACGCCCAGCCAGCGACAGCTGGTGATCGTCGACCGCTCCGGCCTCTACAAGGGCAAGCCGGTCAAGGGGCTGACGGACGGCCTGACGAAATCGGGCGGCCGCAACAATGCCGGCCGGGTGACCGCGCGCTTCATCGGCGGCGGCCACAAGCGGACCTACCGCATCATCGACTTCAAGCGCCGCAAGTTCGACGTGCAGGCGACGGTCGAACGGCTGGAGTACGATCCGAACCGGACCGCCTTCATCGCGCTGGTGCGTTACGACGACGGCGAGCTCAGCTACATCCTGGCGCCGCAGCGCCTGGTGGCCGGCGACAAGATCATCGCCGGCGCGCAGGTCGACGTGAAGCCGGGCAATGCGATGCCGCTGGCTTCCATGCCGGTCGGCACGATCATCCACAATGTCGAGCTCAAGCCCGGCAAGGGTGGCCAGGTCGCCCGTTCGGCCGGCGCCTACGCACAGCTGGTGGGCCGCGACCAGGGCATGGCGATCCTGCGCCTGAATTCGGGCGAGCAGCGCATCGTGCACGGCTCGTGCATCGCCACTGTCGGTGCCGTGTCCAACCCGGACCACGGCAACATCAACGACGGCAAGGCCGGCCGCACCCGCTGGCGCGGCAAGCGCCCGCATAACCGCGGCGTGACCATGAACCCGGTCGACCATCCGCACGGCGGCGGCGAAGGCCGCACCTCGGGCGGTCGCCACCCGGTCTCCCCGTGGGGCAAGCCGACCAAGGGCAAGCGGACGCGGTCCAACAAGGCGACCGACAAGTTCATCATGCGCTCGCGCCATGCGCGCAAGAGCTAAGAGAGGTAAGGTTACGTGACCCGTTCAGTCTGGAAAGGCCCGTTCGTCGACGGCTTTCTCTTGAAGAAGGCAGACAAGGTGCGCGAGGGCGGCCGCAACGAAGTGATCAAGATGTGGACGCGCCGCTCCACCATCCTACCGCAGTTCGTTGGCCTCACCTTCGGCGTCTACAACGGCCAGAAGCACATCCCGGTATCCGTGTCCGAGGACATGGTCGGGCACAAGTTCGGCGAGTTCGCCCCGACCCGTACCTATTACGGCCACGGCGCGGACAAGAAGGCGAAGAGGAAATAACGATGGGCAAGGCCAAAGCTCCGCGCAGGCTTGCTGACAACGAGGCGCGCGCCGTTCTGCGCACCATCCGCGTCAGCCCGCAGAAGCTGAACCTCGTCGCGGCGATGATCCGCGGCAAGAAGGTGGCTTCCGCGCTCGCCGACCTGGAATTCTCGCGCAAGCGTATCGCGGACACCGTCCGCAAGACGCTCGAATCGGCAATCGCCAACGCCGAGAACAATCACGACCTCGACGTCGACGCCCTCGTCGTCGCCGAGGCCTATGTCGGCAAGTCGATCGTCATGAAGCGCTTCCATGCCCGTGGCCGCGGTCGCGCCAGCCGCATCGAGAAGCCCTTCTCGAACCTGACGATCGTCGTTCGCGAAGTCGAAGAGCAAGTGGAGGCCGCCTGATGGGCCAGAAAGTCAACCCGATCGGCCTTCGCCTCGGGATCAACCGCACCTGGGACTCGCGCTGGTATGCAAATACCGGCGAGTACGGCGAACTGCTGCACGAGGACATCAAGATCCGCGCCTACCTGATGAAGGAGCTGAAGCAGGCGGCGATCTCCAAGGTGGTGATCGAGCGCCCGCACAAGAAGTGCCGCGTGACGATCCACGCCGCGCGTCCGGGCCTCATCATCGGCAAGAAGGGCGCCGACATCGAGAAGCTGCGCCGCAAGCTGACCGAGATGACCAAGTCGGAAACGCACCTCAACATCGTCGAGGTGCGCAAGCCGGAGATCGACGCCACGCTGATCGCGCAGTCGATCGCGCAGCAGCTCGAGCGCCGTATCGCGTTCCGCCGCGCCATGAAGCGCGCCGTCCAGTCGGCGATGCGCCTCGGCGCGGAAGGCATCCGCATCAACTGCTCGGGCCGCCTCGGCGGCGCCGAAATCGCGCGGATGGAATGGTATCGCGAGGGCCGGGTGCCGCTGCACACGCTGCGCGCCGATGTCGACTACGGCACCGCCGAGGCGCAGACCGCCTACGGCATCTGCGGCGTCAAGGTCTGGGTGTTCAAGGGCGAGATCCTCGAGCACGACCCGATGGCCTCGGAGCGCCGGGCGACGGAAGGCGACCAGCACGGCGGTGGCGGCGGCGGACGTCGTCGCGAGCGCGAGAACGCGTGAAGCGCCACACAGGATTGAATTCGGAGTAGACGAAGATGCTGCAGCCAAAGCGCACGAAGTTCCGCAAGCAGTTCAAAGGGCGCATCCATGGCGCCTCGAAGGGCGGGACCAACCTCGATTTCGGCGCTTTCGGATTGAAGGCGATGGAGCCCGAGCGCGTCACCGCGCGCCAGATCGAGGCGGCCCGCCGCGCGATCACCCGCGAGATGAAGCGCCAGGGCCGCGTCTGGATCCGGATATTCCCGGACGTGCCGGTCACCTCCAAGCCCACCGAAGTCCGCATGGGCAAGGGCAAGGGCGCGGTGGACTACTGGGCGTGCCGCGTGAAGCCGGGCCGGATCATGTTCGAGCTCGACGGCGTCACCGAGGAGATCGCACGCGAGGCGCTGCGCCTGGGCGCCGCCAAGCTGCCGGTCAGGACGCGCTTCGTACAGCGCATAGCCGAATAGGAAGGGCCGATCAGATGAAAGCCTCCGACGTCAGGGCCAAGTCGGCCGACGAAATGAACGACGAACTCGCCAGCCTGAAGAAGGAGCAGTTCAACCTGCGCTTCCAGAAGGCGACGGGCCAGCTCGAGAAGACATCGCGCGTCAAGCAGGTCCGTCGGGACATCGCGCGCATCAAGACCATCGCCGCCGAGAAGTCGGCCGGCAAGAAGGCTTAAGGACAACAACATGCCAAAGCGCATCCTGCAGGGCACGGTCGTCAGCGACAAGAGCGACAAGACCGTCGTCGTCAAGGTCGAACGCCGCTTCACGCATCCGGTGATGAAGAAGACCGTTCGCATGTCGAAGAACTACAAGGCGCATGACGAGGCCAACGTCCACAAGGTCGGCGACATCGTGTTCATCCAGGAATCGCGGCCGATCTCGAAGGACAAGTGCTGGGTCGTGGTGACCGAGGCGCAGGCCGAAGCGCAGGCTTGAAGAACAACAATTGATCGGCCGCGCGGCCAGGGTGCCCGCGTGTCGAGGGAAGAAGAAGGCGGCCAGTCATGATTCAGATGCAGACAAACCTAGACGTTGCCGACAATTCCGGCGCGCGTCGTGTCATGTGCATCAAGGTGCTGGGCGGATCGAAGCGGAAATACGCTTCCGTGGGCGACATCATCGTGGTGTCGATCAAGGAAGCGATCCCGCGCGGCCGCGTCAAGAAGGGCGACGTGATGAAGGCGGTCGTTGTGCGCACCGCCAAGGACATCCGCCGCCCCGACGGCAGCGTGATCCGTTTCGACAAGAACGCGGCCGTTCTGATCGACAACAAGAAAGAGCCGGTTGGCACGCGCATCTTCGGCCCGGTTCCGCGCGAGCTTCGCGCCAAGAACCACATGAAGATCATCTCGCTCGCGCCGGAAGTGCTGTAAGGAGCCCGGACAAAAATGCAAAAGATACGCAAAGGCGACAAGGTCGTCGTGCTCGCCGGCAAGGACAAGGGCCGTACGGGCGAAGTCGTGACCGTCATGCCGAAGGACGACAAGGCTGTCGTGCGCGGGATCAACATGATCCGCCGCCACCAGCGCCAGTCGCAGTCCCAGGAAGGCGGAATCATTTCCAAGGAAGCGCCGATCCATCTGTCGAACCTCGCCGTTGCCGATCCGAAGGACGGCAAGCCGACCCGCGTGGGCTTCGAGGTGAAGGACGGCAAGAAGGTGCGCGTCGCCAAGCGCTCGGGAGCAACGATCGATGTCTAAGACCGCAAGCGAACCGCGGATGAAGGCGCTTTACAAGGACGAGATCCGCAAGGCGCTCCGGGAGCAGTTCAAGTACGAGAACGAGATGCAGGTGCCGCGTCTCGACAAGATCGTCATAAACATGGGTGTCGGCGAGGCGACGGCGGATTCCAAGAAGCCGTCCGTGGCGGCGGAAGACCTCGCCATGATCGCCGGCCAGAAGGCCGTGGTGACCCGCGCGCGCAAGTCGATCGCCGGCTTCAAGATGCGCGAGAACATGCCGATCGGCGCGAAGGTCACGCTGCGCAAGGACCGCATGTACGAATTCGTCGACCGCCTGGTCACGATCGCGCTGCCGCGCGTTCGCGACTTCCGCGGCTTGAACCCCAAGAGCTTCGACGGCCGCGGCAACTTCGCCATGGGCGTCAAGGAGCACATCGTGTTTCCCGAGATCAACTACGACAAGGTCGACCAGATCTGGGGAATGGACATCATCGTTTGCACGACTGCCAAGACGGACGACGAGGCCCGGGCTCTGCTCAAGGCCTTCAACTTCCCCTTCCGGCAGTAACGGCGGCGAAAAAGGATATTTCGAGACATGGCCAAGATCAGCTCAGTCGAGAAGAACAAGAAGCGGCGCAAGCTCGTGAAGCAGTACGCTCCCAAGCGCGAGGCGCTGAAGGAAATCGTGATGAATCAGGATCTGCCGCTTGACGAACGCTTTCGCGCGCAGCTCAAGCTCGCCGCGCTGCCGCGCAATTCGGCGCGCAACCGCGTCCGCAACCGCTGCGAAATCACCGGCCGCCCGCGCGCCTACTACCGCAAGCTCAAGATGTCGCGCATTGCGCTTCGCGAGCTCGGTTCGCTCGGGTTGATCCCGGGCCTGGTCAAGTCGAGCTGGTAAGGAGGACGAACCATGTCATTGAGTGATCCTCTCGGCGATATGCTGACCCGCATCCGCAACGGCCTCGGCCGCAAGAAGAGCAAGGTCTCGACGCCCGCCTCGAAGCTGCGCGCCCGCGTGCTGGACGTGTTGAAGGCCGAAGGCTACATCCGCGACTACAGCCAGACCGATTTCGAAAACGGCAAGTCCGAGATCGAGATCGAGCTCAAGTATTTCGACGGCGCTCCGGTGATCCGCGAGATCGCCCGCGTGTCGAAGCCCGGCCGTCGGGTATACGTCTCGGCGAAGACGATCCCGCACGTCTCCAACGGGCTCGGCATCTCGATCCTGTCGACGCCCAAGGGCGTGATGGCGGATCACGAGGCGCGCGAGCAGAACGTCGGCGGCGAAGTGCTCTGCCAGATCTTCTGATCGGCGGGCATGAACCAGGAATAGGAACGAGGACAAGACAATGTCTCGTATTGGCAAGAAACCGGTGCAGGTGCCGCAAGGCGTCACTGCTTCCGTGGACGGGCAGACCGTCTCCGCGAAAGGTCCCAAGGGCGAACTCAAGTTCGTCGTGAACGACGAGGTGCTGGTCAAGATGGAAGACGGCGCCGTCGCCGTCGACCCGCGCGACCAGTCCAAGCTCGCCCGCTCCAAGTGGGGCATGTCCCGCACGCAGATCGCGAACATCTTCGCGGGCGTCACGAACGGCTTCGAGAAGCGACTCGAGATCACCGGCGTCGGCTATCGCGCCGCCATGCAGGGCAAGAACCTGCAGCTGGCGCTCGGCTTCAGCCACGACGTCGTCTACCAGACGCCGGAAGGC
This sequence comes from Aquibium pacificum, assembly GCF_040839445.1. Classification (NCBI taxonomy): domain Bacteria; kingdom Pseudomonadati; phylum Pseudomonadota; class Alphaproteobacteria; order Hyphomicrobiales; family Phyllobacteriaceae; genus Aquibium; species Aquibium pacificum. Next base: position 806,502 of record NZ_JBDPGJ010000003.1, on the reverse strand, counting down.
ATCACGATCGCGACGCCGCGGCCGACCGAAATCGTGGTGACTGGCATCGACAAGCAGAAGGTCGGCCAGGTCGCGGCGGAAATCCGCGAGTATCGCGGCCCCGAGCCGTACAAGGGCAAGGGCGTGCGTTACTCGGACGAGAAGATCGTCCGCAAGGAAGGCAAGAAGAAGTAAGGCCGCGGGCAGAGCGGTCGCGGGAAGGCCACAGCCTTACCGCACATGGCCGCACCCGTTTGAGAAGGCAAGGAACGAACCAGAATGGCTTCCAAGGAATCCCACCAGAAGCGCGCCCAGCGCGTTCGCCGGCAGATCAAGAAGGTGGCGGGCGACCGTCCCCGGCTTTCCGTGCACCGGTCGTCGAAGAACATCTACGCCCAGATCATCGACGACACGCGCGGCCATACGCTGGCTTCCGCCTCGACGCTCGAGTCCGATCTGAAGGGGTCGCTGAAGACCGGTGCTGACGCTGCGGCCGCCGCTGCGGTCGGCAAGCTGATCGCCGAGCGCGCCGTGAAGGCCGGCGTGAGGAACGTGGTCTTCGACCGCGGCGCCTACATCTATCACGGGCGCGTCAAGGCGCTCGCCGAGGCTGCGCGCGAGGGCGGCCTGAGCTTCTGATTTTCGCCGCCGCCGGACGCCTGCGCCCGCGGCTTTCATCAACCCGTGCTACCGGAAAAGAACAAGGAACCAGGATATGGCACAGGAACGCAGGGACGGCGGCCGTGGCCGCGACCGCGAAGAGCGCGACGACGGGATCGTCGACAAGCTCGTCCACATCAACCGCGTCGCCAAGGTCGTCAAGGGCGGCCGGCGCTTCGGCTTCGCCGCTCTCGTCGTGGTGGGTGACCAGAAGGGCCGCGTCGGCTTCGGCCACGGCAAGGCGCGCGAAGTGCCGGAGGCGATCCGCAAGGCGACCGAGTCCGCCAAGCGCGAGATGATCTTCGTCCCGCTGCGCGACGGCCGCACGCTGCATCACGACGTCGCGGGCCGCCACGGCGCCGGCAAGGTGCTGCTGCGCACCGCAAAGGCAGGTACCGGCATCATCGCAGGCGGCCCGATGCGCGCCGTGTTCGAGACGCTCGGCATGCACGACGTCGTAGCGAAATCCATGGGATCGTCGAACCCGTACAACATGGTGCGCGCGACTTTCGATGCGCTGAAGCATCAGATGCATCCGAAGGACGTCGCGTCCCAGCGCGGCATCAAGTATTCGACGCTGCAGGCGCGCCGCGGCGCCGCCGTGGCCGAAGAATAGCCGGCGGTGAAGAGGAACGATTGACATGGCTGAGAAGAAGACGGGCAAGACCCTGACCGTCGAGCAGATCGGAAGCCCGATCCGCCGTCCGGCCGAACAGCGAGCCACGCTGGTCGGCCTTGGTCTCAACAAGATGCATCGCCGCCGGACGCTGGAGGACACGCCTTCCGTCCGCGGAATGATCGCGAAAGTTCAACACCTCGTCCGCGTCGTGGACGAGGTTTGATCGGCGCGGGAGAAAGACAATGAAACTCAACGAATTGCGCGACCGCGACGGCGCGACCCATTCGAAGAAGCGTCTCGGTCGCGGTATCGGGTCCGGTACGGGCAAGACCGGCGGACGCGGCGTCAAGGGCCAGAAGGCCCGTTCCGGCGTTGCGATCAACGGCTTCGAGGGCGGCCAGATGCCGCTCTACCGGCGCCTGCCCAAGCGCGGCTTCAAGAACATCTTCGCCAAGGACTACAACATCGTCTCGCTCGGCCGCATCCAGGCAGCGATCGATGCCAAGAAGCTCGACGCGTCGGCCGTCGTGACGGCCGAGACGCTCGTCGAAGCCGGCGTGCTGCGCCGCGCCAGGGACGGCGTTCGCCTCCTGTCGGACGGCGACCTGAAGGCCAAGCTGACCTTCGACGTCGCGGGCGCTTCGAAGGGCGCGATCGAGAAGGTCGAGAAGGCCGGCGGCTCGGTCAAGCTTCCCGAAAAGGCCGCGGAATAGCGCGACCGGCGAGCGGCGGAGCGACCGTCGCTTGCATGTCTGATGGCCGGAGCCTATTTCGGGGCTTCGCAGATGCGCGCCGCCCCCACGGGCGGCTCGTCTGCGTCACGAAGCGGAGAATTCTTCATGGCATCTGCTGCTGAGCAACTCGCCTCCAATCTGAATTTTGCGGCTTTCGCCAAAGCGGAAGACCTCAAGAAGCGGATCTGGTTCACGCTCGGTGCGCTGCTGGTCTATCGTCTCGGGACCTATATTCCGATTCCCGGCATCAACCCGGATGCCTTCGCGCAGGCATTCGAACAGCAGTCGGGCGGCGTGCTCGGCATGTTCAACATGTTCTCGGGCGGCGCCGTGCAGCGCATGGCGATCTTCGCGCTCGGCATCATGCCCTACATCTCCGCCTCCATCATCATGCAGCTCATGACGTCGGTCATCCCGACGCTCGAGCAGCTGAAGAAGGAGGGCGAGCAGGGTCGCAAGGTCATCAACCAGTACACGCGCTACGGCACCGTGCTGCTGGCGACCGTCCAGGCGTACGGCATCTCTGTCGGGCTCGAAGGCGGCACCGGCATCGTCACCGACCCGGGCTGGTTCTTCAAGTTTTCCGCCGTCATCACGCTGGTCGGCGGCACCATGTTCCTGATGTGGCTCGGCGAGCAGATCACCGCGCGCGGCATCGGCAACGGCATTTCGCTGATCATCTTCGCCGGCATCGTCGCGGGGCTGCCCTCGGCACTTGGCGGTACGCTCGAACTCGGCCGCACTGGCGCACTGTCAACGGGCATCATCCTTGCCATCATCGTGCTGGCGATCGCGGTGATCGGGGTGATCGTCTTCTTCGAGCGCGCTCAGAGGCGGCTTCTAATCCAGTATCCGAAACGACAGGTCGGCAACCGGATGTTCCAGGGCGACACGTCGCACCTGCCGCTGAAGCTGAACACGGCCGGCGTCATCCCGCCGATCTTCGCCTCGTCGCTTTTGCTCCTGCCCGCCACGCTGGCCGGATTCTCGAATACGGAGAACCTGCCGGGATGGGCGAGCGGTGTCCTGGCGACCCTCGGCCACGGTCAGCCGCTCTACATGATCCTCTATGCCGCGCTGATCGCGTTCTTCGCCTTCTTCTACACGGCGATCGTCTTCAACCCGAAGGACACGGCGGACCAGCTGAAGAAGCATTCGGGCTTCATTCCCGGCTACCGGCCGGGCGAGCGGACGGCCGAGTACATCGACTACGTGCTCACCCGCATCACCGTCGTGGGCGCCATCTACCTGGTCCTGGTCTGCATGCTGCCCGAGTTCCTGATCTCGGCGACCGGCGTGCCGTTCTACCTTGGCGGCACGTCGCTCCTGATCGTGGTGAGCGTGACGCTCGACACGGTGGCGCAGGTCCAGGGGCATCTTATTGCGCATCAGTACGAGGGGCTGATCAAGAAGTCGAAGCTCCGCGGAGGAAAGAGGGGACGATGAGGCTGATACTGCTCGGACCGCCGGGGGCGGGGAAGGGGACGCAGGCACAGCGACTGGTCGAAAAGCACGGCATTCCGCAACTCTCAACCGGTGACATGCTGCGCGCCGCGGTGAAGGCACAGACGGAAGTCGGCAAGAAGGCCAAGGCCGTCATGGATGCCGGCGAACTCGTGTCGGACGACATCGTCAACGCGATCGTTTCCGAGCGGATCGACCAGGACGACTGCGCCCGCGGCTTCATACTGGATGGTTATCCGCGCACGCTGGCGCAAGCCGACGCGGTCGAGGAAATGCTGCGCCAGAAGGGGCTGGGGCTGGACGTGGCGATCGAACTGGTCGTCGATGACAAGGCGCTGGTCGGTCGCATCGCCAAGCGCGCCGCCGAAACCGAAGCCGCCGGTCTGCCCGTCCGCAAGGACGACAATCCGGCGGTCTTCGAGGAGCGGCTGCGCGAGTACTACAAGAAGACGGCGCCGCTGATCGGCTACTACCATGCCAAGGGTCTCCTGACGGGGGTCGACGGCATGGCCGGGATGGATGTCGTGACGGCATCGATCGAGAGCATCCTCGAAGGCGTCGCGCGGAAAAACTGACGCGGCACAGTTGACGGGACCGGCGCACTGGACTATAGCGCCACGTCTCCCAATCAGACCGGCTGTCGGATGGGCCTTCGAGGCGCGTCCGCAGCTTTCAATGGGAAACCCCGCAGGGGCCGGCCTCCACCGGACGCGGGAACCTCGAATGCGCCAGCCGAAATCGTGACGATTTCGGCGGCCCAAATGGAGAAGAAGATGGCCCGTATAGCAGGCGTCAACATACCGACCAACAAGCGCGTCGTCATCGCGCTGCAGTACATCCACGGCATCGGCTCGAAGTTCGCGCAGGAGATCGTCGACAAGGTCGGCATCCCGGCCGAGCGCCGCGTCCACCAGCTCACCGACGCCGAGGTGCTGCAGATCCGCGAGACCATCGACCGCGACTATCAGGTCGAGGGCGATCTTCGCCGCGAGACCTCGATGAACATCAAGCGCCTGATGGACCTTGGCTGCTACCGCGGCCTTCGCCACCGCCGCTCGCTGCCGGTCCGCGGCCAGCGCACGCACACCAACGCACGCACTCGCAAGGGTCCGGCGAAGGCGATCGCGGGCAAGAAGAAGTGATTTAGGGGAGTATGGGAGTAGGACAGTACGGGAGTAGGGCAAACAGTCTGCGGAGCATTTTCGCATTACTGCCTTACTTCCCTACTGCCCTACTCCCCCTCCTCCTGGTGTAGCCGCTGGCATTACGGCGGCGTCGATATCGTACGAAAGGATAGACATGGCCAAGGAAGCCGCACGCGTCCGCCGTCGCGAACGCAAGAACATATCGTCGGGCGTCGCTCACGTGAGCTCGACCTTCAACAACACCATGATCACCATCACCGACGCTCAGGGCAACACGATCGCCTGGTCGTCGGCTGGGGCCCAGGGCTTCAAGGGCTCGCGCAAGTCGACCCCGTTCGCCGCCCAGATCGCCGCCGAGGATTGCGCCAAGAAGGCGCAGGAGCACGGCATGCGCCAGCTCGAGGTCGAGGTTTCTGGTCCCGGTTCGGGCCGCGAATCGGCGCTGCGTGCGCTGCAAGCCGCCGGCTTCACGATCTCCTCGATCCGCGACGTGACGCCGATCCCGCACAACGGATGCCGGCCGCGCAAGAAGCGCCGCGTCTGACGCGACTTTCATCAACGACCGCACGAGCGCCCGCCGGGCGCTCCTCTGTGGTTTCCAGATCGCCCGGCACGATTGGATGGTGCCGGGGAAACGGAAGGACAAACGCATGATCCAGAAAAACTGGCAGGAACTGATCAAGCCGAACAAGATCGAGTTCTCTTCCAAGAACAAGACGATGACGACGCTCGTCGCCGAGCCGCTCGAGCGCGGCTTCGGCCTCACGCTCGGCAATGCGCTGCGTCGCGTGCTCCTGTCGTCGCTGCGCGGCGCCGCGGTGACCGCGGTACAGATCGACGGCGTGCTGCACGAATTCTCCTCGATCCCCGGCGTGCGCGAGGATGTCACCGACATCATCCTCAACATCAAGGAAATCGCCATCAAGATGGAGGGCGACGGACCCAAGCGCATGGTCGTGCGCAAGCAGGGCCCGGGCGCCGTCACGGCGGGCGACATCCAGACGGTGGGTGACGTCGCGATCCTCAACCCCGACCACGTGATCTGCACGCTCGACGAGGGCGCGGAGATCCGCATGGAGTTCACGGTCGACACCGGCAAGGGTTACGTGCCGGCCGAGCGCAACCGCGCCGAGGACGCGCCGATCGGTCTCATCCCGGTCGACAGCCTTTATTCGCCGGTCAAGAAGGTCTCCTACAAGGTCGAGAACACCCGCGAGGGACAGGTTCTCGACTACGACAAGCTGACCATGACCATCGAGACCGACGGTTCGATCACCGGCGAGGATTCGATCGCGTTTGCGGCCCGCATCCTGCAGGACCAGCTCGGCCTCTTCGTGAACTTCGAGGAGCCGCAGAAGGCACAGCCGGAAGAGTCGGTCACCGAACTGGCCTTCAACCCGGCGCTGCTCAAGAAGGTGGACGAGCTGGAGCTTTCGGTCCGTTCGGCCAACTGCCTGAAGAACGACAACATCGTCTACATCGGCGACCTCATCCAGAAGACCGAGGCCGAGATGCTGCGCACTCCCAACTTCGGCCGCAAGTCGCTCAACGAGATCAAGGAAGTTCTCGCGGCGATGGGCCTGCACCTCGGAATGGAGGTTCAGGACTGGCCGCCGGAAAACATCGAAGACCTCGCCAAGCGTTACGAAGATCAGTACTGAGCGCCTCCGAGCCTCGGTCAAAAGGAAGTTGAAGGAGAAAGCTCATGCGCCATGGACGTTCCGGCCGCCGGCTGAACCGCACATCGAGCCACCGCAAGGCCATGTTCACCAACATGGCCGCCTCGCTCATCGAGCATGAGCAGATCACCACGACCCTGCCGAAGGCCAAAGAGCTCCGCCCGATCGTGGAGAAGCTGGTCACGCTCGGCAAGCGCGGCGATCTGCATGCCCGCCGCCAGGCGATCGCGCAGGTCGGCAACGCCGTGCTGGTGAAGCGACTGTTCGACACGATCGCGCCCCGCTACGCGGAGCGCAACGGCGGCTATCTGCGCATCATGAAGGCGGGCTTCCGCTTCGGCGACAACGCCGCGCTGGCCGTGATCGAGTTCGTCGATCGCGACACCTCGGCGAAGGGCGCAGCCGACCGCGCCCGCACGGAAGCCGAAGACAGGAACGAGGAAGCCGAGGCGGCATAGACCGCTTCGCATCCCGACAGACATCGAGGAGGCGGGCCGTATCGGCCCGCCTTTTTCGTGTCACGACCTTCCTGCGCCGGCGACGATGAAGCGCAGATGCCGCCCGGCGGGATCTCCGGCGGGGCGACGCGCTGGCACCAAAGCCTTTCAATTCCCACATTGTCGGCGCTAAGGAACCTGGATCGGCAGGTGGAGAGAATCGCATGGGCGGACGGATGCTCGGTTTGGCGCGGGGTGCGCTCGCGGCGGTCGCAGTCTTTGCCGGCGGGCTTGCGCTTCCTGCGCAGGCGCAGGACGGGCTGCGCGGCTTCCTCGAGGAACTGTTGCCCTTCGTGGGAGACGATGAGAAGCCGGAGGGACCGCCGCCGGAGGCCGCGCCCGCGCCAGAGGCGCTGCCCCGGACTCCTGCCACCAGGGCTCCGCAGTCGCCCGCTGCGCCCTTGCCGCAGGCCGGTGAGCCTGGACGTCGCGTGCCGTTCGGACGCGGCGAGATCCAGCTGTCATTCGCGCCGCTGGTCACGCAGACCGGGCCGGCGGTCGTCAACGTCTATGCCAAGCAGCAGGTGCGGGCGCGCTCGCCCTTCGCGGGCGATCCGTTCTTCGAGCAGTTCTTCGGGCGGCAGATGCCGCCGCGCGTCCAGTCCTCGCTGGGATCGGGCGTGATCGTCGATCCGTCCGGCATCATCGTCACAAACTTCCACGTCATCCGCGACGCCGACGAGGTGAAGGTGGCGCTTGCCGACGGGCGCGAGTTCGAAAGCCGCATCCTCCTGAAGGATGAGTCTCTCGATCTCGCGGTGTTGAAGATCGAAGGAGACGACGCGTTCCCGGTGATCGGCATAGGCGATTCCGATGCGCTCGAGGTCGGCGATCTGGTGCTCGCCATCGGCAACCCGTTCGGCGTCGGCCAGACCACGACCAGCGGCATCGTCTCGGCGCTGGCGCGCAACCATGTCGGGATCTCCGATTTCGGCTTCTTCATCCAGACCGACGCGGCGATCAATCCGGGCAATTCCGGCGGTGCGCTGATCGACATGTCCGGCAATCTGGTCGGCATAAACACGGCGATCTTCAGCCGCTCCGGCGGCTCGATCGGCATCGGCTTCGCGATTCCCTCCAATATGGTGCGGGCCGTGGTCGAATCGGCCCGGCAGGGCGGCGACGCCTTCGAGCGGCCCTTCGTCGGCGCAGAGTTCGACGCCGTCACGCCGCAGATCGCCGAGGCGCTCGGGATGTCGCTGCCGCGCGGGGCGATCGTGACGTCGCTGTTCGAGGCGGGGCCGGCCGAGAAGGCGGGGCTGGCGCCGGGCGACGTGGTGCTGTCGCTCAACGGCGCGCCGATCCAGCACGTCGATGCGCTCGGCTACCGGCTGGCGACGCAGCCGATCGGCTCCACGGTGACCTTCGACGTCCTGTCGAAGGGCAAGGAGCGGCAGATCAAGGTCGAACTCGTCAGGGCGCCGGAAGGCGCCAACGAGACGATCGTGGACATTCCGGGCGAGAGCCCCTTCGCGGGCGCGAAAGTCGCGGAGCTTTCGCCGCGCCTCGCCCAGCGCCTGCGCATGCCCGCGTCGGCCACCGGCGTGGTCATGGTCGACGTGCCGCGCGGCACGCCCGCAGCGCAGTTCGGCTTCAGGCCGCGCGACATCGTGCGCGAGGTCAACGGCGAGACGATCGACACGGCGGCGACGCTGGAAAAGGTCGCGCTGACGAAGTCGCGCTGGTGGCGGTTCACCATCGAGCGCGACGGCAGCCTTCTGCAGCAGATGCTGCGTTACTGACCCCGTGGCCGACCTCTTCGCCCGCGACGAGCCGACGCGGCCCCAGCCGGGCAGGCCGCTTGCCGACCGTCTGCGGCCAGCGACGCTGCCGGACGTCGTCGGCCAGGAGCATCTGACCGGGGAAGACGGCGTGCTGACGCGCATGATCCGCGGCGGGTCGCTGGGCTCCATGATCTTCTGGGGACCGCCCGGCACCGGCAAGACGACGGTCGCGCGGCTGCTTGCGGGTGAGATCGGGCTGGCGTTCGAGCAGATCTCGGCGATCTTTTCGGGAGTCGCGGACCTGAAGAAGGTTTTCGAGACGGCGCGTATGCGGCGAACCAACGGCCGCCAGACGCTGCTCTTCGTCGACGAGATACACCGCTTCAACCGCGCACAGCAGGACAGCTTCCTCCCGGTGATGGAGGACGGGACGGTCACGCTGGTCGGGGCGACGACGGAAAACCCTTCCTTCGAGTTGAATGCGGCACTCCTGTCGCGGGCCCGGGTGCTGGTGTTTCACTCGCTGTCGCCGGAGACGATCGCGCGGCTGCTCGAACGTGCCGAGAAGACGGAAGACCGGCCGCTGCCGCTCGACGAGGAGGCGCGCGCGGTGCTGATCCGCATGGCGGACGGCGACGGACGCGCCTCGCTGACGCTGGCGGAAGAAGTCTGGCGGGCGGCGAAGCCGGGCGAGATCTTCGACGCCGAGGCGCTGCAGCGCGTGGTGCAGCGGCGCGCTCCGATCTACGACAAGAGCCAGGACGGCCACTACAATCTGATCTCGGCGCTGCACAAGTCGGTCCGCGGCAGCGATCCCGATGCGGCCCTCTACTATCTCGCGCGTATGCTGGATGCCGGCGAAGACCCGCTCTATCTCGGGCGGCGGCTGGTGCGGATGGCGACCGAAGACATCGGGCTCGCCGATCCCCAGGCGCTGGCGATCGCCAACGCCGCCAAGGACGCCTACGACTATCTCGGCTCGCCGGAAGGAGAACTGGCGCTGGCGCAGGCCTGCGTCTATCTCGCGACAGCGCCGAAATCGAACGCGGTCTATACCGCCTTCAAGGCCGCGACGCGCGCGGCCAAGGAGCACGGCTCCCTGATGCCGCCCAAGCACATCCTGAACGCCCCCACCAAGCTCATGAAGGCGGAGGAATACGGCTCGGGCTACGAATACGACCACGACACGCCCGACGCATTTTCCGGCCAGGACTATTTTCCAGAGAAGCTCGGCCGACAGACCTTCTACGATCCACCCGACCGGGGTTTCGAGCGGGAACTCAGGAAGCGTCTCGACTACTGGTCGAAGCTGAGGCGCGAGCGCGCGGCTCGGGACAAGTGACGCCTACGGTAGCTTCCAGCACGCGAACTTGATTTTCATCAAGGCACCGACCCGGCGGGGCGGGCATGCTTCTTCCGAACCGGAAGAGGCAGACCACCGTGCAGACATCCCGCTTTTCGATCCTCCTCGCCGCCTTTTGCGCGCTCGCTGCGCCCGCTTCGCTCCACGCCCAGTCGGAGAATCCGGCCTGGCTCGACGAACTCGCGCGGCAGATCGCCGATCAGGAGCAGTGCGAGGTCGGTTTCTATATCTTCATGGACGAACAGAAGCTCGGCGGGCGCAAGACCGTCCAGGCGAAGCTGCAATGCGTCGACGGGCGCCAGTTCGATGCGTCCCGCACCGAGCCCGCGACCGAATTCGAGATAAGCGAGTGCGGCACCCGGGTCTGCTGATCCCCATCCCGATTGACCAAAGGAGTAGCGGCATGCACGTCCTCATCATCTTCGGAACGGTCGAAGGCCACACGCGCAAGATCGCGCGGAACGTCTCAGCCACCGTCCAGAGCCTCGGCCACCAGACAACGGTCTTCGACGCCGGCGATCTCGGCGACGTCGACCTCGACATCGCCGACGCCGTCATCGTCTGCGCACCGGTCCACATGGGGCAATACCCGATGGCGATCACGCACTGGCTGACGACGCGGGCGGACAGGCTGTCGAAGGTGCCCGGCGCCTTCGTCTCGGTCTCCCTCGCCGCCGCGTCGCCGTTCCCCGAAGAACATGCCGAGATCCAGAAGCTGACGGAGGCGCTGTTCGAGCGTACCGGGTGGCGGCCGCGCATGGTGCATCAGGCGGGCGGAGCCTTGCGCTACCCGCAGTACGATTTCCTGAAGCGTCTCCTGATGAAGCACATCGCCTACAGGGAAGGCGGGCCGACCGACGTGACCAAGGACCACGAGTTCACCAACTGGAACGCGCTCGCAGCCTTCGTGGAAGGCTTCGTCGCCGATTGCGACCGGCCGGCCGAAGCCGGGGCGAATGAGAAGAGCGTGGCCTAATCCGATCGAGCCTGCCATCTCCGGCGGGACTCGTGCGGCTAGCAAGGATGCGCTATGACCCTCGCATCGCAAATCGATCGCGAGGGTCTCCCCGGATGAAGGAAATCGCGCTGGTCGCCGCGGGCGGCGCCATCGGGGCGTCGCTGCGCCATCTCACCGGCGCCGCGATGCTGCGCATCGCCGGCATGTCCTTTCCGTGGGGGACGCTGACGGTCAACATCGTCGGCTCCTTTCTCATGGGCGTCTTCATCGAACTCCTGGCGCGGCGGTTTGGGACATCCAACGAGTTGAGGCTGTTCGTGGCGACCGGTGTGCTCGGCGGCTTCACCACCTTCTCGGCCTTTTCGCTCGACGTCGCGGTGCTGTGGGAACGCGGAGCGAGCGGCCACGCCGCCGCATACGTGGCCGCGAGCGTGATCGGTGCGGTCGCCGCGCTCTTCGCCGGACTGTGGATCATACGCGCCGTAGCCTGAGGCTATAGGGGCGGTCCCGAAAACGCATTTTGCATTCTGTCTCCCGCTGAACTATCCAGATCGCGCGCCGTGGCCGTTTTTCGGGCGCATGTGCGACAGGAGTTTCATGACGGGCATCCAGCAGATCAGCGTCGAACCGGGCGAAGCGGGCATGCGGCTCGACCGCTGGTTCAAGACGCATTTCCCGGGCCTCGGGTTCGGCCATCTGCAGAAGCTGCTGCGGTCGGGCCAGATCCGGGTCGACGGCGGCCGCGCCAAGTCGGACACGCGCGTGGAGCCGGGGCAGGTGATCCGCGTCCCGCCGATCGGCATCGACCGCAAAGGCGACGCTCCGATGACCGGCAAGACGATCCGCGGCCAGGACGACGGCGAAGTCCTGGCCAAGATGCTGCTCTACGAGGACGACAAGGTCTTCGTCTTCAACAAGCCCTCCGGACTGGCGGTCCAGGGCGGATCCGGCGTGACGCGCCATGTCGACGAGATGCTGGAAGCCTGGCGCAACAAGAAGGGCGAGAAGCCGCGCCTCGTCCACCGTCTCGACCGCGACACGTCGGGCGTGCTGGTCGTGGCGCGCACCCGGCTCGCCGCCATGAAGCTGGCGGAAGCCTTCCGAGGCCGGGACGCCAAGAAGACCTACTGGGCGCTGGTGAAGGGCGTACCGAAGAAGCGCGAGGACAAGATTTCCACCTGGCTGGTCAAGGAGCAGACGCCGGACGGCGACCGCGTGCGGGTCGCCAGGCACGGCGAGCCGGGCGCGGACCACGCCGTCTCCTACTACCGGGTCCTCGAACAAGCGGGGCAGACGCTGTCCTGGCTGGAGATGGAGCCCCATACGGGTCGCACGCACCAGCTGCGCGTGCACGCCGCGCATATCGGCTGCCCGATCATCGGCGATCCCAAATACTTCGAGGCGGACACCAACTGGGACTTTCCTGGCGGGGTCCAGAACCGGCTGCACCTTCACGCGCGCCGCATCGTCATCCCGCATCCCGACCGCGGCGTGATCGACGTGACCGCGCCGCTGCCGCCGCACATGCGCCAGAGCTGGAACCTGATCGGCCTCGACGAGGCCAACGCAGGAGAAACGGGTTAGTGAGCGCAGTGGCGCACGGGCTCGACCGCCGCGACGCGGTCGACATGGCCGCGGCCCTCCTGATGCTCGGCCTCACCTTCTCGTGGGGCCTCAACGGCGTTGCCGTGAAGCTTTCCAACGAAGGCTTCAGCCCGGTTCTGATCTCGATCGCACGCTCGTCGATCGCGGCGCTGTGCGTCTTCGCCTGGTGCCGCTGGCGCGGCATCCCGCTGTTCGAGAGGGACGGGACGCTCGGTGCGGGCCTGCTCGCCGGCGCGCTTTTCGGCCTCGAATTCGTCCTGATCTTCTGGGGCCTCGATTTCACGACGGTCGCCCGCAGCGCGCTGATGATCAACACGATGCCCTTCTGGGTGCTCATCGGCGCGCACTTCATGCTGGGCGAGCGCATGTCGCTGCTCAAGCTCGGCGGCACCGTGCTCGCCTTCGCCGGCGTGGCGCTCGTCTTCTCCGACAGGCTCAGCCTGCCCGATCCGGAGGCCCTGAAGGGTGACGCGATGTGCCTTGCGGCCGGCATAGCCTGGGCCGCGACCATCATCGTCATCAAGCGCTCGAAGCTTTCCAGCGCAAGCGCGGAAAAGACGCTGCTCTACCAGCTTGCCGTCTCGGCGGTGATCACCGTGCCGCTGCTGGGCCTGTCCGGGCCAGCGATCCGCGATCCGGACGTTCTCTCGACCTCGGCGCTGCTCTTCCAGGCGATCTTCATCGTCGCCTTCACCTATCTCTTGTGGTTCTGGCTGATGCGCCGCTATCCCGCTGGCGGCCTGACGAGCTTCGCCTTCCTGACGCCGGCGTTCGGCGTGCTTCTGGGTGGATTGCTGCTCGACGAGCCGCTGAGCCCGCGCATCTTCGCCGCCCTGGGACTGATCGCTGCAGGGCTCGTGATCGTCAACCGGCCGACGCGAAAGATCCCGCCCGCTTGAACGGCGCCATCAAGCGCTTAACTTCGAGAAACATCCTCCGAAACTTCGCGACCACGGCACGGCCCCATGCGTGACATCCTGAACGACCTCGAATCCAGCTTCCTGTCCGATCCGGACCCGATGAAGCGCGCGCAGAGGCAGATGCGCCAGCCGCGCCCGAAGCGCTTCTACAAGGAGGCGCGGGTGGGGCAGGCGGAGGGCGGCTTCACCGTGCATCTCGACGGCAAGCCGATCCTCACGCCAGGCAGGGCGGTGGTCCTTCTAGCCACCGAGCCCGCCGCGGGCCTCGTGGCCGAGGAATTCGAACGGCAGCAGGACGAGATCGATCCCCCGACGATGCCGGTGACCCGGCTCGTCAATACCACCATCGACGGCGTCGCCAGGGAACCGGATGCGGTCCTGGAGGACATCCTCCGCTACGCCTCGTCGGACCTTCTCTGCTACCGCGCCGCAGGGCCGGAGCGTCTCGTGGCGCTGCAGTCGGAGGCGTGGGATCCGGTGCTCGACTGGGCGCGCAACGGTCTCGGCGCGCGGCTGTACCTGGCCGAAGGGGTCATCCATGTGGAGCAGCCGCGCGAGGCGATAGCCGCCATTGGGGTACATCTTCGCATGGCGGCCGAACCGTTCCGGCTCGCCTGCCTGCACGTCATGACGACGCTCACCGGATCGGCGCTGCTGGCCCTCGCCGTCGATGCCGGCGAGATCAACGTCGAGCAGGCCTGGAAGGCCGCCCATGTCGACGAGGACTGGACCATCGAGCACTGGGGCGAGGACGCGGAAGCCGCCGCCGCCCGACGCGGCAGGCAGCGCGACATGGTGGCGGCGCATGCGCTGCTCACGGCGCTGCGCCAGGACTGATCGGCCGGTCTTATCCTGGCATCTGCGGCGGGGCGAAGACGATATAGGGCGTCTTCGGCATCTCGCCCGGCACGACGTAGTCGGGAGCCGGTTCGCCGGGTTCGCCAAGCGATTTTATGTAGCGGTAGAGCGACCGCAGTTCCATGTCGGTCATGTGGTGGAGATTGAACCACGGCATGGGCGGCCTGGTTTCGAGCTTCCCGGCGAAGTCGACGAATGCATCCTCCGACATCGGTTCGACGGTGCGGCGCAGGTTGGACGGATAGGTGGTGCCCCAGGGGCCCATGAACCCGACGGTGCTGCCCTTCAGCGCCACGGCGGGGTCCAGCTTTCCGCCCGATTCGGCGAAACCCTGCGTGTGGCAGTCGTGGCATCCTCCGATGTTCGAGATGCGCAACCCCGCCTCGACCGAGGGTTCCTCGGCATGTACCGGAAGCAGAAGCGCGCCGGCCCAGAGGCCGGCCGAAAGCCAATGTCGCAGCATTTCATTCCCCCCAAAACGTCGCGCGGGTGAGCCCGGCCGGGACAGGAAATCCCGGCGGAAGGCCGGCGTCAAGCATCGTCGGCCGAACTGGTTTCCGTTTCCCTCATGCCGGCGGTTCGGCCGGCGCGCCCGCGAGGAGGAGACCGCCGCCGCCGCGTCCGGGAACGAGATGCACGACCTTGTAGCCGCGTGCCTTCAGATCGGCGAGCAGGCCCGGCAGCATCGCGACCGTGCGGGCATGGATGTCGTGAAACAGCACGATGCCGGAGCTGCGCGCGGTGATGCGCGAAAGGGCCCGTGCTCGGAGCGGTTCGGAGCCCGACTTGAAGTAGTCCTTGGAATCGATGTCTGCGTCGATCACCACCACGTTCCGCGCGGCGAGGCTCGCCCGCAGGGCCGCGGTCTCGGCGAGATATGGGAAGCGGAAGAACGGCGCAGGCCGCAGACCGGCAGGCTTCAGCGCCGCCGCGACGCTGTTCTGACCGGCGAGAATCTGCGCCATCGCGCTGGCGCTGCCGAGGCTGGCGAGGTTGGAATGGTTCTGGGTGTGGGTGCCGACGGTGTGGCCGCGCTCGGCGACCTTGCGGGCGATGGCGGGATAGGCGTTCGCCATCTGGCCGACCATCAGGAAGGTGGCCTTCACTCCGTAGTCGTCGAGCGCGCGCAGGATCTTTTCGGTCTTGCCGGGCATCGGTCCGTCGTCGAAGGTCAGCACGATCTCCCGGGGGCCGAGGCGTATATCGGAGACGCGCTCCACCCTGATGGTGCGGCCGGCAAGCCCACCGACCGGGATCGGCAGCTGATCGGGGCGAAGCATGGCCGCTTGCGGCGCAAGCTGCTCGTCGGCACGGGGCTCCTCGGCGGCGAAGGCGAGCGTCGGCGGCGCGCTGCCGGCCAACTTCGTGGGTCCGTTGGCGCAACCGGCGAGGATCGCGGCAAGGAGGGCGGAACTCAGGACACAGGCCACGCTACGCATCGGGACACCCGGACAAAACCAAACCCGGGCGAACTGTTACCGATCGCGGTTAATACGAGCCTAATGTGCGAATTCCGTTTACCATGGCCGCGAACCGAACGCCGCCGCGCCTCTGCGGAGCGAAGGGGATAGCGAGGGCAGATGCTGCGTATACAGAAGGTTGCGATCGAGACGATCTACATCCCCACGGAGCGCCGCAAGACGCTGCATGCGGAGACGGTGCGGGTCCTGGCCGAGGACATCCTGGAAAACGGAATGAAGGTGCCGATCCAGGTTCGCAAGGATGGTGCCCGTCACGTGCTGGTGGAAGGCCTGCACAGGCTGGAGGCGGCGAAGTGGCTGGGCGAGACGGAGATCGACGCCTACCTGGTGCAGGCGCGGCGGCACTGAGCCCGACGCCTCAGAGCAGCGCGATCGCGGGACGGTTGAGCATAAGCCAGAAGATCGCCGCAACGCTGAGAAAAGCCGGGAAGCCGAAGGCGAACCACACGCGGTAGAGGCGGAAATAGGCTGGCGGCAGCGCGTCCCCGGCGCTTGCGGCGCCTCGGGCGAGATCGCGCAGGCGAAGCTGGATGAACACCACCGGCAGCCAGAAGAGGCCGGTGACGACGTAGAGGACCAGGGAGAGGACGATCCATCCCTCCGAGAGCGGCCACCCGACCACGAGAGCGAGCCAGGCGCCGGTGACTGGCTGCAGGACGACAGCGGTCGCGGTGAACAGCGCGTCGGCGATCACCACGGTTCCGGCCACATGGGAAACCGTGGCCGCGTCGCGCGTGCGGTGCGCCATGACCATGAAGAAGGCGATGCCGGCTCCCGTGCCGAAGAGCACGGCGGAGCCGACCACATGGACGAAGCGAAGGATCTCTTCCAAGGGCTCACCGCTCCTCGAGGATGGCGAGCGCCACGAGCGCGAGCACGATCGAGGGAAACACCTTGACCAGCGGGCCGAGCGGTTCGAGCCACAGTTCCGGGGTCAGCGCAGTGGCCGCCAGCAGGTAGACGGCCGAGAGCCCGATCATGCATTTCAGGGCCGCCGACGCGAAACGTCGCACCATGGCGCCCAAACCCACCATGATATCGGCGACGCTCGTCGCCAGCGTCAGGACGGCGGCCACCGTCGGCGGGAAACCGGCCGAAGCGAGCTGGCCCGCCGATGCCGACCAGCCGGTGAGCGCAATCGCGCCCGACGCGACCCAGAAGGCGGCAAGCGTGCCGAAGACGAGCGGCTTCAGGAGATAGAGCCGCGCGAACCAGAGGTCCTGGACGCCCGCCGGATTGGCGGCAAGGGTCTCGGACAGCGTCACCAAGCTGCGGTTCGCGGTTTCGGAATCGCCCGTAACACCGCCCTGGGCCACCAGCATGGCGGTGGAGCGCAGCGGCGAACGCCAGCCGAGCCAGCCCAGCAGATCGGCAATGAGCGAGGTTCCCACGGCAAAGGGTACGGGAACGTTCAGAACCGGTGCTTCGGACAGGCCGAGCCAGCGCCGGTGAAGGGCCACCGCCTGCGCCAAGGTCAGGGTTTCATCGGCGGCAAGGTAGAGGTCGCTTCCCGGCCGAGTTCTGCTGTCGAGCGACTCCGCGATCGCCGAGACGAGGTCGTCCATCGAAACGAACTGCATCGGGGAGGAGGCGTGGACGAGCGGCGTGATGCGCGGAAAGGCGGCCAACGCACGCAGCAGGGCCGATCCGCCATAGGCGTTACGCCCAATCACGACGGCGGGCCGCAGGATAACGAAGGGAATGCCCGATGCCTTCAGGGCGTCGTCGGCGCGCCGCTTGGTGGCGAGGAAAGGCGTTTCGCTGCCACTACCACCGGTGCGGGCCGAAATTTGGACAATGAGGTGTAGTCCCGCCGGCGCGGCGGCTTCATAGAGCGCTCGCATCGCCCGCTCCTGGACCTTCGCTACGTCGTCGCGGGCGGTGTCCTGCAGGACGCCGGCACAGTTCACCACGGCGTCGATCCCCTCCAGGATGACGGTCCAGTCGCCTGGCGCCGCCAGATCGACGAGGTCGGCGGCGACCCAGTCGATGCGCGGCAGGCGTCGGGACGCGGCCTCGACGTCGCGGGCCAGACCCGCCACCGCGTGCCCCCGGTCCGACAGCGCCTTCGCGACCGCCGTGCCGATGAAACCGCTGCCGCCGAGAATCAGGATCCGCATCGGCCAAGACTAGGCGAGGCGCGAGCGGCGGCGCAAATCGGGCCTCGCGGGTCTCAGCCCATTTCATTCTGGTCAGCCCCGACGCGGAGGGCTAGTGTGACGCGTCTGCCTGGACGGATCGAGCCATGCTGAACCAATTCACCCTCCCGCGCCTCGTCGGCGCGAGCGTCGCGCTTCTCGCGGTCCTGCTCGCTGCCGGCTGGCTGACCCGCGAGGACCCGGAGACGAAGCCCTATTTAAAGGTCATGGGCAGCGGCTTCATGTTCAACTATCGCGTCGCCGACGTCTATTACGGCTTCACGGCCGTCGTACAGCGACCGCTGCCAACGGGCTCGATCATCGAGGCAGCCTTCGAGGATCCGGCGGGCGGGGCCGAACACGTGGTGCGGACGCGGGTCGGCACCGACACGAACCGCTATTCGCTGCGTTCGCCGCCGGTCCGCGGCGTCGAGAAGGACCGACCCTACACGGTCGCCATCCGGGTGTTGGACCGGGAGGAGAGGCAGGTTCTGTGGCGCGACCAACTGAGCGTGAGATCGCAGATCAGCGACAAGGTCGTGCCGGACCGGCCGCTCACCGTCGGCCCCGGCTATGCGCCCAACCCAAACTCGGGTGGATGAAATCGGCCCATGCTGCTACGGATCGGCAATGAGCGAGAACGAAGATCACCATCACCACGACAACGAACTCGACCCGATGGCCGCGCGGGTGAAGGCGCTGGAGACGATCCTGACCGAGAAGGGCCTGATCGATCCCGCCGCGATCGACGCCATCGTGGAGACTTACGAGACGAGGGTCGGACCTCGCAACGGCGCGCGCGTCGTCGCCAGGGCGTGGAGCGAGCCTGACTTCGCCGAATGGCTGAAAACTGACGCGACGGCGGCCATTGCCTCGCTCGGCTATACCGGCCGGCAGGGCGAGCACATGCAGGCGGTGTTCAATTCGCCGGAGCGGCACAACCTCGTCGTCTGCACGCTCTGCTCCTGCTATCCCTGGTCCGTGCTCGGCCTGCCGCCGGTCTGGTACAAGGCGCCGGCCTATCGCAGCCGGGCGGTGATCGACCCGCGCGGCGTGCTGGCGGAGTTCGGAGTGGAACTCCCCGCCGGCCGCGAAATCCGGGTGTGGGATTCGACGGCGGAACTGCGCTACCTGGTGATCCCCGAGCGGCCCGCAGGCACCGAAGGCTGGGACCAGGAACGGCTCGCCGGACTGGTGACCCGCGATTCGATGATCGGCACCGGGTTCGCCAAAGCGCCGGAGGCGGCATGAACGGCCCGCAGGATCTCGGCGGACAGATGGGCTTCGGCCCCATCGCGCCGGAGAAAGACGAGCCGATCTTCCACGGCGAGTGGGAGAAGCGTGCGCTGGGCGTGACGCTCGTCGCCGGCGCAATGGGCGCCTGGACCATCGACGAAAGCCGGCACGCGCGCGAAAGCCTGCATCCGGCCGACTACTATTCGTCCAGCTACTACGAAATCTGGATCAAGGCGCTGGAGGTGCTGCTGCTGCGGCACGGCTTCGTTTCGGACGCGGAACTGCGCAAGGGCAGGGCGCTCGGCACGGGTGCCGCTCCCAAACGGGTCCTGAAGGCGACGGACGTGCCCGCCGTGCTGGCGCGCGGCGGGCCTTGCGACCGGGCCGTGGCCTCCGCCCCGATGTACCGCCCCGGACAGCGGGTCAGGGCACGCAATATGCACCCGCAAGGCCACACGCGCCTGCCGCGCTACGTGCGCGGCCACGTCGGCAGGGTGGAAGCGGTGCGTGGCGGCTTCGTCCTGCCCGATACCAATGCGCATGGCCACGGCGAGAACCCCGAATGGGTCTACACCGTCGTCTTCGATGGCCGGGACCTCTGGGGCGCGGACGGTGATCCGACGCTGACCGTCAGCGTGGACGCCTGGGAGAACTATCTTGAACCGGCCTGAAGCGGCGGGCCTCCCCGGTCTTCCGCCCGGTGCCGACGAACCCGTCTTCGCCGAGCCCTGGCAGGCGCAGGCCTTCGCCATGGTCGTGGCGCTGCATGATCGCGGCCTCTTCGCTTGGGATGAGTGGGCATCCGCGCTCTCAGCGGAACTGAAACGCTCCGATGCGGACCCGCACGGGCAGGACTACTACGAGCACTGGCTCGCCGCGCTGGAGCGTTTGCTGGCATCGAAGGAGGTGGCGGACGCGCCCGAGGTCGAGGCGCTCGCCGAGACTTGGCAGCGCGCCGCACACGCGACCCCGCACGGCAAGGCGATCGTGCTGGCGAACGATCCGCTGACTGGTGGATCGCGGGGCTAGCTAAATGCCGCAAGCGGCAGCGATGACCCCTGTGCACCGTTTCCGAGATGCATCAGGCGATAATTCTGGGAAATCCTGAGTGCCGACGCGCCATACACTGCGCGTTCCTATTGTGTTCCGTTTTTCTATACGGTATCGTATTTGTGTTGACGACTTAAAGGTGTGTTGATATGATCCTGCACGTAAGAGACGCAGAAACCGATGCACTGGTACGAGAGCTGGCCCGTCGGCGCGGTATCAGCATCACGGATGCGGTTCGGGAGGCGGTCGAGGAAGCTCTTTCTCGCGAGGAGGCGCCATCTTCCCTATGGGATCGCACGGCTGACATACGCGAACGGATCGCCAGCTATCCATCGACAGGAGAAACGGCGGACAAGGTCTTCTACGACACGCTTTGGGAGGAATAGCGGGATGTTCTTGGACAGCTCTGCTCTGGTGGCCATGTTGGTCCCCGAAGGTGACGGGCATAGATTGGCCGCCGAACTCCAATCCTCGTCCGATCCAGTGACTACTCCCATGGCGGTCGTCGAGTCGGTCCTCGGGTTGCGGAAACACCGCGCGGCTCCGCTGTCGGAACTGGCTGTCGAAGTGACCGAGTTCCTTATCCGGGGAGGTGTCACGGTACTGGAAATCCCGGAAGACATCCATTTCGGGGTGCTCATGGCATACGAGCGATACGGTAAGGGATCCCAGCATCCTGCTCGCTTGAACTTGGGAGATTGTTTCTCCTATGCGATGGCCAAACGCTTGGGCATCCCTCTCCTCTACAAGGGCAATGACTTTGCCCGGACGGATCTTGCATAGGGCGGCGCTCTTGCGCATCCCCAGCGAATCCTGTCTCTCCGGCTGATGGAATTCTCTCCGCAGCAGGATGCCGCGCTGAAGTCGGTGGCGCGCTGGCTGAAGGCCGGCCGGCCGCAGATCTTCCGCCTGTTCGGTTATGCCGGCACCGGCAAGACGACGCTGGCGCGTCATTTCGCCGAGCATGTCGACGGGCAGGTCCAGTTCGCCGCCTTCACCGGCAAAGCCGCGCAGGTACTGCGCACCAAGGGCGCGACCAACGCCCGCACCATTCATTCGCTGATCTACCGCCCGCGCGGCGAGGAGGCCGTGTCGGACGAGACGACCGGGAAGACCTCCATGTCGCCGACCTTCTCCCTCAATCGACAGAGCCCGATCTCGCGCGCCAAGCTCGTGGTCGTCGACGAGTGCTCGATGGTCGACGAGCAGCTCGGCCGCGACCTGATGACCTTCGGCACGCCGATCCTGGTGCTTGGCGACCCGGCACAGCTGCCGCCGATCTCGGGGGGCGGCTTCTTCACGGAACACGAGCCGGATGTGCTCCTGACCGAAATCCACCGGCAGGCGCGCGACAACCCCATCATCCGGCTGGCGCTCGACGTGCGCGAGGGCCGCGAGTTCATGAAGGGCGACTACGGCACCGCGCAGGTGATCGGGCGCGAGGAGGTCAATCAGGAACTGGTGCTGGCGGCCGATCAGGTGCTGGTCGGCACCAACCGCACGCGGCGGCGCTACAACATGCGGCTTCGCGAACTGAAAGGCTTCGAAGGGCTGCTGCCGATGGCCGGCGACAAGCTGGTCTGCCTGCGCAACGATCCCGCCAAGGGCCTCCTCAACGGCTCGCTGTGGAAGGTGATGACCGCCTCGCGCGAGACCGTGAAGCCGGGCATCAACCTGCTGGTCTCGCCGGAGGAAGACGACCCGGACCGCGGCGTGTCGAAGATCAAGCTGCTCAAGGCAGCCTTCGAGGATCCCGACGCCGACATTCCCTGGCAGCAGAAGAAGCGCTTCGACGATTTCGATTACGGCTACGCCCTGACCGTCCACAAGGCGCAGGGCTCGCAGTGGAACAACGTCGTCCTGTTCGACGAGAGCTTTGCATTCCGCGACATGCGCGAGCGCTGGCTCTACACCGCGATCACGCGCGCGGCGGAACGGCTGACGATCGTGCGCTGATCAGGCTTCGGCAACCGGCCTTCCGGCGTCCAGCCAGTCCCATGCCTCTGCTTCCTGACCGAGCGCAAAATGTCTCATCTCCATCGACAGGAACGGTTTGAAGAAGCCCATCGCCGGTCCCATCCAGCCGGGCCCGCCAACCACGGCGTAGCGGCGGACGTGCTTCAGGGCATGGGCCTTGCCGGAAAACGTCGACTTCTTGAGCGCCGCGCTCCAGTCGAAGCCCTCGAAATCGCGGACGAGGACCAGGAGGTCGATCTTGTCGTGCAGTTCGTAGGCGGCCTCGAGCAGGCCGAACATGTTCTCGATGTCCGGCGCGGTGATGTGGCCGGTGATCTCGAAGCCGAAAGCGTCGGCGCGTCGGGTGTCGATCCTGCGGATGTGTGGAGGGTTGTCGTGAACGATCATTCGGTCGCTCCGGTCGGCCTGTCTTCCCCTTGTCCACCCCGGAAACGGGGGCTGGCCCTGTGCGTTCCCATGTGAGCCATGATACGCGTTCGCCCGCAAGTGTGGAATGACAGGCCTGACCATGCCCGCCAAGCTCTCCGTCAACCTCAACGCCGTCGCCATGCTGCGGAACCGCCGCGACTTGCCGTGGCCGAGCGTGACCGGCCTTGGTCGCATCGCGCTTTCCGCCGGCGCGCACGGTCTGACGGTGCATCCGAGACCCGACCAGCGCCACATCCGCTTCTCCGACCTGCCGCAACTCAGGGCGCTGATCGACGACGAGTTCCCGCAGGCCGAGTTCAACATCGAGGGCTATCCGAGCGAGGATTTCCTCGACCTGGTGGAGAGGAGCGAACCCGAGCAGGTGACGCTGGTGCCCGACGATCCGGCGCAGGCGACGTCGGATCACGGCTGGCCGTTCCAGCGCCCGGGCAACTTCCTGCGGCCGGTCGTGGCGCGTCTGAAGAAGGGCGGCATGCGCGTCTCGCTGTTCTGCGACCCCGATGCCTCGGAAGCAGAGATCGCGGCGGCGCGGGATACCGGCGCTGACCGGGTGGAACTCTATACCGGCCCTTATGGCGGCTCATACGACGATTCCGCAAAGGCGGCGATCGAGCTGGAAAAGCTCGCAAAAACCGCCGCGCTAGCAGGCGCGGCAGGGCTCGGCGTCAATGCCGGCCACGACCTGACGGTCGACAATTTGCCGGTGCTGGCGCGCGCCGTGCCGAACCTTGCCGAAGTCTCGATCGGCCACGGGCTGACGGCGGACGCGCTTGAACACGGCATGGCACAGACGGTGCGGCGTTTCCTGAAGGCGCTGGAGGGCTAGCCGCCGTCCCCAGCGCGGCCTGTCGGGAGGCAGACGGGCGACGCGGTTAGCCCAGCAGCGCGGCGCGGTTCGCGGTCAAGAAATCCTCGAGCGGGCGGGGCTTGCGGCCGGACAGCGTCTCGAGGTCGCCGGTGACGATGTCGATGCCGCCGTTGCGCGTGTTCGTGTCGAACGAAACCAGCATCGGCACGTACTCCGCCGGCACGCCGGCCGCCTTCATGCCTTGTGCGAGCTGTTCGTCGCTGACGTGGATCACCTCGATCGGCTTGCCCAGCGTGCTGGCTGCACGAGCGGCGATCTCGTCGGTGGTCAGCGCTTCCGGGCCGGTCAGTGTGTAGGTGGTGCTTTCGCCTTCGTTGGATGCGAGCGCGGCAGCGATCGCCGCCGCCATGTCGTCGCGCGCGGCATGGGCGACGCGCCCCTGGCCGGCGGCGCTGTACCACTTTCCGGAGGAGAGCGCCTGCGGCAGGCTCATCAGGAGGTTCTCCTGATACCAGCCGTTGCGGAAGATCGTGTAGGGAAGGCCTGTCGCCTTGATCGCCTGCTCGGTGCCGAAGTGCTCCGGAGCGAAAACGACCGCGTTGCCGGGTTCGGGGTTCGGCATCGACGTGTAGGCGATGCGCTTGGCGCCCGCCGCGACCGCCGCCTTGATTGCCGCCTCGTGCTGAGCGAGCCGCTGACCGATATCGGCGCCGGAAATGACGAGGACCTTGTCTGCGCCCGCGAAGGCGCGTGCAAGACCGTCGCCGTCCCTGAAGTCGCCGGCGCGGACGCTGACGCCCCTGTCCGAAAAGTCGGTGAGCTTGCCGACGTCGCGCGTGACGGCGATGATGCGGCCGGGCGCCACGCCTTCGTCGTCCAGCAGATGGCGGATGATGCCGCCGCCGAGATGGCCTGACGCACCGGTGACGAGGATCGTATCGGACATAGAGGATTTCCTTGATTGCGGATGCCATTGGTCTCAAAATGAGAGCAGGGCTAGATTATGCATCCGACACCTGCCGTAAAGAAGGCAGTTTGAAATCGGGTAGTGACGAAAAGGATACCACCATGGATGCACGCGCTGCCTCTGCGCGGCAGATGATCGCGATCTACCGGACACGTCCGGAGGGACTGGAGAACTGTCCTGTGCGCAACGTGGTCCAGAACGTCTTCGGCAAGTGGAGCGCGCTGCTGCTGATGGTGCTGGCGGAAAAACCCTATCGATTCGGCGAGTTACGCCGCCTCGTGCCCGACATTTCCCAGCGCATGCTGACCCAGACGCTGCGCGACCTGCAGCGCGACGGCTACGTCCACCGCGAAGTCTTCCCCACCAAGCCGCCGAGCGTCGAATACAGCCTGACGGACATGGGCCGCTCGATGTTCGATTCCCTGCAGCATTTGCTGCACTGGGCGGAAAACAACGTCGCCGCCGTTCATGCGGCGCGGCAGAGGTTCGATGACGCGGAGGCAGGCTCGAACGCGACCTGAACCCGATCGGGATCGCCGGCACCGACTGAAGCTGCAGTCAACCTCGGCCGCCATGCCGGAAGAAACCGACCGTCCGCTTCCTCTTGACCGCGACCCCGCGGAGAGGTAGGCACGCCGAACCGTACCGTACGGTACTCTTAGGGCTGACAGGAAGCTCGCGTGCCGCAAGCCGACGCCATCGCCGCAGACGACGCCGTCACGCCTCGCCAGGGCGAGGTGCTCGACGCCGTGCTGGAACTCCTCGTGGAGGGCCGCGACACGCTGACCATGACGGCTGTGGCGCGGCGGGCCTCGTGCTCCAAGGAGACGCTGTACAAATGGTTCGGCGACCGCGACGGGCTCTTGACGGCGACCGTTCGCTGGCAGGCCTCGAAGGTGCGGGCGGGCAACTGGGACCGGCAGCATCTCGACGCCGACGCCCTTGCCGAGAGCCTGGAGGCCTTCGCGGCCAACTGGCTGACGGTGATCTCGTCCAAGACGTCGGTCGCGCTCAATCGCGTGGCCATCGCCCATGCCGGCTCGGGCAGGAGCGATCTCGGCCGCATCGTGCTCGCCAACGGCCGCTTCGCCATCGGCGAACGGCTGAAGCCGCTGCTGGAAGCCGCGCGCGAGGCGGGACTGATCGCGTTCAACGATGCCGAGGCAGCGTTCCGGACCTTCTTCGGCCTGGTGGGCCGCGACGTCCAGGTCAGGCTGCTTCTGGGCGACGGTCTCGTGCTTTCAAAGGCCGAGATCGTGGCGGACGCCGAGCGGGCGGTCGCGCAGTTCTTGATGCTCTACGGGAGACGGAATTGAACGCGGAGCGGCGGGAGCTTCGGCCCTGCACACACTTCTCAATCTGAATCAACCAAAGGAAGGAAACCTCTGAAATGCGTGTCTATTACGATCGCGATGCCGATCTGAACCTGATCAAGGGCAAGAAGGTCGCCATCATCGGCTACGGCTCCCAGGGCAGGGCGCATGCCCTCAACCTCAAGGATTCCGGCGTCAAGGAGATCGCCGTCGGGCTCAAGCAAGGCTCGGCGACGGCAAAGAAGGTCGAGGCCGACGGGCTCAAGGTGATGAGCGTCGCCGAGGCGGCGAAATGGGCCGACCTGATGATGATGGCAACCCCCGACGAGTTGCAGGCCGACATCTACAAGAACGAGATCGCGCCGAACATCCGCGACGGCGCAGCGATCGCCTTCGCGCACGGCCTCAACGTGCATTTTGGCCTGATCGAGCCGAAGGCCTCCGTCGACGTGCTGATGATCGCGCCGAAGGGCCCGGGCCACACGGTGCGCGGCGAATACCAGAAGGGCGGCGGCGTGCCGTGCCTGGTCGCGGTCAACCAGGACCCGTCGGGCAACGCGCTCGACCTCGCGCTCTCCTACGCCTGCGGCGTCGGCGGCGGCCGCTCGGGCATCATCGAGACCAATTTCCGAGAGGAATGCGAGACCGACCTGTTCGGCGAGCAGGTGGTTCTGTGCGGCGGGCTGGTCGAACTGATCCGCGCCGGTTTCGAGACGCTGGTGGAAGCCGGCTACGCGCCCGAGATGGCCTATTTCGAGTGCCTGCACGAGGTGAAGCTGATCGTCGACCTGATCTACGAGGGCGGCATCGCCAACATGAACTACTCGATCTCCAACACCGCCGAGTGGGGCGAATACGTGTCGGGCCCGCGCATCATCACCGCAGAGACCAAGGCCGAGATGAAGCGCGTGCTGAAGGACATCCAGACCGGCAAGTTTACGTCCGAATGGATGCAGGAATACCGATCCGGCATGGCCCGCTTCAAGGGCATCCGCCGCATGAACGACGGCCACCAGATCGAACAGGTCGGCGAGAAGCTGCGCGGCATGATGCCGTGGATCTCGGCCAACAAGTTGGTCGACAAGACGAAGAACTGAGGCTCTCTGCGGAGGCCGGGTGGCATCGCGCCACCGGCCTCCGTGCCACTACAGGGCGTGGCGGCAGGACTGCCTCCGTCACGCAGGCGCAAGGGCGGAACGGCGGGCAGTCAGCCTGAGCGGCGCCTTGTAACGCGCGCCGAACCAGAGGCGCAGCGCCAGAGATCCGAGCATCGTACCGATCTGCGTGGCCAAGTTGAGCT
Organism: Aquibium pacificum; assembly: GCF_040839445.1. Taxonomy (NCBI): domain Bacteria; kingdom Pseudomonadati; phylum Pseudomonadota; class Alphaproteobacteria; order Hyphomicrobiales; family Phyllobacteriaceae; genus Aquibium; species Aquibium pacificum. The sequence goes on along the minus strand of NZ_JBDPGJ010000003.1, from coordinate 779,598 downwards.
CGACGCCTGCCGAGGGATCGACGAGCCAGCGCCAGAGTACCGCCAGCAAGGTGCCGTGGACCGCGTTGAACAGAAACGTCATCCCGTTCAGGTGCCATATCAGCGACCAGTTTTCATGGACTGGCGCGTTCATGTAGGCGAAACGGATCATCGCCCCGCCGTAAAGCAGCCCGATTACCGAAAACAACGTAGGCATCGGATCGTTGGTCGCGATGCCGGCGGCGAGCACGGCGGTGCCCATGGCGAACGCCAGGATGCCCAGAACCTTGAACCAGAGCCCGCGAAAGCGCTCGAGGTCGTGCTTCATGCGTATGGCCAGGAACGCCGTGCCTGCAACGGTCACCACGCATACGGTGAGGTAGGCGAACTGCACCATTCTCTCGGGCGCGAAGGTCCGGCCCGAAAGGAAGAGCACGCCGCCCACCGTCACGAGCACGGCGAGCAGCGAAAGAAGAAACACTTTGCCATTGCGCCGGTGACGCGGACTTCCCTTCTTCTGGAAGAAGGTCATCCAATAGAAGATGACGCAGACGGTGCCGATGGCGAGGTGGAGGACCACTGCGGTTTCGGTAGGCATTGTGAATACTCCCGCTTGGGTTAACATACGTAAAATAGCAGAAAGGTTTACACGTGTAAAATGGCGAGATCGATCTCCGAACAGACACGGGCCGCGATCCTCGAAGCCGCGTGGAGGCTCATCGAGCGGGAGGGGAAGGTGGACATCGGCCAAGGGGCAATCGCGGCGGAGGCGGGTGTTTCCCGCCAGAGCATCTTCTACGCGTTCGGGAACCGGACCGGCCTGCTCACGGCGATGGCGCGCCACCGCGATCAGCAGTCCCCGCGCCTGGCGCGACTCCTCGAGGTGGCGAATGAGAGGCGCATGGATGCCTGTCAGCTTCTGGACGTTGTCTCGGCCTGGATCGATTACCTTCCGGAAGTCTATCCCGTCGCGATCCTGCTCGACGCGGCAGCGATCACGGATACCGAAGCCAAGGCGGCGATCGAGGACCGGATGGTCATCCTGTTCCGGAACGGTCTTCTGGCGAGGTTGCGCAGCATGGCCAGGCGCGGCCTGCTCCGGGAGAATGCGGATCCCGATCGGACCGCACATGTCGTATGGGAGATCTGCCATCTCAGGGCCTGGCGGTCCCTCGTGGTCGATTGCGGGTGGACCCCCGAGGAGTTCAAGGCGTCCCGACTGGCGCTGATTTCGCCTTTTCTGAGGGACGAAACCTGATCCGGCGCGCGGCGGTCCGTCCCATCCCGGCACACTTCCCTGGCACATCGCTTGCATCGCTCCTCATGCCAGATCGAGGAGAACCGACATGATACCGATCACTCAGAAATCGATTGCGATCGACGGCGAGCTGTTCGCGGACCGGAGGGGCGAGGTTCGCCACCGGGCATTCAAGGGCGCTTCCATTACCTTCAATCGCGGCTACGGCGTGATCGAGTGCGTGGTGCGTAATCTTTCCGCCGACGGGGCCAAGCTCGCCTTCGGCGATACGCTGGCCGTACCGCCGAAATTCTCGCTGCGGATCTCCGGCGAGTCGGCGCGTGAGGCGGAAGTATGCTGGCGCAGCCCGCGCGAGATCGGCGTACGCATCAGATAGCGGGTTCGCCAGGTCCGGTGGGGGCGGGTCGATCGGCCGGCGGCGTGGGGCCGGCCGGTCGATCGTGCCGGGCGATTTTTCCGGGCAGGCGCCGGTGAGGCAGTTTCAGGAACAAGCGAAGGGCGGCGCCGGCCGGCACCGCCCTTCGCTTGTTTGACTTGCCCGTGGCCGATCAGCTGTAGGGCGACCAGCACTGCTGGCGCGGGCCGTGATAGGGCTGGAACGTGTTGTCCCATGCCCGATACGACCTGTAGCGGTTGTAGCACCAGTTCACGTGCGCGCGGGAAAGGCCGCCTCGGGGAACCTGTCGGTAACGCGGGCGGTATTCGGGAACGATCTCGATCCCGAAGTGCGGGCGAACGTAGCGGCGCTGGTGGCGCGGTTCCCAATGACGCCGGTCCCAGCCGCGTCGATCCCAGTCGCGGCGGTGCCAGCGGCGACCGTCGCGATAGTGGTTGTAGTCGCCGTAGCGGTGCGGAGAGCGGTTGGCGTCGGTCGGGCAGTCGGTGGAGCCGCCTGCACAGCCGTATTGCGCGAGGACGACCCCGCCCACGGGAGCGGCTTCGTCGATCGACGGACCGGGTTCCTGCCAGAGTGTTTCGCCGGCACGGGCGGATGTGCCGCCCGAGGCGAAAGCCGCGATCGTCAGCGCGGCCAGCGCGGCGACCGCCGTAAGCTTCTTGTGCATGCATGCCTCCATGGAACAGGCGCGGCTCGGTGGAGCCTCCGAGAGTTCCCGATACGCGTACCAACCTGAACCGTAGCTGAACGGACAGACGAATAGTCGTGGTGGGCCGCGCGCCTTGTCATTCTCCGACAGGCGGGGCAAAGATCGCGCCCATGTCGGTTCGCATCGCCACCTTCAACATTGAAAACCTCATGAACCGCTTCGACTTCGCGGGCTACCGCAACGAGTTGTGGCGCGACCGGGCGGTGGCGATGTTCAGCGTCGGGAACGAGGCGGAATACCGGGAACTGGAGCGGGCGCGCACGATCGCGCACACCGACGACACGCGGCAACTTTCCGCGCTCGCCATAGCAAGGACGCGCGCGGACATCCTGTGCCTGCAGGAAGTCGACAATCTCGAATCGCTGAAGGCGTTCGAATACGGGTACCTGTTCAAGATGATGGGGCAGGGATATCGGCACAAATACATGATGCCCGGCAATGACAGCCGCGGCATCGACGTGGCGGTGCTGATGCGCGAGGAGACGCGCCACGGGGAGCCGATAGAATTCGTGCGCATGACCAGCCACGCGCACGTCACCTACGACGATTTCGGCCTGCACACGCCTGAACTTGCCGAAACCGGCAATGCGGGACACGAGCGGATCTTCCGCCGCGACTGCATGGAAATAGACGTGCTGATCGGCGGCAAGCCTCTGACCATCTACGCGCTTCACTTCAAGTCGATGGGCAGCCCTCGCAACGGCCTGACGGGGCGCGAGGCGACCATGCCGATCCGCATCGCCGAAGCGAAGGCCACGCGCCGCATCATCGAGGAACGCTTCGGCAGGGAGCATGCGGCAAAAAAGAGGTGGCTGCTCTGCGGCGACCTGAACGATTATTCCGAACGCATCGTCATCGAGGGCGACGAGGAGATGGGCTACGGGTTCCGACCGGTCGGCGAACCGGCGAGTTCTGTCCATGTCCTGACCGGCGACGGGTTTTCGGAGAACGTCGTTCAGCGGCGTCCTGAACTCGACCGCTGGACGCTCTACCACACCCGCGGCCCGCAGGAGCGGCATCTGTGCCAGCTCGACTACATCCTGCTCTCGCCGGCGCTGGCGCGGACGAATGCGCGGCAGATGCCGGACATTGTGCGCAACGGCCAGCCCTACCGGACGATCTTTCCGCCCGGCCAGGAGGTGGAGCGGTTTCCCCGCACCGGCTGGGATCGCCCCAAGGCTTCGGACCATTGTCCGGTCGCCATCACCCTCGACATGGTCTAACGCGCCCGTGACCTTCACGCTCGCCATGAACCGACTGGTGGAGGTCGCCGATGCACGGCTGCGCGTCGACCCGGCGCCACACCCTTACGAGGCGCGCAATGCCGCCGCAATCGAGGTGAACTGGCAGCGCGAGACGGCGGCGAACCCGCATCTGTTCGACGGGCGCGTTCTGGTTTTCTCGCGCCTCGAGACGACACGCAGCCGCTTCGAAGGCGTTGCGCACGCGGCGCGGTTCGCGACATTCATGCACTGGCGCAAGGAGAGCGACAAACAGGACATGCGCCACGTCTTCGCCAATGCCGTGCTGGTGACGGCGGACGGCGCGCTGGTCGCCATCGAGATGGGGGCGCACACGGTCAGCGCGGGCAAGATCTACTTCCCTTCCGGCTCCTTCGAACCCGACGACGTCGCGCTGGGCGAGATCGACATCCTGGGCAACATGCGCCGCGAGGTGGCAGAGGAGACGGGGCTGTCGATGCACGGACTGCCGCGCGAGCCCGGCTACCGCGTGCTGGCGCTGGACACCGGCACGGTGCTTGCGACACGTTTCCGGCTGCCGATATCCGCAGACGAGGCGGAGGAGCGCATCCGGGCGCACATGGCAACCGAGGAGCAGCCCGAGATCGCCCGCCCCGTCATCATCCGCAATGCCTCGCTCGCCGGCATCAACGTGGCCGGGCACATGCCGCAACTGGTCGATTGGCATTTCGCCAACCCGATGAAAGACGCCGATCTGATCGCCTGACTTGGCCACCGCGATGGTCGCAGGGAGGGGTCGTCAGATCCTGTGCCGCCGATCGACGGTCGCGGGCCGTCCCGGCAGGGCCAGGCTGGCTGCGGAGGAGGGGCGCTCGGCCACGACCTTGCCCTTCGCCACGACGGCGAGCCGCGCCGCACGCAGCCTGACCGCCTCGATCGGGTCGCCCGCCTCCAGCACCACGAGGCTTGCCGTCTTGCCGACTTCCAGCCCGTAGTCTTCAAGTCCCATGATGGCCGCGCTCTCGGTCGTCACCATGTCGAAGCATTTGCGCATCTCGGCCGGGCTCGACATCTGCGCCACATGCAGGCCCATGTGGGCGACGTCGAGCATGTCGGCGGCCCCCAGCGAATACCAGGGGTCGAGGCAGCAGTCCTGGCCGAAGCCGACGCGGATCCCCATCGCCAGCATCTCCTTGACCCGGGTCATGCCGCGCCGCTTGGGGAAGGTGTCGTGGCGACCCTGCAGCATGATGTTGATCAGCGGGTTGGGGATCGCCGAGACCTCGGCCTCGGCCATCAGCGGCAGGAGCTTGGAGACATAGTAGTTGTCCATCGAGTGCATCGAGGTCAGGTGCGAGCCGTTGACGCGGCCATGCAGACCGAGGCGCTGCGTCTCGTAGGCGAGCTGCTCGATGTGGCGCGACATCGGATCGTCGGTCTCGTCGCAATGCATGTCGACCATCAGTCCACGCTCGGCGGCGATTTCGCAGAGCTCGGTGACGGAGCGTGTGCCGTCGGCCATGGTGCGTTCGAAATGCGGGATGCCGCCGACCACGTCGACGCCCATGTCCAGCGCGCGGATTGTGTTCTCGCGCGCCGTCGGCGAGCGGTAGAACCCATCCTGCGGGAAGGCGACGAGCTGGAGGTCGATGTAGGGCGCGATCTCCCGCTTCACCTCGAGCAGCGACTCGACGGCGAGAAGCCGGTCGTCGCAGACGTCGACATGGCTGCGGATGGCGAGCAGCCCCATCGAGACGGCCCAGTCGCAATAGGCGAGCGCCCGTTCCTTAACGGCTTCATGGGTGAGCAGGGGCTTCAGTTCGCCCCAGAGCGAGATTCCTTCCAGCAGGGTGCCCGACGCGTTGATGCGTGGGATGCCATAGGAGAGCGTCGCGTCCATGTGAAAGTGCGGATCCACGAAGGGCGGGCAGACGAGGTTGCCGACGGCGTCGACGATGCGACCCGCCTCCGCCTCGATCGCGGGTTCGATCGCGGCGATGCGGTCTCCCGAGATGGCGATGTCTGCAACGGTTCCGTCGGGAAGCGTCCCGCCCTTTATGATCAGGTCGAAAACCAATGTCGCGCTCCGGTTCTAGGATGGTCCGCTCAGCCGAGCCGCGAGGGAATGCGGCTTTCCAGCTTGCGGAATGCAAAGACGATCACGCCGGTGATGGCAAGATAGATCAGCGCGAGGATGAGCAGCGGCTCGTAGACGATGAAGGTTTCCTGGCGCACGCGGCTCGCGACCGAAAAGATGTCCACCACAGTGATGGTCGCCACCAGCGGTGTCGCCTTGAGCTGCAGGACCGTCTCGCCCGCAAGCGTGGGCAGGGCGCGTTGGATCGCCTGCGGCAGCCAGATGCGCCGAAAGATCTTCCAGCGGCTCATGCCGAAGGCGCGCGCCGATTCGAGCTGGCCGCGCGGTACGCCCGCGAAGGCGCCGCGCATGACCTCGCCCTCGTAGGCGGCGAACGAGATGGTCAGCGACAGCACCGCGTAGGGCCAAGCCTGGCGCAGATAGGGCCAGAGGTCGGAGCCGCGGATCCAGGGGAACTGCGGAAACAACGAACCGAGGCCGTAGTAGAGCAGCCACAACTGGAGGAGGAGGGGCGTCCCCCTGATGACGGTGCAGAAAGCGCGCGCAGGGATCGCGAGGTAGCGCGGGCCGGTAACCTGAACGAGGCCCAGCGGCACCGCCAGCATGAAGCCGAGGATGCAGGTGACGACAAGGATCCAGATCGTGCGCCACACGCCCTCGATCGCCAGCCGCCAGTAGTTCTCGATCCAGTCCCAGCGCATGGTGAAGGCGGCGAAGAGAACCAGCGCGAGCGCGATGGCGATCATGACCGCCCGGTGGGGCTTCAACCAGCCCCGGCGGGCGGGCAGGTCGTCCGGCGTGATTTCCGCGACGTTGGCCATCAGCCGGCACCTCCGGCGGCGGGCATGCCGCGCCGCGCCCAGCGTTCGATGCGTCCGATGATGACGTTGGAGAAGAGGCTCAGCAGCAGATAGAGCACGCCCGCGGCCATGAAGAAGGTGAAGTAGGCCTTGGTGGCGCCGGCCGCGGTGCGGGTCTGCTGTGTCAGCTCGTTGAAGCCGACGATGGCCAGAAGCGCGGTGTCCTTGGTGGCGATGAGCCAGAGGTTTGCCAGCCCCGGAATGGCGAAGGGCAGCATGGCGGGAATGGTGATGCGGCGCAGGAGCATGCCCGGCGACATGCCGTAGGCGCGCGCCGCCTCGATCTGTCCCTGCGGGATCGCCAGGATGGCTCCGCGGATCACCTCGGTCGAATAGGCGCCCTGCACGAAGGCCAATACCCAGATGCCCGCAACGAGGCCGTTGATGTCGATCGGGTCGTAACCGAAGACATCGAGCGCGCGGTTGATGAGGTCCGTGCCCGCGAAATAGAGGAGAAGGATCAGCACCAGTTCGGGGATCGCCCGCACGATGGTCGTGTAGACCTCTAGCAGGTCGCGGATCACCGGACCTCCGTAGAGCTTTCCGTAGGCGCCGCCGACGCCGATGATCAGGCCGAAGCCGAACGCGCCGACGGCGATGATGACGGAGTTGAGCAGGCCGTAGAGAAGGTTTCCGCCCCAGCCGGGCGGTTGCAAGGCCAGAAGGTCGAAGGTCGACGTCTGCGCGAGGGGGAGGAGGAGATGTTCGATCGGCGGAAGTCTCCCTGGCCTTGTTGAACCCGGCGCCGGTGCCCGCTCCAGCCTCCCACGTTCCGGGCGGGTGGAGCGGGCGTCTCCGTCAGCGCGTCAGGCCGTCCGGTCCGGCCGGCGATCAGCCGCCGTAGACGTCGAAGTCGAAGTATTTCTTGGTGATCTCGGCGTATGTACCGTTCTCGCGGATGGCCTTGATGGCGGCGCTGAGCTTCTCCTTGAGTTCGGTGTCTTCCTTGCGGACGCCAGCGCCGACGCCCGGTCCGAGGATCTCGAGGTCCTCCGCGACATTGCCCTTCATGTCGCAGCAGGCCATGCCTTGGTCGGATTTCAGGAAGGCGTCGAGCGCGATCGCGTCGGCTTGGGTCGCATCGATGCGGCCGGCGGCGAGATCCTGGTTCGCCTCGTCCTGGGTTTGATACTCCTTGATCTCGGCGACGGCGTCCGCAAAGTGTTTCTTCACGTAGGCCGCGTGGACGGTGGATACCTGGACGCCGATGATCTTGTCCTTCAGCCCCTCGGCCGTCGGCTCGAACGCCATTCCCTTGGGACCAATGATGGCAGTCGGGGTGTTGTAGTACTTGTCAGAGAAGGCGATCGTCTTTTCGCGCTCGGCGGTGATCGACATCGAGTTCATGATCGCGTCGATCTTCTTGGTGGTCAGCGCCGGGATCAGGCCATCCCAGGGGATGGGGGTCAGCTCGCAGTCGAGCTTGGCCTCGCCGCAGATCGCCTCGATGATCTCGACTTCCCAGCCGGTCCAGTTGCCGGAGGCGTCGGCCGACCAGAAGGGCGGATAGGCCTCGGGCGAAAAGCCGACCTTGACGGTCTGGGCCTGCGCTCCGAACGCCATCGCGCCGAAGATCATGGCGCCGGCGGCAAGCTTCAGGATGGATCTCATGGTGCTACTCCATTCTTTCATTGTTCATTCCCCGGTATCCTTCCTCCCTCACGAGACCGTGCGGAGGAATTGCTGGAGGCGCTCCGATCTGGGCGCGCCGAAGAGCTGGTCGGGCGGACCTTCCTCCTCGACCAGTCCATTGTAGAGGTAGACGACGTGGCTCGCGACTTCGCGGGCGAACTTCATCTCGTGGGTGACCAGCACCATGGTGCGGCCCTCGCGGGCGAGGTCGCCGATCACCTTCAGCACTTCTCCGACGAGTTCGGGATCGAGCGCCGACGTCGGTTCGTCGAACAGCATCACGCGCGGCTGGATGGCGAGCGCGCGGGCAATGGCGCCGCGCTGCTGCTGGCCGCCCGAGAGGAAAGCGGGATAGACGTCGCGCTTCTCGGCGAGCCCGACCCGCTCCAGCAGCGCCTCTCCGGTCGCCGTCGCCTCGGCCTTCGACACGCCGAGCACGTGCACCGGGACCTCGATGACGTTCTCGATCAGCGTCATGTGGCTCCACAGGTTGAAGCTCTGGAAGACCATGCCGAGCCGCGAGCGGATTCGCTCGATCTGACGGCGGTCGGCCGGCATCTTGCCGCCGTGACCGTCGTCCTTCAGCCGGATTTCCTCGCCGTTGACGCGGATCAGGCCGCTGGTCGGGTTCTCCAGGCAGTTGATGCAGCGCAGCAGCGTCGACTTGCCGGAGCCGCTGCCGCCGATGATGGCGACCACGCCGCCGTCGCGGGCCGAGAGCGAGACCCCCTTGAGGACGTGCAACAGGCCGAACTTCTTGTGCAGGTCCTCGATGTGGATCGCCTCGGCCGGCTCGCCGGCGGGCGCCGCCATTGCATCGGCGCGCGCCTGCATCATCGCGAGAATACCGCGGCGGATCGCACCGATCCCGTCGTGCCAAGGCGTGTGTTCACGCTCTTCGTTCCCCTGTTCAGTCCAAGATGGACCGGTTTGCGCAACGTCGTCAACCGGACCGGTCCAGACACCATTGCCGCACTTGCCGCGCCGTTTCGCAAGCGTGTAAGGACGGACCGCCATCATAGCGGTGGTTCGAAGCGGGAGGCCGGCGGCGTGGAAGGTTTTGGCTCTCAGTCGATGGCGGCGCCGCTGAAGCGGGTGCTCATGCGCTCCGCCAGGGGCGCCATGCGCGGCGCGGACCGGGCGAAATGGCACTATGGCATCGGGTTCGACGACGCCAGGGCGGCGCGGCAGCACGATGCGCTGGCCGCGCTGGTGGCCGAGGCCGGCGCCGAGATCGAATGGCTGGAGGATGGCGACGACGGTCTCGCCGATTCCGTCTTCACGCATGATCCGTCGTTGATGAGCGACGCCGGCGCCGTGATCCTGTCCATGGGCAAGGCGTTGCGCCGCGACGAGCCGGCGCTCCACGAGGCCGCCTATCGCCGGCTCGGAATTCCGATCCTCGGCCGCATCGAGGGCGCGGGACGGGTGGAAGGCGGCGACTGCGTCTGGGTCGAACGCAACATGCTCGCAGTGGGGCGCGGCGTGCGCACCAACCAGGATGGGATCCAGCAGCTTGCCAACATTCTCGGCCCGGCCGGCGTGTCGGTCTTCGGCTACGACCTGCCGCTGTGGAAGGGCGAGGAGGCGTGTCTGCATCTGATGTCGGTAATCAGCCCGCTCGCCGACGATCTCGCGCTCGTCCATTCTCCGCTGCTGCCGGCGCCTTTCTGGCAGATGCTGAAGGCGCGCAGCATCGAACTGGTCGAAGGGGACGCCGAGGAGTTCGTCGAGAGCCAGGGGCTGTCGCTCAACGTCCTGCCCACCGCGCCGCGGGAGGTGATCGCGGTCGCGGGCTTCCCCAAGACCAAAGCCGCCATGGAGGCGGCCGGCTGCAATGTGAAGACCTTCGAGGCGGATGCCTTGTGCATCGCCTGTGAGGGCGGGCCGACCTGCCTGACGCGCCCGATCCTTCGCCGGTGACCTGATCGGAGTGCGGTTCGTACAGCGGCTGTTTGCCATGGGACCTTTGCCGGCTTACGAAGAGGCATGCGCATGAAGACCGTCGGAGAGGTGCTGGTCGCGCTGCTCGAGGCGAGGGGCGTCGAAATCGTCTTCGGCATTCCCGGCGTCCACACGATCGAGCTCTACCGGGGCCTCGCCGCCTCGCGCATCCGGCACGTCACGCCGCGGCACGAGCAGGCGGCCGGGTTCATGGCCGATGGCTATGCGCGGGCCACCGGCAAGCCCGGCGTCGCCTTCCTGATCACCGGTCCGGGCCTCACCAACGCCGTGACGGCGCTGGCGCAGGCGCGGGCCGATTCGGTTCCCGTGCTCGCGATCTCGGGCGTCAATGCCCGCGCCACGCTGGGCAAGGGGCTCGGCCATCTGCACGAACTTCCCGACCAGCGGGCTTTGATGCGGACCTTCTGTCTGTCGTCGGAGCGCATCGAGGCACCGGAGGATCTGGCGCCCGCGATCGACCGCGCCTTCGCGCTGTTTTCGTCCGGTCGGCCGGGACCGGTGCACATCGAGATACCGACCGACGTGATGGCGCTTCCGTGCCCTGAGGACGGCGCTGCGGCGAATAGCGGTGGCGCGGCGTCGCCGGACCCGGATGCCATCGCCCGCGCGGCGGAAGTACTCGCAAGCCCGGCACGACCGACAATCCTGATCGGCGGTGGCGCGAAAGGCGCGGCGGACCTGATCGCGCCGATCGCGCAACGCCTCGACGCGCCGGTAATCGCGACCGCCAACGCGCGCGGCGTCATGCATGCCCATCCGCTGCTGGTGCCCGCCAGCCCGAGCCTGAAGGCGGTGCGGGCGCTGATTGCGGGCAGCGACGCGGTGCTGGCGGTGGGGACGGAGTTCGGCCCGACCGACTACGATATGTACGCGGTGGGCGGATTCCCGGACCTCCAGAACCTCGTGCGGATCGACATCGACGCCGAACAGCTGGCAAGGCGGCTGGCGGAAATCGCGATCCGGTCGGATGCGCGGTCGGCGCTTGAAGGCCTGTCGGTGGCAATCAACAGAAGCAGCCCGGGCGGGCGTTCCTCGGGCGCAAGCGATGTTCCATCGGTCGGGGCGGAGCGGGCGGCGTCCGCGCGTGACGCGGCATGGCAGGAGATCGGCGAACGCTATCGGACGCATGTCGGGGCGCTGGAGGCGATCCGCGAGGCGATGCCGGGCGCGATCCTCGTGGGCGATTCCACGCAGGCGATCTATGCCGGCAACCTCTTCTACGACCACGACCGGCCGGGCGGCTGGTTCAACGCCGCGACCGGCTACGGCGCGCTCGGCTACGGCCCGCCCGCCGCGATCGGGGCCGCCCTCGGCCGCCCGGACGCGCCGGTCGTGTGCCTTTCGGGCGACGGCGGCATACAGTTTGTGCTGGCCGAACTGGGCACGGCCATGGACGAGAAGGCCAAATTGATCTTCGTCGTCTGGAACAACAACGGCTTCCAGGAGATCGAGTGCGCGATGGTCGAGGCCGGTATCGCTCCGGTCGGCGTAAAGCCCTCGGCACCGGATTTTTGTCTCGCCGCGCAGGCCTACGGCATGCCCGCCGAGCGGATCGAAAGCCTGGCGGGCCTCGGTGATGCGCTGCGGTGCGCCTCGGCGCTTGAAGGGCCGTGCCTGATCGAGGTCGTTAACGATCCGGCGCTGTAAGCGCATTCAGATGCGAGCCTTTGAGGCGGACTGAGATGGTGGTATTCTCGCCGCATGACGAAGCTTCTTGAAAAGGCCGTCGCGGCGGCTCGCGATCTACCTGATGATGTTCAGGACGAGATTGCGCGCATCATGCTCAATCTCGCGGGCGAGGACGGTCCGGTGATCGAACTTTCCTCGACGCAGGAGGGCTCCTTCGCGGAGTCGCTCGCGCAGGCGCGGCGCGGCGAGTTCGCGTCCGAAGAGGATGTCTCCTCGGTTTGGGCACGGCACGGGCTTTGAAGCTCACCTACACTCCGGCAGCGCTTCCCGAACTCGCGACCATCCTGGATTTCATCGACGCGAATTCCGCCGGCGGATCTCGGCGCGTCAAGCAGCGACTTCGCGAGATCGAGCGGCTGCTGCGTCGCTATCCCAATGCGGGTCATAGGACCAGCCATCCGCGTCTCCGACAAATCGCTACAACACCCTATCCTTATGTCTTCTACTATCTCGTGGAGGAGAGCGCTGTCATTGTCATCGCCGTGCGCCACGGTGCTAGGAACACGAATCCCGCCGATCTTGCGCCCGACTAACCCTCCGCCGCCTCCCACGTTGCCCCCGCCGCATCGATCGCATCCGCGATTTCGGCCGGAGGAGGGCGGTCGCTGACGAGCAGGTCGAAGTCGCCGAAGCCGCAGACCTTCACCAGCGCGGCGCGGCCGAACTTGGTGTGGTCGGTGGCGATGACGCGGCGCTCGCCGCACTGGAGCGCCATGCGCGCGAACTCGGCTTCCTCCAGCAGATAGTCCATCGGCCCGAGCGCGGCGTCGACGGCGCCGATGGAGATGATGGCGTGCCGCACGCGGAACCTGGCGATGAATTCGATCGCGGTGCGGCCGAAGGCCGCGCCGTTGTCGCCGTGCAGTTCCCCGCCCGCCATGAAGACCTTGTTGCCGTTGACGGTCGCCAATGTGCGCGCGATGTCGGAGGAATTGGTCACGATGGTCAGTTCGCGCCGGGCCGAAAGCTCGCGCGCCAGAATGCTCGTCGTCGTCCCCGTATCCAGCATGATGCTGTCGCCGTCCCGGATGCCCGCAGCGATGTGGCGGGCGATGCGCCTCTTCTCGGCGGCGTTCTCGCGCATGCGGCGGTCGAACGGCGCCTCGCGCCCGTGATCCGGCAACTGGACCACGCCGTGCATCTTCACCAGTTGCCCGTCGTCGACGAGGGGCCGGATGTCACGCCGCACGGTCTCCAGCGAGACACCTAGGCTGGCGGCGAGCGCGGAGATGCTGGCGGCGCCGTCCCGGCGGGCGGCGAGCATGATCTCGGTCTGGCGCGGTGTGAACTGCATGGACGGCCTCTGCGATGCGCAATCTGTGCCGCATCGATAGGCAATTCAACTCACAAAACCACAAAATGCCAATGGGAAGCCAACAATTCCCACATTGCCGTTGACAGCTAACGCTGCGGCACTTCACACTTGCCCGATGACACGGGAATCCGGCCAGCCAGAAGCCGGGTCGTTGCCTACGCGAAACACAGAGGGATGCGATCGATGTTCTCCAGGACAATGCTTTCACTTGCCGTCTCATCCGCGCTCGTGGCGGGCGGATTGTCGCTGGTATCCGCGCCGGCCCAGGCCGAACCGGAATCCACGGATCCGATCAAGCTCACGCTCCACGACTGGACCGGGCAGCTGATCACCACCAACTTGATGGCCGAGATCCTGAAAAAGGGCGGCTACAACGTCGAACTCGTGCAGGCGGACTACCTGGCGCAGTTCGCCGGCCTCGAAAGCGGCGACCTGCACGTCGCCATGGAAATGTGGGAGACGACCGGCCGCGAGGCGATGGACGCCGCCACAGCCACCGGCAAGGTGGAGAATGTCGGCCCGACCGGCATGAAGGCCAAGGAGGAGTGGTGGTATCCCTCCTACATGACCGAGAAATGCCCCGGCCTGCCAAGTTGGGAAGCGCTGAAGAACGAGACCTGCGCGGAAGCCTTCTCCACGGCCGAGACCGCGCCGAAGGGACGCTATCTCGGCGGGCCGGTCACGTGGGGCGGCTTCGACGACGAGCGCGTCGAGGCTCTCGACCTGCCGTTCGAGGTGATCCACGCTGGCACCGACGCGGCGCTGTTCGCCGAACTCGAAAGCGCCTATCAGCGCCAGGCGCCGATCCTGCTCTGGGTCTACGCCCCGCACTGGGCCCCGGCCAAGTACGAGGGAGAATGGATCGAGTTCCCAGAATACACCGCCGAGTGCTACAGCGATCCGTCTTGGGGATCGAACCCCGACATGGCTTACGATTGCGGCAAGCCCTTCGGAGAGATCTGGAAGGTCGCCTGGGCCGGCGTGAAGGACAAGTGGCCGGGCGCCTACGAGGCGATCAAGGCCTTCACCTTCGACAATGACGAGATGGGCGCGATGATCACCGAGGTCGACCTGAACGGCAAGTCGGTCGAGGAGGTCGTGGCCAACTGGATGACCGAGAACGAGAGCCGCTGGTCCGGCTGGATCAACTGAGGCTCGTCTCGCCAGGCCGGACAATCGGCCGTCCCGGCGTGTGCCGGGCGGCCGGCTCCGGACGAGTATGCGGCGTCCCGTGGAAAAGAACGCGTCGGAAGCATGCCTGAGACAACGGCGCCGGACGCCGCGGCCAAGCTGGTCTGCCGGTCGGTCTGGAAACTCTTCGGATCGGATGCGGAGCGCGTCGCGCGCCTGATTTCCGCGCGCGCCATTACCAAAGAAGAACTTTCGGCCAGCGATGCGATCCCGGCGGTGCGGGACGTCAGCCTCGGCGTCCATGCCGGCGAGTGCTTCGTCATCATGGGGCTTTCCGGGTCGGGCAAGTCGACGCTGGTGCGCTGCATGTCGCGGCTGGTGGAGCCGAGCGCGGGCGAGATCCTGTTCAACGGCGAGAACCTGCTCGCTGCCAGCGAGAAGCGGATGATCGAGATTCGCCGGCACCAGATGGGCATGGTGTTCCAGAACTTCGCGCTGCTTCCGCACATGAGCGTGCTCGGCAATGTCGCCTTTCCGCTCGAAGTGCAGGGCGTGGCGCGGGCACGGCGCGAGGCGCGGGCGCGCGAGATGATCGAGCTCGTCGGCCTTTCCGGGCGCGAGCACTTTTTCCCGCGCGAGCTTTCGGGTGGCCAGCAACAACGCGTCGGCATCGCCCGCTCGCTCGCCGTGGAGCCCGAACTCTGGTTCCTCGACGAACCCTTCTCCGCGCTCGATCCGCTGATCCGGCGCGAGATGCAGGACGAGTTCATGCGGCTGCAATCGGTCTTGAAAAAGACAATCGTCTTCATCACTCATGATTTCGACGAGGCGATCCGGCTCGGCGACCGCATCGCCATCATGAAGGACGGCGCGGTCGTGCAGGTCGGTACGCCCGAGGAGATCGTGCTGGCGCCCGCCGATTCCTACGTCTCGGAGTTCACCCGCAACGTCGCCAGGGCGAAGGTGCTGCGGGTCGGCTCGCTCGCCAGGGCGCTTCCGGGTTCGGTCACGGCGAACGGCTATGCGGGCGAGGTCTCGGCCGCCGCTACCGTCTCGGAGGCGGCACCCCTGTTCGGCGAGACCGGGACGCGGCTTCTGGTGAAATCGCCGGACGGTCAGGCGGTCGGAACGCTCGACCGCGACACGGTCGCCGCCGTGATGATGCGGGGCTGAATCATGTCGGTCGCCGGCCAGGCAAGCGGACTTGACGCGGATCGCCGCGACGTTTCGGCGCCGCCGTACCGTCTTCTGGTCTGGATCGCGGGGCTCTGCATTTTTGCCGCGCTCTGGGCTTTCGCCGACGAGGCGATGCCCTGGGCGCAGGAATATCCGCGCGCCAGGACGCCGCCCTTCGCGCGCTGGATCAGCGCCGTCATGCGCTGGCTGGTCGACGATGCGACGTTCGGCCTCTTCACCTTCACCGATCTCACGCGCTTCCTCGCGTCGTTGGTGGAAGCGCCGTACCGCCTCGTGCTCGGCTTCCTCTCGACGGGTCTCCTGTCGGGGCAGGGTTCGCAGGCGGTGCAGATCGCGCCGCCGCTGTCGTGGATCGGCGTCATCGGGCTCTTCACCGTCGCCGCATGGTTTGCCGGCGGCGTTTCGCTGGCGGGTCTGGCGTTCGGCTGCCTCGGCTTCATCCTCCTGTTCGGCCAGTGGGACAGCGCCATGGTGACGCTCGCGTCCATCGTCGTGGCGGTGCCGATCGGCGCGGTGGGCGGCCTGCTTCTCGGTATCGCTGCGTGGCGCTGGCGCTCCTTCGAGCGGCTGATCTCGCCCGTTCTCGACCTCATGCAGACCATACCGATCTTCGCCTACCTGGTGCCGATCCTGTTCCTGTTCGGCTTCGGCCCGGTTTCGGCCATCGTGGCGACGATCATCTACGCCATGCCGCCGATGACGCGCGTCGCAGTGGTGGCGCTGCGCGGCGTCCCATCCGAGATCGCCGACCTCGGCCGCATGACTGGCTGCACGCGTCGGCAGATGACGTGGCGCGTCATGGTGCCGGCGGCGGCGCCTGGCCTGATGGTCGGCGTCAATCAGGTCATCATGCTGTCGCTCAACATGGTCATCATCGCCTCCATGATCGGAGCGGGTGGGCTCGGCTACGACGTGCTGGCAGCGCTTCGGCGGCTCGACATCGGCGCGGGCCTGGAGGCCGGCGTCGCGATCGTGGCGCTCGCCATCCTGCTCGACCGCATCTCGCAGGCGCTGGCGCGGCGAGTAGGTCAGCATGTCCACGCGGACAACGCCGGCTGGATCGCCCGCCACCCTTATCTCGCCGTTGCCGTTGCGCTGATTTCCGTGAGTGCCCTGGCCGGGCTCGTCTCGGCACCGATGCAGCGCTGGCCGCAGGACTGGGCGCTCTCGACCGGCACCTTCTGGGACGAGGTGGTGCGGTGGATCAACGTCAACTTCTTCGACGAACTCGAGGCCATCAAGAACGCGCTGCTGCTCAACGTGCTGATCCCGTTCAAGCGGTTCCTGCTCGGCCTGCCCTGGCTCGGCGTGACGCTCCTGATCGGGCTCGCGGGGTGGAGCCTCGGGGGCTTGCGCCTCGCGGCACTCGTCGCTGGGCTCGCCACCCTCGTCGCCATGTCGGGGCTTTGGGAAGAGGCAATGACCACCCTCTATCTCTGCGGCATATCGGTCATCGGCGCGCTGGCGATCGGAATTCCGGTCGGCGTCTGGGCAGCGACGCGGCCGCGCGTCTGGCGCGTCGTGCAGGCGGTGATCGACACGTTGCAGACGCTGCCGTCGTTCGTCTACCTGATGCCGGTGGTGATGCTGTTCAGGGTCGGCGATTTCACGGCCATGATCGCGGTGATCGCCTACGCGCTGGCACCCGCCATCCGCTACACCGCCCACGGCCTGCAGCAAGTGGATCCCAGACTCGTCGAGGCCGGCCGCGCGGCGGGATGCACGCCCCTGCAACTGTTGACCAAGATCAGGCTCAGGCTCGCTTTGCCGGAGATCATGCTGGGGATCAACCAGACCATCATGCTGGCGCTCTCGATGCTGGTCATCACCGCGCTGGTCGGCACGCGCGACCTCGGCCAGGAGGTCTACATCGCACTGACCAAGGCCGACACGGGTCGCGGAATCGTCGCGGGGCTGGCCGTCGCGTTCATCGCCATCATCGCCGACCGGCTGATCTCGGCCGCGGCTCTTCGCATGCGCCGGAATCTTGGCCTCGTTACGTAGGGAACCATTCGAATGATCGACGCGATGGCCCGAATCTGGGTCCTGCCGCTCTGGACCGGACCGATCGAGCCGCAGCCGCTGGAGGGCGGCCTCAGCAATCAGAGCTTCACGGTCGAGAACGAGGGACGCAAGTATGTCGTTCGCTTCGGCCGCGACTACGTCTTCCACCACGTCATCCGCAGCCGCGAGGTGATGACCGCCAGAGCCGCGCACGAGGCCGGTTTCGCGCCCGAGGTGGTCTATACCAGCCCCGGCGTCATGGTCTCGCACTTCATCGAAGGACGGACCTACACCGCCGACGACATGCGCGCGACCATTCCCGAGGTGGCGCAGATGGTCAAGCGCTTCCACGTCGAGATGCCGAAGCACGTTTCCGGGCCGGGCTTCATGTTCTGGCCCTTCCACGTCATCCGTGACTATGCCCGCATCCTGAAGGCGGACCGCAGCCGTGTGAGCGCGGAACTGCCGGGCTACGTCGAACTGGCCGACGAACTCGAGAAGGCACAGGTGCCGCTGCCGATCATCTTCGGCCACAACGACTTCCTTCCGGCCAACCTGCTGCACGACGGCGAGCGCCTGTGGATCATCGACTTCGAATATGCCGGCTTCACCACCGCCATGTTCGATCTCGCCGGCATCGCCTCGAACGCGGGCTTCTCGAAGGAGGAATCCGACGAGCTTCTGGGGCTCTACTTCGACGCTTCGCCGACGCCCGAGATTCGCCGCTCGCATTCGGCAATGCAGTGCGCGTCGCTGCTGCGCGAGGCGATGTGGGGCATGGTGTCGGAAGTCCATCTCGACAATCCCGGCATCGACTACGCCGGCTATGCGCAGATGAACCTCGACAAGCTCGAGGCCGCGCTCGACGCCTACAGAAGCGAATTCGGAAAGACCTGAACCATGGCGCTTCCCGCCCACGCGCAATTCGTCGTCATCGGCGGCGGCATCATCGGATGCTCCACCGCCTATCATCTGGCCAGGGACCACAGAGCGGACGTGCTTTTGATCGAGCAGGGCAAGCTCACATCGGGCTCGACCTGGCACGCGGCGGGGCTGGTAGGACAGCTGCGCTCCTCCGCCTCGATCACGCAGCTGCTCAAGTACTCCGTGGACCTCTACAAGCGGCTCGACGCCGAGACGGGGCTGGAGACCGGCTGGAAAATGACCGGCTGCCTGAGGCTCGCCACCAGCGAGGACCGCTGGACGGAGTTCAGGCGTCTCGCCACCACTGCCCAGAGCTTCGGCATGGATATGCACCTCGTTTCGCCGCAGGAGGTGAAGCGCATGTGGCCGCTGATGGAGGTATCGGACCTCGTCGGAGCCAGCTGGCTGCCGACTGACGGGCAGGCGAGCCCGTCCGACATCACACAATCGCTGGCAAAGGGGGCGCGCATGCACGGCGCGAGGATCGTCGAGGGCGTGCGGGTGACCGGCTTCGACATGGACGGCGGGCGCATCACCACCGTCCACACGACCGACGGTGCCGTGACATGCGAGAAGGTCGTCAATTGCGGCGGGCAGTGGGCGCGCCAGATCGGCGCGATGGCCGGCGTCGAGGTGCCGCTGCAGCCCGTAAAGCACCAGTACGTCATCACGGAGAGGATCGAGGGGTTGTCTCCGGACGCGCCGACCATCCGCGACCCGGACCGGCGCACCTATTTCAAGGAGGAGGTCGGCGGGCTGGTGATGGGCGGCTACGAGCCGGACCCCCAGGCCTGGACGCTGGGGGACGTTCCCGGCGACTTCCAGTTCCAGCTCTTCCCCGACGACTGGGACCATTTCGAGCAGCACATGGAACAGGCGGTGGCGCGCGTGCCGGCGCTGGCGCAAGCCGGCGTCAAGCAGATGATCAACGGCCCGGAGAGTTTTACGCCCGACGGCAATTTCATACTCGGCCGGCCGGCCGAATGCGCCAACATGTATGTCGGGACGGGCTTCAACGCCTTCGGCATCGCTTCGGGCGGCGGCGCCGGCTGGGCGCTGGCGCAGTGGGCGGTGGCGGGCGAGGCGCCGCTCGACCTGTGGGTCGTCGACATCCGCCGCTTCTCCGAGCTCCACCGCGACCGGCAGTGGGTCTGCGACCGTACGCTCGAAGCCTACGGCAAGCACTACACGGTCGCCTTCCCGCACGAGGAACCTGTCAGCGGCCGGCCGCGCCTGGTCTCGCCGCTCTACGACAAGCTGAAGGACCGCCGCGCCGTCTTCGGCTCCAAGCTCGGCTGGGAGCGGCCGAACTGGTTCGCGCCGGAAGGCATGGAGTCCCAGGACCGGTATTCGATGGGCCGGCAGAACTGGTTCGGTCCGGTCGGCGAGGAGCACCGGCTGGTGCGCGAGAATGTCGGCATCTTCGACCAGTCCTCCTTCGCCAAGTTCGAGCTGAGCGGCCGCGACGCGGCGGCCGCGCTGGAGACGATCTGCGCCAACCGCGTCGCGCGCGAGCCGGGGCGGCTGACCTACACGCAGATGCTCAACTCGCGCGGCGGCATCGAATGCGACCTGACCGTGGCGCGGCTTTCGGACGACCTGTTCTACATCGTCACCGGCACCGGGTTCCGGACCCATGACGGCGGCTGGATCCGCGACCACCTGCCGGCCGGCGGCGAAGCCGTGCTGAGCGACGTCACCGAGCGTTTCGGCACGCTCTCCCTGATGGGACCGAAGGCGCGCGACGTGTTGTCGGCCGTGACAGACGCGGACGTCTCGAACGCGGCATTTCCGTTCGGCCACGTGCGCGAGATCGGCATCGCCGGGCAGGCCGTGCGGGCGCTGCGGGTGACCTATGTCGGCGAACTCGGCTGGGAACTGCACGCGCCGCTCTCCGGCCTCGGCGCGATCTTCGACGCGCTGACGGAGGCGGGGCACCGCCACGGCATCGCGCCGGTCGGCTACCGCGCGCTCGAATCGCTCAGGCTCGAAAAGGGCTACCGCGCCTGGGGCTCCGACATCACGCCCAACGACTCGCCCTTCGAGGCCGGCCTCGGCTGGGCGGTGAAGCTAAAATCGAATTCGCCGTTCATCGGCCGCGAGGCGGTGACGAAGGCCGCCAATGCGCCGTTGAAAAAGCGGCTCGCCTGCTTCACGGTCGAGGACCCCGGCGTGGTGCTGCTCGGTCGCGAGACGATCCTGCGCGACGGGCAGTTCGCCGGTTATCTGACCAGCGGGGGCTATGGCTACACGGTGGGCAAGCCGGTCGGTCTCGGCTACCTCCGCCGCGCGGAAGGCGTGACGGACGCGTGGCTGGCGGAGGGGAGCTACGAGCTGGTCGTTGCGACCGACCGGGTGCCGGCGGCGATCCACATGCGGCCGTTGTACGATCCGGAGAACCGCCGGGTGAAGGGGTGAGAACCTGTTTCCATTGGTTCGAGCTTCCGGAGACATGGCGGAGGCTGCCCACAACGGTATTGCCAATGCTCCATGTGGGAGGCAACCTTGGTTGATGCTGAGGGATAGCCGCGATATCATCAAACGGCTGAGATCGGATGGCTTCGAACTCGTTTCGGTGCGCGGATCACACCACAAGTTCCGCCATAGGGACGGACGTGTGGTCATCGTGACGCATCCTCGCAAGGACATTCCGCCGGGAACCTTGCGGTCGATCTACGAGGCAGCCGGATGGCCGAAGGACTGATCGAATGGGATCGCACTACATCGCCCTGATCCACAAGGCACCGGACAGCGGGTACGGGGTGTCGTTCCCTGACCTGCTCGGCGTGACGACGGTGGCCAACACGCTCGACGATGCGCTTCGCGAGGCGTCCGTGGCGCTCGCCTTCGCGCTCGAAGACTGGCCCGGCGGCGCACCTCGTCCGCGGACGCTCGATGCGCTCCGCGACGATCCCGCCTTCCTAGACTGGTCGGCCGACGCCGTCGTGGCTGCCGTCAGCCCAGACGTTCCGGTGAACGAGGCCGCATAGAACTCGGGCCGCGCGTACGATGTTCTTCCTTGCCTGATGCGACTTCGCTCCAAAGATCCTCACAGCACCTTCAGCACCAGCCCGCGGCTGGGGACCGTTCCGGCCTCGCCGGGCATGGAGACGTAGGGTTCGGTCTCCTCGGCGGTCTCGACCAACCCTTTGCCCGAAAGGCCGGCGACGTGGGCGGCGAAGTCGTCCCAGAGCGTGTTCTTCACCGTCAGCACGATGGCGCCGCCGGGGCGGCAGATGCGGACGAGTTCGTCCAGGCCTTCGGGGCCGACATGGCCGGTGGTGAAGACGCCGGCCGAGACGATGCCGGCGAAGTGGCCGTCGGCGAAGGGCAGGGGGTGGCCCAGCGCCAGCCGGTGCAGCTTGGCGTAGACCTTTTTCCGTTCCGCCTGCGCCAGCATACCTTCCGAAAGGTCGAGCCCTTCGACCGCCGGATAGCCGACGATGCGCAGCCACTCGCCGATGAGCCCCGTGCCGGCGCCGGCGTCGAGCAGCGGCGCGGCCGCGCGCGGGACATAGCGCGTGAGCAGCGCCAGGCAGATCGTCGGGTGGCGGTAGCCGTTGGCCGACATGTCGGTATCATAGGTCGCCGACCAGCTGTCGTAGTGCTTGGCGATCTCCTCGGGCGATTTCGCCGAATAGACCGCGCCGAGCGCGCCGTCGTGCTTTTCGTCGGCCATGGATGATCCTCTCTGCCATTTCCCTTGCGTCGCCCCACCCTAGCGGAGGAGGCGATAATGTGGAACCGTCGGGGGCGGAAACGGAGCGAAAGGGAGACGACGATTGACGGACGAAGCGGCAAGGACGGACCTCGAGGACGCGCGCGCGATGATGGCGAAGGTGCCGGGGTTCGAAGCGTACAGCGGACCATTGCAACGGCTGGGCGGGCTGACCAACCGGGTGTACCGCGCCGGCGACCATTGCCTGCGCATTCCGGGCAAGGGGACGGAGGAATACATCGACCGGGGCCACGAGAAGGTGGCGGCGCAGGAGGCGGCGAAGGCCGGGGTGAGCCCGGAGGTAATGCATTTCGGCACGGACGGGGTGATGGTGAGCCGCTTCGTGGAGGGGGCCGAGACGATGTCGCCGGAGGCCTTCCGCACCCGCGCCGGCGCGCCCGCCCGAGCCGGCGCGGCGTTTCGCAAACTGCACGAGTCTGGCGCGAAATTCCCGTTCCGGTTCGAGCTGTTTTCGATGATCGACGGCTACCTGAAGGTGCTGGCGACCAAGGACGTGACGCTGCCCGACGGCTACCACGACGTGGTCGCGGAGGCCGAGACGGTGCGGGCCGCGCTCGCCGCGCATCCGCTGCCGCTGGCGCCGTGCCACTGCGACCCGCTGTGCGAGAACTTTCTCGATACGGGGGAGCGCATGTGGATCGTCGACTGGGAGTATTCGGGCATGAACGACCCGATGTGGGATCTCGGCGATCTTTCGGTCGAGGCCGGATTCGACGCCGAACAGGAGGAGGAGATGATCCGGGCCTGGTTCGGCGGCGAGCCCACGGCGGCCGAACGCGGGCGGATCGTGATCTACAAGGCGATGTGCGACCTGTTGTGGACGCTGTGGGGCCTGATCCAGCACGCCAACCGAAACCCCGCCGACGACTTCTGGGCCTATTCGGTGAACCGCTTCGAGCGCTGCAAGGCGCTGATGGGAACGCCGGACTTTTCGCGGCACGTCGAGGCGGTGGCGCGGGGGTAAGTGCGTCCTTCGAGGCTCCCTTCGCTCGCACCTCAGGATGAGGGAGATCGGGGGCAGGGCACAGCTTCCTTTTTTCCGCGCGCGGGTGTGCCGAGAACGCAGTGCGTTTCCGGAAAAAAGTAAACTGTCCCCGGTGGAATCGCCGCGCGCTCACGACGTGTCGGGACTTTCGAGCGCCCAGAAGGCAAGCGAGTGCGCCTCGACCAGAATGGCATGCACATCGTGGGTGGGTTTTCGGCGGCCGCCGGGCGGACGGCCGTGGCGCAAGGGCGAGATCCGGCCGAAGGCCTGGCGGCGCCTTGCCGGCGTCGTTCGCGCGCGGTCGGCCAGGCGGGAACGCGCAAGCGCCGCGGCGTTGCGCGCGTTCCAGCGGCGGAAGCGCAGCACTTCGCCGTCCATGTCGTCGAGGGCAGACGCCAGGGCGCGGATGCGCAGGACGAGGCGCGTCGCGTCGATCCGGTCCTGCGGGGCCGGCAGGGGCAGGTTGCGGGGGCGCAGCGGCTCGACGACGCCCGGCACCGTGATGCGCGGCATGTCGCGCTCGGCCACGCGGCGCACACGCAGTCGGCGCTCCGGGTCGGTGAGCGGCAGGCGCAGCGGATGCGGGCCATGCGGCCGGCGGGCGCGGCGTTTCATGACGAATGCCGGGGCGGGCGGCAGCGCGGCTTGCGATCCGCCGGCGGGCTGCGCCGGGGGAATGGCCTGGACCGCGAGCGCCAGCGCGATCACCAGCCGCCGCGCGGCCGCCTCGGCCGGACGCACGATGCGCAAGAGGGCGCGGTGGCGGAAGCGCGCCAGCGTTGGGCGGTCTTCGGCGAGAGCGGCGACGTCGGCGGCCGGATCCGTGCCGGCGCCGACCATGGCGACGAGCCCCGCCACGATCTTTCGTAGCGCCGCCCCCTGCCTTTCGATCCCTGCCTGCCAGTCCATGGTGATCC
Source organism: Aquibium pacificum (assembly GCF_040839445.1). Lineage (NCBI taxonomy): Bacteria > Pseudomonadati > Pseudomonadota > Alphaproteobacteria > Hyphomicrobiales > Phyllobacteriaceae > Aquibium > Aquibium pacificum. Next base: position 755,597 of record NZ_JBDPGJ010000003.1, on the reverse strand, counting down.
TTCCGGTGTTCGGGAGAGGATTATGGGGTGGGGTGGTGGGGGTGTGGATAAAAAGGGGGAATGGGGAGTGGGGGGGCGAGATGGTGGAGGGCGGTTGACCCGCCCCGAGCAATTACTTGCCCGAAACACTATGCCTGCTATTTTCTCGCGTCAGGACAAAAGGAGAGGCACTTGGATTCTTCAGTCATAGTAGGCAACGCAATAATCGCGCTGCCTTTTTCTCTTGCGGTTATGTTCCTTTGGCGATCCGCAAGGAGACAGAAGGAAGGGCTGAAAGCCTGTCTCGATAATACCAGGGCGCAGGACGAGAACACCGCAGCGATCCGTGACCTCATCGGCAAGCTGGAGGCGAGGAAGCAGATTTGAAGCGGAGAACATTCAACGGCCGGTGCGGGTGGGATTGAGACAGTCTGCTTTAGGAAGGCGAGGCTGGTAAAGCGGTCATACTGATGGCCGCCGCACTTCCACATCAACGCGTCCATCTCTACTGTTCTGCCTTGTTCAGCGTGCCCCGACACCTCGCCAGCGGCCATCCTGCCGCTGATGATAACGGCGGTCCTTCAATAACCGCTTTGGCACTATTGGCATCTTCGCGTACACAGGCCCGCGAGTGCTTTCCTTGAAATCACTTCTTCATAACTAGCAGGCCGGACTTCTCCACATGCGCCTGTCCTGTCGGCAATATCTGGACAGTGCCCCCTATCTCGTCAAAATTGACCAACACCTTGTTGTGCAGATCTCTTAGGACTTTGCGTCTGAAGTCGGTTCCATTCTTATAATCTACCCACGATTGCAGCTGTGCTGCCGAAACTTTTTTGCTTTCAGCATACAGCAGGATCAGTACCTTCTGGCCCGACGTTCTCGCCGGTTCCAGTACGCGTCGAACGTCACCACTCGACCAGACAATCTGAAAAGTTCTAGCGGTGACCGCTTCGACAACAGCGTGTGAATCTGCCAGCGGGAGTTGCGAATAATTGCGAACCAGTTCGCCCATCACCCACTTCATGCCGCGCAGGAAAAACTCTGCGTCCATGTGGTTAGCGCAAATCTCGGCAGAGACATGGCCAATCGCTCTGTTGTTTCGAAGCTCGTAAAGCGCTGTCAACGCCTTCGGCACCTGCATACAAAGCGAGCGCCCTTTAGCATCGTTGTACTGCTCTAAATCGCGACATGCCTGTGGGAAATTGCCCGGTTTCGACGGGCTTATCGCATATGTTCCGGTCGCATGACCTGCACATATACAATACGCGATCTCGCAGAACTTCCCTGCTTTAAGGCCAACTTTCTCCCAATCTGCTGCGCGGTATTCGTCGAGGGCTTGCTCGAACTCCTCTATCAAGGGATCGCGTAACCCATCAGGAATGGTTTTTAGGGCATCCTTGAGGCTAGGTAAGCTCAAAGGTCACCCACGATCCCAATAATACTGCCAAGATCCTTTTCCAACCTTTGTTCTCTGGATATTGCCCCTACCGAACATCGTGCTTGTGGCAGCGCCAACTTGACTGAGGTTGTGCGTCCAACCTTTGGATTTCAGAGCCTCTACGATATCCGCTGCAGAGCGATGTTGTTTGAAGAATCCTTCGTCTTTCAAAACTTGAATTCGAGCCGGACACGATTGACCAGCAGGCGGCTGCTTAACTGATTTTCGGACGCGTTTCTTAGATGTCTCAGTCGCATCGGTTGATAATTCATCGGCGACATCGCTTGCCTGATCAGTGATTGTTTCATTGTTGGCCGTGGTTCTCGGACGACTTCCGAACCCCACTTCCTCAATCAACGGGAATAGCTTTCCGAGAAGACCTTCAACGAAATCCTTCTCACCTTCGATCTCGACCACGCCAGCAGGTGCGTCAATATGAACCCTGTTCGTCATAATCCCCCCTACGATCGCGAACTGCATCTTTGCCTGAGCATCGCGAAGGATCAAGCATTTGCTTCGTGTTCTAACTTCCCGGGATCCTGAAGATCGTCGAAGCGCAATATTTCGGTGAACTAGTGCCTTCCCAATTTCGCTATTAGATATCCGCCATCACACGCACGCCCCCGATGTCCTCGCACTGCAGTGTCGAACGATCGGCCGGTTTCGAACGACCCCTAGTCCAGCCGGAATGACTTACTTGGGGTCGAAACCTGACGATCGAAGACACCGAAGCAGGATGGACCACGCGACGCACTCGCCTCTGCCCTCCCGAGCTTTCGTCGAGGGGCGGGCATCTCCCCCTCAAGGGGGAGATTGGCGGCGTCGGCGCCTCGCGGTCGCGTCCAACCTTTCCTACCGGGCGGGGGGAGAGGGGGCTTGCGAAGCAAGACGGTGACGTGGGTGCCTCCTTTGGCGGGCCATGCGCGGATATCTGGACCCGGCGGGTGGATGGGGAGAAAGGATGCGGCGATCTGGTGCGTCCTTCGAGGCTCGCCCGCCTCGATTCGTGATCGCATAGCAATATCGCGCGGGCTCGCACCTCAGGATGAGGAGCGTTTGTTGGTGCCGAGCGCGTTGGATCGGCGGACCAACCCTCCTCTAAAGAGAGAAGGAAGAAAGGCGGTCGCATCTCGCGAGGCGCCCCCCTCTGCCCTATCGGGCATCTCCCCCTCAAGGGGGGAGATCGGTGGCGGCGGCGCCTCGGCTTTCCTTTTACCCTTGAGGGAGAAGGTAGATATGGCCGCATCTCGCGAGGCGCCCCTCTCTTTCGGCTGCGCCGACATCTCCCCCACGAGGGGGGAGATTGGACGCGGCGGCGCCTCGGCTTTCCTTTTCCGCTCTTGGGAATAGGTAGATGTGGCCGCATCTCGCGAGGCAGACCCCGTCTGCCCTGGCGATCCGGCCCTTTACTTTCGCTTCGGGCGTTCGGTGCTCTTAAAGCCAAATCGTTGGCTTTCCGTCCGCTGCGCGGACTGCACCTCACCCCCTCAAGGGGGAGATTGGCAGCGTCGGCTTCGCGTCCGGACGACGGCGGACGAGCGGCATCGGACTCAGTCCTGGCTACCGGTCGGCTCGGCCATGGCGTAAAACTGCCGCGGTGTGACAGGCGACGGTAGGGCGGCTGCGATGGCTGAGGTTCTCGAAACGGCGTTCGATACCAACCGGGCGATGTGGGACGGGCGGGTGGCGGCGCATCGGCGGGATGCGACCGGGTTCTACAGGGTCGAGGACTTCCTGGCCGGCGAGGACGTGCTCTATCCCATCGAGGCGGCCGAGATCGGCGACGTGCGCGGGTTGCGCATCGCGCACCTGCAATGCCATTTCGGGATCGATTCCATCTGCCTGGCCAGACGCGGCGCCGACGTCACCGGGCTCGATTTTTCCGCGCCCGCCATCGCGGAGGCGCGCGCGCTCGCCGGGCGGACGGGGGTGGACGCCCGGTTCGTCGAAGGCAACGTCTATGACGCGCGACAGCACCTGGAAGGGGCGTTCGACGTCGTCTACACGACGTGGGGGACGATCATCTGGCTGCCCGACGTCGCAGGCTGGGCGCGGGTCGTCGCCTCGCTGCTGAAGCCGGGAGGCTTCCTCTATTTCGCCGACGCGCATCCGGCAATGCTGTGCCTCGAGATGGTGGAGGGGCGCATCGTGCTTGGTGCCGACTGGCGCACGCCCGTGGACCGGCCGCTCATGGAGACCAGCGACCTGACCTATACGGGCGACCAGATCGCGCCGTCGACGAGCTGCGAATGGATCCATCCGCTGGGCGACATCGTGACGGCACTGCTCGATGCCGGGCTGCGGCTCGACCGGCTGACGGAGCACACGCGGCTTCCGTGGCCGCACTTTCCCGACATGCGGGAGGACGGGGACCGGATGTTCCGTCTGCGCGAGGACCAGGTGCAGCTGCCGCTGGCGGTTTCGATCAAGGCGACGAAGCCGGGGGGCGGGGGGTGAGGGGGTGAGGGCGCACCGTTTTCCTGCATCCGTACCCGGGCCGGGCCTGCTCCCAAACCCTCCGCACAAGGGGAGGAGGACAATGCGGCCGCATCTCGCGAGGCGCCCCCCTCTGTCGCCTCCGGCGACATCTCCCCCACAAGGGGGGAGATCAGCGGCCGCAGCGTCGCGGCTCCGATCCTCGGCTCTGGATTCCGGGTTCCGCTTCGCGGCCCCGGAATGATGAAGCGCGAGGGTGAGGTGGGTTGCGGCGGATGGCCGTCGCCGGGGCTACATGCGCACCCGCTCGGCCTTCGGGTCGTACATCGGCTTGAGCGAAGCCTCGGCCGCGTGGCGGGTGCCGGCGATTTCGATTTCCCAGGTGGAGGAGAGGAGGTCGGTTTCGGTCTCGCCGCGGCAGGGCACGTAGCCGAGGCCTATTGCCGCGCCGAGGTGGTGGCCGTAGTTGCCGGAGGTGACGGTGCCGACGATCCGGCCGTCGCGGACGATCGCCTCGTTGTGGAAGATGAGCGGCTCGGGGTCGGCGAGGCGGAACTGGACGAGGCGGCGGTCGAAGCCGGCCTCGCGCTTTGCCAGCACTGCGTCGCGGCCGATGAAATCGCCCTTGGCGGTCCTGACCGCGAAACCGAGGCCGGCTTCCAGAACGTGGTCCTCGTCGGTGATGTCGTGGCCGAAATGGCGAAAAGCCTTTTCGATGCGGCAGGAATCGAGCGTGTGCAGGCCGCAGAGTTTTAGCCCGACATCCTGCCCGGCTTCCTCGATCGCCTCGAAGACGTGGGCGGCCTGGTCGGTGGGCACGTAGAGCTCCCAGCCGAGCTCGCCGACATAGGTGACGCGGTGGGCGCGGGCCAGCCCCATGCCGATCTCGATCTCCTGCCAGGTGCCGAACGGGTTTGTCGCGTTGGAGAAATCGTTCGGGCTGACGCGGGTGAGAAGATCGCGCGAGGCGGGCCCCATGACGCAGAGCACCGCTTCGGCTGCGGTGACGTCGGTGATGACGGCGAAGGCGTCGCCGACGTGGCGGCGCAGCCAGGCGAGGTCGCGCTGGAGGGTGGCGCCGGGCACGATAGCCAAGAAGGCGGTCTCGGTGAGGCGCGAGACCGTGAGATCGCTCTCGATGCCGCCGCGGGCATTGAGCATCTGGGTGTAGACGATGCGGCCGGCCGGCACGTCGACGTCGTTGGCGCACAGTTTTTGCAGGAAGGCGCAGGCGTCGCGGCCCTCGACGCGGATCTTGCCGAAGGAGGTCATGTCGAACAGGCCGACGCCGTTGCGCACGGCGAGATGTTCGAGGCGCTGGTTGCCGAACCAGTTCTGGCGCTTCCAGGAATAGCGGTATTCGCGCTCCTGGTTCTCGCGCGCGAACCAGTTGGCGCGCTCGAAGCTGGCGACCTCGCCGAAGACGGCGCCGCGCGCCTTCAGGTGCTCGTGCAGCGGCGAGCGGCGGACGCCGCGGGCGGACGCCATCTGGCGATAGGGGAAATGGTCGGCATAGAGCAGGCCGAGCGTCTCGGTGACGCGCGCCTTGAGATAGCGGCGGTTCTTCTGGAAGGGCTGCGCCCGGCGGATGTCGACTTCCCAGAGATCGAAGGGCGGCTCGCCGTCTGCGATCCACTGCGCGAGCGCCATGCCGGCGCCGCCGGACGAGACGATGCCGATGGAATTGTAGCCGGCGGCGACGAAGTATCCACCGAGTTCGGGCGCCTCGCCGAGATAGTAGCGGTCGTCGGGGGTGAAGCTTTCGGGGCCGTTGAAGAAGGTGTGGATGCCGGCGGTGGCGAGCATGGGCATGCGGTTGACGCCCATTTCGAGGATCGGCTCGAAATGCTCCATGTCCTGCGGCAACTGGTCGAAGCAGAAGCTTTCTGGGATGCCGTCCATGCCCCAGGGCTTGGCCACGGGCTCGAAGGCGCCGAGCATCATCTTGCCGGCGTCCTCCTTGTAGTAGGCGCACTCGTCGGGCACGCGCAGCACCGGCAGGCGCGACAGGCCGGGGATCGGCTCGGTGACGAGATAGAAGTGCTCGCAGGCATGCAGCGGGACGGCGACGCCATTCTGCGAGGCCAGGTCGCGCGCCCACATGCCGGCGCAGTTGACGACGATGTCGGCCGCGATCGTGCCGGCCTCGCCGTCCTTTTCCCACGAGACGCCGGTGACGCGGCCGTTTGATTGGGCGACGGCGGTGACTTTTGCGCCTTCCACGATGGTGGCGCCGCGCTGGCGTGCGCCTTTGGCCAGCGCCATGGCGATGTTGGCGGGATCGCACTGGCCGTCGAGCGGCAGGTGCACGGCGGCGACGACGTCGGCGACGTTGAGATGCGGGTACATCTCCTTGACTTCGTTCGGGGAAATCTCGCGCACGTCGACGTCGAAGGCGCGGGCGAGCGAGGCCTGGCGGTAGATTTCCTCCTTGCGCTCCTCCGTCAGCGCGACGGTGATGGAGCCGACCTGGCGCATGCCGGTGGCGACGCCGGTCTCAGCCTCGAGCTTCGTGTAGAGATCGGCGGAGTACTTCGCCAGCCGGGTCATGTTCTGCGAGGCGCGCAGCTGGCCGATGAGGCCGGCCGCGTGCCAGGTGGTGCCGGAGGTCAGCTGCTTGCGTTCGAGCAGCACGATGTCGCTCCAGCCGAGCTTGGCGAGATGATAGGCGACGGAGCATCCGGACACGCCGCCGCCGATGATGACGGCGCGGGCCTTAGCGGGGAGGGCGGTCATGCCGCCGTCCTCTCGTAGCCTGCCGCGAAGCGGCGGAGGCGGGCGGCGGCTTCGGCGAGCACCGGTTCGGGCTGGCACAGGCTGATGCGGATGTGGCCGCGGGCGGCGTCGCCGAAGCTCGATCCGGGCATCACGGCGACCTTCTCGCGTTCGAGGAAGGCCCAGGCGAAGGCCTCGCAGTCGGGCTCGATGGCGGAGACGTCGAGCATGACGTACATGCCGCCCTCGGAGCCGCGCACGCGGATGCCGTTCATGCCGCGCACCTCGGCGAGGAAGGCCTCGCGGCGGCGGCCGTAGGTGTCGGCGATCTCGGCCACGCCGTAGTCGTTCTCCAGCGCCTCGATTGCGGCGCGGCTGACGAAGTCGGTCAGCCCGTAGGTGGTGACGAGGTTGAGGCTGACCAAGAGCGCGACCATGTCGGCCGGGCCGGTCAGCCAGCCAATGCGCCAGCCGGTCATGCCGTGGCTCTTGGACATGGAGTTGATGACAAGCGTGCGTTCGGCCATGCCGGGCAGGGCGCGCGGCGAGAGGTGGCCGGCCGCACCCGGAAGCGTCCAGTAGACCTCGTCCGACAGGAGCCACAGATCATGGCGGCGGCAGATGTCGGCGATGCCTTCGAGGCATTCGCGCGTGTAGGCGGCGCCCGTGGGGTTGTTGGGGGTGTTGATGAGGATGGCGCGGGTGTTCGGCTTCACCGCGGCCTCGATGTCGGCGGCGGTGGGCTGGAAGCCGTTTTCGGCCTTCGCCTCGACGATGGTGAAGGAGGCGCCGGCGGCGCGAAAGGTGCCGGGATAGGTGGCATAGTAAGGGGAAACCATGATCGCGTGGTCGCCGGGATCCATCGTCGCCTGGACGGCGGCGTAGAGCGCCAGCTGGCCGCCGGGGGTGGCGATGACTTCGCTGGACGACGTCTCGACGCCGGTGCAGCGGGTCGAGACCGCCGCCATGGCCGCGCGCAGCCGCGGCAGGCCCGGCAGCTGCGTGTAGTGGTGGTAGCCCGCCTTCACGGCCGCCACGCAGGCATCGACGGTCGACTGCGGCGTGTCGAAATCGTGGTCGCCGACCGAGAGCATCATGATGTCCTCACCGGACTGCTTGCGTGTCATCGCGGCGAAGTGCAGCTCCCAGCCGTCCTTGCCGGACGGCGTGATGCCGGCGATGCGAGAGGAGGGGCTAGGCATGAAACGCTCCGATGTCGTGGCCGGCCTCGGCCAACCTGTCGCGCAGCCGCGCGATGTGTTGCGGGCCGACCTCGCAGCAGCCACCGACGATCGTCGCGCCCTGGCTGATCCAGCCGAGCGCGAAATCGGCGTAGGTGTCCGGGCCGAGGTCCGCGCGCGCCTCGAGTTCGGCCACGGTGCCGCCGAGTTTCAGCGGCTCGATGGCGGTGAAGCCGTTGGCGTAGGCGCCGACCGTGCCGCCGAGAGCCGAGAGTTCGGGCATGGCGCGGTCCACCGCTTCCGGCCAGCTGCAGTTGACCATACGGGCGGCGAGCGTCAGGTGTGCGACGGCCCGCGCCGCATCCGCGATGGTTTCGCCGCTTCGCAGCCGTGGCGCACCCTGGTCTGCGAGGGTCCACGACAGCCACACCGGCTTGCCGCTTTCGCATGCAGCCGTCGCGGCGGCGAGCCCTTCTTCGGCGGAGGCCATGGTCTCGCACAGGATGAGGTCGACATGCTCCGCCTGCCGGGCGACGATGCGCCGATAGATGGCCAGCGTCTCGTCGAAGGGCTGCCGCAATTCCGGCTGGTACGAGCCGAACAGCGGCGGGAGGCAGCCGGCGACGGCGCAGTCCGTGCCGACGGCGTCGCGCGCCTCGCAGGCAAGGTCGATGGCGCGTTGCTGCAACGTCCCGAACATGTCGCCGACGCCCTCGCGCTCCAGGCGTTCGGGGGTTGCGGCATAGCTGTTGATGGTGACGACGCGCGCGCCGGCGCGGATGAAATCGGCGTGGAGATCGCGCACGAGGCCGGGCTGGTTCATGAGAATTTTCGCCGACCACAGCGGCGTGGGCTCGGCGCCGGAGCGCCGCAACAGTTCCTGGCCCATGCCGCCGTCGGTGAGGATGATGGAGGTCACACCCGGTTCCTTCCGTCCGTGGATAAGGCGCTGCCAGCGATCACCAGCCGTCCGCGCCCGTCGAGCAGGGGCGCGACATCGCCGTATCCAGCGATCATCGGATGGGACGTCTCCAGCCGGTGCATGTGTGTCGCGGTGACGACGACGACCCGCGCGCCGGCGGCCTCGGCGGCCTGGATGCCGGCCGGTGCGTCCTCGAAGACGAGACAGTCGCCAACCGCCTGGCCGAGCCGTTCTGCGGCGAGCAGGAAGCAGTCGGGTGCAGGCTTGCCACGACTGACATCCTCGCCGGTGATCATCAGAGGCGGGACGGGAAGGCCCGCGGCTTGCAGCCGGCGCAGCGCGAGCCGGCGCGGCGCGGAGGTGACGATCGCCCATCGGCCGGCGGGCAGGGCGGTCAAAAAGGCGGCCGCTCCCGCGATCGACACCACCCCCTCGACATCGTCGATCTCGGCTTGCGCGAGCGCCTCCGCTTCGGCGGCGAGGTCGATGTCCGGCAGATTCAGCTGCCCGATCGTCTCGATCGCGCGCTTGCCGTGGATGGTCGGCAGGAATGCGGCGACGTCGATGCCGTGTCTCGTGGCCCAGATCGACCAGACCCGTTCGGCAGCGGCGATAGAGTTGAGGATCGTGCCATCCATGTCGAACAGGAAGGCGCCGAAACTCTCGTCGGGAAAGGGCAGGGTCACGCGCGCAGCCTCTCGTTTGCCGGATCCCACAGCGGTCCGTCTTCCTGCACGGTCGCGGAGAAGCGGTCGCCGAAGATCTCGATCTCGACGCGGGTGCCCGGCACGGCGAGGTCGGCGCGCAGCATGCCGAGCGCGATGGATTTGTCCACCCTGTGGCCCCAGCCTCCTGACGTCGTCTCGCCGACGATCTTCCCGTCGTGCCAGAGCGTCGACATGTAAGGCGCGTCGCATTCGCCGGGCTGGTCCACGACGAGCGTCGCGAAGCGCTTGGCCACGCCCTGCTGCTTTTCGGAGAGCAGGGCGGCCTTGCCCGTGAAGTCCGGCTTGTCCCATTTCACGAAGCGTTCGAGCCCGCCCTGGAGGATGGTGTAGTCGGTCGAGAGGTCGCCCTTCCAGGCGCGATAGGCCTTTTCGAGCCGCAGCGAATCCAGCGCGAACATTCCGAAGGGTTTCAGTCCGTGCGCCTGGCCGGCCTGCCAGACGGCGTCGAAGATCGCGGCGGTGTCGTCGACCTTGCTGTGGAGTTCCCAGCCGAGTTCGCCGGCGAAGGAAACGCGGACAAGCTGGAGCCAGCGGCCGGCGATCTGGCAGGACTGGTGGTTGAGCCAGGGCTTCGTCAGCTCGGCGTCGGAGACGTCGGCCATTATGGCGCGGGAATTCGGGCCGGTGAGGATCTGGCAGGAAAAATCCTCGGTGACATCTTTCAGCGTGATCTGAGTCGCTTGCGGGAGGTTCTTCGCCAGCCACTCGAAATCGTGCCATTGCGCAACGGCGGCGGTGATGAGGAAGAAGAAGTCCTCGGCCAGCGCCATCACCGACATTTCGGTGACGATGCGACCCTTGTCATCGGCGAAATAGGCGAGCCCGATGCGGCCGGGCTTCGGCACGGTGCCGGTGATCAGCGACGACAGCCATTCGCCGGCGCCCGGCCCCTGGAGGCGGAAGCGCGAGAAGCCCGGCAGGTCGAGGATGCCGGCGGCATCGCGCACCGCCAGACACTCCTCGCGAATGCGTGGCTGCCAGGGTCCGTCGCGGCGGAAGGTCTGGGTCGCTCCCGCGGACGTGTCGTCGCCAGGTTGGGCGTACCAGTTGGCGCGCTCCCAGCCGTTGTAGGCGCCGAACTGCGCGCCGAGGGCGGCGATGCGGTCGTGGATCGGGGACAGCTTGCGCCCGCGCCCGGCCGGCCAGGAATGGCGCGGGAAGTGGATGGCATATTCGTGGCCATAGACCTCCATGCCCTTGGCGACGGCATAGTCCGGCGCGGAGGCGAAGGCGGTGAAGCGGCGCGGATCGCAGGACCACATGTCCCACTCGGTCGCGCCTTGCGTGACCCATTCGGCCAGCACCTTGCCGGCGCCGCCGGCCTGGGCGATGCCGAAGGTGAAGACGCAGGCCTCGAAGGCGTTCGGCACGCCCGGCATCGGCCCGATCAGCGGGTTGCCGTCCGGTGCATAGGGGATCGGGCCGTTGATGACCTTGGAGAGACCGGCGGTGCCGAGGATCGGCACGCGGGCGACGGCGTCCTCCAGATAGGCTTCCAGGCGCTCCAGGTCGTCGGCGAAGAGCTGGAAGGAGAAATCGTCGGGCATCGGGTCGTCGGCGCTCGTCCAGTGAGCGCGGCAGTTGCGCTCGTAGGGGCCGAGGTTCATGCCGTTCTTCTCCTGGCGGAGATAATAGGAGACGTCGACGTCGCGCAGCAGCGGCAGCTTGCGGCCGGCTTCGCGGCTCCAGGCGGCGAGTTCGGGGATTTCCTCGAACAGGATGTACTGGTGGCTCATCACCATAATGGGCACGTCGCGGCCGAACATCTTTCCGACCTCCGCGGCGCGGTAGCCAGCGGCGTTGACGACCTTCTCACAGCGGATCTCGCCCTTTGGCGTGGAGACCACCCATTCCGTGCCGTCGCGGCGCACGCTGGTGACGGGACAGAAGCGGACGATGGTGGCGCCCATGTCGCGCGCGCCCTTGGCCAGCGCCTGCGTCAGCTGCGCAGGATCGATGTCGCCGTCGGCCGGATCGTAGAGCGCGCCCTTGAGGTCGTGGGTCTCGATGAAGGGGTAGTGCTGTCGGATCTCGTCGGGGCCGAGAACGTCGATCTCCATGCCCTGGTAGCGGCCCATGCCCTTGACGCGCTGGAACTCGCGCATGCGCTCGGCCGTGTGGGCGAGCCGGACCGAGCCTGTGACGTGGTAGTTCATCGGATAGTCGACGGCTTTCGCCAGCCCCCGGTAGAGCTCGGCCGAATAGCGCTGCATGTTCATCACCGACCAGGAGGACGAGAAGGTCGGGACGTTGCCGGCGGCGTGCCAGGTCGAGCCGGAGGTAAGCTCGTTCTTTTCCAGGAGCACGCAGTCGGTCCAACCGGCCTTGGCCAGATGGTACAGCGACGACACGCCGACGGCGCCGCCGCCGATGATGACGACGCGGGCGTGGGAAGGCAGGTCAGCCATGGCTCGTGTCCTCGAAGGGGAAGGGTCGTTGCATCGGTTTGGCTCAATAGACCGGCGGCGAGATCGCCCAGATGACCACCGCGGGCTCCGGGCCCGGATTGTGCCAGCGGAAGGGTTTTTCCCTGAAGCGGAAACTGTCGCCGGGTCCGAGTTCGTGCCAGGTGCCGTCGATCTCGACGTCGAAGCGGCCGGACACGACATAGCCGGCTTCCTCGGTCTGCCGGAGCGACGGTTGGGACAGCCGCGCGCCGGGCGCGAATTCGGATCGCACCAGCTCGAAGCTGCCGCCGAGATCGGGGGAGAGGAGTTCCTCGGTGAGGCCACTCTCGCTGGAGCCCAGCAAGCGGCGGCGGCCGGCGCGCACAACGACGCCCTTTTCGCGCTCGTGCGGCGCCTCGTGGCGGAAGAACAGGCCAAGCGGCACGCCGAAGGCCTGCGCCAGCCGCTTCAGGTCCTCGACCGAGGGATCGGACAGGCCGCGCTCGACCTGGCTCAGCCAGCCCACGGAGCGGTCGAGCCGCGCGCCGAGATCGGCGAGCGTCATGCGGCGCGCCTTGCGCAGGGCGCGCAGGTCGCCGGCCAGAAGCACGTCACCCGACGGGTCCCGCATGCCGCTCCTCCATGAAAAAATCCTCGCGAATTTCATCAACAGCGGCGCGATGAAATTTTCAAGCTGTTTTTCAGCGGCTATGATAGGCGGGCCGCCGTATCCGGGTCCTGTGCCCGCAGGTCGTCCGTGATTGGACCAATCGCGTCCGATGTGCAAAGGAGGTCGGACGGAACAGGGACGTGGGCATGCTGGCTCCAGACAAGCGAAAAGAGACGATCGACGAGGCGGACATCGTCGACGAAGCGATCACTTCGCGCCGTTCCGTGCGCGCGTTCCTGCCCGATCCGGTCGGCGAGGAGACGATCCGGGACATCCTGCGGGTGGCGAGTCGTGCGCCGTCCGGCACCAACATGCAGCCCTGGAAGGTCTGGGTGTTTTCTGGCGAAAAGAAGCAGGAGATCACCGACGCGATCATGAATTCCGGCATTCGCGCCGAAAAGGCCAAGTGGGACGAATACAAGTACTATCCCGACCAGTTCTTCGAACCCTACTATGGGCGGCGCCGCGCGGTCGGGTTCGCGCTCTACGGCGCGCTCGGCATCGGCAAGCGCGATGTCGACCAGATGCGCGCCCAGCACGACCGCAACTTCGTGTTCTTCGACGCGCCGGTGGGCATGATCTTCACCATCGACCGCCGGCTGAACCACGGATCGTGGATCGACCACGGCATGTTCCTGCAGTCGATCATGATCGCGGCGCGGGGCAGGGGACTGCACACCTGCCCGCAGGCCGCCTTCGCGCCCTACCACCGGCAGATCCGTCCGGTGCTCGGCATTCCCGACGAGGAGATCGTCACCTGCGGCATGGCGCTCGGCTACGAGGATACCTCGAAGCCGGAGAACCGGCTGCGCACGGAGCGCGTGCCGCTGGAGGAGTTTGTGACGTTCGTGAAGTGAGGGCCAGCGGGCGAAGGTAAAGGCGCGGCTGTATGCTGGAGACACTGAAGACCTGTGCAGGATTTCTCTCTGTCTGGCTGGTTCTTCCTTATGCAATATCAATAGATATTCCATTTGTTGCGGGTAGATATGTTGTGGATGTATTTCAACTTGATCCTCGTTCATTTGAGCGTCACAATCAAAAGGCAGGCTTAAGATAGGAATGTTGAGCTATGAAAATCGCCATAGTTACCATTGCCGCCGCCTTGATTTCGGCATTGCTTTCCTCTCCATTGGAAGCAGTGGATCGTCCGCCAAACATGACGGCGCAAGAGCAAAAGCGCTATTGCGATGCCACGCGGCAATGCCGCGCAGAAATTAAGAAAAATCGTAATCTCTTCTGGGTCCACTGCATGGAGAAAAAAGGGTTTAAGACGAAGACTGGAGATGGCTACCGCATTTGTGGCAACCGGTAATTGCTTCGCCTACTAGAAAGAATGGCGGCTTGGCTTGCACTAGCCCACGCCCAGTCAGCGACGGCGCCTAAGCGAACGCGCGCGACAAAGTCCTGTTTGCGGCGATCCCAGTTGACATCAAGATAGACAATCTGGGCCGCGACAAGCACTTCGTTGCAGATCAAACCGCCGCGAAGCGGCTTGCTTACGAATTTAACTGCAGAGAGATGTCACTGTTTCACGAAATCCCCAGCAGTGCTGCGCGCAGGCCATCCGGGTCGGCGATGCCTTTTTCCAGTTCGGCGTGCCTTTCCCGCCAGATTGGAACGGCGCGCGAGAGCGTCTCTCGGCCGGCGTCGGTCAGGGTGAGGAGCCGGCCGCGGCGGTCGTCGGGGTCGACGTCGACCGCAAGCAGGCCGCGTCGCTCCAGCGTCTTCAGCGCCGCCGTCAGCGTCGTGCGGTCCATCGCGAGCAAGGCGGCGACCTCGCGCATGCGCGCCGGGCGCGGGCGGTTGAGCGACATCAGGAGCGAGAACTGGCCGTTGGTGAGGCCGACGGGACGGAACGCCTCGTCGAAGAGGCGCGCCAGCGAGCGGGCCGCGCGCTGCACGTGCAGGCACAGGCACGCATCGCGGACCTCGATCGTCGTTGCGAAACTCGGGGATTGACCTTTTGACATGGCCTATTAAAGTTGATATCAACATAAATGTCCAGCGGGCGTCCTGAGGGGGCGGGGAACGCCTCGGTACCGTTGAACGAGAGGAGGACGCCGCATGGCGAAACGCGTGATGGTGCTACTCGGCACCAAGAAGGGGCTTTTCATCGCCGAGAGCGACGAAGCCCGCAAGGACTGGTCGCTGCGCGGCCCCTACTGCAACACATGGCCGATCAACCATGCCGTCGCCGACCCGGCGACCGGCGCGATCCATGCGGCCGGCGGCAACGAATGGTTCGGCCCGGCGGTGTGGACCTCCATGGACCTGGGCGAGACCTGGACGCATTCCAGCGAGGGTCTGGCCTACGCGGAGGGCGAGGAGCCGGTCGCCTCGGCCTGGAGCCTGGCGCCCGGCCATGGCGGGCTCTATGCCGGCGTGCAGCCGGCGGGGCTTTTCCATAGCACGGACGGCGGCAAGGGCTGGAGCCACGTGCAGGGCCTGCGCGACCATCCGACACGGCCGCACTGGAACCCGGGCGGCGCCGGGCTGATCCTGCATTCGCTGGTGCCGCACCCGCAGGACGAGAACCGCATGTGGGTGGGCATCTCGTCGGCCGGCGTGTTCGGCACCGACGATGGCGGCAAGACCTGGGAGCCGCGCAACAAGGGCACGCGGGCGGACTTCTTCCCCGAGGACCAGCGCTACCCCGAATTCGGGCAATGCGTGCACTGCGTGGTGCTGGCGCCGGGCGCTGACCAGTTGCTCTACCAGCAGAACCATTGCGGAATGTATCGCTCCGACGACGGCGGGCGAAGCTGGGAGAGCATCGAGGAGGGCCTGCCCTCGTCTTTCGGTTTCCCGACTGCCGCGCATCCGCGCGACCCGAAGACCGTCTACATGATCCCACTCAACGGCGCCGAACTCGGGCGTTTCGTGCCCGATGCCAGGGCTGCCGTGTGGCGCACGCGCGACGGCGGCGAGAGCTGGCAGGATTTGCGCGCCGGCCTGCCGCAGGAGAACGCCTATTTCGGCGTGCTGCGCCAGGCGATGGCGACCGACCGGCTGGAGCCGGCGGGCGTCTATTTCGGTACCGGAGGCGGCGAGTTCTACGCCAGCGCCGACGAGGGCGAGACCTGGGCGCCGGTCGCCGGCCACCTGCCGGCGATCTCGTCGGTGGAAACCTTCGTGCTGGATAGCTGAGGCCGCCGATGGGCAGGCAGGACGACATGTCGGGAACGGGCGGGCGCGCGGCGGCCGTGCGCGCCGCGCTCCCGGTCACGGTGAAGCTGTCGCCGGTGCTCTGCGACCTCTTTCCGGGCTCGCGGCGCGAGGTGACGATGGCCGCGGCCTCGGTCGGCGAGATGATCGACGAACTCGACCGGCTGTGGCCCGGCATGGGCGACCGCATCCGCGACACGCGTCCGGCCATCCGCAAGCACATGAACGTCTTCGTGGAAGGCGAGCGGGCGACCCTGAAGACATCGCTTGCGCCCGGCGACGAGGTCTACGTGCTGACCGCGATCAGCGGGGGGTAGAGTCACTCCCCGGTTCGGTCGCATGTGCGGACTGCCGCTCACGAACGGCCGGGCGGTCGGCCAGGATCGCGGCAAGCAGGACCGCCATGGCCAGGACCGAAATCCCGGTCCGTACGACGTGCCAGTTCCACCAGACATCCCGGATCGTGCCCCAGTCCGCCGGCAGGGTATCGGCGGTCCATGTCATCACCTGCGCATTGATCGGCTGGTTGAAAATGCGCGTCGCCAGGCCGCCGGCGATCATCAGGCATATCGCGCAGACATAGAGCCAGAAGATCATGCCTTTTCCTCGTGCGAGCCAGGCAAGCGCGGCAACGAGAGCGATCGAGGCGAGGGCGATGCCGGGCAGCAACACGTTCAGCCCGCGCACCGCGCCCTGATGCATCTCGACGAAGGTGTTCGCCGAATAGGCCAGTGGGTTGTAGCCGCGCCAGATGCCGAAGACACTCCCCGCGACCATCGAGAAGAGCAGACCGGCGAGGAACTGCAGAGGCACGACCAGAGCGTTCATGAGAATCTCCAGGTTCCGGCCGCGCCGGACTTTTGGCGAAGAAAGGGGATACGGCTAGGATGATGCTGTAACGAATACAGTGGTACTGTAGTGAAATAATGACGGATGTAAAGCCTCCCCGCAGGACTTATCGATCGCCCAAGCGCGCGCTCCAGGCCGCGGAGACGCGCGAGAGCGTGCTTTCGGGGGCTCGGGACCTCTTCCTCTCTGAGGGTTGGTCGAAAGCCACAATCGCGGCAATTGCTACGAAGGCAGGCGTTTCGAACGAGACCGTCTACGCCACGTTCGGCAGCAAGACTGCACTCCTGGAAGAACTCGTCATCCGCGCAGTGCGAGGCGGTGCGTCCGAGACGCCGCTGCCGGAGCAGTCGATACCCCGGCGGATAGCCGCCGAGATGAGCCAGTGGCGCCAGATCGAACTGTTTGCGCGCGACATCGCATCCGTGCTGGATCGTGTTGCGCCGCTGATGGACGTCGCGCGCACGGCCGCGGCGACCGACCCATCGATCGCGGACCTCTATGCCGGGTTCCACCGCGGGCGACGCACGAACCTGGAATGGTTCGCCAACGCGCTTCTGCGGAACGGCCCGCTCAGGGATGCGATGGACGCCCGGCAGGCGGGAGAGATTCTCTGGCGCATGGCGAGCCCCGACCTCTACCTGCTGGTGCGCCGGCAGGAGGGGCTGTCGCAGGCGGCCTATGCCGACTGGCTGGCGCAGACCTTGAAGCTCTTGCTCCTTGAGGGAGAACAGTGAGGGCGGAGCGGCGGGAAATGATCGACGAGCTCGACCGCCACTGTCCCGGCATGGGCGACCGCATCCGCGACACGCGGCCCGCGATCAGGAAGCACATGAACGTGTTCGTGGACGGCGAGCGGGCGGGGCTGGCAACGCCGCTGGCGCCGGGGGCGGAGGTGTGGTGAGGGCGATCAGCGGGGGTGAGAGGCTGGTGGTGAAAATTCAACGCTTGATACCGGGTCGGATTTGGACTGGTGGTGACGCCGCGGCGGTGGTCCAGCTATCGGCGATGATGGCGCGAAAGCTGCCGTTGCCAGCCCGCCCACCTCTGGGCGGGATCGGGACCGAACGCTGATTTGCAGGTTCGGTACGAAGTCGCTTGGCAAGCGGACGTTCGTCGCACTTTGCTGGCCCGGTATCACCAGCGCGACATTGACGGCTTCCCGGGACCTCACCCGCGCGAGGAGCAGCAGGTCGCGCGTCAAGAACCATCGCCGCTTCGCACCAGACGATACTTCCGGAAGATCGATCCCGCGTATTCGACCTCCCCCACGAAGCGGGCGCCCAGCCGGGCGAGCGCGCCCAGGTTCCGGCGGGAGGGCGCCAGCAGAAAGGTGATGCTGGCTATCCGCGAATCGGTCTGCGCAAAGTCCATCGCCTTGCGCGTAACCGCGGTGCCAAGCCCGAAGGCTTCGCTGCGGAGGACCAGGCCGAAATCCCACTCCTCCCCTTCCTTCTGAAAGCCCCCCCAGCCGATATAGCGTCCGTCGGCGAAGAAGGCCCAGTGGCCGAGGCCATCCCGTTCCCAACAGGCTTCCTTGGCAGCGACGAAGGCTTTGACCTCGGTCTTGCCCCAGGTGCCGGTCAGGAGCGGCATGTGGTCGCGAAGGCGCGGCTCGGACATGTGTTCAAGCAGCTTCGCGAGCGGCACCTCGCTGAGCCGCCCGAAGCGGAGGGTGGCAGCCGCTCCGGTCACGCCGAATATCGCGTTGCGGTGTCGGCCGGCACCATCATGCGCGACAGCGCACCGCCCCGACGCTGAAGGAAAACCGCGAGCAGATCCCCATAATCATCCGCAACTGCCGCTCGGACGGAGGGCCGGGCCGCGAGCGACGAACGCCAGGCCGTCACCCGGTCAAGGCCGTGCAAAATGCCGAAGTCGCCGATCCGGTCGAAGGTTTCAAAGTAGCGGAAGACAGGTGCGAAGACCGCATCCACCAGACTGAAGGACGCCCCAGAGAACCAGGGCCCGGTGCCAAGCTGGCCTTCCATGATCTTGAACCGGGCGCGGAGTGCGGCCGCCTTCGCCTCCAGCGTCGCGCTATCGGGCGCAGAATAGAAGCCCGCTATGTCGTTCAAGCATTCGGAGCCGAACCCGATCCAGGCGCGATGCCGCGCCCGTTCGAGCGGCTCCGGCGGATGCAGGGGATCCGGCGTCGCGTCTTCGAGGTACTCGAGAATTGCGGCGGATTCGAAGAGTGCCGTGTCACCGACTTTCAGCACCGGCGTCCGTCCCAGGGGAGAGAGCGCCAGAAACCAGTCGGGCTTGGCGGCCAGGTCCACGGTGATGCGCTCGTGCGGAACGCCCTTCTCCGCGAGCACGATGGCGATGCGCTGCACATAGGGGCAGAGCGCGTGGCTGACGAGAGTGATGGAATGGGTCATAGGGGTCTCCTGTTGCCGTTGGCCGAAACCGGCCCGCGCGAAGCGGTGCGCGGGCCGGTTTCGCTCATCTGGCGTCAGAGGTCGGTGGCAGCCGTGTGCTCGATGCTGGTCCAGTTGCCCTCGGCCTTCGCGATCGTACCGGCCTGGTCCTTGAGATAGGCCTCGTACACCGCCTTGTTGAGGAAGACGTAGAGCTTGTCGTCCTTCACCGCCGCGAAGCTCGGGTCGCCGTCGAACTTCTTGCCGACCGAGACACCGAAGGCACAGAAACCGCCATACTGCGGCACATAGCGCGCAGGGTCCGCCTCGAACGCATTCAGGTTCTCTTCCGAGGCGAAGTAGTAGGCGACCCCGTCATGAGCCGCCGCGAAATCGGCATCGCCTTCGGCGTTGGTGCCATGGTCCAGCAGCGCGACGGGATCGGCGCCATGCAGCCCCAGCGGTGCACCGCCATAGGTGAGGCCGGGGGCGACGTTGGCTTCGTCTGCGGCAAAGGCGGGACCGAAGGTGCACAGCGCCGTGAGCGCGGCAGCGATGTAAGTGATCTTGCGAGACATGGGTCGTTACCTTTCCAAGAGGGTTGAGGGCCGCCGTTTCGGGCCCGTTGGACCGTCCGACGAGACGGCGGGCCACAGGACCGAGCCCGGTGCCGCATCGAAGGCCTGTCCCTTAGACCGCATAGCTTCGGGCCTGTTAATGCTGGATAGTTCGCGTTTCTTGTCAGATCGTTCGGTCTGGTGGACGAACGAAGAAAGCTGTGCGAAGAATGTCGGTATGTTGGATCTGTTAAGCGACATCCTCACCCGCCTCTCGCTGCGAGGCACGCTCTACTTCCGGACGAGCTTCACAGAGCCATGGGGCCTGCGGGTCCCCGCCTTCCGTGACGTGGCGCGGTTCCACTTCGTACACCGCGGCGAGGCGCTGGTCCGGATCGACGGGCTGACCGCGCCGGTGCATCTTGCGCAAGGCGACCTGATCGTAATCCCGCACGGAGAGGCCCACGTCCTGGCCTGCCGCCACACCGGTCCCGAGGAGGCATTGCCTCTGGATGACGTCCTCTCGCGGTCGGGATTTCGCGGCTACGGAACGCTGGTTTGGGGTGGTGAGGAAAGCCCCCGGGATACGCAGCTCATCTGCGGGCACTTCGCCTTGGCCGAGGGATCGCGGCACATTCTATTCGACCGGCTCCCTCCGTTCATTCATCTGCGCGGTTATGGCGAGGAGGCAGGACCCTGGCTGGAGGCCACGCTCAAGGTCATCGGGGCCGAGGCCGGGGGCGCCCGGCTCGGCGGCGATCTCATTGCCCTGAAGATGTCCGAGGCGATCTTCGCCCAGGCGATACGGGCCCATATCGAGCAGGCTCAAAGGATCGATTGCGGAATCGCGGGCTTCGGCGATCCCCATCTCGGACGCGCGCTGACCGCCTTTCACCGGGCGCCCGCAGCCGATTGGACGGTGGCGAGCCTCGCCCGCGAGGCCGGGCTGTCGCGGACGGGATTTGCCGAGCGCTTCTCGGACCGGCTGGGCGTCACGCCGATGGCCTATGTGACGTCATGGCGAATGCAGATTGCGCGTGAGGCGCTTTCGGCGCGGGGGCTGTCGGTCGCGGAGGCGGCCGAAATCTCGGGCTATGCCTCGGAATCCGCCTTCAGCCGGGTCTTCAAGAAGGAGATCGGTGTGTCGCCGGCAGCCTTTCGGCAGGGCGGCTTCGCGCGTCGCGAGGCGGCATAGCGATACGTCCGAAAATTCGGACGTTCTGCAATGCTAGATGGATCATCTGAAGTTCATCGTCCGGACGCGTGTCCCTAGGTTGAAGGCTGCGACGACGTAGATCGTCGCTTGATCCCCACCGAAAGAACCATGCGCCATGCGCTTCGTTACCAAGACCATCCATGCCTGGCTCGACTACCCGGTCGCGCTTGCCCTCATTGCCCTGCCGTTCCTTCTCGGGCTGGGCGTGTCCAGCCCTCTCGCCCTGACGATTTCGCCGGTCGTGGGCGTCGCGGCCTTCCTGCTGACCGTCTTCACCGACCACCACCTCGGACTGGTGCGCGTTTTGCCCTACAGACTGCACCTCGCGGTCGATCTGGCCGTCGGCATCCTGTTCCTGATCATGCCCTCCGTGCTCGGCTTTTCCGGGCTCGACGCGGTCTTCTACTGGCTGAACGGCGCCGCTGTAGTGGTCGTCATCGGCCTTTCCAAACCCGAAGCCGAATTGGTCCCGGCCTGATTGGGTCGGGAACTCCTGTCGGCGGCACACCCGATTCCGAGAAGGATGCCGAGATGCCGATCGAGTGCCGGACACAAGGCGAGCTGTCGCAAGGCGATGCCTTTGCGCAGCTTCCCGGTATGTCGGCTTCCAGGGGCGGATCACCCCGATCCGAAACGACGCGTTCGGGGAGCGTTACTGTCGAAGTGGGCGACCACCTAGATGGCCGCTCTCGCAATTCCGCCGCCTGGAAGCGGTCGGGCGGGAATCAACCCCCTTCTCGTCAATCACCGCAGGGTTGCAGCGGCTGCCAAGCATGGGACACTCGCCGCTACCTCACGTCGTATCCAACCTCCTCCGCCGCATGACACAGCATCGTCCAGAACGACCGCGCGAGGGAGCGGAAGACATAGAGGTCGAAGCAGGCGGGGGCGGTGCGGTGGAGGTGGGCCTGGATGTCGTGGTGCTGGGTGGCGCGGCCGGCGCCGAGGGGGAAGGCGGTCGGGTCGAGGTCGATCGCGAAGAGTTTTGCCAGCACCCATTCCGCATGCGGACCCGAGACGCGGATGGCGGTGCGGCCGTGGGAGAGATCGGTGACGGCGCCTTCGGCCGGTTTGATGGCGGCCCGGAGCCGGTCGGCCAGGCCTTCCGACTGGTCTACGACGAGGAAGCGACCGGGTGCGATGCCGAAGGCTGCTTTCGTGTCGGTGGCGATGCCGCCGCCGGCGCCGTCGGGCAGGGACAGGCCGGCCGCCTTTTTGATCGCGGCGATGATCGCCTTTTCGCTGCCGGGGAAGGCGGCGGCCTGGACGATGGAGCCGGGACGCGTTTCCGTCAGCACGACGCCCGCCTCGCCGTCGGCGCGGCCGTGCCTGCCCGGCATCCAGGCGGGGCCGAGGGGAGAGACCTGCTCAGCCATGCATGCGGCTCCCGTCCGGATCGAAGAAATGGTGGCTGACGATCTCGACCGCGCCGTAGCGCCTGCGGATCGGATCGGAGATGAAGGCGCGGGTGCCGTGGCGCGCCTTGCCGCCCTTCACCAGCGCCAGCGCGATGTACTTGCCGACCGCGGGGGAGAAGCAGACGGAGGTGACGTGGCCGATGGAATCGCGCAGCGCGCGGTCGGCGTGGTCGACCAGATGGGCGCCGCCCTTGAGGGGGCGGTTGTCAAGCGCGACGAGGCCGACGAGCTGCAGCCGGTCGTCGGCGACGAGGCCTTCGCGGTCCATCATGGCCGAGCCGACGAAGGGTTTTTTCCTGGACAGCATCCAGCCGAGATGCAGGTCGCGCGCGGTGGTGCGGCCGTCGATCTCGGAGCCGGTGACGTGGCCCTTCTCGATGCGCAGCGTGCCCAGCGCCTCCAGGCCGTAGGGCACCATGGCGAAGGGTTTGCCGGCTTCCAGCAGCGCGTCCCAGACCTGCTGGCCGTGGCCGGCGCCGCAATAGACCTCGTAGGCGAGCTCGCCCGAGAAGGAGAGTCGGCAGATCATGACCGGCACGCCGTCGATCTCGCCGTGCACGATGCCCATGAAGGGCAGCGCCGCGTCGTCGACGCCTGTGCCGGTTACGCAGGCTTCGAGAACCTTGCGCGCGTCCGGCCCGGCGATCGCGGCGCCGGCCCACTGGTCGGTGACGGAGGTGAGGACCACCTTGAGGTCGGGCCAGGCGATGTCGAGCAGGTATTCGAGGTGCTGCATGACCTTGCCGGCATTGGCCGTGGTGGTCGTCATCAGGAAATCGGTCTCGGAGAGCCGCCACGTCGTGCCGTCGTCGAAGGCAAAACCGTCCTCGCGCAGCATGAGGCCGTAGCGCGCCTTGCCGACGGGCAAGGTGGAGAACATGCCGGTGTAGACCCGGTCGAGGAAGGCGGCGGCGTCGGGGCCCTGCACCATGATCTTGCCGAGCGTGGAGACGTCCACGATGCCGACGCTTCCGCGCACGGCCTCTGCCTCGCGCACATAGGCCTGCTCGATCGTCTCGCCCGGATGGCCGTAGATCATCGGCCGGTGCCAGAGGCCGGCAGCGACCATCGTGGCGCCCTCCTCGACGTGCCAGTCGTGCATCGGTGTTAGGCGATGCGGCTTCAGGTCGCCGAAGCGCTCGGCGGCCAGCGCGCCGATCGAGACCGGCGAGAAGGGCGGGCGGAAGCGCGTGGTGCCGACATCGGGGATCGCCATGCCGCGCGCGCCGGCCATGATGGCGAGGCCGGGAACGTTGGAGGTGCGTCCCTGGTCGGTCGCCATGCCGAGCGTGGTGTAGCGCTTCAGGTGCTCGACCGAGACGAAGCCCTCGCGGTGGGCGAGCCGCACGTCCTCGGCGGTGACGTCGTGCTGGAAATCGACGAAGGCCTTGGAGCCCTTGCCGCCGGCGGGCCTGATTTCGAAGACCGGGGCCGGGGCGAGGTCGGGCGCTTCGTCGTCGACCGCGGGCAGGTCGCTCGAACCGCCGCCCGCCTCGATGCCGTCGGCAATGGCTTCGGCGGTGGAAAAGCGGCCTAGGAAGGCGCCGGCGCCGCTCCACGACTGTCCGGGATCGGGCGGCAGGAAGGTCTGGAGGCGGTCGTCCCAGCGCGCCTGCGCCCCGGCCTGGCTGGCGAGATGGATCGCCGGGGACCAGCCGCCGGAGACGGCGAGGCAGTCGCCGGGGATCGTGCGCGCGGTGCCGAAGAGCGTGCCGGCGGCGGCGTCGAAGGGCTGGACCTTCGCGCCGGCGAAGCGGCTGCCGCCGGGGGTGTCGACGACGGCGTGGCCGAGCAACAGTTCGCCGCCCGCGCGGGTCGCCAGCTTGCGCGCGTGGTCCGAGACGGACCTGCGGACATCGATGATCGCCACGATGTCGGCACCGGCCTGGCGAAGGGCGACGGCCGAGACATAGGCGCCGTCGTTGTTGGCGAAGACGACGATCTTGCGGCCCGGAAGCGCGCCGTACTCGACGGCGTAACGCGCGGCGGCGTCGGCCAGCATGATGCCGGGCCGGTCATTGCCGGGAAACACGATCGGCCGCTCGAAGGCGCCGGTCGCGAGCACGACCCGGCCGGCGCGGATGACCCAGTGCCGGTGGCGCGGCTCGCCCTTGGGGGCATCGCGCTTGTGGTCGCCGACGCGCTCGAGCGCGGCGAGCGTGTTGCCGTCGTAGTAGCCCCACACTGTGGTGCGGGGCAGCAGGCGGACGTTCGCCGCGTCTTCCAAGGCGCTCACGGTGTGGTCGACGAAGGTGCGGGAGGGTTCGCCGTCGATCGTCTCGGACGACCATTTGAGCGCGCCGCCGAACTCGGGATCGAGGTCCGCGAGGATGACGCGGCCACCGCCCGCCGCCGCCGCCTTTGCCGCCATCAGGCCGGCGGGACCGCCGCCGACGACGAGAACGTCGCAGAAGGCGTTCATCTTTTCGTAGCGGGCCGTATCGGCCGTCTTGCCGGCGCGGCCGAGGCCGGCGGCGCGGCGGATGAAGCGTTCGCAGAACATCCAGAAGCGCGTGCCCTTCAAAGGCCCGGCGACCGGCCCCATGAAGGTCTTGTAGTAGAAGCCGGCCGACAGCAGCTTGCCGGCGATCTGGTTCATCGCGCCGACGTCGAGGTCAAGCGAGGGGAAGCGGTTCTGGCTCTCGACCGTCAGCCCGTCGAATATCTCGATCTGGGTGGCGGGCACGTTGGGCTCGCGCACGTCGCCGCGCAGGACCGTGACCAGCGCGTTCGGCTCGTCGATGCCCGCAGCCAAGAGGCCGCGCGGACGGTGGTACTTGAAGGAGCGGCCGAGGGTGGAGACGCCGTTCGCCAAGAGCGCGGAGGCGAGCGTGTCGCCGGCATAGCCGTGAAAGGTCTTGCCGTCGAAGCTGAAGGCGATGGAGGAGGTCCGGTCGATTCGGCCGCCAGTCGCCGCGCGGGAGCCGCTCATGGTCTGGCTCCGGCCTTGCGGCGGGTCTTCTTCGGTTTGGTAGCCGCGTCGCGGGCAAAGCCGGCGGAGACGATCGCGTGGGTCAGCGTGGAGCGGACGACCAGCAGGTGGGAGCGGCAGCCGCCGGAATGCTGCCAGTATTCGCGGTGGTCGCCGGCGGTGTTGAGGCGGTCGTAGACGTATCCGTCCCAGACCTCCCGGTCCGTCGAGAGCGGGTCGGGGCGCGTGCGGTTCGCGTCGCCCTGGTAGGTGAATTCCGATACGTCGCGCGGGCCGCAATAGGGGCAGGGGATCAGCATCTCAGTGCAGCCGGGGCGTGGCGCCCTGGCCCTTCTCGTCGATGACGGCGCCGCGATGGAAGCGGTCGAGCGTGAAGGCGGCGTTGAGCGGGTGCGGCGCGTCCTTCGCGATGGTCCAGGCGAAGCACCAGCCGGAAGCCGGCGTCGCCTTGAAGCCGCCGTAGCACCAGCCGGAATTGAGGAACATGCCGGGCAGGGGGCCGGTGGTGATGATCGGCGAGCCGTCCATCGACATGTCCATGATGCCGCCCCAGGAGCGCAGGAGCCGGACCGGGGCAAGGCCGGGGAAGAGCGAGGCCATCTCGCTCATCACCTCCTCGACCACGGGCAGGTTGCCGCGCTGGGCGTAGGAATTGTAGCCGTCGATGTCGCCGCCGAAGACCAGCCCGCCCTTGTCTGACTGCGAGACGTAGAGATGGCCGGCGCCGAAGGTGACGACCGTGTCGATGAAGGGTTTCAGCGATTCCGAGACGAAGGCCTGCAGCACGTGGCTCTCGATCGGCAGACGGTCGATGCCGGCGAGCCGCATCACCCGACCGGTGGAGCCGGCGACGGCGATGGCGACCTTCTTCGCGCGGATCTCGCCGCGCACGGTGGCGACGCCGGTGACGCGGTCGCCGTCGCGCAGGAACCCGGTGACCTCGCAGTTTTCCAGGATGTCGACGCCCAGCCGGTCGGCGCCGCGCGCATAGCCCCAGGCGACCGCATCGTGGCGGGCGGTGCCGGCGCGGGGCTGGAACAGGCCGCCGAGGATGGGGAAGCGGGCCTTCGCCGAAACGTCGAGGCCCCGCACCTTTTTCGCGATCTCGGCCGGCGTCAGCCACACGGCGTCGGCGCCGTCATGCAGCATGGCGTTGCCGCGCCGAATGAAGTCGTCGGCCTGGGAAGGCGTGTGCGCGAGGTTCAGGATGCCGCGCTGCGAGAACATGACGTTGTAGTTCAATTCGTGGGAGAGGTTCTCCCACAGCTTCATGGAGTGCTCGTAGAAGCGGACGTTGGCCGGCAGCATGTAGTTGGAGCGGACAATGGTGGTGTTTCGGCCGACGTTTCCGGAGCCGAGCCAGCCCTTCTCGACGACGGCGATGTTGGTGATGCCGTGTTCCCTGGCGAGATAGTAGGCCGTCGCCAGTCCGTGGCCGCCACCGCCGACCACGACGACGTCATATTCGGGCTTCGGCTCGGGCTTGCACCAAGCCGGCTTCCAGTCCCGGTTGCCCGTCAGCGCATTCTTCAGGAGCGCGAGGGCCGAATATTCCGCCATACCGATTCCATTCCTGCACCACCGGAGACTATCGCCCGGCCGACGGCGCGAATGCAACGAAAGCGCCACCGCCTTTCGCCGCGCCGACTTGCATGGCAGGGCAGCCACGGAAGCACCGGCATTTTAGCGATCCGCATTACCAGCCATTAAGCCTGCCTGCTGAAAGCTTGGCCTCCGCCCATCTGTTTCCACAATGATTCAGCCTTCCGTAGCGGGCGTCCGTTAGGGCTGGCGCTCGACGCGCCTCTGTCCGGCGCAGGCACGCTGCAGGTTGGCATAGCATGGACGCTCGGTCGGAACGAACCGCCATTCCGCTCGCCGTCGATCTCGACGGTACCCTCATCTCGACGGATCTTCTGTGGGAAGGGCTGTTCCTGCTCTTCAAGAAGAACCCGCTCTACCTATTCATGGTCCCGTACTGGCTGATGGCCGGTCCGGCGCGCCTGAAGATGGAAATCGCGGCGCGCGTCGACATCGATGCGGAGAGCCTCCCCTATCGACC
Source organism: Aquibium pacificum (assembly GCF_040839445.1). NCBI lineage: Bacteria > Pseudomonadati > Pseudomonadota > Alphaproteobacteria > Hyphomicrobiales > Phyllobacteriaceae > Aquibium > Aquibium pacificum. The sequence continues at coordinate 728,579 of NZ_JBDPGJ010000003.1, read as the reverse complement.
GGACGTCGTGGCGCGGCTCAGGGAAGAGCATGCCGCGGGCCGCAAGATCCTCCTGGCGACCGGCACGCCGCGGAAGTTCGCCGAGGCGATCGCGGCCCATCTCGGCGTCTTCGACATCGTGCTCGCGACCGACGACGTTGGCCACAACCTCACCTCGCACCGCAAGCGCACGCGCCTGATCGAAATGTACGGAGACGGCGGCTTCGACTATGTCGGCAACAGCCGCCACGATCTGGAAGTCTTCGATGCCGCACGCACCGCTATCGTCGTGGCGCCGGACCGGCATGCCGCCCGCTGGCAGGCCAGCCACGGGTCGGAACTGATCGGCGGGGTCAAGCCGAACCTGCGTTCGGTCGTGAAGATGCTGCGCGTGCACCAATGGCTGAAAAACAGCCTGATCGCGGTGCCGATGATCCTGTCGCACGAATACTTCAATGCCGGGATGCTGCTCGCCTGCGTGCTCGCCTTCGTGTCCTACAGCGCGGCGGCGTCGGCGATCTACATCGTCAACGATTTCTTCGACCTGCCGCTCGACCGCCGGCACGCGACCAAGCGCAACCGTCCGTTCGCCAGCGGCCAACTGTCGATCCCCTTCGGGCTGGCATCGGTCGCCGCGCTGCTCGCAATCAGCGCCGTCACCGCCACCTTCCTGCCGCCGCTGTTCTGGCTGGTGCTTGCCGGCTATCTCATTGCCACCACCGCTTATTCGCTATCGCTCAAGCGGATGCTCCTGATCGACGTGTTCACGCTGGCCGGCCTCTACACCATGCGCATCATCGCGGGCGCGGTGGCCACCGGAACCGAGGTCTCGTTCTGGCTGCTGGCGTTCTCGCTCTTCTTCTTCCTGTCGCTGGCCCTGGTGAAGCGCTTCGTCGAACTCGACACGACCGAGATCGGCAAGGGAACGCGGATCGCCGGGCGCGGGTATCGCCCCGAGGACATCGAGATCGTCGCCAATGCCGGCGTGGCCTCGGCCTTCGCCTCGGCGCTGGTGCTGGCGCTCTACATCGACAGCCTGAGCGTGCGCGAACTCTATCCGCATCCGTGGATGATCTGGCCGCTGGCGCCCATCGTGCTCTACATCACCCTGCGGATCTGGGTGCTGGCACGGCGACGCGAGATGAACGACGACCCGATCGTGTTCATCATCCGCGACTGGCGCAGCCAGATGGTGTCGGCGATCGGCGCGGTCCTGCTCGTCATCGCGGCGTTCCAGCCATGACGAAGCTCGAGAGTTTCGGACGCGTCTTTCCCGCCGCGGGCGAGACGCTGAGCGCGGCCGACGGCATGACGCTTCTGGAGAGCGGCGGCGCGCGCGCCGGGACGCTGCTAGCCTACGGCAACGGCCGCAGCTACGGCGACACCTGCCTCAACGCTTCGGGCCAGCTGATCGAGATGCGCGGCCTCGACCGCATCCTGGAGTTCGACCCCGAAACCGGGATACTCACCGCCGAGGCCGGCGCCATGCTCGGCGACATCATTTCCTTCGCGGCGCCGCTCGGCTGGTTCCCGGCCGTCGTGCCGGGCACGCAGTTCGTCACGCTCGGCGGCGCGATCGCCAACGACGTCCATGGCAAGAACCATCATCGCAAGGGCACGTTCGGCTGCCACGTCGTGTCGTTCGACCTGCTCCGGTCGGACGGCCGGACCTACCGCTGCGGCCCGGCGGAGAACTCCGATCTCTTCGCGGCCACGATCGGCGGCATGGGGCTGACGGGGCTGATCCTGTCGGCTTCGGTCAAGCTCATGCGGGTCGGCGCGGCGGACGTCGAGCAGGAGGCGAGGGCGTTCGGGAGCCTGCGCGAATATTTTGCGCTGGCCGAGCAGGCGGATGCCGAGAACGAATATGCCGTGGCCTGGATCGACCAGCTCGCGTCGCGCTCGGAGGCGGGCAGGGGAGTGCTCCTGACGGGCAACCACGCGGCGGGCGGGGGAGCCGGCCGGCCGGCCGGCGGCGGGCGGCTCACCGTGCCGTTCCAGCCGCCGGCCAACGTCCTCAACCGGGCCTTCCTGACGGTGTTCAACGCCGCCTACCGCCTCAACGCCGTCCGCAAGAAGGGCAGACATCGGGTCTCAGCCGGCGGCTTCTTCTTCCCGCTGGACGGGGTGCGGCACTGGAACCGGCTCTACGGGCCGAACGGCCTCTACCAGCACCAGAGCGTCGTGCCGTTCGAAGCGGCGCCCGAGGTCGTGCCTGCGCTGCTCGCCGCCGCGCGGGAGAAGGGGCAGGGGTCCTTCCTCACCGTGCTCAAGCGCTTCGGCGATGTCGCGTCGCCGGGCATGCTGTCGTTTCCGCGGCCGGGCTACACGCTGACGCTCGATTTCCCGAACCGCGGCGCCTCGACGCTGGAGCTTCTGGCCGAACTCGACCGGCTCACGGTCTCGGTCGGCGGCGCGGTCAATCCGTACAAGGACGGCCGGATGCCGCCTCAAGTCTTCGCGGCATCCTTCCCGCGCTGGCACCATTTCGAACGGCTTCGCGATCCCGTCTTCATATCCGATTTCTGGCGCCGCACCGCCATGCGGCTTGGCGGCGAGATGCAGGCGATCGCGGCCGAATGAACCGCGGAATCAAACCCTTCGGCATGCCGAAGTCCGCCGATCGATAAAACTGTCAGGATCGGTTTCACCGATAATTCCGATGCCTGCCGTAAGGGAATAGGCGGGAGACAGGGGACAAGATGAAGTACATCGTTTTCATACTCTTCACCGTGATGACCAACGCGGCGGCGCAGCTCATGCTGAAATACGGCATGATGAACATGGGGCCGCTGTCGTTTGCCGGCGTCAACCCGGTCTTGAAGATCCTGCAGATCGTCTTCAGCCCGTGGATATTCTTCGGCCTCAGCGTCTTCGTGATCTCGATGGCCTCGCATCTCTACGTCCTGTCGAAGGTCGATCTCTCCTTCGCCTATCCCTTCCTGAGCCTGGCCTACGTGGCGGTCGCGGTGTTCGCCTACTTCGTCTTCCATGAGGACCTGAATGCGTGGCGGATCGCCGGCATCGGGTTCATCTGCATCGGTACCATCCTGATCGCGCAGAGCGGTCGCGAGGGCCATGCAGATGGCACGGAGCTTGCAGCAAATTCCATGACAATGAACGGGATGTCCCGATGAGACACATCATTTTCGGCGGCGACGGATTCGTCGGCCGCCACCTTGCTCCCAAACTGCTCGCCGACGGCGAGGAGGTCATCGTCGCCGACATCGCGCGGAGCGATCTGGCACACTACGGCCGGGCGCGGTTCGTCCAGTGCGACGTGACCGAGAAGTCGTCCGTCGAGGCGGTCGGCATCCGGTCCGACGACATGGTCTACAATCTGTCGGCCAAGATGCTCTCGCCGATCCAGGTGCGGGCCAAGCGCCATGATTTCTTCTGGCCCGTCAACGTGCACGGGACCGAGAACATCGTCGAGGCAATGGAGCGCGCGGGCGCGCCGAACCTGGTGCATTTCACCACCGACATGATCTACGGCCACACGGTCCACTATCCGATGACCGAGGATCACCCGGTCGCGCCGCTGGGAGAATACGGCTTCTCGAAGCTGAAGACCGAGGAACTCGCGGCCGAATGGCGCATGCGCGGCATGAACATCTCGCTGTTCCGCCCGCGCCTCATCATCGGCCCGGGACGGCTCGGCATCCTGGAGAAGCTGTTCAAGCTGATCGACCACAACCTGCCGGTGCCGATGATCGGGTCGGGCCGCAATCCCTACCAGTTCATCTCGGTGTTCGACTGCGCCGAGGCCGCGCGGCTGGCCTGGAAGGCCGGCGTGCCGAACGAGGCCTACAATCTTGGCTCGCTGAACCCGCCGCCGGTGAAGAAGCTGCTCGGCGACCTGATCCGGCACGCCGGCTCGCGCTCTCTCCTGATCCCGACGCCGGGATGGGCGGTGAAGCGCACGCTGGACCTGCTCGACTTCATGAACATGCCCATCATGGATCCGGAACAGTACCTGATCGCCGACGAGGACTGCCTGCTCGACGTCTCGAAGGGGCAGCGCGAACTCGGCTGGGTACCTCAGTACCGCGACGAGGACATGCTGATCGCCGCCTACAACGAATACCGCGCCAAGATCGGCAAGCCGCTGGCGCGCCCGGTCGTCCACGCGCCCGCGGAATGAGAGGACAAGCAAACATGAACGTGATGGCCAAACCCGAGACGAAGGATGCGCGCGCGGTGATAGACGCACCGGAACTCGCGCCAACGAAGACGCCGAAGCCGGTGCTTCTGGGCGTGGAGGACGCCAAGGCGCTCGACGTGGCGCGGATGACGGACCTCTTCAAGGCGCATCTCAATCCCGGCCAGCTCCATTTCATGAAGCTGCTCGGCTTTCACAAGGTGAAGGTCGAGCGCGCCGAGGGCATGTACTACATCGACCAGAACGGCCGGAAGATCCTCGACTTCTTCGGCGGTTTCGGTTCGCTGGCGTTCGGCCACAACCATCCGCGCATCCTCGAGGCGCGCAGGAAATTCCAGGAGGAGAAGCGGCACGAGATCGCCATCGCCTTCATGTCGCAATACGCGGCCGCACTCGCGCACAACATCGCCGCCTGCTCGCCAGGCGATCTCGACATGGTGTTCCTCGGCTCCTCGGGCTCCGAGGCCATGGAAGCGGCGATCAAGGTGGCCGAGCGCGCCGCCGGGCCGAAGCGCCCCAAGGTGGTCTACGCGGAGAATTCCTTCCACGGGAAGACCAAGGGCGTGCTGTCGATTACCGACGGGCAGCTCTATCGCGGCGAGTTCAAGCTCGTCGACAACACGGTGCGGGTGCCCTTCGGCGACATCGAGGCGATCGAACGCGCCTTCCGCTCCGATCCGGAGATCGGCGTCATCGTGTTGGAGACCGTGCAGGGCGGCGGCGGCATCATCCAGGCGCCGGCCGAGTTCTGGCAGAAGCTGCGCAAGCTCTGCGACCAGTACGGCGTGCTGTGGGTCGCCGACGAGGTGCAGTGCGGGCTCGGTCGTACCGGGCGCTTCTATGCTTTCGAGCATTACGGCGTCATCCCCGACGTGACCGCGCTCGCCAAGTCGCTCGGCGGCGGCAAGACCGCGATGGGCGCCATGATCGCGCGCCGCGAGGTCTACATGAAGGCCTACGGCACGCCGAAGTCGGCGATGATCCACGCGCCGGCAACCTTCGGCGGCATCGGCGAGGCGTGCATCACCTCCATCGAGGCGCTCAACGTACTCTATGACGAGGGGCTGATCGACAACGCGGCGGAGACCGGCGACTACCTGCTGGAGAGGCTGGAGAAGCTGCGCCAGAAATTCCCCAAGATCATCAAGGAGGTCCGCGGCAAGGGCTTCATGATCGGCCTGGAATTCCAGGACTTCTCTCAGACCCTGCCGATGATGCTGCGCCCGGTGGTGAGCGTGCTCGACGACAAGCTGAAGGGGTCGTTGTCCGGCTTCATCGGTGCGCTGCTCCTGCGCGACTACAACGTGCTGGTGGCCTTCACCGAATACAACCGAAACGTGATCCGGCTGGAGCCGCCTCTGATCTGCCGGCGCGAGCATGTCGACACCTTCGTCGACGCGCTGGACAGCCTGCTGTCGCGCGGGATCGTCGCGATCGTGAAGGATTTCGTGAAGAGCCAGGTCTCCTAAGCGGGAAACGGGAAACGGGAGAAGGTCTATGAGCGCAGCGGAACGGACGGCGATCGACTGGGCCTTGAGCACGCCGGTGGCCGACAAGGTGGTCGACACCGTGTCGAACAGGACACTGATCGAGCGGGCGGGCGCGGCCTTCCTGATCCTGACGGTCGTCCTGATCGCGATCTACTCCTGGGTGCGCCCCGACTACAACTGGGACATGCTGGCCTATATCGGCTCGGCGCTCGAAAACCGCTACGAGGATCCGGTCGACCTACACAGGGAGACCTGGGCCGAGATCAGCAAGGGCGCCCGCGAGGGGCAGCTCTACAATCTCCAGTACGGCAATCCCTACAACGTGAACCAGTGGGAGAACCCGGCCGACTTCGAATCGCAGCTTTCGATGTTCAGGGTGAAGATCGCCTACATACAGGCCCTGCGCCTGCTGGAGCCGGTCTTCGGGCTGACGCGGGCGTCGGTCCTGCTGAACGTGCTGCCGCTGCTTGGCATCGGCTTGCTCGGGTTCTACTGGCTTCGCGAGGAAAAGGCCCTGCAGGCCTCGTTCCTGCTGGTTCCCGGACTGATGATCGCCGATCTGACCCACATGTCGACGGCGGTGACGCCGGACATCCTGATGGCGGTGCTGTCGCTGGCGGCGGTCTACTGGCTGATGAAGGGACGGGATGTCGCGGCGTGCGTGCTCCTGTTCGCCTCCGTGCTGGTGCGGCCCGACAACATCATCTTCGTCTTCGCACTCCTACTGACGGCGCTCGTCTACGGGTGGCGCAAGCTGCCGATCGCGGTCGCGTTCGCGGCGTCCTTCATTTCCTGCGTGGCGATCGAGAAGCTCTCCGGCCATCCGGGATGGTGGCCGCACTTCTACTTCTCCTGCGTCCAGATCCAGCATTCGATGATCAACTTCTCGCCCGACTTCTCGCTGTTCGCCATGGCGCACGGCTATGTGCGCGGCCTGATGGTGTCGTTCATCGACAATGACTGGCCGGGGCTCTACGTGCTGCTCATCGCGGCCTGGGCGCTGCTGCAACGTGCCGGCAAGATGGGCGATGGGCGCGCCAATGCGCTGATGTTCGCCTTCGCCATCGGGACGCTGGGCAAGTTCGCCAGCTTCCCGCTGCCGGACGACCGCTTCTATTTCGTATTCATCGCCGGAATGCTGTTCATCGTGCTGACACGATGGAAGCCGCGTTTCGACACTTCAACGGGAAGGCTCCCCGCATGAACGACGCCATTCGCAGTTCTCTCCGGCACGCCGCGCGCGTGGCGGTCTCTCTCGGCCTGCCGTCGGCCATCCTTCAGCGGGGACCGGCCCTGCAAGGCACCAAGTTCCTCGCGCATGCGGCCTTCAAGGCGAGGTTCGGGCAGGGGCGTCCGTTCCGGATGGTCAACGTCGGCGCCTGCGACGGCGCGCTCTTCGACGACGTGACGCCCTGGCTGAAGCGCATTCCCGGTTCGCGCGCCGTGCTGGTCGAGCCGATCCCCTACAATCAGGTGCGGCTGCGCAAGAACTATCCGGATACCGAGCGGTTCGTCATCGAACCGGTCGCGGTCACGCGGGAGAAGGGGACCATCTCGGTCAAGACCTTCGACGCGGCCGCGCTGGAATCGGGCAAGCTTCCGATGGAGTTCATCGGCTGTTCCACCACGACGGACACGAACCTGATGTCGGGGGTCGGCGCGTGGGGCGAAACCGATACGCATTTCCAGGCCTATACGCCCTACCTGAAGGACATCGAGGTGGCGTCCGACACGCTGCAGGACGTGCTCGACCGCAACGGAGTCGACTACATCGACGCCTTCCTCGTCGATTGCGAGGGGGCGGACTGGATCGTGTTCGACCAGCTCGATCTCGACCGCTACCGCCCCGGCATGATCAAGGTGGAACTGGGATCGCTTAGGCCCGAGGACGTCGGCCGGGTGCTCGTGAAACTGACGACGGCGGGATACCGGATCGGCATCTATTCAGAGGACGTCTGGGCCTTCGCCTGAACTCCGGCTTTCGAACTTTTTACGCGGCGCGGTCGGCTTTCCGGCCGCGCCATTTTCGTCGTCCCGCATCCTCAGTCCGCCATCGTCGCCGCGAGCGCGACCGAGGCGGCCGTTGCGGTGACCGCAAACGGGAGCCAGCCCTTGCGCTGAGCGAAATCGCCGATCGAGAAGAAGTTCAGCGGGAAGAGATGCCGGTGCGGCTCGTCCCGGGAGTGTTCGCGCGGCGCTTCCATGAAGCACTCGTCGTCGAACCACACCCAGTCGTCCGCCCAGGTCCAGCATCCGTGCTTCTTGTAGACGGAGGCGACCTGTTCGGCGAAAGCCTTGTTGCAGGGGAGGCGGACGTATTCGGCGGGCTCCGAGCGGAAATAGCGCTGCGCCAGCGGCATGGCGCGGTCGGTGCAGTAGTTGGAAATCCAGAGGCGGAAGCCGATCTCGCCGCGCAGCTTGTCGAGCACGCGGAAGACCTGGATGTGTTCCTCGTGGCCGTACTCGCCCCAGGGGTTGTGGGTGAAGACGTTCATCTCCGGTCGTAGCTTCGGCCGCAAGGCGTCGCAGATGGCATCGAAATTCCGGCGATAGGCCGACAGCACGCTCTCTCCCGCGATCCGGTCGCGGTCATAGGCGGCGACCATCGACAGCGACTTCTTGGCCAGCCGCATGAGCGCGCGCCTGTTGGCCTCGACGCCGAGCGCCATCCCGTAGTCAGTCAGTTGCGGGGATGCCCAGTTGGCGCAGCCGGCCGCCCCCGATTCGTCGATCTTGAGGCAGACGACATTTTCCCGCGGATATTCAGCGAATGCCGCAATCCGTGCGGACCCGAGTTCCGGATGCGCCCAGAAATCGCAATAGACGACGATCACCTGGCCGACGTCGGCCGCGATCGAGTTGAACCAGAGGATCTCGTCGTCGGCATGCGCCGCCACGATCATCGAGTTCTCCAGAAAAGGCATCTTGCTAACGTCAGCCATGTGTCCCCCCGACAGCTGCATTATTTTCCGCCGCCCGCTCCGTCTTCGGCATCGCGAGCACGCTTGCGCCGCTCCCTCGCCTCGAAGGCGGTGCGGGCGAGGCGTCCGAGCCATGTCGGTGTTTCGAAGAGGCCGAACATCGGCGTGGCGTCGGTGCCGAAATCTGCCTTGAAGGGCTCGTCGCCAATGGTGAAGTCGAACACGCGGCCGCCCCGATCGATGAAGTCGGCGATGATGCGGTCGTAGAGCACCAGCCCCGGCGAGCAGCGCGAGTACGTCTGGTAGTCGCAGCCGATCAGAAGGTAGTGGTAGGTCCCGCGCCAGCAGAGGCCGAAGACGTAGCCGGCGGGCGCGTCTCCGATGTCGAGCCGGTAGACGCCGGCGAGGCCTTCGCCCGTGCCGGCCAGCGCGGCGTCGGCGTAGAAGTCGCGGACCAGATCCTCCTGGATGGGATCGCCTTCGAAGCGCCCGGCCCGCAGCGACTGGATCGCGGCCATGGCCACGCGGATATCGATTTCGGACTCCAGCCGGTGCAGCGTGGCGCCGCCCTGCTTGACGATTTGCTTCTCCGCCCGCGAAAGGCGTCCGCGCAGGGATTTTGCCGCCTTTTCCGCCTTCCACCGCGCGTGGTCGTCGCCGAGTTCGGTCGCGTGCGCGGAAAAGCCGAGGAATTCCGGCTTGCCACCCAGGAGCGCCTGCCAGGCATCGGCATGTTCGCGGCGGATCGGACGGATGCGCATCACGTCGTGGGGCGGAAGAATGGAAGCAATCCGTTCGCGAAGCCCGGGCGTCGCGAGGAGCCGCGCCGCGAAATCCCGGTGCAGCACCGGGCAGGCATAGTCGGAGACGCCGAGATCGGTGGTCTCGAGCAGCCGCACGCCGGTCTTCGTCCGCAGCATGAGAGGGAGGACGCCGACCAGCCGGTCATCGGGATCCCGGATGGTCACCACCGCCATACGCGCGCGGCGCGCCGGCGCGAGCCGCGCATAGATGTGATGGAGCCAGACCGGATGCTGGAACGCGGTCGCATCCGCTGTAGCGAACAGGTCGGCATACTCCGACTGGAGGAAATCATACTCGGAGCGAAGGTCAATGCGCCACGCGGACGGGGCAGGTGCTGCCGTTAGACTGTCGCTTCCGGGACGATCGTGCGGGCGGGGCGCTTTCGATTGGGCGGCGGCCATGTAATTCATCGTTTGCTTATAGCATGATCAATGGAGGTTTGTGTTAAAGCGGGGCGTTAACTTCGCGTTAAGCTTAATGGCGGCCGAGCCTCTGTCGGCTTGCGGCTCGACTTGACAGACATGCGTCATCTCGATGTGCGTCGGGGTCGCGCGGCTCGTCGACGATGTCGCAAACAGGCTGCAACACCGACGCCGCGCCGCCTTATAGTCCGCGCCCGGAAGACATCGGGAGTGGCGGACAATGGCAGGGTTTCCGGCAAGGGCGAAGGTCGTCATCATCGGCTTGGGCGGGATCGTGGGCGCCTCGGTGGCGCACCACCTGATAGGGCGCGGCTGGGACGACATCGTGGGCATCGACAAGTCCTCGATCCCGACCGACATCGGCTCGACCGCGCATGCGTCGGACTTCTGCTACACGACCAGCCACGACTTCCTGTCGTGCTGGACGACGCTCTACTCGATCGATTTCTACGAGAAGATGGGCCACTACGCCCGCGTCGGCGGGCTGGAGGTGGCGCGCGTCGGCGACGATGCCCGCATGGAGGAGATCAAACGCAAGGTCGCCTCGGCCAAGGCCTTCGGCACGCGCGCCCGGCTGATCGGACCGGCCGAGATCAAGGAGAAATTCCCGCTGATCGAGGAGGGTATGGTGCAGGGCGGGATGTGGGATCCCGATGCGGGGCTGGTCATCCCGCGGTCGCAGACGGTGGCGGGCAAGCTCGTCGACCAGGCGGAAGCCAGCGGAAAGCTCCGGGCTTTCGCCAATACCCCCGCGAAGTCGCTGGTGATCGAGAACGGTCGCATCAAGGGCGTCGTCACCGACCGTGGCACGATCGAGGCCGACCATGTCGTGGTCTGCGCCGGCATCTGGGGACGCCTGATCGCCGAAATGGCGGGCGAGGACCTGCCTGTGATGCCGATCGACCATCCGCTGACCTTCTTCGGCCCCTACACCGAGTTCGCCGGCACCGGCAAGGAGATCGGCTGGCCGCTCATGCGCGACCAGGGCAACTCCGCCTATATGCGCGACACCGGCGACCCGAAGACCGCCGAGGGCGGGCAGATCGAGTGGGGCTACTACGAGGAGACCAATCCGCGGCTCTGCCACCCGCGCGACATCCTGGAGAAGCACGAGTCGCGCCTGTCGCCCTCGCAGCGGGACCTCGACATGGAGCAGATCATGGAGCCGCTGGAGCGGGCCATGGAGCTCACCCCGATCCTTGGCGAACTCGGCTACAACGAGAGCCATTCCTTCAACGGGCTGCTGCAGGTGACGACCGACGGCGGACCGTCCGCCGGCGAAAGCCAGAAGGCGAGGGGGCTCTGGTACGCGGTGGCCGTGTGGGTCAAGGACGGCCCGGCCATGGGCAAGCTGATTGCCGACTGGATGACCGACGGGCGCACCGAAATCGACCACCACCAGATCGACTACGCGCGCTTCTATCCGCACCAGACGAAGGAGCAGTTCATCTGGGATCGCTGCACCGAGACGGCGATGAAGGTCTACAACCCGGCCGTGCATCCGCGCGAGCCCTTCTCCAAGGGACGCGACGTGCGGCGCTCGCCCTTCTGGGAGCGCGAGAAGGCGCTCGGCGGCCATTTCATGGAGCTCGGCGGCTGGGAGCGGGCACACGGCTATGCCGCAAACGAGCATCTGCTCGAGAAATACGGGAACCGCGTTCCGGTGCGCGAAAATGAGTGGGACAACCGCCACTTCTGGCGCGTCTCCAATGCCGAGCATCTGGAGATGACAGAGAACGCCGGCATCGTGAACCTGTCGCACTTCGCCATGTACGACGTGGAGGGACCGGACCATGTCGCGCTGATGGAGTGGCTGTGCGCGGCGAGGATCGGCGGCGACGCCAACATCGGCAAGGGCATCTACACCCACTTCCTCGACGACGAGGGCATGGTGCGCGCCGATCTGACGGTGATCCGCATGGCCGACCGCTGCCGCGTGATCGACGGGGCGGACGCCGGTCCGCGCGACTTCCACTACATGCGCCGCGTCGCCGAGGACAAGGGCTTCGACGTCACCGTCACCGACGTCACGGAGAAATACGTCGCGATCGGCATCTGGGGGCCGAATGCGCGGGCCACGCTGCAAAAGGTGGTGGAGGATCCCGAGGCACTGTCGCAGGAGATTTTTCCCTTCGCCGCGATCAAGCCGATCCGAATCGCCGGAAAGGACGTCACCGCCTTCCGCATCTCCTATGTGGGCGAGCAGGGCTGGGAACTGCACATGGCCTACGAGGACGGGGTCGCGGTGTGGGACGTGCTGCGCTCCACCGGCGTCATGGCGTTCGGCGTGGAGACCTACGCCAACTCGCGCCGCATGGAAAAGAGCCTGCGCCTGCAGAACGCAGACCTTCTGACCGAGTACAACCTTCTGGAAGCCGACCTGGCGCGGCCGAAGGTCAAGGAGGCGGATTTCCGCGGCAAGGCGAAGCACCTCGAATACCGCGCCCGCGACCACCAGCCAGCGATGCTGTGCACGCTGGTGATGACCGACAACGTCGATTCCAATGGCGTGGCGCGCTATCCGGTCGGCATCATGCCGGTACTCGACCCGGAGACGGGCGAGACGCTGGTCGACGAACTCGGCCGCCGCTCCTTCACCACGTCCGTCGCCTACGGGCCGACGCTGGGCAAGAACATCGCGCTCGCCTACCTGCCCTGGGCCTTTTGCCAGGAAGGCCGGAAATTGGAGGTCGAGTATTTCGGCGAGACCTATCCGGTGGAAGTGGCGGCCGTGGGCTACAGGCCGCTCTACGATCCGGAGAACCTCAAGCCGCGCAGCTGATCGAGGCTCCTATCGCGACGTCGCGAGCGTGTAGCTGGCGACGGCGAAGAAGCCGCCGAGCGCGGCCTCCACCCATCGGCGGAAGCGGAAATAGACGCGACGCACCGGTCCGGACGACAGGAGCAGCGCGTAGCCTCCGTGGCCGATGAAGGAATTGACGAAGGCGCCTGCGATGAAGATCGCGATCACGTAGGCCGGCGCGTTTCCGACCCCGCCGACGCTGGCAATCGCCAGCCAGAAGAGGATCGCCTTCGGATTGGTGATCTGGAGCGTGAAGCCGGTGAGGCCGGCCCGCCACGCGCTCACCGACGGCACCTCTCTCATGTGAAGTTCGGGCGCGTTGATGGCGTTGCGGAAGGCCTTCCAGGCCAGCCACAGCAGATAGGCGGCGCCGATGAAGCGGATCGCCGTCATGAAGGCCGCGACTTCGGCGAAGATCGCCGTGATGCCGAGGACCGTCGCAGTGGCGAGGACGATCGAGCCGCAGGCAACGCCGAAGGCCGTCACCACCGCCGGCAACCGGCCCCGGCCGGTGGCGACGCCGAGGATCAGCATCACGCTCGGACCCGGCGCGAGGATGCCCATGGCCTGGATCGACCAGGCGAGAAGAAGCTGGGGAAGAAATTCGTTCATGGCGGGCACCGACCGGAAGGGAGAGAACGCCGGTGAAATCGTCCGGCAGGAGGTGATTATCCCGCTCCGGTCGCGCCGGACATGCGAAACTTGTCACTGTCCCAAGACCTGCTGACAGCATCGTGTCAGCAGACCGCGCGTGCCGGACAAAGCGATGCGCCGCGTCCTTAATCCGTTGCCAGAAAAGGCGGCAGCGGCGCCGAGTTGCCGTTCTGGCGAAACATCAGTTCGCGCGAATGTGAACGCGCATCGTCCCGCGCCGGCGGGGCGTCGCTTTCCAACGGCGGCTTTTTACCTATCATCGTCGGCGAGGGTCTTCCGGCGCAGGGCCTTGATCGCTCCGCGCCTTGCGGAACAACGCCGCCAGTGCCGAAGGCCTGCTGGATGGAGCAAGGCTGATGGACCACGATCCGAACGTCTCTTCGCCGGATGAACGCCGCCCCATCGGGCGCGCGTTGCGGGCTGCCGCGACCGGCCTCCTCTTCCTTCCGCTCGGATCCGCCGCCGCGTCCGCGCAGACCGCGACGCATCCCGAGGACGACGAGGTCGTCGACGTCGAACTCGTGCTCGCGGTCGACGTGTCGCTTTCCATGTCGCCGATGGAACTGGAGATCCAGCGCGACGGATATGCCGCCGCACTCGTGCACGAGAACGTCGTCCAGGCGATCCGCGACGGCGTACACGGCAAGATCGCGGTGACCTATTTCGAATGGGCAGGCGACTTCACGCAGCGCATCGTGGTTCCTTGGACCCGCATCGGGTCGCTGGGCGAGGCCGAGGCCTTCGTCGAGCAGATGACGGCCACGCCGCCGCGCAGCGCTCGTCGGACGTCGATCTCCGGCGGGCTGACCTTCGCCGAGGGCCTGTTCGAGGACAACGGATTTCGCGGCATGAAGCGGGTGATCGACATCTCCGGCGACGGACCGAACAACCAGGGCGCACAGGTCGACGTGACGCGCGACGGGATCGTGGAAAAGGGCATCACCATCAACGGCCTGCCGCTGATGACGCGCAGCGGCTTCTCGACCGTCTACGACGTGAAGGACCTCGACGTCTATTACGAGAACTGCGTGATCGGCGGGCCGGGAGCCTTCGTCATTCCGGTCAACGACTGGTCGCAGTTTCCCGAGGCGATCCGGCGCAAGCTGGTGCTGGAACTCGCCGGCCTCGTTCCCGCGCCACGCGAAAGGACCGGGCTGCCGGTGCAGCTGGTCGCCGCCACGGCGGACTACGACTGCCTGATCGGCGAGAAGATCTGGCAGAACCGCTCGCGCATATGGGAGAATTGAGGGGAAGCTGCGCCCTGGCGCAGGTGTTCTGGCCGGAACGCCGCGTATTGCAGGTTCAAGCCGCCAGCATCTGCTTGCGGTCGTTGCGTTCCTGTTGGGGGGAGCGGGCGTAGAGTTCGCGGTAGCATTTGGAGAAGTGCGAGGCGGAGACGAAGCCGCATGCAACGGCGACCTCGACCACCGGCAGCGAGGACTGGATCAGGAGGTGGCGCGCCCGGTCGAGGCGGACCTCCAGATAATAGCGCGCCGGGGAGCGGCCCATCTCCTGGCGGAACAGGCGCTCGATCTGGCGGCGCGAGAGGCCGACGCCATCGGCGATCTCGATCAGCGACAGGGGTTCCGAGAGGTTCGCCTCCATCAGTTCGATGATGCCGAGCACTTTCGAGTTCTGCACGCCGAGGCGGGCGCGCAGCGGCAGGCGCTGGCGGTCGGTGGGGCTGCGCACGCGGTCGGTCAGCATCTGCTCGCAGACTCGGTTGACCAGGAGTTCGTCGAAATCCTCGCCGATCAGCTTCAGCATCATGTCGAGCGAGGCCGTGCCGCCGGCGCAGGTGTAGATGTTCTGGTCGACCTCGAAGAGATCGGCGAACACGTTTGCCTTGGGAAATTTCTCCGAGAAGCCCGGGAGGTTTTCCCAGTGGATGGCGCAGCGCTTGTTGGAGAGCAGCCCGGCCGACGCCAGCACGTGGGCGCCGGTGCACAACCCGCCGACGGCAACGCCGCGATTGTACTCTTCGCGCAGCCAGGCGAACGCCGTGCGGTTGGAGTATTTCTCGACATCGATGCCGCTGCAGACCACCACCATTGAAGGGCGGTCCGGACCGCCCATCTTGCGGCGTTCCTCCTCGAGCGAGGTATCGACGGCGCATTCGACGCCGTTCGAGGCGCGGACCGGCCTTCCATCCGAACTCGCCAGCCGCCAGCGATAGGCATCGTGGCCGAGCATGCGGTTGGCGATCCGCAACGGTTCGAGGGCCGTGGCGAATGCGACCATGGTGAATTCGGGAATCAGAAAGAAGACCAGGGATCTCTTGACCGACGCTTTGGCGTTCACTTTCTGCCCCGCGAGAACCGAGTGATTGGCCGGCGATCAGATGTCGCTTTCAGGAAAAATTGTCATCCGGAATGGCCGGCACTGTCAACGGTTCGCAAGCGCGGCGGGAACAAATAAACCTTCGTTTCGAACGCGGGTGCGTGCGCAGCCTCAATAGCAAGGCACCCGCGGGACCGGTCCGGTCCGCGGGCGCTTCATTCCACCAGTTCCGATGTATCGTTCTATCAGCCGAGCGTGTAGCCGAGGCGGGCGGCAGCCACCGCACCGGTCTGGCCGGGCATGGTGCGGCCGAGGCGCTGGCGCTCGAGTTCCGTCCCGATGGTGGACGGACGGCGGGTGAACATGCGGGCAAGAAACTTCATGATGATCTCCATGCAAACGGGGTTTCGCGGGTCGTCCTTCGCGCAATGGAGCGGGCGGCTCGTGTGAGGCTCATATAGGCTTCGCGGTGGGGTTCGGCACCCGGAAATGCGAAGCGGAACGCATGAAATGCGACATCGCTCAAATCGGGTCCTTCCGGCCGAAAAGCCTATTAATTACAGTCGATTGAAGAGTTGCATGCCGGCCGGCGCTGGCGCAATTGCGCCATCTTGCGGGTCTGCTGGCCGGACATGCCGCCGGCGCGGCGTCATCCGCGTCGGCAGCATCGTTTCGGTCGGATCATGTCAGTGCCTGGACCAGTCATGGCTGACGGGGCGGCCGATCTGCGCCGTGAAGCTATCGGGCCAGCCGATATCCTTGCGCAGTTCGGCGGGCATGGCGCCGATCATTCTTTCGGTGCGTGCGATTTCGCGACGCTGCCTGTATTCGCGGGCCAGGTGGCCTATGGTTCCGATGATGGACATTGTCTTCTCCTTGATTTCGGCGGGACCGACGATCCTGCCTTTTCGATGCTTCAGCTAAGTCTTTCGTGTTTCGGTTCGACTGCGTCAGAAGCGTGGATGGTTTCGGAACGGGCGGTCGCGCTGAAACGCGGTGCGCCGTTCGAGGTGCTGCTCCGGAACGCGGTTCCCGGTGCGGGACGAGGGATCGTGGAAGCGGGTGAGGCCCTCCACGAACAGGCTATAAGCTGTGACGGGTAGCATGAGCGGGGCTCCTTCTCGTCTGTGTTTTCCCTTGCGACAGCTTGACTTTGCGCCAGTCTCATAGTTCAATCAATCGAAATGTAATGATCTCATGGATCAATCAATCTGAACGGAACCTACCATGAACGCACCGCTCAATCATCCCATGCCGCTGCTCGAACTCGACGTGCTGCGGACCTTCGTCGCGATCGCCGATACGGGCTCGTTCACGGTCGCGGCCTCGGCCGTGTTCCGCACGCCGTCGGCGGTGTCCATGCAGATCAAGAAGCTGGAGGAACAGCTCGGGCGCTCCGTCTTCCGGCGCGACGCGCGCGCGGTGTCGCTGACCATCGACGGCGAGATGCTGCTTGGCTATGCGCGGCGCATGCTGGCGATCAATCGCGAGGCGGTGGCGAAATTCATCGTGCCGGACATCAGCGGCGTGGTGCGGCTGGGTTCGCCGGACGATTACGGCGAGCGGGTGCTGCCGACCGTGCTCAAGCGCTTCGCGCAGTCGCACCCCTCGATCGCGGTCGACGTCGTCATCGACCAGAGCGCCAGCCTGCGGCGGCGCCTCGAGGACAGGCGGCTCGACATTACGCTGATGACCAACTCTTTCAAGACGCTCGCGCCCGATGCCGAGGTGCTGCTGACGGAGCCGATCGTATGGGCGGGCGCCAAGGGGGGATGCGCGCACATGCGCGAGCCGCTGCCGGTGTCGCTCTGGGAAGAAGGCTGCGCCTGGCGCGCCGGTGCGCTCGAGGCGCTCGGACGGGGGGGCAGGGAGTACCGGGTCGCCTACATGAGCGCCCACACGGCCGGGCAGCGCTCGGCCATCCTGGCCGACCTCGCCGTGGCGCCGCTGCCGAAGTCCTTCGTCGCGGGCGATCTTGTGGTTCTGGGGGAAGAAGACGGGCTGCCCGACATCGGCTCCTACAACCTAGTCATGGTCGTAGCGCCCGATGCCTCGGCGCCGGTGCTTGCAGCGGCGGACCACATCAGGGCGACCTTCGAGGCGTTCAGGGAGACCGGGCGGTTCTGATAAGGCGCGGTCCGCCTATTCGGCGGGCAGGACCGCGACGGTTGCCGCGGCGGGAGCGCGGGCGGGTTTCGGCAACTCGTGCTTGCGCAGGAATTCGACGATGCGGTCCTTCGCGCGGCGCGCCTCGATGGTCTCGATCAGCGGCCAGACGTGGTACATGCCCTCTTCGACGACGAGTTCCACGTCGACACCGGCCTCCAGCGCCGCCTCGGCGAAACCCATCGTGCCCGAGCAGAGCAGGTCGCGCGTGCTGGTGAAGATCAGGGTCTTCGGCAGCACCGACAGGTCGCCGTAGCGCGGGCTGATGCGCCAGTCCTTCACGTCGATGCCGGCGCAGTAGATCCTGATCGCCTCCTCGCCGCCCGGCACATCGAGCCAGGGATCCCGGCAGGCCGCCTCGGTCATGGCCTCGGTCGCCGCCATGTCGAGGCCCGGCGAAATGAGGACGTGGCAGCCGGGCAGCGGCAGGCGCTTTTCCGCCGCCATCATCGTCAGTACGACCGCCATGTTGCCGCCGGCGGAATCGCCCATGAACACGACGTCGCTCGCCCTGGTCTGGCCGAGCACGGAGCGGTAGGTCGCCATGGCCATGCGGAACATGTCGTGGAAGTCATGCTCCGGGGCGAGGGGATAGATCGGCACGGTGACGCGCGCGCCGGTGCGCTCCGCGACATCGGCGATCAGCTTCCAGTGATAGCTTGTGATCTCGAAGCAGTAGGCCCCGCCGTGGAAATACACGATGTGGCTCGCCGAGCGCTGCCCGGGGACGACGTCGTAGACCGGATGGCCGTCGATCTCACGCCGTGTGATCGCCACGCGGCGCGCCACCGAAGCCGGCGGCAGATGGATCTGCCGCTGCCTCGACCGGGCAATCCAGTCGTGCAGCCCCTGGGCGCTCGCGAACCCCTTCTTGCGGGTGAGCTTCAGATAATGACCAACCAGACGGCTCTTCAGGCTCGGCATCGACATTCCGATCGCTACGGGATCAATCAAGACCCCTCCGCGGAAATCGTCAAGCCCGATCAATATCCTGGACGGCAGCCGGCTTCCGACGAAAGGCTTCCGTCAAACGACGACGGTCAGCTTCGGTTCCGGCGCGCCGCCCGTTCCTCGCGCGACCTGCGCCGCGGCGTCGCCTCGTCTCCGGCGTCATCGCCGCGCGGCGAATGCTCGGGCAGCGCGACCGCCGCCGCCAGGTGCGGGAACGAATCCACCTTGTTGGGCAGCGCCATGGCGTTGACGAAATGCTGCTGGAAGCGCGGCTCGAGCGCCGTCTCGATCTTGTCGATACGGCGCACCGTCGCCTCGATCTCGCGGCGGTAGTCTCTGTTGAGCAAAGCCATCAGGGCGCCCGTGCCTGCGGCGTTGCCCACCGCCTTGACCTCCGACAGGTCGCAGTCGGGGATGAGCCCCAGAACCATTGCGTATTTCGGATCGATGAAGGATCCGAATGCGCCGGCGAGCCGGATCGTGTCGACGTGGTCGACGCCGAGCTTTTCCATCAGGAGTTTGATTCCCGCATAGAGCGCCGACTTGGCGAGCTGGATGGCGCGCACGTCGTTCTGGGTGACGGAGATCTCCTGCTTGCCGGCATGCAGGAGATAGGAATAGGTGCGGCCGGTCTGGCGGATGCGGTGGGTCCGCGCCGCCAGGCTCCCGTCCACGACGCCGTCCTCGGAGATGATGCCCGCGAGGAACATCTCGGCCACGACCTCTATGATGGCCGAGCCGCAGATGCCCGTGATGCCAAGCCGCTCGGCATCGGCGTCGAAACCGGGCTCGTCGGACCACAAGTCGGAGCCGATGATCTTGAAGCGCGGCTCCAGCGTGGCGGGATCGATGCGCACGCGCTCGATGGCGCCGGGTGCTGCGCGCTGGCCGGACGAGATCTCGGCGCCCTCGAAAGCGGGCCCGGTGGGCGAGGAGGCGGCCACGATGCGGTTGCGGTTGCCCAGCACGATCTCGGCATTGGTGCCGACGTCGACGAGCAGCATCATGCGGTCTTGGCGGTGCGGGCCCTCCGAAAGCGTGGCGCCGGCCGCGTCGGCCCCGACATGGCCGGCGATGCAGGGCAGCATGTAGATGCGCGCGCCGGTGTTGATGCCGAGGCCCAGATCGCTCGCCCAGGTGTGGACCGACCCGGAGACGGCGAGCGCGAAGGGCGCCTGGCCGAGTTCGGTCGGGTCGATGCCGAGGAACAGGTGGTGCATGATCGGATTGCCGACGATCACTGCGTCCAGCACGTTGCCGGGATCGACGCCGCCCTCCGCGCAGACCTTGCGCGTGAGCTCAGTGACGGCGTCCCGCACCGCCCTGGTCATCTGCTCGCGGCCCTCGGGATTCATCATCACGTAGGAGACGCGGCTCATCAGATCCTCGCCGAAGCGGATCTGCGGGTTCTGCATGCCGGACGACGCGACGATGCGCCCCGACAGCAGGGAGACCAGGTGCATGGCGATGGTGGTCGAGCCAATGTCGCAGGCGATGCCGTAGGCCTCGTTGTGCAGGCCGGGCCAGAGCGCGATGATGTTGGGCCGCGAGGCCTCGAGGTCGCGGTGGATCGCGGCGGTGACGCCCCAGTTGCCCTTGCGCAGGATTCCCTGGACCTGCGGGATTAGATACTGCGAGACGAGCAGATTGTCCCAGCCCCAGTCCTTGTCCAGCATCACCTTCAACCGGTCGAGATCGCCGAGCGGCTTGTGCATGTCGGGCTCGTCCACCTCAACATAGCAGAGCTGTACGGCAGGGTTGCGCTCGATGATGCGGTCGATCGCCGACTTGCGCACCACCTGGGCGTTGATGACGGTGTCCTGGGGCACGTCGATGACGAGGTCGCCCTGGATCGTGGCGGAGCAGGAGAGGCGGCGGCCTTCGGCCAGCCCGCGGACCCTCTCGTAGCGTTCCTCCTTCGGACCCTTGGCCGAGATGTGATCGTTGGACGAGACGATCTTGTGCTTGGCGAAGCTGCCTTCCTGCACCACGATCTGGCAACGCCCGCAGGTCGCGCGGCCGCCGCAGACGCTCTCCACGTAGACGCCGAGCGAGCGGGCGGCATCGAGCACGGGCGTGCCGACCGGAAAGCGCCCGCGCTTGCCGGAGGGCATGAACAGGACGAGGGGGTCGGTCATGTTTGGCGGTGGGTTCAATTCAGTGCGTCCTTCGAGGCTCGCCCGCAAAGGCTGGTGGACAACCGCGCATATGGGTGCGGGCTCGCTCCTCAGGATGAGGGAGTTCGGTGGCTGGCACGCCAATCGCGTAGATCGCGCCGTTACCCGGATCCTCAAGCCTGCGACGGCCGCACAACGGAACTCCCTCATCCTGAGGTGCGAGCCCGCACGATCTTTCCAAATTAATGCACAAATCCGCGCGGGCGAGCCTCGAAGGACGCACAACCCCGTTGCACCGCGGCGCGATCGGAGTTTTTGTCATCCGATGACTTTCGAGATGACGGTCTACATGCTGCGCTGCGCGGACGGGTCCTACTACGTCGGTTCGACGAAGCAGGAGGTCGAGGCGCGGGTCTGGGAACACAACAATCTCCCGGTGGACGGATACACCGCGCGCCGCCGGCCCGTCGTGCTCGTGTTTACCGAGACCTACGACCGGATCACCGATGCCATCGCGCGCGAGCGGCAGATCAAGGGCTGGTCCAGACGCAAGAAGGAAGCGCTGATCGCTCTTTCCTACGAATCCCTGCCCGCGCTGTCGAGGCGAGGCCATCTGGTTCCTCCGCGCACTTAGCCGGGTTCGTGCGTCCTTCGAGGCTCGCTTTGCTCGCGCCTCAGGATGAGGGCGTTCCGTGGGGGCGGCAGCGGTGGCTGTTTCAGTGCGTCCTTCGAGGCTCGCCCTCGCAGGACGTTGGATAGCCGTGCAACCGCGTGCGGGCTCGCACCTCAGGATGAGGGAGTTTGGTGGCGCCTCGAGATCACGGAGTTTGGTGGGGCGGCTTCTGCAGTCCTGAGGATTTGGGGGACGGCACGATCCACGCGGTTGGCGTGACAACCACCGAACGCCCTCATCCTGAGGTGCGAGCCCGCACGATCTCGCCAGGTTCATGCAAGAACCTGCGCGGGCGAGCCTCGAAGGACGCACCAATTCAAAATCATCCCCGCGCCATCCTGGCTTCGCGTCCGCCGCGGCGGCGGCCGCCGCCGGCGCTGGCGTCTCCGGGCGCATTGACCTGAACCGGGGCGGGGGCGTGGACCTCGCCGGGCTTGTAGTCCTTGTAGGTCTTGATCCAGGTGGTGCAGTCCCTGTCGGTGCCGGCGAGCACGTTAGCGCCGCGGACGGCCTCCATCTCCTGCGGGCGGCAGGGGTTCATGATGGCCGAAGTCATTCCGGCGCCGATGACCATGGGGATGAAGGCGGCGTTGATGCCGTGGCGGTGCGGCAGGCCGAAGGAGATGTTGGAGAGGCCGCAGGTCGTGTTGACCTTCAGTTCCTCGCGCAGGCGGCGAAGCAGGGCGAAGACCTGGCGGCCCGCGTCGCCCAGCGCGCCGATCGGCATGACCAGCGGATCGACCACGACGTCGTGCGCGGGAATGCCGAAATCGGCGCAGCGCTCTACGATCTTCTTTGCGACAGCGAAGCGCACGTCCGGATCCATCGAGATGCCGGTCTCGTCGTTGGAGATGGCAACGACCGGCACATTGTACTTCTTCACCAGCGGCAGGATGGCTTCCAGCTTCTCCTCCTCGCCGGTGACGGAATTGACCAGCGGGCGGCCCTTGGCGACTTTCAGCGCGGCCTCGATGGCGGCCGACACCGAACTGTCGATCGACAGCGGCAGGTCGACGAGGTTCTGGACGATCTCCAGCGTCTGCACGAGCAGGGCGGGTTCGGTGGCGTTGGGGTCGACCGCGGTGACGCCTGCGTTGACGTCGAGCATGGTGGCGCCCGCGGCGGCCTGCTCCAGCGCGTCCTTGATCACCGTCTCGAAATTGCCGGCGACCATCTCGGCGGCGAGCTTCTTGCGGCCGGTCGGGTTGATCCGCTCGCCGATGACGCAGAAGGGCTGGTCGAAGCCGATGATGATTTCCCTGGTCGCGGAGGCGACGATCGTGCGGGTCATGTTCAAACTCTCCGTGCGTGCGTGACGCGGTTTATGGTTCTACGGTTCGGGGACGCGAGTTCTCTATCCGGCAGCCTGCCGGACCAGGTCGCCCGGCGACTGGGCATCTTCCTCGTGCAGGATGCGGTCGAGCTTCTCGGCGACGCGCGCGTCGTCGGCGCCGGCCTCGCGGCGCCATGGGCGGCGGCCCTTGAGCACGCCGGACTCGTCGACGATCTCGGCTACGAACTCCTCCTGCCGGTAGGCCATCACATGGATGCCGGAGACGCCCTCGATCTCCTTCACCTCGTTGATGATATCGATGCAGATCCGCTTGCCTTCCTTCTTCTGGTCGGCAGCACCCTCCAGCCGCGCGATGACGGCATCGGGGATGTGGACGCCCGGCACGTTGGCGCGCATCCATTTAGCGGTGCGGGCGGAGGCGAGCGGGCCGACGCCGCACAGGATGAAGCAGTTCTGGACCAGCCCGAGGTCGCGCACGCGCTTCATGTATTCGCAGAACATCGGCACGTCGTAGCAATACTGGCTCTGCACGAACTGAGCCCCCGCGGCGATCTTCTTGGCCAGCCGGTGCGGCCGGAAATCGAACGGTGGCGCGAACGGATTGATCGCCGCGCCGAGGAAGACTTCCGGGGGCGAGGTGAGCTTGCGGCCGGACAGGAACTTCCGTTCGTCGCGCATGATGCGGATGGTTTCCAGAAGCGACATGCAGTCGAGATCGAAGACCGGCTTGGCGCCGGGCTGGTCGCCTGCCTGCACGCCGTCGCCTGTCAGGCACAGGATGTTGCCGACCCCCATGGCGGCGGCCCCGAGCACGTCGCCCTGGATGGCGATGCGGTTTCGGTCGCGGCACGAGATCTGCATGATCGGCGCGAAGCCCATGCGGGTGAGCAGCGCGCAGATGCCGACCGAGGACATGTGGCAGTTGGCGCCCGAGGCATCGACGGCGTTGATGCCGTCGACCCAGCCTTCGAAGATCGCCGCCCTTTCGTAGACGTCCTGAGCGTTGGCGCTGTCGGGCGGATTCAGCTCCGCCGTGACCGCGAATTCGCCGCGCCGCAGCACCCGTTCGAGCCGGCCGCGCGAAGAGTGGCCGGGCAGGGGGTCGAGCGGCAGGTCGATGCCGGCCGGGTTCTGGTCGCGCAGGCTCATGCCGGTTCGCTCGCCTTCTCGCGCTGCGCCGCCGCGCGCGCGGTGACCCGAAGCCAGGCGGACGTCTCGCGCAGCGACTGGTCGACCGGCTTCTGTACGGCCAGGATGGCGTCGCCCTTGACCATGTTGCGGGAGCCTTCCCACGCCTTGACCCAGACGCAGGGCATGTCGGGCTCGACCTCGCAATTGCCGTTGGCACGCACGCCGCCGCACGGCCCGTTGCGAAGCTGCTTGGGGCAGTTCATCGGACACGACATGCCGGTGGAGGAGAGCACGCACTGGCCGCACATGCGGCAGTCGAACATGAAACCCTTGACGCGCTTTTCGACAAACTTGACCGGCGCTTCCACGCGTCCGTAGCCGATCCCCTTCCAGAGAGGATGCAAGAGAAGGAAGAGGTCGGCGAAGCGGGCGTAGAACCATTCCAGCGCACGGGAATGGCGCACAGACCAGAGGCGCACGGAATAGCGGCGCTGGACGCGGCGTTGCGGCGAGACGTCGGACGGCTTGTAGTCCGTCTTGGGCGCGGTCTTCTTGACGATCGACGCCTGGGTCACGCCCGCGGCGGCCGTCGGCGGCAGCGCTTGCGGCGCGGCGCCGGCCGGCCCCTTCGCGGTGGTCGAGCCCGTCGGGCGGTCAGTGCTTGTCATGGCCGCCCGCCTTGGCCAGGGCGACCAGACGATCGCGGTCGAACGCGGCTTCGATCGCCGCCGTCGCCTTGTCGGCCTCGGCTTCGAGATCGTCGCCGACCGGCACCGGGTCGGCCTTGCGCCATTCGGCCAGATAGTCTCCGCTCTCGGCCGCGCCGGAGCGCATGGCTGCCATGTCGATCGCTTCGGTGAAGCGCAGCGACAGTTCGCGCTTGGCGTTGGCGCGGCCCTTCTTCACGATGACCTGCGCGGGGATGTCCCGCCAGTAGACGACGATCAGATCGGCCATCGGCCATGCTCCGCACCTGGGTGTTGACCGAGCATTGCCGTAACCGCGTCCGGGCCGCTTCTCATGAGGCGACGCCGGCCCATTCAAAAGCGACGTCGCCTTTGGGCAAGAGAATTGCCGGATGCGCGAAGCCTTGCGGAAGCCGCGGCGCGATCACCACCAGTGATGCATGCCCGCCGTTTGCCACAGGAGCGTCAGGATCGCCCCGGCCGACGCGACGACCACTGCGATGACCACGAGGGACGTCACCCCCACGAGGCACGCGACCGCGAAGAGAATGCCGTCCCGTTCGGACAGCGCTAGGCCGATCAGCGCGGTGGCGAAGGCGGGAAGCCAGTTGCCAAGAGGAATGGGAAGGAAGACGGCGATGGAGAGGATCAGGGCGATCACGCCGATGACGCGGTCGCCCCGCCTGCGCCAGAAGGGCCAGTAGCGCGGCTTTATCAGCCGCTCGAGCTGCATGAGGCGAGGGACGGCCCTGGCGGCGAAATTCTGGAAATGATCCGCGCTGACAGATTTGCGCATCAGGAAGGCGGGCAGCCATGCGGTCCTGTTGCCGAAAACCATCTGCGCCGAAACGATGATCAGTGGCAGCCCAAGGATGACGGACGCGCCGGGGGGCAGCGGAAGCAAGTTGAAAGACGCGAAGAAGACGAGAAGGGCGGCGAAGCTGCGATCACCCAGCGCGTCCCGAACGGCTTCGACGGTAACCTTGCCATCGGCCTCCGCGGCCAGGCGCATGAACACCTCGGACAGTCTTCTCGGCCTGCGCCGGCGCAGGGCCGGCTGGCTTATGCGCGGGTTCATTTCGTTCATCCACGGTCCCCACGGCAGGCAAACCCGTCGGCGCGCCTGCCACCGCCCTCGCGTCCATCCTGCATCGCCAGCGGTTAATCCTTGATGACAAAACGCCACCCGGTACCCTGGGTGCTCCGATTGCCGGGGCTACGCGCGGATTTCGGCTGTTTCGTGTTCAGCCATCATGGCATGATCGTCAGGAGATGCCGCCCGCGTCGCGCAGCGCGGGTTCGAGGTCGCCGTAGCCGGTCCGGCGCTTCTCGTAGCGGAGCCCGAGCATCGCGGCCGCGCTCCTGGCGACATCCTCAAGGCCGTCGTCATCGGTCTGGGCGAGGTAGACGAGCTTTTCGTAGTGCCCGAAGTAATCCTTCGCCAATTCGGGATGACGGTCGAGGCCGAGCGGCTTCATGAAGAAGGCGTCGAACTGGCGGCAGAGGAAATCGGTCATGTAGAAGGTGGTCATGTCGCCATCGCCGATCGCCTCGAAGGCGGAGAGCCCCTGATAGAAGGCGAAGCAGTGCGGTCCGGCGATGCGGGCAACGCCGTGCTTCTCGCAGACGCGGTCGAGCATGCCGCCCGTGCCGCAATCGGCGTAGCCCACGAAGATATGCTCCCAGCCTTCGGCCCGCGCCCTGTCGAGCGCGGCGTCCATGGCGGGAGGAATGCGGTCGGGGTAGTAGTGGAGTTCGGCCGGCAGGCAGGTGAGTTCCAGGTGCTCGAGTCCAAGCCTGGATTTCACCGCCAGCACCTCGCGCGCGATCATACCGCAGGCAATCACCAGCACGCGCCCGGGTCCGCGCTCTTCGGCGCGCGGCATCGATTGCGTGGAACCAATCAGGTTCATCGCCGTTTCGCGGGATAGGACTTCGACAGCACGAAAGAGAACCGTCTCATGACAACCTCTCGCTACGCAGCCGTCTGCGCTCTCATCTGCGTGATGGCGCTTTCGGCCTGTGCCAACACGGTGCGGGGCATCGGCCGCGACGTCAATGCTACCGCCGACGCGGTCGAAGACTCGATCGACTGACGATCTAGCCTACACCTCCCCCGCCTTGCGGCGGGGGAAGGCGCCCCAAGCCATCGCGGGCATCGGCTTGCCCGGAGCCTCTGAGGGTCGCTCAAGCAACCCTGACGTTGTGCCTGCGCTTCATGAAATCCTTGGCGGTTTCGACGGCGACAGCGGCGTCGCGGCAATAGGCGTCGGCACCAACGGCCTTGCCGAACTCCTCGTTGAGCGGGGCGCCGCCGACCAGAACGACGTAGTCGTCGCGGATGCCCTTCTCCTTCATCGTGTCGATGACGACCTTCATGTAGGGCATGGTGGTGGTGAGAAGCGCAGACATGCCGAGGATGTCGGGCTGGTGCTCCTCGATCGCGGCGAGATACTTTTCCACCGGATTGTTGATGCCGAGATCGATGACGTCGAAGCCGGCGCCCTCCATCATCATGCCGACGAGGTTCTTTCCGATGTCGTGGATGTCGCCCTTGACGGTGCCGATCACCATCTTGCCCTGCTTGGGCGCGCCGGTGGCGGCGAGCAGCGGGCGCAGGATGAACATGCCCGCCTTCATGGCGTTGGCGGAGAGCAGCACCTCGGGAACGAACAGGATGCCGTCGCGAAAATCCTCGCCGACGATGCGCATGCCTTCCACCAGAGCCTCTGTCAGCACCTTGTAGGGCGCCCAGCCGCGCTCAAGCAGCAGGTTCGTGCCTTCCTCGATCTCCTCCTTCAGCCCGTCGTACAGATCGTCATGCATCTGCTGGACGAGTTCGTCGTCGGAGAGTTCGGAGAGGATGATTTCGTCGTCGGACATCGGGCTGCTCCAGAGGAAGCGTTCGACAAGGAGGGATTGTCCCCTACCTAACGGCCAATGTGTATTCGGCAAGGGCAGGGGCGGCATAGCCGGTTTGCGACGTCCTAAGCGACGAAAGCGACCGGAAAACAACGCGTTTCCGTGTCGATTTTGCGACAAGTCTTGGCGTTTGCGGGACGGTTCGGACAAGGTCGATGGCTACGATCCGGCACGGTGGCCGACATGGGCGCGTGACCCGTTTTCAGGATAGGTTCAATGGACGACAATCTGGCAGCCGAACAACAGGCCGGCGCGGGCCGGCGTGCGCGCGGCGACCGCGGCGGCGCATCGGCCCGCCGTGCCGCCCGCTCGGGAGGCGGTCCCGGCATCCAGCAGTCCTATTTCGACCGCAAGATCAAGGTCTACGAGGTCCTGGACGAGGAGGGGCTCGCCCTGATCGAGGGGAACGCAGACCTGATCCTCGAGGAGATCGGCATCGAATTCCGCGACGACGCCGAAGCGCTCGCGATGTGGCGCGAGGCCGGGGCCGACGTCAGGGGAGAGCGCGTGCATTTCCCGAAGGGGCTTTGCCGCTCGCTCCTGAAGAGCGCTCCGCCTGTCTTCACCCAGCATGCCCGCAATCCCGCCAGGTCGGTGCAGATCGGCGGCAACGCCACCGTGTTCGCCCCCGTCTACGGACCGCCCTTCGTGCGCGACCTCGACGGCCACCGCCGCTATGCCACCATCGAGGATTTCCGCAACTTCGTGAAGCTCGCCTACATGGCGCCGTCGATCCACCATTCGGGCGGCACCGTCTGCGAGCCGGTCGACGTGCCGGTCAACAAGCGTCACCTCGACATGGTGCACGCGCACATGACGCTGTCGGACAAGCCCTTCATGGGATCGGTCACCGCGCCGGAGCGGGCGCAGGACACGGTGGACATGGCGAAGATCCTGTTCGGCGATAAATTCGTCGAGGAGAACACTGTCGTCATCAACCTGATCAATGCCAATTCGCCGATGGTCTTCGACGAGACCATGCTCGGAGCTGCCAAGGTCTACGCCCGCAACAACCAGGCCACGATCATCACGCCGTTCATCCTGGCCGGCGCCATGAGCCCGGTGACGGTGGCCGGCACGCTGACGCAGGTGCTGGCCGAGGTGCTGGCGGGCGCCGCCTTCACCCAGCTCGTGCGGCCGGGTGCGCCGGTGCTTTTCGGCACCTTCGCCTCGTCGATCTCCATGCAGTCCGGCGCGCCGACCTTCGGGACGCCGGAACCGACGCTGGTCTCCTACGGCGCGGGCCAACTCGCCCGCCGGCTCGGCCTGCCGTTCCGCACCGGCGGTTCGCTCTGCGCCTCCAAGATTCCCGATGCACAGGCCGCCTACGAAAGCGCCAACACGCTGAACTCGACGATGCTGGCCGGCACCAACTTCGTGCTCCACTCCGCCGGCTGGCTCGAGGGGGGGCTCGCCTCCTGCTACGAGAAGTTCATGATGGACATCGACCAGCTCGGCATGCAGCAAAAACTCGCCCAGGGCGTCGACCTGTCCGAGAACGGCCAGGCGCTGGACGCCATCCGGGAGGTGGGACCGGGTAGCCACTATCTCGGCTGCTCGCACACCCAGGCGAATTTCCAGTCGGCCTTCTATCGCTCTTCCATCGCCGACAACAATTCCTACGAGCAGTGGCAGGCGGAAGGCGAGAAGCGCGCCGAGAACCGCGCCAACGAACTCGCGCGCCGCTGGCTGGAGAGCTACGAGGCGCCGGCGCTCGACGAGGGGATCGCCGACGGGCTGAAGGATTTCATCGCAAGGAAGAAGGAGTCCATGCCCGACGCCTTCACTTGAAAGGAGCCCGAGACAGGCCGGGCTAAAGTGGCCGACATCATCCACAAGGAAGTCTGGAGAAGCGCCTTCTCCGGAGAGCCGAAACGGCGCTGACGCCAAAGCCGTCCCCCGCCGGCGGATGCTCCGCCATCCGCAACTTTACATATCTTTACGTTTGGCAGCGGACTGCCCTTGTCCTGGATCAAGGACCGGCGTCCATTCAATGCAACATTCGGGCATCGCCATCTTCTGTTGGAGAAGCCCCATGTCCGTCGCCCGTCCCGCAGGGTATACGACCGCCCAGATCATCCTCCATTGGGTCATAGCGGCCCTCTTCGTTTTCCAACTCGTCTTCGGGGAGGACATCGTCTCGGCCTACCGCGCCTATCGCCAGGGCGCGACGCCCACGGACGCGGCCATTTTCGACGCGAACATCCATGTCTATATCGGGCTGACCGTGCTCGTCCTCGCGGCGATCCGGCTCATTCTGCGTTTCCGCTACGGCGCGCCACCCGCGCCCGCCGGCGAAAGCAATGTCCAGAAGGCGATCGCGCATACAGCGCATGCTGTACTCTACCTTGCGATCTTCGGCATGCCGATCAGCGGAGCGATCGCGTGGTTCGGCGGAATTCCCGAAGCGGGCGAGGTTCACGAGCTTGCCAAGCCGGTCCTTATCGCGGTGGTCGTCATCCATGCCGCTGGAGCGCTGTGGCAGCATTTCGTCGCGAAGACCGACGTGCTGACGCGCATGGTGAAGCCGAGGAGCGACGCCCGCGCCTGAAATCGGCTTCGGCCAACGGAGCGCCCTTGAACCTTCGGGCGGCGTGATGCGAAAAGGCGGTGCAACCGGAAGGAGCCCGCCTTGACCAAGCGCATGATCAAGATCCAAACCGCCGACGGCACATGCCGGGCCGGCCTGTTCACGCCGAACGGTGAGGCGAAAGCCGCCGTCATCCTCTACATGGACATTTTCGGGCTTCGCCCGGCGCTGGACGAGATGGCGGGACGGCTGGTCGCGGCGGGATATGCCGTGCTCGTGCCCGACCTGTTCTACCGGTTCGCGGACAAGCCCGAATTCGACACCAAAGCGTTTGCCGACGACGACAAGAAGGCGCAGCTCTTCGGCATGATGCGCGAGACGACGCAGGCCAAAACCATTGCCGATACCGGCGCCTTCCTCGACGCGCTGTCGGCGGAGGGATTTTCCGGCCCGGCAGGCGTCACGGGCTACTGCATGGGCGGGGCGCGCGCGCTGAACGCCGCCGGGGCCTATCCCGATCGCATCGCCGCCGCGGCCAGCTTCCATGGCGGCAACCTCGCGACGGACGCCGAGGACAGCCCGCACCGGCGCGCTACCGACATGAAGGGCCGTATCTATGTCGGCGCGGCCGGCGTCGACGGCTCCTTTCCGCCCGAGCAGGCGGGGCTTCTGGAGCGGACGCTGCGCGAGGCGGAGGTCGACCACGTCATCGAGAACTATGTCGGCATGAAGCATGGCTGGTGCGTGCCCGACCATTCCGTGTTCGACGCGGCCGGCGCGGAGCGTCACTGGAAGCGGCTGATCATGCTGCTCGACGAGACGCTGGCGGCCTGACCGGCGCGAAGCGGGAGGCCGTAAGGGGATGGCCGCGATCGATCCCGCCGCTCTGGCCGCAGCGCTCGACGTTCACGGGCTGATCGCGCGCGGTTGCGTCGACCTCGATCCCGCGGAAGCCCCCGTCGGGATCGATGGCCGTCCGGCGGCATGCGTGCTGCTCGTCGGGCATGCCGGCGGAGCGGTCTGGCCGCATTTCTCGCGCTGGCGAGGGGTACGGCCTTCGTCGCTCGCAAATCCACTCGATGCGTGGTCGCGCGAGGTTCTAGATGGTGTGGCGGGGCAGTTCGGGGCGAAAGCCGTCTTTCCGTCCGACCGGCCCTACCTGCCGTTCCAGCAATGGGCGATGCGGGCGGAAGGGCTCAAGCCCTCGCCTCTCGGCATCCTCATGCATCCCGAGTACGGGCTCTGGCACGCCTACCGGGGTGCACTGCTGTTTGGCGAGCCACTCGCGGCGGTCTTCGCCATCCACGATGATGGGGCGAGGGCGCCTGTTCACCTCTGCGACGCCTGCGCGGCAAAGCCGTGCCTCAAAGCCTGTCCGGTCGCCGCCCATTCGATCGAGAGTTTCGACTACGCCGGATGCGTCGATCATGTCCGGTCGCCGGGCGGTGGCGACTGCCGGTCGTTCGGGTGCCTCGACCGGAACGCCTGTCCCTTCGGCGCGCAGCACCGCTATTCAGCCGAACAGCAGGCGTTCCACATGGCGGCTTTCGCAGGGTTGTGAAGCGCTAATCCGGCAGTCCCGCCTTGGCGAGGCCTTCGAGCACTCGCTCCCAGTCGGCGGGGTCCTTGTAGGGAAGCACGCGGCCGCGGTGTTCGAGCGAATAGCTGGGATTGACGCGGAACACGTCCCTCCAGACAGCCCGCGCCTCGTCGAACAGGCCGAGGTGGCCGCAGGCGGAGGCGAGCATGACCCGCGAGATGTCGGTTTCGGGACAAAGGGCAATGCGTTCGCGCAGGATCTTGGCAGCCATCTCGTAATCCCCGCGCATGAAATGCGCGTGGCCGAGGAAATGCAGCCACATGTCCGGATAGCGCGGGTTCAGCACCATCGCCTTCTCGAGATTGGCGATCGCCTCGTCCGGCTGGTGCAGGTAGACGAGCATGTTGCCGCGCGTGACAAGCGTTTCCGCGTCGCCGGGGCTCAGTTCCGCCGCCTTGTCGAGGACGGCGGCCGCCTTGTCCATGTCGCGCTCCCACAGCAAGGTGACGGCGAGCGCGCGATGCGCCAGGGCGTCGTCGGGGCCGAGTTCGACCGCCTTGCGGGCCGTGGCGAGGGCGAATTCCAGTGTCTCTTTCGGGTGTTCCGTCCAGTTGTTGACGTAGGCCAGGATGTTGGCGAAGGCGAGGCCGGAGCGTGCGAAGGTCAGGCCGGGATCGAGCTTGACGGCCTGCTCGAACAGCTTCGAGGCTTCCATGAGCCGTTCGCGGTTCACCTTGCCCAGGAGGTCGCGGCCGCGCAGCGTCAGGTCATAGGCCTCCACGTTCGGCGAGGCCCGCCCACCGATGCGATCCTTCTCCTCGAGCTTCAGACGGACCTTCAGCTCCTGGACGATGTTCATGGTGATCTCGTCCTGGATGGCGAAGATGTCTTCCAGCACGCGATCGTAACGCTCCGCCCAGACGTGTCCGCCGGTGGCGCCGTCGATCAGCTGCGCGGTGACTCGAACGCGGTTGCCTGCCTTGCGGACGCTGCCTTCCAGCACGTGCCGCACGCCGAGGTCGCGGGCGACCTGCTTAACGTCCACCGCGCGGCCCTTGTAGGTGAAGGAGGAGTTGCGCGCGATGACCATCAGGGACGACAGTTTCGACAGGTCGGTGATGATGTCTTCGGTGATGCCGTCGGAAAAATAATCCTGGTCCGAATCGCCGCTCATGTTGTCGAAGGGAAGAACCGCTATCGAGGGCGTGTCGGCGATGATCATGCGCCGGGCGCCGGACGTATTCTCGCCGGGCTCGTCAAGCCCGACGCTGTAGGTGCGCACGGGCTCGGACAGGTTCTTCACCTCGCGCAGACCCCGATCCTCGAAGGAGAGGTCGAGCTTGTCCTTAACCTGGTCGTGGACGGTGGCCGAGATGCAGATGCCGCCGGCCTGTGCGATACCCTCGATGCGCGCGGCCACGTTGACGCCGTCGCCGTAGAGGTCGTCGCCCTCCACGACCACGTCGCCGACGTTTATGCCGATGCGTAGGTCCATGCGCTCGTCGGCCTCGACGTCGACGTTGCGGCGCCTGATCTCGCGCTGAAGGTCGACGGCGTATTGCACCGCGTCGACGGCACTCGGGAATTCGCCGAGAAAGCCGTCCCCAGTCGACTTGACCAGCCGGCCGCCATATTCGTCGAGCTTGGGGTCGATCAGTTCGCGCCGCAGGCGCATCAGCCTTTCGAGCGTGGCGCTCTCGTCGGCGCGCATCATTCGGCTGTAGCCGACGACGTCGGCCACCAGGATCGCCGCGAGCCGGCGCTGCACGCGAAGCTGGCTCACGCTTGCGGCCTTTCCCTGTTCTGCGATTCCATTCATAGATACCGACGCATGCGGGAGGTGTCCATCAGACCGGGCGTGGGCGGGGCGAGGGACGGGAGCCGGCGCTTTCCGACCCGGCTCCTATGTGGTTCCGGACCATGCCTTCCACAAGACCGCCGGGAGGTCTCATGACATCAACTGAACGCGAGAAGATGGCGGCCGGCGAGTGGTACACCTGCGTCGACCCGGAACTCGACGCGCTGCGCGAGACGGCGAAGGCCGCGGTGCATTCACACAACACACTGGCGCCGGACGCGCGCGGGCCGATCGCACCCTTGCTCGCGGCGCTTTTCGGCGGCGTGGGAACGGATGTGCTGATCGAGGCGCCATTCCATTGTCCCTATGGTTTCAACATCTTCCTGGCGGATGGCGTGTTCATCAATGCCGGCTGCGTCATCCTCGATTCGGCGAGGGTGTCGATCGGGAGACGGACGATGCTCGGGCCGGCGGTGCAGATCTACTGCGCCGACCATCACCGGGACCCGGTGAGGCGCGCGGCAGGCCTGGAGCAGGCGAGGCCGGTGACGATCGGCGAGGATGTCTGGATCGGAGGCGGCGCCATCATCCTGCCCGGCGTGACGATCGGCGACCGGGCGATCGTCGGCGCCGGCTCGGTGGTGACGAAGGACGTGCCCGAGGGAGCGACCGTGCGGGGAAACCCCGCAAGGGTCGCGTAGGGATTTTCTTGCGGCCGACCCAAGGAATGCCGTTTCCGCTTCGTCACAGGTGCGAATGAAGGCGATGCTGGCAGGAGCCGAACCGGAAGACCGCGAACTGCTCGCGCTTGCGCGCGATGGCGATCGCGCGGCCTTCGCGCGGCTGGTCGAGCAGCACTACGACTTCATCTACCGGGTGGCCTGGCGCTGGTGTGGCCGCAAGGCGGACGCGGAAGACATCGCGCAGGAGGTTTGCGTCAGGCTCGGCAAGTCGGTCCGGGGCTTTCGCGGCGAGGGCCGATTCACGACCTGGCTCTACCAGCTGACGCTCAACGCGGCGCGCGACCACGGACGCAAACTTTCGCGCGAGAGCGCGAGGACGTGGGCCTACGCCGTGCACGCGCTGTCGGACGCGGCCGCCGAGCCGGAGCCGGAAGACGCTGTCGATCGTTTGTGGGACGCGGTGCGCCTGCTTCCACCCAAGCAGTGCGAGGCCGTGCTCCTGGTCTACGGCGAGGGCCTGACCCACGAGGCGGCCTCGGACGTCATGGGATGCGCCGAAGCGACGGTGTCGTGGCACATCCACGAAGCGAAGAAGCGGCTGAAGACGCTGATGTCTCAAGCCGGGGAAGACTGACCATGGCAAGGGACGAGTTCGACATCCTGCGCGGCGCGCAGCCACCGAGGCCCGACGAAGCGGCGCGCGAGCGGACGCTGGTCGCCGCGATGGAGGCGTTCGACGAAAATTCTTCCGCGGCGACCCAAGGATCGTCCGGGCCGGTTCGTCACAGCACCAGAGCAACGAGGCTTTGGAGCAGGATCATGGACCGCAAGTTTCTCTCGACCCCGGCGATCGCCAGCGTGCTGGCGCTGCCGATCGCAGGCTACGCCGCCTATTATCTCCTCGCCGAGGGACCACTGTCGCGCGGCGGGAGCAGCGTCTTCGTCGACGGCGGCGGGCGCACGCAAGCCGGCAAAGCGGGCGAGCGCGAGCGGCAGGAGACGGCGGAGATCCCGCGGGATCTGACGGTCTCCGAACCCGCGGTCGAACAGCGGGCGGCGGAAGAGAGTTCCACATTGGATGCGGTCGTGCCGCAGGCCTCGGCGCCGATGGCCCAGACACGGGCGCTGCGCGACGTCGAAGGCGGCGCCGCGAAATTGTCGGCCGCCCCTCCCGCGCCGGCCGGCATCGTCGCGCCTCCCGACATGCTCCCACAGGCGGAGGAGAACCGCGACCGCATCGAAGCCTTCGACACCAACCCGGTGAAGTCGGTTCAGGAGAACCCGGTCTCGACCTTCTCCATCGACGTCGACACGACCTCCTATTCCTTCGTCCGCGCCTCGCTGAAGAACGGCATCCTGCCGCAGGCCGACACGGTGCGGGTCGAGGAGATGGTCAATTACTTCCCCTACGACTGGAAGGGGCCGGAAAGCGCAGACGTGCCGTTCAACTCCACAGTGAGCGTCATGCCGACGCCGTGGAACGAGCACACCAAGCTGATGCACGTAGCGATCAAAGGCTACGACGTGCAGCCGGCGGTGCGGCCGGCCTCGAACCTCGTCTTCCTGATCGACACGTCCGGTTCTATGAACCAGCCCGACAAGCTGCCGCTGCTCAAAAGCGCGTTCCGGCTGCTGGTCGAGCGGATGACGGAAAAGGACACGATCTCGATCGTGACCTATGCCGGCAGCGCGGGAACCGTGCTCGAGCCGACCAAAGGGTCGGAGAAATCAAAGATCCTGGCCGCGCTCGACCGGCTCGATGCCGGCGGCTCGACGGCGGGCGAGGCTGGTCTGCGCGAGGCCTACCGGCTGGCGTCGGAGAACTTCGTCGAGGGCGGGGTGAACCGCGTGTTGCTGGCCACCGACGGCGATTTCAACGTCGGGCAGACCTCTGACGAAGACTTGAAGCGCCTGATCGAGGACAAGCGCCAGAGCGATGTTTTCCTTTCGGTCTTCGGCTTCGGCCGGGGCAACTACAACGACCAGATGATGCAGACGATCGCCCAGAACGGCAACGGCACGGCTGCCTATATCGACACGCTGGCGGAGGCCGAGAAGACGCTGGTGCAGGAGGCGTCCTCGACGCTCTTTCCGATCGCCAAGGACGTGAAGATCCAGGTCGAGTTCAATCCTGCTGCCGTCGCCGAATACCGGTTGATCGGCTACGAGACGCGGGCGCTGGCGCGCGAGGACTTCAACAACGACCGCGTCGACGCGGGCGACATCGGCTCGGGCCATTCGGTTACCGCGATCTACGAGATCACGCCTGCGGGCAGCCCGGCGCGCATGATCGACGACCTGCGCTACGGCGAGGCTGCGACCGACAACGCGACCGGCATCGCCCACGGGGAGGAATATGCCTTCGTGAAGATCCGCTACAAGCTGCCCGGCGAGGACATTTCGAAGCTCATCGAGACGCCGGTGACGCCGGCTAACGAAATCGCCTCCCTGGCGCAGGCCAGCACCGACCAGCGCTTCTCCGTGGCGGTCGCAGCCTTCGGGCAGAAGCTCAGGAATACCGACCAGACAGCCGGTTTCGGCTACGACCGGATCACGGAAATCGCCACCGCCGCGCGCGGCGCCGACCCGTTCGGCTACCGCGCGGAGTTCCTCCAGCTCGTGCGCCTCGCCTCGGCGCTCGACACGAAGCGGTAGTGGCGGTCGGGGCGCGCGGGCCGCTGACCGCGGCGGTTATCCGTGCGCCTTTCGCGGGCGAGTGGGGCCGGCCGGCGGGGCTCGATGCACCGTCGGCCGTTTCCGTGGCCGCGGCAGGCTTGTACGCGCGTGCCTCCGGGGCCATCCTCTGCCGATCGCGGCTGCGAGGACGGACGGACGACGATGGGCGAACTGCACGAATGGGACATCGCGCACAGCCGGCTGCGCTCGATCTCGGCGGCCGAGATCAAGCGGTTCTGGAACGGATATGTCGCCATGCGGAAGCCCGTCCGGATCGAACACGGAAGCCTCTGGTCACGCTGGCGACCCGTCGGCGAGGATCTCGTCATCTCGCTCTATCTGACCAATCGCAGCGTCGGGCTGTTCGTGAGGGGACCGCGCGGCGAGGGCTATCGGACGACGCAGCACCGGCTGTCGGCGCACGAGCCGGAACTCGGCGCCGCGCTCGGCGCCGGGTTGAGAGACTTCAAAGGCTGCTGCCACCTCACCAATCTGCCGCTGCCGGTGATGGACCCGGCAAGCTGGCCTTGCGCCTACGCATGGCTGGCGGAACGCGAGAAGTTCTATTTCACCGTGCTGACCCGGCGGCAGGTTCACGGCCGCATCGATTGAGCGCCGCGGCCGTTCCAAAACGCCTTAGAAAGTGCCCCTTCGAGCGGAAAGTGAGAGCAGGCGCTCGCGATTACGCCCTCGCACGTCGTCTTTCGCGGCGCGCTTCGCCGGCGCCGGTGCCTGCGCCGCTGTTGGCGGCGATCTTGTTGCGGAGGGGGCCGATGCGCGTCACGACCTCGTCGAGTGCCGGGCGCTCGCCGCGATGGTGGGTGTCCAGGGCTTCGCGCATCGCCGCCAGGTGCTGGAATGACGTGCCGCAGCAGCCGCCGATGATCCTGGCGCCGCCGTCCACCGCGAGGCGGACGTAATCCGCCATCAGCTCGGGCGTGCCCGAGTAGTGGATCTCGGCGCCGCGGAACTCAGGTATGCCGCAGTTTCCCTTGACGATGACCGTGGCGTCCGGCTTCGCCGCCGTCATGTCGAAGAGCGAGGCGAGGATGTCGGAGGCGCCGACGCCGCAATTCGCGCCGATGCCGGCGGGTTGTTCGGACAGGCCTTCGGTGACGCCGAAGATATTCTTCGGGGCGAGGCCCATCATGGTGCGGCCCGCAGTGTCGAAGGAGGCGGTGAAGGTGTAGGGCAGGCCGACGCGGATGGCGGCCTCGGCCGCGGCGCGGATTTCGTCGGGCGAGGACATGGTCTCGATCCAGGCCACCTCCGCGCCGCCGGCCTTCAAACCCTCGATCTGTTCGGCGAAGGCCTCTACCGCCTCGTCATAGGTCAGCGCGCCGAGCGGCTGGAGGAGTTCGCCGGTCGGGCCGACCGAACCGGCCACGATCACCTTGCGGCCGGACGCATCCGCGACCGTGCGGGCAAGCTCGGCCGCACGGCGGTTCAGCTCGAACACCCGGTCCTGTGCCCCGTGCAACTTGAGCCGGTGGCGCGTGCCGCCGAAGGAGTTGGTGAGGATGATGTCGGCGCCGGCATCGACAAAACCCCGGTGCAGCGCCTCGATCTTCGCCGGTGCGCTCTCGTTCCAGAGTTCCGGCGCATCGCCGGCTTCAAGCCCCATGGCGAAGAGGTTGGTGCCCGTGGCACCGTCGGCAAGGAGCACGCCTTTTTCGGCAATGAGGGCGTCGATCGGATTCGTCATGTGTCGGAAGCTTTCGGGAGAAGTGTTCTCAAGGGAATGTACGGATAATGATATAAGGAAATCGTTATGTCTCGTCAATCGTGGCCTTGGGCCAGACGCGCCGCATATCCAGCGGCCTCATGCGCGTTGACGGTCGCGGCGCGGATCAGATTGTCGAAGTGCCTGGTAAGCGCGCGGATCGCGGCGGTCGCGTTCAGCACTAGGTACATGTCGCCGGCGTAGATGGCCGCGCGGTAGGGGCCGAAGATCGTGTAGGGGACGGAATAGCGCAGGCGGCCGTCGTAGAGATAGAGCCGTACCGCCGGGTAGAGCTCCTCCAGGAGCTCGGCCATGTGCTCCAGCTGTTGCCGCCGGGCGTCTTCCGGAAATGCCGACCAGACGCCCATGCCGGCGGCAAAAATCTCCAGCACGTGCCGGGGCATGCAGATCTCCATGTCCGTCTCCGGCCGCCGCGAATAGTCTATGCGGTACTGCGTCTCGCCGGCCTGCACCTCTCGACTGCGGCTCGACATGTCGGATTCGTAGTCGATCAGGGCATCGGTGCGCAAAAGGTCGGGGATGCCGGCGGGCACGTAGCGGATCTTGGCGCCGGCGGCCTCGGTATGCCAGCGGGCCAGAAGCGTACGGTCGTAGCCTCCGGTCGCCTCCTCGAGTTCGAGCGTCTCGCGCATCTCGCCCGTCAGCGCTTCGTCCTGCGAGAGGCCGAGGAGCCAGTCGAGCGAGACACGGTGCTCGGATGCGATATTGAGCAGGGTCTCGGCGCGGGGCAGCCGGGTCGAGGCACCCGACAGGAGTTGTGACAGCGCGGAGCGGTCGATGCCGACCTTGGCCGCGAAGGCGGACTGGTTCAGGCCGGATCGCCCCAGCAGGACCTTCAGCCGGTCGCGGAAGATGTCGGAGAGATCCCGCTTGTCCACGACAAATCCACAATTGTTTACAATACACAACATGTGCCTCTTTCGCTGCGCAATGTCAACGAATTGTGTGCTTTTTCGCATTGCAGCACTGGGACGCTGCTGACATCATCCTGTCAGGAATCGGGGGATTCCGAACTCGAACATCATTGACGAGGACATGGAACGTATCTCAGTGGGCGGGGGCGCCCTTCGCATCGAATGGCCAACGGTGGCCTTGATCCTTCTCTGCTACCTCGCCTGGCTGGCGGTCGGACTGCTTGTGTGGCCCGATTGGCCGGTGCTGGCGCTTGCCGGCCTGGGCGTGGTCCTGGCGCTGCAATCGTCTCTGATGCACGAGGCATCGCACGGCCACCCGACCCGCTCGGCGCGGCTGAACGAAGCGCTCATCGGCCTGCCGATAGGCCTCGTCTGGCCCTATCGCCGCTTCAAAACGATCCACCTTCGCCACCATGCGGACGACCGGCTCACGGATCCCTTCGACGATCCGGAAAGCTACTATCAGGCGCTCTGGCAGCACGAGGAACTACCGGGTGCCATGAAAATGGTGCTGCGGGTCAACAACACCATGCTCGGCCGCATGATCCTCAATCCCTGGCTCGGCAGCGTCGGGTTCATCATTTCGGAAGCGCGCGCGATGGCGGCGGGCGACCGTGTCATCCGCAAGGCCTGGCTGCTGCATGCGGCGGGGCTCGTGGTGGTGCTTCCGCTGGTGGCTTACGGGTTCGGGATTCCCGTGTGGCTTTACATCTTGGGGCCTGTCTGGCTCAGTCAGGCGCTGATCTCGGTGCGGACGTTCGCCGAGCACCAGTGGTCGGAACGGCCGGACGGACGCACCATCATCGTGGAGCGCTCGCCGCTTTCGCTGCTGTTCCTTAACAACAACCTGCACCTCGTCCACCACAAGATGCCGAACGTTTCGTGGTATCGCCTCCCTGCGCTGTTTCGCGAGAAGCGCGAGGAATGGATCCGGATGAACGGCGGCTATGTCTTCCCGAACTATATCGCCCTGTTCGGCGCCTTTGCCTTCAAGGCCAAGGAGCCCGTGGTGCATCCCGTGCTGCGCCGCGCGCCGGAGCCCCAGCGTGCCTACCGTCCGCGTGTCCGTACGCGCAGCGTCGGCGGCCTCGGCGGCACCGCGCCGGTCCCGGCAAAGCCGCCGAAAGACTGACGCGGCCATACCGATTCCCGACCCGCGATATCGGCGGGGCTTGCGTTCGTACGCCGGTCCGTCGTTGATGCGCGCATGAGCGACTTCATTGCCGCACTGCCGATGTACGACTGGTCCGAGGTTCGCGGCGAGGTCGATGCCGAGTGGGCGGCGATCCGCGATCGGTTGCGGGCGCAGGGGATCGAGGCGCCGGGGGGGTTGACCCGGCGCAACGGCGACATGCCTGCGGTGCCCGGCGGCATCCGCGACGGGGAAGGGCGGGTGATCGCGCCCGATCCGGCGACGCTGCCGCCGGACGGACTGGACCTGCATACCCTCTGGCGTCATCCGAAGCTCGTCTTCGCCCAGACCTGCTGGGGGCCGATGGAACTCGGCCTGGACAACCACGTGCGGGTCGTCGGGCAGCCGGACTATTCGGCCTATGAGGGCGGGCAGGGGGAGCTCTATTCGAGCGCGGTGCTGATGCGGCGGAGCGAGGCGCCGGAGCAGGGATCTCCGGCGGACGGAAAGGCGAGCCTGCCGCTGGATCTGGTGCGGGGCGGCCGCCTGGCTTTCAACTCTCCCGATTCGATGTCGGGCATCATCGCACTGACCCGCGACCTCGAAGCGTCTGGCGAGTCTCTCTCGCTCTTCGGCGAACGCATCGAAACCGGGTCGCATCGCGCGTCGGCGGTAGCCGTGGCGGTCGGAACGGCGGACCTCTGCGCGGTCGACTGCCGCAGCTGGCATCTCATCCGGCGCTTCGAGCCGAAGGCGGCGGAACTCGTCGTGGCCGGGTGGACGACGCGACGCAAGGGGCTGCCTTATGTCTGTTCGCGGTTGGCGCCCGCCTTCGAATTCAGCATCCGCACGGACGGTTGATTGATCCTCTCCGGTCGACCAGACTGGCAGGGAGCTTTTTGGAGCCGGCAAATCTCCCGGCGGCGCGGGCGAGACGGGTAGACGATGGGGGACCGGATGTTCTGGCTAATAGGCATGATCGGGTCGTCGATCGCCATCGTTGGCATTCTGGCCTTTGCCTATGTGCGGGAACGCCAGCGGCGCGAGCCTCCGCCGGGCGAGCGCGACAGGCGGTAATCGCTCGGCTGGGTTAAGCTGTCCCGCAGGCCTCAGGCGCCGAGCAGCCGCTCATCGAGCGGATAGGCGGAGAGTTTCTCGTTGCCCGTCGCGGTGATCAGGACCTGCTCCTCGAACTTCACGCCCTCGCGGCCGCCGAGCCGGCCGATATAGCTTTCCACGCACAGCACCATGCCCGGCTCCAGGATGCCGTCCGGCGTGTCGTCGGTCCAGTCGGAGGCATGCGGCAGGGTGGGATATTCGTCGGCGAGGCCGACGCCGTGATAAAGCACGCCGTAGCGGGTGGGGTAGCAGTCGCCGGGCGGCACGACGGAATGCTCCACCAGGTCGCGGAAGGAGACGCCCGGCCGCATCAGGTCCGTGTTCGCGGCGATCTGGTCGGCGGCGATGCGGTAGAGGTCGCGCTGCTCGTTGGTGGGGCGCACGTCTCCGGCGAGCCAGGTGCGGGAGATGTCGGCGCAAAAGCCGTACGGGCCGATCAGGTCGGTGTCGAAGGCGACGAGGTCGCCGGCTTCGATGACGCGCGCGGAGCATTCCTGGAACCAGGGATTGGTGCGCGGGCCCGAAG
Organism: Aquibium pacificum; assembly: GCF_040839445.1. NCBI lineage: Bacteria > Pseudomonadati > Pseudomonadota > Alphaproteobacteria > Hyphomicrobiales > Phyllobacteriaceae > Aquibium > Aquibium pacificum. Next base: position 686,462 of record NZ_JBDPGJ010000003.1, on the reverse strand, counting down.
CGAGCAGCCGCGTCTCGATCCACTCGCCGCCGCGCGCGATGTTGCCGCGGTGGAGTTCGGCCCATAGTTCGTTTTCCGAGATGCCGGGGATCAGGACGGCTTCCATCCCGGCCATCGCCGCCTCGCAGGCCACAATCGCGCGGCGCATGGCGAGGAGTTCGTCGGGCGACTTGATGAGGCGGGCGTTCTCCATCACGGCTTCGCCGTTGTGGATCGAAACGTCGAGGAGCGCGAGTTCGGCCACGCCTTCCGGGTTCAGGTGATCGACCGCCAGCCGGGAATTGCCTCGGCCATGTTCACGCACGAGATCGGCTATGCCGGCGGCCCAGCGGCGGACCTTCCTGTCGGTCAATTCGCCGCCGTAGAGATACATCCACGACACCGCCGGCCGAACCTCGTCGACCACGCCGGAATGGTCCGAGAGGTGTTCGCAGGAGAAATAGTCGAACAGCACAACCGGCCCCTCGGTCGCCACGAAGCAGTGGCGCGTGGGGTTGTGGGCGACCCAGAGCTGCATGTTGGTGGAATCGGTCGCGTAACGGATGTTGACCGGGTCGTAGAGCAGGACGCCGGCATAGTCGCGGCGCTTCAGCTCCGCGCGGATGCGGTCGAGCCGGTAGCGGCGCATGGCGGGCAGGTCGGGTGCCGCGATGCCCGCCGCCGCCCACTCCGCGTCGGCGAGCGGACCGTAGCCGAGCGCATGGCTGTTCAGCGAGGCGGCCTTTTCGCGGGAGGCCTTCCGCAGCGCCGCCTCGTCGGGCGCGCCGCCGCCGGGGTCGCCCGCCGGATCGAAAGGCATGATCTTGCGATGACGTCCGAAGCTCGACCCCGCCGTCTCCATGCCCGTCCCCGCTACTTGGTGTCCGCCTTCGGCTTAGCCGACGCGCGGCGCCGCGACCGCGGCTTGGCAGCCGGCTCTGCGGCCTTGGTCTCTGCGGCTTTCGTCTCGGCGACCCTGGGAGTCGGGCGCATGACGAGTGACGTGCCCGGCCCGGGCTTGACCTCGTAGGCGCCGGTCTTGCGTACGAGGTCCGACAGCTTGCGGAAGCCGTAGGAGCGCGGATCGAAGTCGGGATAGCGGTTGACCAACTGCGTGCCGACGGCGCCGAGATGCACCCAGCCGTCAGCGCTTTCCATTTCCGCCAGAACGCGGCGGATCAGCGGGACGGCGGCGCTGGGCGGCTGCAGCGTCCCGGTCGGTCGTTCGTCGCCGGTGTCGGAACTGTCGTTGGCCGCGCCGGGCAGCAGGTTCTCGGTGTAGATGAAGCGTCGGCATGCCTGGCGGAAGCTTTCCGGCGTCTTCTGCTCGCCGAAGCCGAACACGTCGATGCCCTGCTCGCGGATGCGCGAAGCGAGCCGCGTGAAGTCGCTGTCGGACGACACGAGACAGAAGCCGTCGAAGCGGCCGGTGTGCAGGAGGTCCATGGCGTCGATGACCAGCGTGATGTCGGAGGCGTTCTTGCCGGTCGTGTAGGCGAACTGCTGATGCGGCACGATGGCGTGCTTGGCCAAGACGTCGATCCAGGCCTTCGAGCGGGTGCTGGAGAAGTCGCCGTAGATGCGGCGCACGCTGGCCTCGCCGATCTTGGCAATCTCCTCGAAGAGACCGTCGGCGATCTTGGCGGAAGCGTTGTCGGCGTCAATCAGGACGGCGAGGCGGGGCGAGCGGTCGGAGGAAGCCATGGCGTTTCCGTTCCTTGTCTTTTCGTCGTCGGGCCGGCCGGTCAGTCGACCTTCGAGGCGTCCTTGAACATGACGCGGTGGCGGCGGGTCTGGATCCAGTCATCCAGTTCCTCGCCGGTCATGTGGTGCGCGGGATCGAACCGGTTCCAGTTGGCGATCTCCTCCAGCGGCTTGCGCCAGCGCTTGTAGGGCGCCTTGGCGGGCGGCCCGAAAGCCATGATGTCGAGCACCGAAAGCTCCTCAGGAATGCCGAGGAGCGGCTTCATGGCCTCCTGCGCGGCCTGCTGTCCGATCGCAGTGATCCACCAGACATTGTAGCCGAGTGCCGCGGCGGCCAGATGGGCCGACATGGTGGCGGCTGCGACGGACTGGAGGAGGATGCGCTCGGCATTCTCCCTGTACATGCGGTTCAGGTCCGACGTGTCGTCCTTCAGCACCGGGAAGGCGGAGACCCAGCGGAAATCGGTCGCCACCACGATGAAGCCCGGCGCCGTCGCGAGCCCGCGATAGTCGGGCGTCGGGAACTTCATCTTCAGCTTGGCGCGGCGGCGCTGTTCCTCGACGAAGTAGCCGGCGATCTTCTCTTTCAGCTCGGGCTCGGTGATGACGATGAAGTGCCAAGGCTGGGCGTTCGCGCCCGACGGCGCGTGGCGGGCGGCCTCGAGGATCATCTCGAAATGCTCGCGCGGCACTTCGAACTGCGGATCGAAGGCGCGCACGGTGACGCGGTTGGTGACCACTTTCATCAGCGCGTCGTAGCGCTCGCGCGAGCCGATTTCCGGCAGGTCGACCGCGGCTTCGGCCTGAAGGAGTTCTTCCGGCGACAACGCCTCCGCATCTGCTTTCATGTGGTTCACTCCCTCATCTTTCTTGTGATTGAAACCGCTTCGTGCCGGCCCGCCGCCGTCTACCCGCCGTCGAACGCGAAGGACAGTGTCGTGCCGCCGGCACCCGACGTCCAGCGCGGGCTGGCGCGGAGCTGTCCCACGCCCGCCTCGATGATACGCAGGCCGAGGCCGCCGCTTGCCCGATCCCCGGAGACCACACCGGCGCCACCGACACCATCGTCGCGGCACAGGATCTCGATCCGGCCGTCGCCGGACATCGACCCCGTCACCTCGATACGGCCTTCCGTGCGGCCATCGAAGGCGTGCTTGATCGAATTGGCGATGAACTCGCTCATGACCATGGAGAGCGCGGAGGCAGTTTTCGCGCCGACCTCGACGGTGGGAAGCCGCACGTCGACCACAATGCCGGGTGGGCTCATTTCAGCCGTCAGCTCCTGCAGCCGCCCTCCGAGTTCTTCGAGATCGAGCCTCCTTCCGCCATCGGTCCGGTAGAACTGTTCGTGCAGGGAGGCCACCGCCTCGATGCGCGTCTCGACGGCGGCGAGCGTGTCCTTCGCTTCATCGCTTTGCGATCGCCTGCGCCGCTGCCTGACATAGGCGCCGATCGACTGGAGCGAATTCTTGACGCGGTGGTCGATCTCCTGGCGCATGAGTTCCTGACGCGACAGGGCAAGACGCAGATCGAGCTGGTTCATCACCTGCGCGGACAGAACGCGCAGGGCGTTGCGCTGGGCGTCGGAAAGCCGGCGCGGCTTGGTATCGAGCACGCAGAGCGTTCCCATCGGCAGCCCTTCGGCGGACTTCAGCAGGAAGCCCGCGTAGAATCGCAGGCCATTCGCATCGAGGCACAACGGGTTGTCGGCGGTGCGGTCGTCGGCCAGCGTGTCGGGGATCTCCATGTAGTCCTGCTCGAGGACCGCGTGCGAGCAGAGCGACGTCTCGAGCGGCGTCTCCCGGACGCCGAGGCCGACTTCTGCCTTGAACCATTGCCGGTCCCTGTCGATCAGGTTCACCACCGAGATCGGCGTCTCGCAGATCTGCGAAGCCAGCCCGACGATGTCGTCGAAGTCGCTCTCGCGCGGGGTGTCGAGGATGTCGTACTCACGCAGCCGAGCAAGACGCTCTTCCTGTCGCGGGTGTGGGGCGGCCTTCATGCGGTGTTCTCTGCCCAGTCTTGCGGTCGTCGTCTTCTTTGTGGTTACGGTTCTATTTGCGATCCGGCAAGTGACGAGCGCCGCCGACAGCTTTTGCGGCGGCCGGAGCGGGACACGAAGTCGCCGGCGCGCTTGAGTTTCCGGCGTTCGCCTCTAGAACCGTCGCGATGTACGCAGACCGCACCCGCAACACCAGGGAATTCCTCAAAGCCATCGCCCATTCGCGGCGGCTGGACCAGGCCGTGCGCATCGTCCCGATCGAGCCGGGCGACAGGATATTCGACTATGGCTGTGGAGACGGCGCGTTCTTCGACCAGCTCAGCCGGTACACCGCGAAGGAAAACCTGTTCGGCTACGATCCCTGGCTCCTCGGCGAAATGACCTTCGAGGGCGCCACGACCTTCGGCGCCGTGCCTGACTTCATCGACACGCTCGCGGGTACGTTCGACGTCGTCTACTGCATGGAGGTCTGCGAACATCTCTCCGACGCTGCGAACGCTGCCCTGCTGGACAACGTCGCGCGGCTCGGCAAGCCCGACGCCGTCTTCGTCTTCGGGGTGCCGATCGAAACCGGGCCGTCGGCGGTGCTGAAGAACCTCTTCCGCTGGTGGAAGGGCGGGCGGCAGGGTGCCAACCCGTCCCGAATATGGCGCACGACCTTTTCGCTTCCGGTCGAACGCGAATGGGTCGACGGCTGGTGCGGCACCCATATCGGCTTCGACCACCGGCGGTTTCGCGAAACGATCGCCGCCCACGGCTTCCGCGTCGAGCGCACCGTCTGCCTGCCGCTGCGCGGAACCTCGTCGGTTCTCAACAACGAGATCTATTTCGTCTGCAGGCGCTGACCCGCACCCGGTTCAGGCCCGCATCTTCTCGCCCGATGGATCGAAAGGCGGCTCGACGTTGATGCGCGCAGGGCGGCGGTGGCCGAGGATCTCGATCTCGAACAGGTTTTCGCTCTCATTTGCGGCCAGTTCAGCCGGCACGTAGCCCTGAGCCATCGATTTCCGCACATAGTGGCCGTAGCCGCCCGACGTGACCCAGCCGACGACGCGCCATTCGCCGTCGACGCTGCCGAGGATCGAGGCCGCACCCTTCTCGGCGGGTGAGGGACCGGCGACCTTGCCTTCGGCGTCATAGCGCTTCGGGCCGTGGCCGTGGGCCGCTTCCACGGTGCCGTAGTCCTTGTCGCCGACCCGCGCCCAGATCGGCTCGTCGCCCATCACGTCGGCGTCGAGCGCGTCGACGATCATGGACACGCGTCGCAGCTTTGGGCCGTCGGCCTTCTCCTTCGCTGCCGCGTCGCGGCCTATGAAGTCGTTTTTCTCCATCCTGACGAAGCGGTCCATCGAGCCCTCGAAGGGGCCGTAGATCGGCCGTAGCTCGCGGAACCAGGTGGGAAAGTTCTTTTCGAGCCGCATGGAGAGTAGGGCGCGCATGCCGAAATCGACGATACCGAACTCTTCGCCCGCCTCCTTGATGGCCGCGTAGACAAGCCGCTCGTAGGCCGGCGCCATCCAGATCTCGTAGCCGAGGTCGCCGGTATAGGTGATGCGGTTGACCATGCAGGGCGCGCCGCCGACCGCCATCTTGCGGAAATCCATGAAGCGGAAGGATCTCGAGGACACGTCCTCGTCGACCAGCTTCTGCAGCAGTTCCTGCGACTTCGGGCCGGCGATGGAGAGGCCGACCAGCGTCTGGTCGAAGCGGTGGATGCGGATGGACCCATCCTTCGGCAGGTGCCTTTCGAACCAGCGCATGTGGTACTTCTGCGCGGCGGAGGAGCCCCAGATCATGAAGCGTTCGTCGCCTGTCTTTGCGATGGTGAAATCGCCGATGAGCTTGCCGCGCTCGTTGAGCATGGGGGTAAGCACGATGCGGCCGACTTTCGGCATGCGGTTGGTCATCAGCCGGTTGAGGAAATCCTCCGCTCCCGGGCCCGACACCTCGTACTTGGCGAAGTTGGCGATCTCGGTGACGCCGACGCGCTCGCGCACCGCGCGGACTTCGTTGCCGACATGCTCGAAATCGTTGGAGCGGTGGAAAGAGACGACGTCCTTCGGCTCGGTGCCTTTCGGCGCGAACCAGAGCGGCGTTTCCAGCCCCCACGAATCGCCCATGACGGCGTTCTGCGCAACAAAAGTGTCGTAGAGCGGAGTCGTCTGTGCCGGCCTTGCGGCCGGGAGTTCCTCGTTGGGGAAGCGGATCGAGAAGCGGCGCGAATAGTTTTCGCGGACCTTGGCGTTGGTGTAGCGCAGGCCGGCCCACTCGCCGAACCGGGCGACGTCCATGCCCCAGACGTCGAATCCCGGATCGCCATTGACCATCCAGTTCGACAGCGCCAGACCGACGCCGCCGCCCTGGGAGAAGCCGGCCATCACAGCGCAGGCCGACCAGAAGTTGGTCAGGCCCTGTACGGGGCCGACCAGCGGATTGCCGTCGGGGGCGAAGGTGAAGGGGCCGTTGATGATCTGCTTGATGCCGGCCTTTTCGATGGCCGGGAAGTGGCGGAAGCCAACCTCCAGCGACGGCGCGATACGGTCGATGTCGGGCTGCAACAGCTCGTGGCCGAAATCCCACGGCGTGTTGACCGGCGACCAGGGCTTGCAGGCCTTCTCGTAGGTGCCGAGCAGCATGCCCTGGCGTTCCTGGCGGGTGTAGATTTCGCCGCGGAAATCGATGACGTGGCAGAGTTCGCGGCCGGTCGCCTTGTTGAACTCCATCACCTCGGGCATGTCCTCGGTGAGCAGGTACATGTGCTCCATGGCGAGCACGGGGAGTTCGAGCCCCACCATGCGGCCGATCTCGCGCGCCCACAGGCCGCCGGCGTTGACCACGTGCTCGCACTTCACCGTGCCCTGCTCGGTGATGACGTTCCAGGTGCCATCCGGCTCCTGCGTCAGTTCCTTCACCGGGTTGCGCAGCACGATCTCGGCGCCGAGCATCCTGGCCGCCTTGGCATACGCGTGCGTCGTGCCGGAGGGATCGAGATGGCCTTCGACCGGGTCCCACAGGGCGCCGACGAAATTGGTCTCGTCCATGATCGGGAACATGGCCTTCGCCTCGGACGGGGTGACCAGTTCGGTGTCCATGCCGAGATAGCGACACTTGGCGTGGACCAGGCGCAGGAAATCCATGCGCTCGGGCGTATCCGCCATCTGGAAGCCGCCGACCAGGTGCAGCCCGCAGGCCTGGCCGGTCATCTTCTCCAGTTCCTCGTAGAGGGAGATCGTGTAGGCCTGAAGCTTGGCGACGTTCGGGTCGCCGTTCAGCGTATGGAAGCCGCCGGCCGCGTGCCATGTCGAGCCAGACGTCAGCTCCGACCGCTCGATGAGCATGATGTCGGTCCAGCCGGCCTTGGCCAGGTGATAGAGCACCGAGCAGCCGACGACGCCGCCGCCGATGACGACGGCGCGTGTTTGCGTTTTCATCGTTATACCCCTTCTTGTTTGGACGCCGCCGCGAGCCGGTCGGGCACCATGACGAGTTTGCCCGGATAGCGCTTGGCGATGAAATCGGTCTGCGCCTCGGCTACCTGCGAGAAACGGTAGACCCTGGACACGACAGGCCGGATTTCCCCGCGCTCGATATAGGCGACAAGATTCTCGAAGACGCTTTTCGGCTGGAACGTGCTCCCCGCCAGGGTAAGGTCGTGAAGATAGAGCGTCCGGAGATCCAGTTCGCAGATCGGACCGCCGATGGCTCCGGCCGTGACGTACCGGCCTCCGCGCCTGAGGCATGCGATCAATGCCGGCCATTGCGGGCCGGCGACGAGATCGACGATGACGTCCACCGCCATTTCGCCGATTTCCGCGATCAGGTCGGCGTCGCGCTCGACGATCCGGTCCGCACCCAGTCCGGCGACGAAATCGTGCTTGGACCGGGAGGCGACCGCAATCACGTTCGCGCCGCGACGTTTGGCCAGTTGAACCGCCGCCGAGCCGACCCCGCCGGACGCGCCGGTGATCAGGACCGTCTCGCCTTCGCGGAGCGCAATCCGGTCGAGCATGTTCTCTGCCGTCGAGTAGGCGCAGGGGAAGGAGGCCAGTTCCGCGTCGCTCAACGCGCTGTCGACCGCCAGCGTCATCTCCGATTTCGCCACCGCATATTCGGCGAAACCGCCGTCGAAATCCGCGCCGAAGGTCAAAATGGCAAGGCCGCCCTCATCCGGCGGCTGTGGCTGCATCGACTGGACCAGCACCCGCTCGCCGATCCGCATCTGGTCGGATTTCGAGCCGGCGGCGACGATCCTGCCGCATACATCGGCGCCCTGGATGCGCGGAAACGCGATGGCCGCACCCGACCAGCTGGATTTCCGCGGCCCATCGTCTTCGAAACCGCCCGCCGCGTGGTCACCGCTTCCACCGGCAGCGCCCTCGAAGTACCAGCCGGTCCGCGTGTTGATGTCCGTGTTGTTTATGCCGGCCGCGCCCACCTCGATCAGCACCTCACCTTCGCCGGGGGCTGGCAACGGATGGTCGCCGACGACCTTCAGCATCTCCAGTCCGCCGTGACCGGTCAGGAGAATGCATTGCATATGGGCCGGAAGGGTCATCAGAAGTCCGTCGGCGCGCCGCCCTCGGCAGTGCGCTTTGCAACGAAGGCGTTGATCTCTTCCTCGATTGCGGGGTCGATCGGGGGTTTTTCGTATTCTGCCAGACGCTGTTTCCAGACCTTGTTGGCCTTGTCGAGGGCGGTGGGCGAGCCGGCTTCGGACCAGCTCTCGAAGTTGCGCCAGTCCGACAGGACGGGCGAATAGAAGGCGGTTTTGTAGCGTTCCTGTGTGTGCGGGGTGCCGAAGAAATGGCCGCCGGGGCCGACGTCGCGGATCGCCTCGATGGCGAGCGCGTCCTCGGAAAGGTCAAGCGGCGTCATGAACTCCGCCACCATCTGCAACAGGTCGATGTCGAGGATGGTCTTTTCGTAGGAGCAGCGCAGCCCGCCTTCCAGCCAACCCGCGGAATGCATGATCAGATTGCCGCCGCCCGTCACCGCGCCCCAGAGCGAGAAGACGCTCTCGTAGGCCGCCTGCGCGTCGACGGTGTTGGCCGCGCAGGTGTTCGACGTGCGGTAGGGGATGCCGTAGCGCCGCGCGAGCTGGCCGCCGACGAGCTGCGCCTTCATGTATTCGGGCGTGCCGAAGGCCGGCGCGCCGGATTTCATGTCGACGTTGGAGGTGAAGCCGCCATAGGCGACCGGCGCGCCCTTTCGTACCATCTGCGCGAACGCGATGCCGGCCAGCGCCTCTGCGTTCTGCTGCACGAGTGCGCCGGCGACCGTCACCGGCGCCATCGCGCCCGCCAGCGTGAAGGGCGTGACCACCACGACCTGGCCGTGCGAGGCCATCTGGATAATGCCCTCCATCATCGGGATGTCGAGCTTCAGCGGCGAGTTGGTGTTGATGATGGTGAAGATCGAGGGCTCTTCCAGCATCTGTTCGTGGCTGACGCCGCGGGCGATGCGGGCGATCTCGATGCCGTCGAGGTTGCGCTCGCGGCCGAGCGAATAGATATGGAACACCTTGTCGGTGAGCAGCGAGAGGTCGCGGATGCATTCGAGATGCCGCACCGAGGGATGGATGTCGATCGGCTCGACCGGATAGCCGCCGGTGCAACCGATGATGTTGTGCATCTGGGCGAGCCGCAGGAAGTTGCGGTAATCGGCCTGGTTGCCGGGCCGGCGGCCCTCGTCGAGGTCGGAGCAGTTCGGCGCAGAGGCCATCATCGAGAAGGTGATCTCGTTGCCGCCGAAACGCACGTCGTGGGCGGGGTTGCGCGCGTGGAGCGTGAACTCCGACGGGCAGTGGGAGACGAAGTCGAGGATCATGTCGGCATCGAAGCGCACGCGCTCGGAGCCGTCGCGAACCTCGGCGCCCGCGGCCTTCATCATGGCACGCGCCTCGTCGTGCAGCACGTCGACGCCGATCTCCTTCAAAACGCGCAGCGATGCGAGGTGGATCGATTCCAGCTCGTCGTCCGAGACCAGCTTCGTGAGGGGCAGCGGGTTTTTCAGGCGCCGGAACGGCGGCTGCTCGAAGGCTGCCGCTCCCCTGGCGCGGCTGCCGGCGCGTCCGCCGCGGCGCGATCGCTCGGCGGCGGGTGCGCCATCGATGGACGGTATTTCTGCGTTCATGGCTGACCTTCTTCCCCTCGCGGCAATCTTGGCGTTCCGCCGCGCCAGCGATAGCAGGGGTGGCGACCAGAAGGGCAAGGGAAGCGACATGGGTGCGACCCGTCCCGGTTGCCGGCGGAGGGCCAGCCGGTCCGGCATATGCTGGACGACTGCCGGGTCGGCGGCTGGCTCTCGACCCCATGCCAGCCGCCGGACTATCGAGCGCCATGACCGAAACCGCCGCCCAGACGCGACCGCCGCTGCCCGTCGCCGCCCTTGCGGGCGTGACGGCGACGGTGACCGTCTTCGCGCTGGCGCAGGGCCTGTCCTATCCGCTGTTCACCTTCCTCATGCAGGAACAGGGACTGCCGCCGGCGATGATCGGCCTGTCGGCGGCCATGACGCCGCTCGGCATCATCGTCTCGGCGCCACTGGTGCCGTGGCTGACGCGGATCGCCGGTGCGCCGGCGCTGGCGGTCGTCTGCGCGATCCTGGCGGCCGTGCTGTTCGCCTGCGTGGGATGGCTGCAGAACTTCTGGGCCTGGTTCCTGCTGCGTTTCCTGATCGGGGTGGCGATCGATCCGCTCTACGTGCTCAGCGAAGTCTGGATGATCTCGCTGGCGCCCGCCGCGCGGCGCGGCCGCATCATGGGGCTTTATACGGCGATCGTCGGCGCCGGCTTCGCGGGAGGGCCGCTGACCTTGTTCCTCGTCGGCACGAAAGGCTGGGCTCCGTTCGTGATCGGCATCGGCGCATTCCTCGCCTGCGTCCTGATCCTGCTCGTCATCGCGAAGTGGCTGCCGTCGATGACGGAGGACCGCACGCACGTCCCGCTCCGAAATTTCGTCCAGCTCGCACCCGCGCTGCTGCTCGCGACGGCTGTGGCGGCGGCTTTCGAGCAGAGCGTGCTGTCGCTGCTGCCGGTCTACGGCGCGGCCTACGGCATCCTCCCGCACGGGATGTCGGCGCTGCTGACGGTGATGATCGCCGGCAACATCGTGCTGCAGTTGCCCTTCGGGCTGATGGCCGAGCGATTTGCGCCGCGACACCTGCTCCTGATCTGCGCGGGGGTGAGCGCCGTCGGCGTCATGCTGCTGCCGGTCTTTATCGAGACGCCCGCAGTCTGGCCGCTGCTTTTCGTGGTCGGCGCCACGGGCTACGGCATCTACACCATGGCGCTGATCGAACTCGGCAACCGCTTCACCGGTTCCGCGCTGGTCGCGGGCAACGCCGCGTTTGCCGTGATGTGGGGCATTGGCGGCATCGCCGGGCCTCCGGGCTCGGGTTTCGCCATGCAGCTTGGCGGCGTGCAGGGCCTGCCGGCGGTGCTCGCCGCCATGTGCCTGGCCCTGATCGCGTTCGCGGCGTATCGCGAACGGGTCAGGCGCCGCGACGCGGCTTGAACCTTCCGCCTGGCCTCGTCTACACTGGCGGCATGCCGTTCGCCGCCCTCCTTCTCCAGCATGCGGATGCCGCCGTGACCCCGTCGCGGCGTACGTTGCATTCCGAGTTGCTGCGGCTGTGCGCGCGGATCGGGTATTCGCCGCCGCTCCTGTCGTGACTCCGCACCGGCGCTTGCCGGAATGATTCAACAGGAGATCACAACATCATGACCTACCAGAACTTTTCGCTGGCGCAGCTCCAGGCGATCGATGGCGCACACCATCTGCATCCCTTCACCGACCACAAGGACCTGCGCGCCGCCGGCGCGCGCATGATCACGCATGCCAAGGGGCCGTTCATCTACGACTCGGAAGGCAACGAGATCCTCGACGGCATGGCGGGGCTGTGGTGCGTCAACATCGGCTACGGCCGCGACGAGCTGGCCGAGGCCGCCTATGCCCAGATGAAGGAACTGCCCTACTACAATTCCTTCTTCCGCTGCTCGACGCCGACGCCGGTCCTGCTATCGCAGAAGCTTGCCGAGATATCGCCGCAGAACCTGAACCAGGTCTTCTACGGGTCGTCGGGTTCGGAGGCGAACGACACGGCGCTGCGGCTGGTGCGGCACTACTGGGCGCTGGAGGGCAAGCCTCAGAAGAACCGCGTCATCTCGCGCCAGAGCGCCTATCACGGCTCGACGATCGCCGGCACCTCGCTCGGCGGCATGAATGCCATGCACGGGCAGCTGCACGGCGCGGTGCCCAACATCGCCCATGTGATGATGCCCTATGCCTACGAATTGCAGCATGCCGGCGAGAGCGACCACGATTTCGGCCTGCGCGCGGCCAAGGCCGTCGAGGACGAGATCCTGCGCGCCGGGGCGGAAAACGTCGCCGCCTTCATCGGCGAGCCGGTCCAGGGGGCAGGGGGCGTCAAGATCCCGCCGGCGAGCTACTGGCCGGAGATCCAGCGCATCTGCAGGAAATACGACGTGCTCCTGATGCTGGACGAGGTGATCACCGGATACGGGCGGACCGGCGAATGGTTCGCGACGCAGTCGATGGGCATCGAGGCCGATACAATGACCACAGCCAAGGCGATCACGTCCGGGTACCAGCCGCTCTCGGCGCTGTTCGTCTCGGACCGCGTCGCTTCGACCATCGTGGAGAAAGGCGGCGAGTTCTTCCATGGCTACACCTATTCCGGTCACCCGGTGGCCTGCGCGGTGGCGCTGAAGAACCTCGAGATCATCGAGCGGGAAGGCATGATCGACCGCGTGCGCGAGGAGACGGGTCCCTATTTTGCCGCCGCGCTGAAGGAGCGAATCGCGGAGCACGATCTGGTCGGCGAGGTGCGGAGCTTCGGCTTCCTCGGGGCGATCGAGATCGTGAAGGACAAGGCGACGAAAGAGCGCTTCGCGCCGGCCGGATCGGCGGCGACGCTGATCCGCGACCACGCCATCGCCAACGGCATGATGCTGAGGGCTACCGGCGACACGATGATCCTGTCGCCGCCGCTGATCTGGACAAAGGAGATCATCGACATGGCCTGCGAGCGTATCGGCAAGGCGCTGGACTTGGCGAAGGAAGACCTGCGCAAGGCCGGATAAATACCGACCGGCTTTCGTGGCTCCCGGCCGTTGGTCGGGAGCCGATGCGAACTTACGCGACCGGAGAACGCCCATGTCCAACCCGCCCATCGTTCCGCTGATCGAGTACGAGGACGCCTCCCCGGAGGTGCGCGCCGTCTACGACGACATCATGGCGACGCGGAAGAGCGACTGGATCAACAATTTCTGGAAGGTGCTGGCACACGACCCCGCGCAGCTGAGGCGCATGTGGGAGAGCCTGAAGGAGATCATGGGCCCGGGCGCACTCGATCCGCTGACCAAGGAACTCATCTACATCGCCGTATCGGCGACCAACGGCTGCGAATACTGCACCTATTCCCATACCGCCGCGGCGCGCGCCAAGGGCATGACCGAGGCCATGCTGATGGAGGTGCTGGCGGTGGCGGGCAAGGCCAACGAGACCAACCGGCTCGCCAATGCGCTACGCCCGCCGGTCGACGAGGCGTTCAAGCCGAAGGGTTGATCGGCCGTGGCGGGCTGTTCCCGGAAAGTTCCATCGAAGATCGAAAATATACCTGATTGACTCCGGCGGCGCGGAGGTGTCCGGTCTCGCTCCCCCAATGACGAGATCGGAAAATCCATGACGAAGAGATCGTCGGCCAAGACCGCGCGCGAAGCGGCGCAGCTTGCACAGCAGCTCATGCTGACACCGATGGTGATGGCGATGCGCATGCCGATCCTCGCCGCCGAGGCCGGAAGCTCCGTACTGGCCGGCCGGCCCGAAAGCCTGGCAGCGGTTTCTGAGAAGATGGCAGCCGTGGCCGAAGGCGCCATGGCCGCGCAACTGGCCTTCCTGCGCGGCGCGGCGATGCTACCGATGTCGATGTTCCGCGCGACCTCGCATGCCGGGCCGCTGGTCGACCTCGCGGGTGAGGTGGCGGTTGCGGCGCTGAAGCCGGCGGCGCGCCAGGTCAGCCGTAATCACAAGCGCCTGAGCCGCACCCGCAAGGGATAGGCAAGGAGGGCTCCCCAAACGCGAAAACCGCGTTCTCCCGGGCAGGGAAGAACGCGGCTTGCCACGATACGCCTGGCTGTTCGCTGTACTCGAACGCTTGCGAAACTTACGGCTCCGGTACGCGAGACCTGATCCGGAGCGGTGGGCGTCCTTCGCGTTGGCCGCCTCGCAATCCGTTCTAGACGCACATCCTTACCGTCGAGTTATCAGGTGCTTAAGCAAACCTGAATCTGCCACTTTTTTGCGCCGCGGCCGAGATTTTGTTCCGGGCGTCTTCGTGTCAGGCTTCCTTGCCGCGCAGGAAGTTGATGATGCCGGAGAAATCCGCGTCCGCGCCGCCCTGGGCGTTGAACAGGGCATAGAGCTGCGCCGCTTCCGCGCCCATCGGCGTCACCGCGCCCGATGCGCCGGCGGCCTCCTGCGCGAGCTTCAGATCCTTCAGCATCAGCGCGGCGGCGAAGCCCGGCTTGTAGTCTCTGTTGGCGGGGGAGGCTGGGACCGGTCCCGGCACCGGGCAGTAGGTCGTCAGCGACCAGCACTGCCCGGACGAGGTGGAGGCGACGTCGAACAGCGCCTGGTGCGACAGGCCGAGCTTTTCGGCCAGTACGAAGGCTTCCGAGACGCCGATCATGGAGATGCCGAGGATCATGTTGTTGCAGATCTTGGCGGCCTGGCCGGCGCCCGCGCCGCCGCAATGGACGATGCGCCCGGCCATGGGCTTCAGAATCGGCTCCGCCTTCGCGAACGCCCCGTCAGCCCCACCGGCCATGAAGGTCAGCGTCCCGGCCGCGGCACCCCCCGTGCCGCCGGAAACCGGCGCGTCGACCGAGAGCAGGCCGTGCTCCCCGGCGATCGCGTGCGCCCGGCGCGCCGAGGCGACGTCGATGGTGGAGGAATCGATGAAGAGCGTGCCCGGGGCCGCCTTCGGAGCGATCTCCTCGTAGACCGAGACGACGTGCCGCCCGGCCGGCAGCATGGTGATCACGACCTCGGCGCCCGCCACCGCCGTGGCTGCATCGGCCATGACCGAAACGCCGTTCGCCTTCGCCGTCTCGAGGTTCGCCGGCATGAGGTCGAAGCCCTGCACCGCATGCCCGGCCTTGACCAGGTTCGCGGCCATGGGATTGCCCATGTTGCCGAGGCCGATGAAGGCGATGGTGGTCATGATGTGTCTCCTTGGCGAATAGGGAGTAGCGAATAGGGAGCAGGGGAGTTGGGGAATAAGGCAGTAGAAGATTGGGATGATTCGGCGGTACGGGTTGGCAGAGGGCGGTCCGGCCGCCACAAACTACTCCCTACCTCTCACTTCCCCACCAGATGCCTGGCGATGATGACGCGCATGATCTCGTTGGTGCCTTCGAGGATCTGGTGGACGCGCAGGTCTCGGACCAGTTTTTCGATGCCGTAGTCGTGCAGATAGCCGTAGCCGCCGAGCACCTGGAGCGCCTCGTTGGCGACGTCGAAGCCGCGGTCGGTGACGAAGCGCTTGGCCATCGCCGACCATTTGCCGGCGTCGTGCGCCTTGGCGTCGAGCTTGGCGGCGGCGGTGTAGAGCAGCATGCGCGAGGCCTGGAGGTCGGTCTCCATGTCGGCGAACTTGAACTGCATCGCCTGGAACTGGTCGATCGTCTTACCGAAGGCCTTGCGCTCGGCGGCATAGGCGAGCGCCTTGTCGAAGGCGGACTGGGCGCCGCCCAACGAACAGGCGGCGATGTTGAGCCTTCCGCCGTCGAGCCCCGCCATGGCGATGCGAAAGCCGGCGCCTTCGCCAGAGAGGAGGTTCTCGGCCGGCACCTTGCAGTCCTCGAAGATCACCTGTCGGGTGGACTGCATGTGCCAGCCCATCTTGCTCTCGACCGAGCCGAAGGACAGGCCCGGCGCATCCTTGGGGATCACCAGCGTGGAGATGCCGCGCGGCCCTTCTTCGCCTGTGCGCACCATGGCGACATAGACGTCGCTGTCGCCGGCGCCCGAGATGAATTGCTTGGCGCCGTTCAGCACGTAGTCCGAGCCGTTGCCGCCGCTGCGGACCGCCTTCGTGCGCAGCGCCGCGGCGTCGGAGCCGGAGTTGGGCTCGGTGAGGCAGTAGCTGGCGAGCTGCTCCATCGAGGTGAGCGGCGGCAGGAGCCGCTGGCGCTGCTCGTCGCTGCCGAAGCGGTCGATCATCCAGGCGGCCATGTTGTGGATGGAGATGAAAGAGGAGAAGGCCGGACAGGCGTGGGAGAGCGCCTCGAAGATCAGCACGGCGTCGAGCCGGCCGAGGCCCGATCCGCCGACGTCGTCGCGCACGTAGATACCGCCGAAGCCGAGCGGGCCGGTCTCGCGGATCACGTCATCGGGGAAATGCCGGTCCTTGTCCCACTGCAGCGCGTTCGGCGCGACCCGGTCGGCCGCGAAGGCGCGCGCCATCTCCTGGATCGCGCGCTGGTCCTCGTTGAGTTCGAACTGGCCGGTGGCGGCGTCGACGACGGCGTCCATAACGTCCTCCCTGACGTCTGTTCTGGCCGTCCAGTGTAGACCAACGGCTCAGCCGCGCAACACGACCCCCGACACAGAAGCTGTGCGGCAAGTGGAGAGCCGGGGGAGGGGTTGTCCAAACGGCGCACAGAGGCATATCAACGCCCCCGGCTTTCGAACCGGGAGGCTGAACTCTAATCGGCCTTCTCGTGGGCCTTCGGCCAGTAGGTGCCGAAGCTCCAGACGTTGCCTTCCGGGTCGCGGCAGATGAAGTCGCGGCTGCCGTAGTCGCGGTCGGTCGGTTCCTCGAGGATTTCGGCGCCCGCGGCCTTTGCGCGCTCGCAGGCGGCATCGGCATCGACGACGGCGACGTAGATCGACTTGCCGTCCTGGCCGGTCGGCGCGCCGACCATGGCGCCGTAGGCGTCGTCCTTCACGTCGCCGCACATGATCATCGACGAGCCGAGCGCGAGCTGCGCGTGGGCGACCTTGCCGTCGGCCATGTATTTCGCGTGGACGGTGAAGCCGAAGGCCTCGCAGAGCCAGTCGATCATCTTTTCGGCGTTTCGGAACCGCATGGCGGGGAAGAGGCAGGGGGCTTCGATGGTGGTGGCGGTGTGCATGGCATTTCCTTTCCGTTGGCGTGATGGGCGCATCCTGCCAGCCGGTCGCGGCACGGTCTTGAAGAAATGTAACCGTCGCTTCAGGCGAGGTGCGGCGCCAGCGCGGTGGGGGAACTGCCGGAAAACATCCTGAATTCGCGCACCAGATGCGCCTGGTCGGAATAGCCGCAATCGGCCGCGATGCCGGCCCAGTCGCGCGGCGTTTCCTGCCGGGCGAGTTCCAGCGCGCGGTTGAAGCGCGCCATGCGCGAGACCGCCTTGGCACCGATGCCGATCTCGGTGCGGAAGCGTTCGGCCAGGTGCTTGCGGCTCCAGCCGAGGGCGGTTGCGATGTCGGCCACGCGCTCGCCGCCGCGCCGCCGCAGGATGCGGTCGTAGGCCCACGCGACTTCCGGCGAGGCCGCTTGTCCGCCGTCGAGGCGCGCGATCAGGAAGGCTTCCACGAGGGCGAAGCGGCGCTGCCAGTCGTGTTCCTCACCGAGCCGCTGGCGCAACTCGCGGATCTCCGGGTCTGCGAGGTCGTCGATGCCGACCATCCGGTTGGCGATCTCGGACATCGGCAGGCCGAAGAAGCGGAAGGCGCCGGGCGGGGTGAAATCGACCTGGATGCACTCGGCGCCGCCGGTCGAATTGATCATGACGAAGCCGGGATAGAGCCCCGAGGTGAAGCTGCCGAAGCGGTCCCGCGGCGTCGGCGCGCGGCCGAGCGCGATCTCGAACGGCTCGCCGAAACTGACGATCAGCGGCACCACCAGAGGCGCCATCTCGAGCGACCCCTGGAGCCGGTCGCCGTTCTCGCGGTAGCCGACGATGGAAAAGACGTCGGCCGCCAGTTCCGGGCGGACCGGCCGGCGCAGCATCAGCGGGGCGTATCCCGCTGGCACCGTCGAGTTCTGCCGCGTCCGTATGTCGTCCATCCGCCGCTTCCGGTTCGTGGCCTGCAAACTAGGGCAAAGCGCGCGCCGCCGGAAGGGCGGGCGGGGGCCGGATTGCGCACGGATGGAATCCCTGTAGCTTCAAGGCATCTGGCGCGGGGGATTCGTCATGCCTGAAGGTTTCTTGTCGCGGGTCCGGATGCTGTTTGAAGGCGATCCGGCGATACGCCGCGTCGCCGACGATCCGGTGCTGACGGCGGAGCTTCTGCTGCTCTTCAGGATGATCCTCGCCGACGGTGCGGTGGAGGAGAAGGAACTGGAGACGTTCCGCCGCATCTGTCGCGATTCGTTCGGCATTCCGGAGGCCAGTCTCGGCGGCGTCATCCGCTATCTCCAGGATTTCGGCTACGAGACGACCGGCTCGCAGGCGCTGGCACTGTTCCGTACGCTTCCGCGCGAGCGCCGCGTCGAACTCGGGCGGCACCTCGCCGAAATCGCCAAGGCCGACCGCAACATCAGCGAGCATGAGGTACGACCTCTGCGGCGCACGCTCGACGTGCTCGACCTCGATCCGCGCGAGATCGTGGGCGGCGCGGCGTGACGCACGGCGGCCTGTCCTTCTCCCCTTGTGGGAGAAGGTGGCCGAGCGCCAGCTCGGTCGGATGAGGGGTGTTCGCTGACCACTGATCAGGCAAGATCACGTGCTTCCGGCGGATGGTGTCTGCCGTTCGACTATCTCGCTCCGTCCACGACCCCTCATCCGTCTCGGCGCTGCGCGCCGATCCACCTTCTCCCACATGGGGAGAAGGAGCGCGCGGATCAGCCCTGTTCCACCAGCCTCCGCCTGATCGCGCGACGAAGATCGGGGGCGGCGTCGACGAGGTCCTTGGCGGCCTGCGATTGCGGATGGTCGAGGACGTCGGCGGTGCGGCCTTCCTCGACGATGCGGCCGTCATGCATGACCATCACCTCGTCGGTGATGGCGCGGGCGACGGTGAGGTCGTGGGTGATGAAGAGATAGGCGACGCCGAGGCGCTGGTTCAAATCGGCGAAGAGATCGAGAATCTGAGCCCGGATCGAGACGTCCAGCGCCGAGACCGGTTCGTCTGCCACGACCAGCCTTGGGCGGGTGATGATCGCCCGAGCGATCGAGATGCGCTGCCGCTGGCCGCCTGAGAACTCGTGCGGGTACTTGTCCATGTCCTCGGGGCGCAACCCCACCTCGTGCAGCGCGGCGGCGACCATGTCGCGCCGTTCGGTGGCGGAAGGCTGCCGGTCCAGCACGTGCAGCGGTTCGGAGACGAGACGTTCGACCTTGTGGCGCGGATCGAACGAGCCGTAGGGGTCCTGGAAGACCACCTGCATGTTGCGCCGGGCGGGCTTCAGCTCGGCCCCGCCCTTGCCGGTCAGCGTCTCGCCGAGGAAGCGGATTTCGCCCGAAGTCGGCCGGTCGAGCGCCAGGATCATGCGCGCGAGCGTCGATTTCCCGCAGCCGGAGCGGCCGACGAGGGCGACGGACTGTCCGGGCTTCATGGAGAAGGACACGCCGTCGACGGCCCGGAACGGTGCGGGCCTGTCGAAGAGCGAGCGCCGCCGGCCGGGATAGTCGCGCACGACGCGGTCGACTTCGAGAAGGTTCGCGCCCGCGGCCGACGCGGCGTGGCGGTTCGGGCGGGCCGGCACGTGCATGGAGGCTTCGGCCAGTTGCCGCGTGTAGGGATGCACCTGCTCCGACAGCGTCTTGGCCGTCTCGCCTTCCTCCATCACCTCGCCATGGCGCATGATCGTCACCCGGTCGGCCATGTCGGTGACGACGGCGAGATCGTGGCTGATCAGCAGCAGGCCCATCCTGATCTCGTCGACGAGATCGCGCAGGAGGTCCAGGATCTGCGCCTGCAGCACCACGTCGAGCGCCGTCGTCGGCTCGTCGGCGATCAGGAGCTTAGGCTTCAGTGCGCAGGCGATGGCGATGACGACGCGCTGGCGCTGCCCGCCGGAAAGCTGGTGCGGATAGCGCGACAGCGGAAACTTCGCTTCCGGCAGGCCGACTCGATCGAGCATGCGGCGGGCGGAAGCCTCCGCGTCAGAGCGGTTGGCGCCGGTGTGCCAGCGGATGCCTTCTGCCACCTGCTCGCCGATCGTCTTGACGGGGTTCAGGGCGGTCATCGGTTCCTGGAAGACCATGCCGATGTCGTCGCCGCGCAGTCGGCACATGGCGGCTTCGGGCGCTGCGAGGATGTCGATGCCGTCGAAGGTGACGCGCCCGGTGGCACGCGCCGCGTTGGGCAGGAGCTGCATGATGGTCAGCGCCGTCATCGACTTGCCCGAGCCCGATTCGCCCACGAGCCCCATCGTCTCTCCCGCGCCGATCGACAGGTCGACGTTCTTCAGGATCGGGATCCCGGCGATCGACAGGGAGAGTTTTTCGATCTCGAGCAGGGCCATCAGCGCTCGCGCCGCAATCTCGGGTCCAGAACGTCGCGCAGGCCGTCCCCGACGAGATTCAGTCCCAACACCGTCACCACGATGGCGATGCCCGGAAACAGCGCCAGGTGCGGCGCCACCATCATGCGCGTCTGCGCGTCGAACAGCATGCGGCCCCAGGACGGCATGGGAGGTTGCGCGCCGAGCCCGACATAGGAAAGTGCGGCCTCGGCAAGCACGCCGAGCGCGAACTGGATCGTGCCCTGCACGAGGAGCATCGAGGCGATGTTGGGCAGGATGTGCTCGATGGTGATGAGCGCCTTGCCCTTGCCGGCGGCCCGCGCCGCGAGAATGAACTCGCGCGGCCAGATGGCGAGCGCGCCGGCGCGGGCGACGCGGGCGAAGACCGGAATGTTGAAGATGCCGATGGCGATGATAGCGTTTATCGCGGACGGGCCGAAGATCGCCGTGATGAGGATTGCCGAGAGCAGGGCGGGGAAGGCGAAGACCAGATCGTTGAAACGCATCAGCGCCTCGTCGACGTAGCCGCCGCGGGCCGCCGCCCAGCAGCCGAGCGGCACGCCGACGCCCATGCCGATGACGACGGCGACGACCGCCACCGCAATCGAATTACGCGAGCCGATCATGATCATCGACAGGATGTCGCGGCCGAAATGGTCGGTGCCGAAGGGATGCGCCCACGTGAGGCCCTGCATCCGCTCGGCCACTTCCAGCCGGGTGATGTCGTAGGGCGTCCAGACGAAAGAAACCAGCGCCATCGCCGCGATCAGGCCGGTGATCAAAATGCCCGCTGTGAACGAGCCATTCGAGAAGGCGGCCGACAGGAACGGGCGCTCGACCCCGGGCGGCGGCGAGACGTCGACGCTCATGCGTTCGCCCTCAGCCGCGGATCGACGACGGCATAGAAGACGTCCACGACGATGTTGACGAGAACGACCGAGGCGACGAGCAGCATGACGACGCCCTCCACCACGATCAGGTCGCGCTGCGTGATCGCCTGGAAGACGAGGCGGCCGAGGCCGGGAAGATAGAAGACGTTCTCGATGATGATGGTGCCGGCGAGCAGGAAGGCGAACTGCAGCCCCAGGATGGTCAGCACCGGAATCATGGCGTTGCGCAGCGCGTGCCGCCACAGGACGGCGCGCCGCGGCATGCCCTTGGCGCGGGCGGTGCGGATGTAGTCCTCGCCCAGCACTTCCAGCAACGCGGAGCGCGTGATGCGCGCCAGGATCGCCGCCTGCGGCAGCGCGAGCGCGACCGCCGGCATGATGAGCGACTTGATGCCGGGCCAGATGCCGCCGCCCCAGCCGGGGAAGCCGCCGGCCGGCACCAGCCGCAGCCAGACCGCGAAGACGTAGATGAGGATCAGCGCGAACCAGAAGTTGGGGATGGCGACGCCGATCTGCGCCGTGCCCATGGAAATCGTGTCGGCGGCCTTGCCGCGCCGCGCGGCGGCGAACAGGCCGACGGGGATCGCGATGGCGGTCGAGAGCAGGAGGGCCATGATCGCGAGAGGCAGCGACACCACCGCGCGCTCGCCGATGAGCTCGATCACGGGCGAGGAATAGGTGAAGGACCGACCGAAGTCGCCGACGAGCAGGCCGCCGATCCACGAAAGATAGCGCACCAGCACGGGATCGTTGAGGCCCATCTGCTCGCGCAGCGCGTTCAGTGTCGCGTCGGTGGCGTTCATGCCGAGCATGAGCTGCGCGGGATCGCCCGGCAGGATTTCCAGCACGGCAAACACGACGACGGACGCGACCAGCAGGGTCACGAGGCCGCCCGCGAGGCGCTTGGCGAGAAAAGCTGTCATCTATCGAGGATGTCTCCCTCCCCGCGAGGGGGAGGGAGGAAAGTCGCTCAATCCGCCCACTTGACCCCGGTCAGATCGGTCGCCTGGATCGGGGAATTCTCCCACATGCCTTCGAGCTTGGCGTCCCAGACGCCGATCTTGGGCAGCTCGAACAGGAAGCCGTTGACGGCGTCGTCGGCGAGGATCTTCTGCGCCTGGCCGTAGAGCTCGTTGCGCTTTTCCTGGTCCGACGTAACGTCGAGATCCGCGATGACCTTGTTGAACTCCGGGTTGTGATAATCGAAGTAGTAGTCGTCGCGCGCATAGATGCCGATGTCGTTCGGCTCGGTGTGCGAGACGATCGAAAGGTCGTAATCCTTCGTCTTGAACACCTGGTCGAGCCACTGCGCCCATTCGACCGGAATGATCTCGAGATCGATGCCGACCTCGCGCAGTTGCGAGGCAATGACCTGGCCGCCGTCGCGGGCGTAGGCGGGGGGCGGCAGCTTCAGCGTCGCCTTGATGCCATTCTCGAAACCGGCTTCCTTGAGCAGCGCCTTGGCCTTCTCGACGTCGTGCGGGTAGGTGCCGGTGAGATCGACATAGGCGGCGTTCGCGGGCGAGAAGTGCGAGCCGATCGGCACGCCCAGCCCCGACGAGCCGGCGTCGATGATCGCCTGACGGTCGAGCGCGTGGGCGATCGCCTGGCGGACCTTGAGATTGTTGAACGGCTCCTTGCCATTGTTGGTCGAAAGGATCGTCTCGCCCTCGGTTGCGCCGATGACGACGGAAAAGCGCGGATCGGACTGGATCTGCGGTAGCGCATCGCCGGCCGGCATGTTCGGAAACGCCTGCACGTCGCCCGACAGCAGCGCGGGAATTGCGGCCGCCGCATCCGGGATGATGCGGAACTCGGCCTTCTCCAGCGCGACAGCATCGCCCCAGTAGTCAGGGTTCTTGACGATGGTGACTGAAGAGCCCTTGGCCCAGTTGTCGAACTTGAACGGCCCGGTGCCGATCGGCTTTTCCTTGTTGCCCTCGGCGCTCTCGGCCGCCACGATGACGGCGTCGCCCCAGCCCATGTTGTACAGGAAAGAGCCCTGCGGCTGCTTCAGGGTGACCTTGACGGTGGTGGGATCCACCACCTCGACCGTATCGATGGCCTCGAAGAGCGGCTTCTGCGCGTTGGTGGAATCGGCCGCGCGGGCTCGGTCGAGCGAGAACTTCACGTCCTCGGCGTCGAAGGCGGTACCGTCGTGGAACTTGACCCCGTCATGCAGCTTGAAGGTGTAGACCTTGCCGTCCTCGGACACCTCCCAGCTTTCGGCCAGCGCCGGCTGCACCTCGCCGCCGGAATCGATCCGCGTCAGGCCTTCGAAGACATTTGCGTAAACGATCTCGTCGATCGCGGCTGCCGCGCCCGCGGTCGGGTCGAGATGCGGCGGCTCGAGGACCACGCCCAGAACGAGATCGGTCCGCTGCGCCATGGCGGAGGTGCTCGATGCCAGCGCGACGGCGGCGGCGGCGAGGACGGATTTCCATATCGTCATTTTTGTTGCTCCCATTGTTTGCGATCGGTGCGCGATCAAAGCGCGAATTCAGCCGGGAGTAAATCGGGTTTCGCTTTGGACCAACATGGCCACCGGCGTCGCCGACGGGGTTCGCCTTCGTCGCGACGGCTGCTAAGGGTGGGCAATCTGCCCGCGGAAGGTCCCCGACCATGATCATCGTCCACTACCTGGAGAAATCCCGCGCCCATCGCGTCCTGTGGCTGCTCGAGGAACTCGGCGTCGATTACGACGTGAGGACCTATCGCCGGACGAAGGAATTCCGCGCGCCGGAAAGTCTCAAGGCGATCCACCCGCTGGGCAAGTCGCCGGTGGTCGAGGACGACGGCCGCGTCGTTGCCGAAAGCGGAGCGATCATGGAGTACCTGGTCGATCGCTACGGCGGCGACACGTTACGCCCGCCGCCCGGCATGGACGAGCGGCTGCGCTACACATACTGGATGCACTACGCCGAAGGATCGGCCATGCCGCTGCTGGTGATGAAGCTTGTCTTTGCCGGCCTGCCGGCGCGGATGCCGTTTTTCCTGCGCCCGACGGCGCGGATGATCTCCAAGGGCGTCAGCGAAAGGCTGATCGACCCGCAGCTTGCCGATCACGTCGCGCTCTGGAAGGCGGAACTGGCCCGAGGCGGCTGGTTCGCCGGCGATGCATTCTCCGCGGCCGACATCATCATGAGCTATCCGGTGGAAGCGGGTGTGACGCGGATCGCGCAAGGGCAGGACATCGCCGTGATTCGAAAGTGGATGGAAGCAATCCGCGCCCGACCCGCCTATCGACGCGCCGTCGAACGCGGCGGCAACATCTACGGCTATTCATCGACGTGAGGCGAGCACAGCGCGTTCCGCCGCAATCGCCGCATGCAGCGTTTTCGACGGAAGCCGGTGTTTCTCGAGGCCTGGTTTCCTTATCCCGCCGCAATTTCAAGACTGTAACAAGATTGAATTCATCGAGCGTTGGACTTAGACCGTTCCGGCCTTGCGGCGACCGAAGAGATCAATGGCTGGATTGCCTCGATCGACGACTGTCAAAGAACCGTGGTCTTTCGCAGGTCTGTCCGCTATGGGTCCGGCCAAGAGACAGCAAGCCTAGCGCGGGGAACTGATGATCGGTATTTTCGGCGCCAACGGATTCATCGGGCGCCATCTGGCGCAGCGGCTGCAGTCGCGCGGACGAAAGTTCAAGGCGATCTCGCGGCATTTCACCCCCGACTTCGTCGCCGCCCATGGCGGTTCGGCCGAACTCGTGGAGGCGAACTTCGCCGATCCGCTGGCCATGGTATCGGCCCTGGACGGTCTCGACACCGTGGTGCAGCTCGTCAGCACCTCCAGCCCCGGAATGCAGAACCTGCACAGCGTCGCCGACATCCGCGAAAACGTGATCCCGCACGTTGCGTTCCTCCAGACCTGCGTCGCCGCGGGGGTCAGGCGCTACGTCTTTCTCTCCTCCGGCGGGACCGTCTACGGCCCCACGAACGACGTGCCGATCCGCGAGGACAGCGAAACCAACCCCATCAGTTCCCACGGACTCACCAAGCTGATGGTGGAAAAGTACATCCAGATGCATGGCCGGGTCGACGGACTGGATTACGTGATACTGCGCCTCGCCAATCCGTTCGGGCCGGGACAGCACTACCGGAAGGCTCAGGGACTCATTCCGGCGATCCTGGGACGCCACCAGGAGGGTCTCCCGGTCAAGGTCATCGGAGACGGCAGCGCACGCCGCGATTATGTCTTCATCGACGACGTCATCGATGCTATCGAGCTTGCCGTGGGGGAGCCCCGCGCGGCGCGCGGCATCATCAACATCGGCAGTGGTGAAGCGCGCTCGGTGTCGGAGATACTCGGGGCCATCGAGGATATCCTCGGGCTTCGTATCGAGCGGGAATACGTGGATGTCAGGAAGACCGACGTGGCAATAAGCCAGCTTGACATTGGCCGGGCGTCGTCGCTGCTGGGCTGGCGGCCGAAGACGCCGTTCAGGACGGGACTGGAGCGCACACTGGCGGAATTCTCGCCGGCGCCGCGGGTGGCTCGTTGATGCAGATGACGCCCGGATACCGACCCCATCACATGTCGCGCGCGAACTGAATGAGCTTTCCCCTTTCACTTCTCGGGCTTTATGCCCGGCGCCCGAGCCTGGCCGGCCGCCACGTCGCCACGGCATTCAGGCTGCTTGCCAATGGCGGGACGGCGGAACTGCGCAGCCGGCTGAGGTCGCTGGGCGGCCTCGCTGCGCAGCACGAGAGGGACCGAAGGGCGAGAGAGGACGTCGCGCGAAAGCTTTCCGCCGTTGGCGAGAACGCGAAGCGCAACTATCGCTCACTGCTCAACGAACTCCTGCCTTTCGCCCAGGATCTGACTGTGCTCGACGTCATCCACGAGGACTTGGAGCGGCTGCGTCTGGTGCACTGCCACATCCTGCGCAAGTTCAAGCTGTTCGACGATCGGTTCTACGCCGACACCTACCTGAAGGGGGAAGGGGGCATTACCCCGCTCGACCACTATTTCAAATATGGTCTCCCTGGGGGGCTGCGGGCGAACGCCGTCTTCGATCCGCTCTTCTATACCGCCCGTTATCCGGAGGTGATCGACTTCGGCTTCGATCCGCTGGTGCACTATGCGCTCTTCGGCTGGCGCGAGGGCCGCGAATGCGGGCCGATGTTCGATGCCGAATACTATCTGGCGCGAAATCCGGACGTCGCGGCAGCCGGGCTGTCGCCGCTGCATCATTTCCTCGATTCCGGCCGCGGGGAGGGACGCTCGCCGACGGCCGCCGCGGCACTCGGCGGGCAGGTTGCGCGCGACCGCGGCACCATCCTGATCGTCAGTCACGATGCGGAACTCGGCGGTGCGCAGCGCGTGGCGCGCGTCTTCGCCGAGTGGCTCCTGGCCTCGACCAAGTTCGAGGTGAAGTTCGTCACGATGAAGGGCGGCCCCTTCCTCGACCATTTCCGCCGGATCGCCGACACCTTCGACGTGGGCGGAGAGTCGGTTGGAGCGACCCCGGAGGAACTGTCGCGCAGGCTCGAGGAGTTTGCCGGTCCCTCGGTGAAGGCGGTGTTCCTGAACTCCGCCGCCAGCGGCGGGTTTCTTTCGCACTGGAGCCGCGACACACCCATTCTCGCTTTCGTCCACGAACTCCCCAAGCTGCTCGCGTCGCTCGACCGCGAGTTTGGGCTCATCCTCGACCGGGCGAACACCATCATCGCCGGAAGCGAGGCAGTCGCCACCGCCATCAAGGGCGATTACGGCTTCGAACCGGAACGGCTGCGCACCGTGCACGGCTTCATCGACGATCTGCCGCGCGACACCTCGCTCGATTTCGACTCGAAAAGCGCGATCAAGGAGGCGCTGGGCCTCGATCCGGACGCCTTCCTGGTCGCCGCGTGCGGCGTCCTCCACTGGAGGAAATCTCCCGAGAAGTTCGTGGAGGTGGCCGAACGGGTCCTGAAGGAAACCGAGCGGAACGTGCGGTTCCTCTGGGTCGGCGGCGGGCCCGACCATGAAGAGTGCGAAAAGCTGGTGTCGGAGAAGGGCCTTGAGGGGAAGGTCGTCTTTACCGGCTACGAACCCGACGTGATGCGCTATCTGCGCGCGGCCGACCTCTTCCTCCTGACCTCGCAGGAAGACCCGTTCCCGCTCGTCTGCCTCGACGCTGCGACCGCGTTGGCGCCGATCATCTGTTTCGAGAAGGCCGGCGGCATGCCGGAGTTCGTGGCGCGGGGATGCGGCATGTCTGTGCCCTTCATGGATGCCGAGGCGATGGCGGACGCCGTCCGCGCCTATATGGCGGATGAAGATCGCCTGCGCGCCGAAGGGCAGGCGGGTCGGGAACTCGTGGAGAGCGAGTATACCGTCGCCGCGGCTGGTCCCAAGCTGCTGCACCACATCCGCGAGGCGGCCGGATTGGCGCCCCACGTCAGTGTCGTGGTGCCGAATTACAACTACGAGAAGTTCCTGCCCGAGCGGCTGCAGACGATCGCGGCGCAGACCTACCAGGATTTCGAGCTCATCCTGCTGGACGACCGGTCGAGCGACGGCTCGGTCGATATCCTCGAGGACCGGGCGCGACGGCGGCCCGGAACGCGGGTCATCGTCAACGAAAAGAACAGCGGATCGCCGTTTGCGCAGTGGCTGCGCGGGATGGAACTGGCCAAGGGCGATCTGATCTGGATCGCCGAGGCGGACGATTCGTGCACGCCGGGCCTGCTGTCGGCCCTCATTCCCTCGCTGGAGGACAGGAATGTCTTCCTCGCCTACGTGAAATCGGTGCCGGTGGGCACGGAGGGGCAGGTCTACGGTGACTACGAGGAGATCTATCTCAACCGGATCAACGACGGACGCTGGTCGCGGCCCTACGTCGCCACCGACCACGAGGAGGCCCAGGAGGGACTGGGGATCGCCAACTGCATTCCCAACGCCAGCAGCCTCGTTTTCCGGCGCCTGGAACCGGAGCCGGACTTCGCCGAGACGCTGAAATCGATGCGGCTTTGCGGCGACTGGTATTTCTACCTGCGTGCGATGCGCGGGGGCCTCGTTGCCTACTGCGAGCAGCCGCTCAACCTGCACCGCCGCCACCCCGAGACGGTGACGAAGTCGACCGAGGGCTCAACGCGATATTTCGACGAGTTCGCGAAGGTCAGGGATTACGTCGGCGGGACCTATACGATCGGAGATGAAACTCGGGCCGCGATCGAGCGGTTCACCACGGAGGATCTCGACCGGTTCGGGGTCCGGGACGTAGCGGTTCGCACGCGCATCCTCGAGCAGGCGGCGATGAAGGGAGCGCGGAAGGAATTGCCGACCGTGCTCGTCGTGGTGTCCGACCTATCGCCCGGCGGCGGCCAGATGTTCGGCATCCGGCTGGCCAACGCCTGGACGAAGCGCGGCGGCCGGGCCGTGCTCTTCAACGTTCGCACCTTCCCGGATCACCCTCAGGTGGTTTCGCAGGTCGACAGCCGCGTCGCGGTCATCCATGCCGACGAGATGCGGGAAACCTTCGCCGACATGGTGCGCCGCTTCGACATCGACGTGGTGCACTCCTCGATCTGGTGGGCCGATCGCTACGTGCATGACCACGTGGCCGATCTTCCCGGCCTGCCTTGGGTGATCACCATGCACGGCTGCTACGAGACCCACCTCGACAATCCGCAGATCGATCTGACGTTCTCCAACCGCATTGCGCCGATGCTGAAGCGGGTGGACGCGTGGGCCTACCTCGCAGACAAGAACCGCCGCGTGTTCACGCGCTTCGGCCAGCCGAAAAAGATGCTTCAGATACCCAATGGCATCGAAGTGGTGGCGGAGCACGAGCCATACTCGCGAGAGCATCTGGGGCTGCGGAACGACGCAATCGTCCTCTGCCTTGCGAGCAGGGCCATCGCGGAGAAGGGGTGGCTCGCGGCGGCGGATATCGTACAGCGCTTGAATCAGTCGGGCGCCAAGGTCGATCTGATGCTGCTCGGGGAAGGTCCGGCGGCCGACGAACTGCGCCAGAAGGCGCCGCCCCATGTCCACCTTTACGGGCATGTTTCCGATCCGCAGCGCTACATGCAGGCGGCGGACATTGGCATATTGCCGAGCTCCTTCATCGGTGAGTCGATGCCCCTCGTGCTCCTTGAGATGATGGCGAACGGTCTTCCTGTCGTTGCGACGGACGTCGGCGAGGTTCCTCGGATGATCGGGGAGGGCGCGTCTTCAGCAGGCACGATCGTGCCGCTTCGGAATGGAAATCTTGACATTCCCGGATTCCAAAACGCAATTCGTGCGCTTATGGAACGGGAGCGTAGACTCGCGGTTGGGTCAAATGCCAGAAGTCGTTTCGAAAAGAGCTATACACTGGACAAGATGATCGAGCTGTACGCGGAACTGTATGCTGACGTTGCGGAGTGGACCGAGGCCGAGCCTAGGCCCGAAGGACTTGACCGTGCGGCCCTACCGTAACCGGCGTTTCACATGAAATACGACTATATTTTCATACTGACCTACGGTCGATCCGGTTCCACGCTGCTGCAAGGAATACTCAATTCGATCGAAGGCGTTCAGTTGCGTGGCGAAAACAACGGCGCGTTGTTCGGGCTCATCAGAACCTATAAGGCCACGCAAGGCGCGAAGCATGGCTTCGGCAAGAATAGCGACCAACCGTCGAATCCCTGGTACGGAGCGGCGGACATACGCGTCGACGCATTCGGAAAGGCACTGGCGAAGGCTTTCGTCGAGCACGTGCTGCGGCCCGACGATGGCACGAGGACGACGGGTTTCAAGGAGATCCGCTATTATCCACCGATGCTTTCCGACTCGGCTTTCGAAGAATGCGTGTTCTTCATGAGGCACTACTTCCCGAAGGCGGCCCTGATCGTGAATACTCGCGAGATCGAGGCGGTCGTGAGAAGCAGCAAGATCGCCAGGCACGGGGTTCGCGAAGAGTCGATCCGCGCCTCGGATGCAAGGCTGCGGGCGTTTGCCGAACGCGGCCATCGCGACGTCTTCCATGTCCACTATGACGACTACGTTCATGCGCCCGAACGGCTGGAAAGCCTCTTCGATTTCCTGGGCGCCCCATTCGACGTCGAGCAGTTGAAGGCAGTGATGGGGATCACGCATTCGACGGTTGCGATGCCGCCCCGCGTGTCAGAACAAAAACTCGTCACTCCCGGAGATATCCAAAAATGACGGTTCTCGAGATCGCCGACAACGATTTTCTTTACCAGTACATCGCCAAACGGCGGGGACCGGAGGAGGGAAAGGAAGCCTATCTGCGGGGTGGCAAGAGCGATGCCGGATTGGTCGCGGCCGCGGCCAAGAGGCTGACCAAGCGCGACAAACTCAAGGTGCTCGAATTCGCCTCGGGTTACGGGCGCGTCACCCGATACCTCGTCGACATGATGCCGGGGTGCAGCATCACGGCGTCCGACATTCACCCCGAAGCCTGCGACTTCATCCGTGATCGAATCGGCATCCAGGCACTGCGGTCGTCGACGAGCCCGGCGGAGCTGTCCGTGGGGAGCGGTTACGACTTCATCTGTGTCCTCTCGCTGTTTTCGCATCTGCCGAACCGAACCTTCGTCGAGTGGCTGACGACCCTCTATGGCCTGCTTGCGCCTGGTGGGGTGCTGATGTTCACGACGCATGGCGAAGTCTCGAAAAGGCTGTTCGTAGGCATCGATCTGGAAAAGGAGGAGAAGGGACCCGGATGGACCTATCTTCGCCGATCGGACCAGACAGATCTCGATCTGAACGACTACGGCACGATGCTCGTCACACCCCGCTATGTTCTGGACGCGATTGAAAAGTGCCAGGGCGGTTTGCTCAAGTCCTTCGTATCCGGCACCTGGTTCGGCCATCAGGACGAATGGGCGGTCGAGAGACCCGCACCGAAGTGATTCCGTTGTCGCCGCCGGTCTTCTGGCGAGATCGATAGACCGGAACTGCCAGGATTTTCGGGCACATCGCGGCGCGGGCGTGGAGCGTTCCTCAGCGCCGCGACGCCTCCGGGAGAAACCGCTCCACCAGTTGCGCCATCAGCGCGTCGCGGTCGCGGGCGGTCTTCTCGCCCATGACGACGGCAACCAGGCGCTTGCCGTCGCGGCTGACGGAGGTCGCGAGGTTGAAGCCGGAAGCGCGCGTGTAGCCGGTCTTGATGCCGTCGGCGCCTGCGACCATGTCGAGCACCTTGTTGTGGCCCTTAATCGTCCTGCCGCGGAATGCGAAGCCGCGCTGGCCGAAATAGCCGTACATGGAAGGGAAGTGCTGGCGCAGCGCGATGCCGAGGATCGCCATGTCCCGGGCGGTCGTGCGCTGCTCGCCGTCCGGAAGGCCGGAGGCGTTGCGGAACACGGTGTGGTTCATGCCGAGCTGCCGCGCCTTGGCGGTCATCATGCCCGCGAACCGGTCCTCGCTTCCGCCGAGATACTCGGCGACGGCGGTGGCGACGTCGTTGGCCGATTTGGTGGCCAGCGCCCGGATCGCCGTGTCGGCGTCCACCGACTGACCGGCCTTGAAATAGAGCTTCGTGGGCGGCCGCGATGCCGCGTAGGCCGACACCGGGATCTGCGTCGAAGGCGTGACCCGCCCCTGCTGCATCGCCTCGAACAGCATGTAGAGCGTCATCATCTTGGTCAGGGAGGCCGGAATGCGCGGGGCGTCGGCGTCGACGGCGTGCAGGGTGCGGCCGCTGTTGGCGTCGATGACGATCGCGGCGTATTTCGAGGAAGCCGAGGTGGGGACGGGAGCGGAGGATGGGCGCATCACCTCCGACGTCGAGCAGGCAGCGAGGCCCGCGGCCACGAGCACGACAACTGCCGAGCGCAGGAACCGGCAAAGCCGGTCAGTCGCCTTCGTAGACCCGCGATACCTGATGCTGCCCGCAAACGATCCGACAAATGCTATCGACGACATGGAGGCCGCACACCCCGCCCTTGTTTTCCCCGGGCCGCATCTGGAACACGGCCGCCTGTTTTCAAGCCTATTCGACAGGAATTCGATTGCAACAGCCGCATTAGCGGTCCCTGAAAACTTCCGCCCCGGACGTGGAGGCTCGACGCGGCGCGGACGACGATGACCTCGCGTCCTTGCGCGGCGCGGCGTCTTGCTGCAAATGGCGGCGATGTCTTTCCTGGACCGTCCACCGCTTTCGATCGATCATCTCGTCCTCCCGACGCAATCGCTCGCGACCGCACGGGCGCGGCTGGAGGCGCTCGGCTTCACCGTCGCGCCGGAAGGCGTCCATCCGTTCGGCACGCGCAATGCCTGCGTGTATTTCGCCGACGGAACCTTCCTTGAACCTCTCGCGCAGGGCGACGCGGCACGCCGCGCCGAGGCCGAGCGCGACGGCAACGTCTTCGTGACGCGTGACGCACTCTTTCGGGAAAGGGTGGCAGCGGAAGGATTTTCGGCGCTGGTCTTCGCCACCGCGGACGCTTCCGCGGACCACCAGCGGTTCCTGGACGCCGGCCTGTCGGCGGGCGACGCGCTGTTCTTCTCGCGGCCCTTCGCGGATGCGGAGGGCAGGAGCGACACCGCTTCCTTCAGGCTCGCCTTCGCCGCAGCCGAAGAGGCCACCTCCTTCTTCTTCACCTGCGAGCGCGTGAACGCGCCGTCAGTCGATCGTTCCCGCCTCGAAAGTCACCGGAACGGCGTCGTCCGGATCGCCGCCGTAACGATCGCGGCGACCGATCCCGCCTCCACGGGGGCTCTCGTCGCCGCCATCAGCGGTGCCCGCGCGGTCGAGACTTCGTCGGGCGTTCGCCTCGACCTTCCCAATGCTCGGGTGGACGTCTTTGGGAGTGCACGGGAAATGGCCGAATGCGATCGGGGGGACTTCACCTTCGAAAGCGTGACATTTTCGGTTCGCGATCTTGCCGCCACGCGGGCGCTGCTCGAGGATCGCCGGATCGTCTGGCAGAAGCGGAACGGCGGCCTTGCCGTGCAAAAAACGGCCGGGCAGGGCGCCGAATTCATTTTCGAGGAAAGCGTATGACGTCTCCGAACAGGCTCGTGGCCGTGGGCAGCGCGGCATTCGGGAACGACCGGCCGCTGACGCTGATCGCCGGGCCGTGCCAGCTCGAATCGCGCCAGCACGCCTTCGACATGGCCGGTGCGCTCAAGGAGATCACCGAAAGGCTGGGGATCGGCTTCGTCTACAAGACGAGCTTCGACAAGGCGAACCGGACATCGCTTTCGGGACGGCGCGGCGCCGGCCTCGACGCGGCACTGCCCATCTTTTCCGACATCCGCTCTGAACTTGCGCTTCCCGTTCTGACCGACGTCCACACCGAGGAGCAGTGCGCCGTGGTCGCCGAGGTCGTGGACATCCTCCAGATCCCGGCGTTCCTGTGCCGGCAGACCGATCTGCTCGTGGCCGCCGCCAGGACTGGTAAGGTCGTAAACGTGAAGAAGGGGCAGTTCCTCGCTCCATGGGACATGAAGAACGTCGTCGTGAAGATCACCGATTCCGGCAATCCGAACGTGCTCGTCACCGAACGCGGCGTTTCCTTCGGATACAACACGCTGGTTTCCGACATGCGCGCCCTGCCGGTGATGGCCGAGATCGGCGCGCCGGTGATCTTCGACGCGACCCACTCCGTCCAGCAGCCGGGCGGGCAGGGCGGTTCGTCGGGCGGCGAGCGGCGGTTCGTCGAGACCCTGGCACGGGCGGCGGTCGCGGTCGGCGTGGCGGGCGTCTTCATCGAGACCCACCAGGATCCCGACAACGCGCCCTCGGACGGTCCGAACATGGTGCCGCTCGCCGATATGCCGGCCTTGCTGGAGAGGCTCATGGCCTTCGACCGGCTCTCCAAGCGAAGCGATCGGCCGTAAGCAGAGGGAATCCGGAAGAACGCTTTCCTATGGACTAGGTGGAACCTTCGCGTCGCGCGCCTCATTAATCCGCCGACAATCCCGCACACAGGAGCGACGGACATGACGACGCCTTCCGGCCATACGACTGCGATCACCGCCTCGAAGGTGCTGGGCACCAACGTCTACAACACCGCGGGCCAGAAAATCGGCGAGATCAAGGACATCGTGCTCGACAAGATGTCCAACCGGATCATGTTCGCCGTCATCGGGTTCGGCGGATTTCTCACGATCGGCGAGAAGTATCACGCAATTCCCTGGTCCTCGCTCGACTACGAGGCGTCGGAGGGCGGTTATGTCGTGCCGTTTTCGCGGCAGCAGCTGGAGACCGCGCCGTCCTATTCGATCAGCGATCTGACTGCCAGCGACGGGACCGCCGCACGCAACGAATCCTACGACTACTACAAGGTCGAACCCTACTGGTGATCGGCGCGAGCCGGGACAGCCGAGGCGGAGGCGCAGGGATGCGCCTCCGCCTTTTTTTCATGGCCTTAACGGGCGTCAGGCAAGATCAGGACCGCCTGCTGCTGCGGCGTGACGGGGTCGCAGGACGTGAGCAGTGCCGCGGCGAAGAAGAACAGGCAGACGATGCCCGCGAGATCGGTCATGGCGAAACTCCCTTCCGTCTCGCCCCACGCGCCTGCAGAGATTAGCTGAATCGCGCCGCAAGGACAGCGTCCGAGAATAAACATTCTAAACCGAAGGTTTCGACATGTGAATCGTTTGGAGGTAATTTCCCGCGACCCCTGCGAGGACCACCGATGCGCGATTCCGCTTTCCCGATCTTCGATCTGTCGCGTTTCGAGGCGGCGGAGATGGCGGAAAAGGCACGGCTCGGCGCAGCGGTCGACGCAATCTGCCGGTCGACGGGGTTTCTGGCCGTCGGCGGACACGGCGTACCGCAGGAGGTGATCGACCGCGCCTGGTTCGCCGCGCGTGATTTCTTCGATCTTCCGGCCGAACGGAAGCAGAAGGCGCGGGCTCCCTATCCCGGTTATCCGTACGGCTACCTCGGCCCGAACTCGGAAGCGCTGGCCCAGTCGAAGGGGGAGGATACGCCTCCCGATCTCAAGGAGAGCTTCAACGGCGGCCCGCTCGAAGTGCCAGATGGGCTGGACGATCCGGAGGCACTGGCGTTCTGCTACGCGCCGACGATCTGGCCGGAAGCGCCCGCCGGGTTCCGCAATGCCTGGGAGGCGTACTACCGGGCGATGGAGGATCTGGCGGCGCGCATCATGCGGGTCTTCGCCGTCGCGCTAAAGCTCGACGAGGATTTCTTCACGCCGACCATCGACAAGCCGATCAGCGCCCTGCGGGCATTGAACTACCCGCATCAGCCGGTTCCGCCGATGCCGGGGCAGCTGCGGGCCGGCGCCCATACGGACTACGGCAGCCTCACCATCCTCTTGCCGCAGGCCGGGTCCGGCGGGCTCGAGATCTTCACGCCCGAGAAAGCCTGGCGTCCGGTGCCCCCAATTCCGGGCGCATTCGTCATCAACATCGGAGACCTGATGGCGCTGTGGACGAACGACCGCTGGGTCTCGACGCTCCACCGGGTCGTGAACCCGGAGCCGGCGGCGGGAGTGTCCACCCGCCGTCAGTCCTTCGCCTTCTTCCACCAGCCGAACTGGCATCAGGAGATTGCGTGCATCCCGTCCTGCCTGGCGCCCGGCGAACAGCCGAAACACGCGCCGGTCAGATCGGGCCCGTATCTGATGGGAAAGTTCCGCTCCACGGTGAAAGCCGCCTGAGCGACTTCCCCCAACCGCAGGCGTGTCGCGGGAGGGGACGCGGGCATGGAATCTTTGATGGAAGTGGCGGCGGCGACCCGACGGGCCGCGATCGCCGCCGAATCACTCGGTGGCGGCGGGCGTCGCCTCGAGCTTGTCGCGCGCCGTAGTATAGGCCACGCGCTGCTCGCGGTAGCGGTCGCGCAGCGCGTCGAGCTCGGCCCGCAGTGCGGTCAGCCTGGTCTGGTCGCCTGCGGCTTCCGCCTTGGCGATCTCGTCCTGCTTGTCTCTCAAGGCCTGGTCGGCCTCGCTGTAGGCGCGGCGCAGTTCGCGCACCTCGGCAAGCGCGGCTTCCCGCGTCGCGTCGGTCTGATCGGCCTTCTTCAGCACCGGCACGGCCGGCTCTGCCGCCACGGGGGCAGCGGCGGGCGCCTCCTTGATCACGGCGTCGGTCGAAACGGCTTCGGTGCCCGACGCTTTCTGCTGCGCGTCGTCGTCCGAACAACCGGCGAGCGTCAGCCCCGCGAACACGGCAAGAAGGATGAGTTGTCGCGTCAATGTCTGGCTCCTGGCTGATGGGGAAAAAGGCTGGATATGGCCGCTTCCTGTCAGAAAAATGACGACTTCCCAAAATCTTGCCCGTAGCGGCGGTTCCGGCGAGCGGCGCGCCCGGGCGGCGCGCTTGTCGCGGTCCTTACGCGGGGAAATCGGACAACCTGCCGCCAGGCGATCTTGATCGGATTGCCTTTTCTCCGGCGTCCGCTAAGAGAGGCGCGACCTTTCGGGACAGCAAAGAGGGACGCTTCATGACCGCCATCGTCGACATCATCGGCCGCGAGATTCTCGACAGCCGCGGCAACCCGACCGTGGAGGTCGACGTGGTGCTCGAGGACGGGTCCATGGGCCGCGCCGCGGTTCCTTCGGGCGCCTCGACCGGCGCGCACGAGGCGGTGGAACTGCGCGACGGCGGTCCGCGCTATCTCGGCAAGGGCGTCGAGCGCGCCGTGGAGGCCGTCAACGGCGAGATCTTCGAGGCGATCGGCGGCATGGAGGCCGAGAACCAGATCCATATCGACCGCACGATGATCGAGCTCGACGGCACGCAAAACAAGAGCCGGCTCGGCGCCAACGCCATCCTCGGCGTCTCCCTCGCGGTGGCCAAGGCTGCGGCGGAAGCCGCGGGCCTGCCGCTCTACCGCTACGTCGGTGGCGCGGGCGCGCACGTCCTTCCCGTTCCGATGATGAACATCATCAACGGCGGCGCGCATGCCGACAATCCGATCGACTTCCAGGAATTCATGATCATGCCGGTCGGTGCGCCGACGCTGCGCGACGCCGTGCGCTGGGGCTCGGAGATATTCCACACGCTGAAGAAAGGCCTGAAGGACGCCGGCCACAATACGAACGTCGGCGACGAGGGCGGTTTTGCACCGAACCTGAAGAACGCCAATGCGGCGCTCGACTTCATCATGGGCTCAATCGAGAAGGCCGGCTACAAGCCGGGCGAGGAGGTGGCGATCGGGCTGGACTGCGCCGCCACCGAGTTCTTCAAGGACGGCAACTACGTCTACGAGGGCGAGAAGAAGACCCGCGATGCGAAGACCCAGGCGAAGTATCTCGCGAAACTCGTGGCCGACTATCCGATCATCTCGATCGAGGACGGCATGGCCGAGGACGACTGGGAGGGCTGGAAGATCCTGACCGACATCGCCGGCCAGAAGTGCCAGCTCGTCGGCGACGACCTGTTCGTCACCAATTCGGCGCGGCTGCGC
The DNA here is from genome assembly GCF_040839445.1 of Aquibium pacificum. Lineage (NCBI taxonomy): Bacteria > Pseudomonadati > Pseudomonadota > Alphaproteobacteria > Hyphomicrobiales > Phyllobacteriaceae > Aquibium > Aquibium pacificum. Next base: position 649,081 of record NZ_JBDPGJ010000003.1, on the reverse strand, counting down.
GACGGCATCCGCATGGGCGTGGCCAACTCCATCCTGGTCAAGGTCAACCAGATCGGCAGCCTGACCGAGACGCTGGACGCGGTCGATACCGCACACCGCGCCGCCTACACGGCGGTCATGTCGCACCGCTCGGGCGAGACGGAGGATTCCACCATCGCCGACCTCGCTGTCGCGACCAATTGCGGGCAGATCAAGACCGGGTCGCTGGCGCGGTCCGACCGGCTTGCCAAATACAACCAGCTCATCCGCATCGAGGAAGAGCTCGGCAGGCAGGCGCATTATGCCGGCAAGAGCATTCTGAAGGGCTGATCGCGTAACCGCCCGTTAAGCACGATCGAGCAATAAGGGGGCAAAGGATTTGCGCCCTCCATGTGGACCCGTCAGCACAAGAAGCGAAACACCGGCCGTCTGATCGTCCCGGCGCTGACGGCGCTGTTCCTCAGCTATTTCGGCTATCATGCCTTCCATGGCGAGTTCGGCATCTACGCCAAGTACAGGCTGGAGGAACGCACGGCGGAGCTGACCTCCACGCTGGCGGTGAAGCGGGACCAGCGCGAAGAACTCGAGGCGCGGATCGCGCTGCTGCGCGACGGCACGCTGGAGAAGGACATGCTGGACGAGCAGGCGCGACGCGCCCTCAACATGTCGGCCCCGGACGAGGTGACGATCATGCGCGCCTTCGCCAATTCGAATTAACCGAATACCAGTTAATATCGCATTTTCCGTGCGATCATAAGCGCTTAGCTGCATGACAGCCATGCGCTTTTCCGCGTGGCTGAAAGCGTAAAGCCGTGTTAGCCTTCCTTCCATCCTGGGGAGGAGCGCCAAAAGCCTTTCTCCCCGTCGTCCGCAAGAAGACAGGACCAGGGAGTGACGAATGAAGGCCGCGACGAAGAAGACGTCCGCGAAACCGAAGGCCGCTGCCGATAGCGCCGCAGCGTTGAAGGCACCCGAACCTGCAGAGTTTGACAAGGACCAGGAACTCGCCGCGTATCGCGGCATGCTTCTGATCCGGCGATTCGAGGAGAAGGCCGGGCAACTCTACGGCATGGGATTCATCGGCGGCTTCTGCCACCTCTACATCGGCCAGGAAGCCGTCGTCACCGGCCTCAGGCTGGCGATGAAGGACGGCGACCAGATGATCACCGCCTATCGCGACCACGGACACATGCTCGCCATGGAGATGGAGCCGCGCGGCGTGATGGCGGAACTGACCGGCCGGCGGGGAGGCTATTCCCGCGGCAAGGGCGGCTCCATGCACATGTTCTCCAAGGAGAAGAATTTTTACGGCGGCCACGGCATCGTCGGCGCGCAGGTGCCGCTGGGCACGGGGCTGGCCTTCGCCAACCGCTACCGCGAGAACGACAATGTCTCGTTGACATTCTTCGGGGACGGCGCGGCCAACCAGGGCCAGGTCTACGAGAGCTTCAACATGGCCTCGCTGTGGAAGCTGCCGGTGGTCTACGTCATCGAGAACAACCGCTACGCCATGGGCACCTCGGTCACGCGCTCCTCGGCGGAGACGGATTTCTCCCACCGCGGCCTCTCCTTCAAGATCCCCGGCGTGCAGATCGACGGCATGGACGTGCGCGCCGTGAAGGCGGCGGGCGAGATGGCGATCGACTGGTGCCGGTCCGGCAAGGGGCCGATCATCCTGGAGATGCAGACCTACCGCTATCGCGGACACTCCATGTCCGACCCGGCGAAATACCGTTCCAAGGATGAAGTGCAGAAGATGCGATCCGAACACGACCCGATCGAGCAGGTGAAGGCACGCCTGATCGACAAGAAATGGGCGAGCGAGGACGAGCTGAAGGCGATCGACAAGGAGGTGCGTGACATCGTGGCCGATGCGGCCGAATTCGCGCAGAACGACGCCGAGCCCGACGTGTCCGAACTCTATACCGACATTCTGCGCTGAGGGAGACGGACATGCCTGTGGAAATTCTCATGCCCGCCCTCTCGCCGACCATGGAAGAGGGCAACCTGTCAAAATGGCTGAAGAAGGAAGGTGACGCGGTCGCGGCCGGCGACGTCATCGCCGAGATCGAGACCGACAAGGCGACGATGGAGGTCGAGGCGGTCGATGAAGGCACGCTCGGCAAGATCCTCGTCGCGGAGGGGACCGAAGGTGTGAAGGTCAACACGCCGATCGCCGTGCTCTTGCAGGAAGGCGAGAGCTCCGACGACATCGGTTCGGCAAAGCCCGCGGCCTCGCCGAAGCCGGAAGCGTCCGACAAGTCCGATGCCGACACGCCGAAGGAAACAGCCAAGGACGCCGGTGGCAAGGCGCGCCAGGCATCAGACGAGCCGAGCGCGCAGAAGGAGGCGGCCAAGGCGCCGGCCGCGCCCAAGACGGAAGCCGCGGCCGATCCCGACATCCCGTCGGGCACCGAAATGGTGCCGACCACGGTGCGCGAGGCCCTGCGCGACGCCATGGCGGAAGAAATGCGCCGCGACGCCGACGTTTTCATCATGGGCGAGGAGGTGGCCGAGTACCAGGGCGCCTACAAGATCACGCAGGGTCTCTTGCAGGAATTCGGCGCCAAGCGCGTCGTCGATACCCCGATCACCGAGCACGGCTTTGCCGGCGTCGGCGTGGGCGCTGCCATGGCCGGCCTGAGGCCGATCGTGGAGTTCATGACCTTCAACTTCGCCATGCAGGCGATCGACCAGATCATCAACTCCGCCGCCAAGACGCTCTACATGTCAGGCGGCCAGATGGGCGCGCCGATCGTCTTCCGCGGGCCCAACGGCGCGGCGGCGCGCGTGGCGGCCCAGCACAGCCAGGACTACGCTGCCTGGTACAGCCACGTTCCGGGCCTCAAGGTCGTGCAGCCATACACGGCCGCCGACGCAAAGGGCCTGCTGAAAGCTGCGATCCGCGACCCGAACCCGGTGATCTTCCTCGAGAACGAGATCCTCTACGGCCAGACCTTCGACGTTCCGAAGCTGGACGACTTCGTGCTGCCGATCGGCAAGGCGCGGGTGCACCGGCGCGGCAAGGATGCAACGATCGTCTCCTTCGGCATCGGCATGACCTATGCGGTGAAGGCGGCGGATGCGCTGGCCGGCGAGGGCATCGACGTCGAGATTATCGATTTGAGGACGATCCGGCCAATGGACCTCGATACCGTGATCGAGTCTGTCAAGAAGACCAACCGGCTGGTGGCGGTCGAGGAAGGCTTCCCGCAGTCCTCCGTCGGCGACCACATCGCCAGCCAGGTGATGCAGCGCGCCTTCGACTGGCTCGACGCGCCGGTGATCACCATCTGCGGCAAGGACGTGCCGATGCCCTACGCGGCGAACCTGGAGAAGCTGGCGCTGCCGAATGTCGGCGAGGTGGTCGAGGCGGTGAAGGCGGTGTGCTACCGTAGCTGATCGCGGACCGGAGGATCGTCCGATGAATGCATCAGCGACGGACAGCAAGCGACCGGCGACCTATGCCGACCTCGAAGCCGTGCCGGACCATCTCGTGGCGGAGATCATCGATGGGACGCTGGTGACGCATCCGCGGCCGTCGCCGCGGCATGGTGCGGCCGCGCTGGCATTGGGAGCGAAGCTCGGCGGGCCGTTTCAGACGGATCCGTCAGGTCCCGGCGGCTGGGTGTTCATCATCGAGCCGGAAATCAAATTCGGCCACGACATTCTTGTACCCGACCTCGCAGGATGGCGTCGAGAGAACCTGTCATCCTATCCCGAGCGGAACTATTTCGAGATCGCGCCCGACTGGGTCTGTGAGCTACTCTCGGGTTCGACCGAAAGACGCGACCGGACCCTTAAGATGCGAATCTATGGCGAAGCTCGCATCCCTTATCTGTGGCTTATCGATCCGCGACTGCAGATACTGGAATCGTTTGAGAACGAAAGTGCTCTCTGGACAAGGCTCGGCGCGTGGAACTCCGCCGACATCGTCCGTGCGCCGCCCTTCGATGCCATCGCGTTCTCGCTCGCCGACCTGTGGCCCCTCGACCGGCCGCTCGGCCTGAACGAAGACCCCACGCCCTATTACGCCGGAGACCGATAGATGCCGATCAACATCACCATGCCGGCCCTCTCGCCCACGATGGAGGAGGGCAATCTCGCCAAGTGGCTGGTCAAGGAAGGCGACCAGGTGGCGCCCGGCGACGTGATCGCCGAGATCGAGACCGACAAGGCGACCATGGAGGTCGAGGCGGTCGACGAGGGCACGGTGGCGAAGATCGTGGTGCCGGCCGGGACCGAGGGCGTGAAAGTCAACGCGCTGATCGCAGTGCTGGCGGAAGAGGGCGAGGACGTTTCCGAAGCGGCGAAGGGCGGCGGCGCGGCGCCCAAGGCCGAAAAGAAGGCGGAAAAAGCCGAGGCGAAGCCGGAAAAGGCGGAAGTCTCGTCCGCTCCTCCCGCAGCGAAGCCGGCGGAGGGCGGCGGCTCCGCCTCCAAGTCCGAGCAAACCGCAAAACCTGCCGCCAACGGAGCCTCGCCCGATCGGCCATCGAAGAAGCCGGTCAACGGCGCCGACACCTCCCGCACCTTCGCCTCGCCGCTGGCGCGACGGCTGGCCAAGGACGCGGGCATCGACCTGTCGGCCATCGAGGGATCCGGTCCGCACGGGCGCGTGGTGAAGGCCGACGTGGAGGCCGCAGCGGCCGGCGGCACGGCGAAGGCCGCACCCGCCGGCAAGGCCGCGGAGGAGAAGCCGGCGGCAGCCGCCCCGGCACCCGCTGCGAAGACCATGTCGGACGACGCGGTGCTGAAGCTCTTCGAAGAAGGCTCCTACGAACTCGTGCCGCACGACGGCATGCGCAGGACGATCTCGGCGCGGCTGACCGAATCGCACCAGACCGTGCCGGCCTACTTCGTCTCCATGGATTGCGAGATCGACTCGCTCTTGAAGCTGCGCGCCGAGATCAACGCGGCATCGCCGATGCGCAAGACGGAGAAGGGCGACGTGCCGGCTTACAAGCTCTCGGTCAACGACTTCATCATCAAGGCGATGGCGCTGGCGCTGCGCGACGTGCCGATGGCGAACGCCTCGTGGACGTCGACGGCGCGCGTCCGGCACAAGCATTCCGACGTTGGCGTCGCGGTGGCGATCGCCGACGGACTGATCACGCCGATCATCCGCAAGGCGGAGGAAAAGACGCTGTCGGTCATCTCCAACGAGATGAAGGACCTGGCCAAGCGGGCCCGCGACAAGAAGCTGAAGCCGCAGGAATACCAGGGCGGCACGACGGCGGTTTCGAACCTCGGCATGTTCGGCGTGTCGAACTTCACCTCCATCATCAACCCGCCGCACGCCTCGATCGTCTCGGTCGGCGCGGGCGCGGAGAAGCCGGTGGTGAGGGATGGCGAGATCAAGATCGCCACCATCATGACCGCCACCTTCGCCTTCGATCACCGGGTGATCGACGGGGCGCTGGGCGCGGAACTGGCGGCGGCATTCCAGCGGCACATCGAGAAACCGATGGGGATGCTGGTGTGAGGGTGTCTCAAGGGGGAGGGGAGCTGCGGAGCGTCTCATGAAAACCGTCCTCTGCTACGGCGATTCCCTTACCTGGGGCTATTCGGCCGAGGGGCCGGCGCGGCATGCGCATGAGGATCGGTGGCCGAACGTGCTGCAGGCGGCGCTCGGGCAGAGCGCGCAGGTGATCTCGGAGGGGCTGAACGGGCGCACGACGGCGTTCGACGACCATATGGCGTCGTCCGACCGCAACGGCGCGCGGATCCTGCCGACCCTGCTCGTCACGCATGCGCCGCTCGACCTCGTCATCATCATGCTCGGGTCGAACGATATGAAGCCCTTCGTCTGCGGCCGGGCGGTCGGCGCCGTGCAGGGCATGCGGCGGCTGATCGCCGTGGTGCGCGGTACGGCCTATCCGCTGGGGCAGGAGCCGCCGGACATCCTGCTGGTCGCCCCGCCGCCGCTGTGCGAGACGGCCGATCCGGACTTCGCCGCCATGTTCGAAGGCATGATCGAGCAGTCGCGGATGCTGGCGAGCCTTTATTCCGACCTCGCCGACGAGACCGGTTGCGGCTTTTTCGACGCTGGATCGGTGGCGAAGGCGACGCCGCTGGACGGGGTGCATCTGGATGCGAAAAGCACGCGCGCGGTGGGCAAGGCGCTGGAGCCGATCGTGCGCATGATGCTTGGGCTGTGACGACCGGGGAGCGTTGATCGAAATCAAGGAGCAAGGAAGTAGGCGGGCTAGCGTAGGGACATCCAGACAGGAGAAGACGAATGTCCCACACGCCGCACGAACTCGCCGAGGAATTCCCGGAGCACGTGGCTCTCATCCACCATCTGCGGGAGACCGACGGGCACTTCCACCGGATCGCCAACGAATACCACGATGTGAACCGGGCGGTTCACCGGGGAGAGACCGATGTCGAACCGCTCGACGACTTCCATCTGGCCGACCTGCGCAAGGAGCGGATGCGGCTGAAGGACGAGATCTACCGGATGCTGGTGCAGCACGAGCCTGCGCCGGAACCCATCGCGGAAGGGTGAGGCCGACGCTTCCACTCTTCCCTGGATAGGCGGGCGGCCGAAACGCCCCTGCCGGGAACGAGAGGAGTGGAAGCGCTCATGGCTGAGAACTACGACGTCATCATCATCGGCGCCGGGCCCGGCGGTTACGTCACCGCGGTGCGCTCGGCGCAGCTGGGGCTGAAGACCGCGATCGTAGAGCGCGAGCATCTGGGCGGCATCTGCTCCAACTGGGGCTGCATACCGACCAAGGCGCTCTTGCGCTCGGCCGAGGTGATGCATCTGGCCGAACACGCCAAGGACTACGGCCTCACGCTCGAGGGCCGCATCTCGCCCGACCTGAAGGCCGTGGTGGACCGCGCCCGCGGGGTGGCGGGGCGGATGAACAACGGCGTCGGCTTCCTGATGAAGAAGAACAAGGTCGACGTGATCTGGGGCGAAGCCAAGATTACGAAGGCGGGCAAGGACGACCAACCGGCCGAGATCGTCGTCTCCAAACCGTCGAAAAAGCCGATGCAGCCGCAGCATCCCGTGCCCAAGAACACCAAGGGCGAGGGGACGTATACGGCCAAGCATATCATCGTCGCCACTGGCGCCCGGCCCCGTGCGCTGCCGGGCATCGAGCCGGACGGAAAGCTGATCTGGACCTATTTCGAGTCCATGGTGCCCGACAAGATGCCGAAGTCGCTGCTGGTCATGGGCTCGGGCGCCATCGGCATCGAGTTCGCTTCCTTCTACCGCACGATGGGGGTGGAGGTGACGGTGGTCGAGGTGATGAAGACGGTGATGCCGGTGGAAGACCCGGAGATCTCGGAACTGGCGCGCAAACGCTTCGAGAAGCAGGGGATGAAGATCCTGCTCGAGGCCAAGGTGACGAAGGTGGAGAAGGGGTCGGACAGTGTCACGGCGCATGTCGAGACCAAGGACGGCAAGGTGGAGAAGATCACCGCCGACCGGATGATCTCGGCGGTCGGCGTAGTTGGCAACGTCGAGGGGTTCGGGCTGGAGGAGCTCGGCGTGAAGACCGAGCGCGGCACGGTCGTCATCGACGAATGGTGCCGCACCAACGTGCCCGGGATCTACGCCATCGGCGACGTGGCCGGGCCGCCGATGCTCGCCCACAAGGCCGAGCACGAGGGCGTGATCTGCATCGAGAAGATCGCCGGGCTCCACCCGCATCCGCTCGACAAGGCGCTCATCCCCGGCTGCACCTACTGCCACCCGCAGGTTGCGTCGGTCGGCCTGACCGAGGCGAAGGCCAAGGAGGCCGGGCACGAGGTGCGCGTCGGCCGCTTCCCGTTCGTGGCCAACGGCAAGGCGGTGGCGCTGGGCGAGGACCAGGGGCTGGTGAAGACGGTGTTCGACAAGAAGACCGGGCAGCTGCTCGGCGCCCATATGGTGGGGGCCGAGGTGACCGAACTCATCCAGGGTTTCGTCGTCGCCATGAACCTGGAGACTACCGAGGAAGAGCTGATGCACACGATCTTCCCGCACCCGACGCTGTCGGAAATGATGAAGGAGAGCGTGCTCGACGCCTACGGGCGGGCTCTGAATGCCTGACCGGGAACGGCAGGCGCGCGGGCGCGCCCGCCGGCGGACGAAGTCCGGGCGGGTGACGGCGAACGGGGAGTCCGGCGGAGATCGCCAGGGTCAGGACGTGTCGAACGCCTGATGGACGAAACCGCCGCACGCAGCGGCGATCGGATTGATCGCGAGGCGGCGGGAATCGCGGGCGGAGATGACGCGCGGGTCCATGCGGCCGTCGGGCGGCAGAACGGCGCGGAGCAGAGCGGCGAGCATGCGCAGGCGCCCGGCGAGAAGCGCGGCATCCGCAGGTCTGGTGCCGGCGCCGAGGGGAGCCTCCGGGCAGGGCAGGGTGGTGCCGGTCGTCTCGGCGACGAAATCGCGCGCGACGGCCTCCGCATGGCGCAAGAGAACGAGCACGAACCAGCGTACCGGAAACGACCGGCGGCCGGCCTTCTCGGCAAGGGCGGCGAGCGAAAGCAGCAGCGTCACGATCTGCCGCAGCCTCCGCCCCTCCCTTTCCGCACCCTGCATGTTCGCGCCTTTCGCAAAACCGGCGACCATTGTGGGGGAGGGCGTGGGTACGTGGATGGAAGACGGGCGGAATCCGCGCAAGGGGTTGGTTTGTCTGGGTGCGCGCGCGGGTTCTCTCCACGATTCGGGAGGGCGTGAGGGATCGGAAAAAACCATCGGCGCAAGGAGTGGAGCTCTTGCCCGCGACCCCGCCTGACGCATCGGACCCGCCGGTTTCGGCATTGGTCCTAGCCAATTTTCTAGCCATCCTACCCCCATGGCCATTTGGCGAATTGCGGACCTCAGACCTTCTCAGCGCGCTGTGGCGTACGCCGACCCGTCTCGCTCAGTACCTGCACTGCCACCTGTTCAGCAGGCCTGATGGCGGTCATGGCCCGACCTGCGACGACCGCCGTGTCGTGACGGTCGCGTGTCGAAAGAAGGACGATGCCTGCGAAGACGAGACATACCGCCAGGATATCGCGGCTCGTGTAGCGCTCGTCGAGCAAGAAGATCGCACAGACCAGCGTCAGCATGAATTCGAGCGCGAGGATGATGATGAAGGTGCGACCCATCTCTGCCGTGCGCATCGCTTCGATCTCGAAGACCGCCGCGAGAATCAGCGCCGCTCCAGAAATCGGCACGACGAACAGCAGTGACTGGCCACCCCAGTATTTCATGGCGAATGTCGCCGCCATGTAGAAGGACGCGGATAGGAACGCGCATACCATCGCAGTGCCGCTGAGCATGAGAAACCACTTTGTTTCGCCCCGCAGGCAGATGGACCGGAACGACGGTCGATCGCATCACCCCTCAGGGTGATTGACGGCAGTTCTTGCGTTCGAAGGGAGGTAGCTTTCCGCGAGATCGACAATCCTCGGCCAGTCCTTGAAGAAAATCAGCTGGCCCGCATTCTCGTCTTCGTGAAACACGATGTCGGGATACTCAATCTGCATCTCGCGGATGGTCGCCATCGGCATCTGCGGGTCCTGATGGCCCTGCCAGATGTGGATCGGTATGTTACAAGCCCGGACCACATCGCTCCAGTCGGCCTGCTGGATGATATTCTCATTGGCGAAGGACACGTGCGCGGAGTGCCAGTCCGAAAGGCATACCTCGGATCCCAGCACCATCGCCTCCATGACCTCCGGATCCTCGAAGGTCTGCACGTCGGCGGGCGAAGCGCCATGGACCGCATGCACGAAACCACGCTTGCCAATCCGCCGCGCCAGCGAGAAGCCGGCCTTCACCATGAACGGCAGCATGGAAGGAGCGTAGCGCGCGTTGGCCATGATGAAGCGGTGCCACTTGTGCATCCGCTCGTACTGGGCGCGCTTGAACAGCGGAAGGCCGGCGCTGCAGTTGATGATCGCAGTCAGACGGCCGGGATGCATCTGCGCCATGTGGTAGGCATAGAATGTGTCGTTGGACAGCGCGATCACCGGGCATTGGTCGACCCCATGGTGATCGAGAATGGCTACGACATCGGATACCACGGCCTGCACCAGATGCGACCGATCGCTGACCTGGGTGGAATGCCCGAATCCCGGGCGGATCGGGACGATCACTTTCAGGCCACGTCTTTCCATCGCGGCCTCGGCCGACGCCGGCCAGCGAATAAGGCCCAGATCCTGCGGAAAGTAGAGGATCGTGCGACCGTTCTCGTCGCCTATGACGATGTGATCGGCGCGCCGCCCGTCAGGCCTTTGCAAGGTCCGAAAGGGCCGCTCTTTCAGCCGCGCACCCGCGCGGAGCGTCTTGAGCGACGCCTTGGGCTCGGTTGCGGCGACGACATCCATTAGACCGAGCGTAACGCGGATGAGCTCTGCCTGGGCGCGCGTTTCCGTCTTTGCGAGGATGGCGCGGATCTGGCTCTTCACTGTTTCCCGGGACCGGCCCCGTCGTGCCGCGATCTCGGCAATCCCGGCTCCTTCGACGACCGCCCGAAGAACGTCCGCCTCGGCCTCCGTAAGCCCAAAGGCTTCGCGCACTGTCGCCGACAGGCCATCGGGCCATGCCATCTCGCTGGTGACCGCCAGCACCTGAGCCTGGCCGCCAACCTTCTGGTCGATTGGCGAAAGCCGAACAACGATCGGACGGCCCGTCGTGGTCAGCCTGAACCGGGCGAAAGAACTCCCCCGCGCATTGAGACCCGATAGCCGGGCCACTTCGCTCCGGAGATGTGCGGCATCGTCCTTCTCGATCGGAAAAGCTGACACGGATTGGCCAGGAAACGTTCCGAGGATTGACTCGGCGGCGATGTTTACGGCGCTCACCACCCCCGAAGCCGAGACGGTAAATGCCGCCGTGCGTCCGAAGGTGGACACGATCTGGGCGAGGACCGTGTCAGGTGAGTTTGTGTCGAGCCGATCGAGCACCGAGGCCGCGCGCGCCATGTGGCTTTCCAGTTCGGCATCGCGCATCACCAGTTCGGCATCGCGCATCATCAGCTGAAACCCCGCGCCCGGAACCCCGGCGAGGCCTCTCGCAGGACCGAGCCGCTCTTCCCAGATGTCGAGAAGGTCTTCGTAACGCTCCGGATCGATGGCGACGTGGTATATGCGGTCTATGATTTCGAGCTTGTCGCTCTGTCTAACGCCTTTGATAGCCTTATCGGGGTTATGCTCCATACGGCCAACTTCTTTTGCGTACCAAACGCTTGCTACCCCGCAAGAAAATTGGCCCCGGTCTGATCAGAAAGTCAAACTCCTTCACGCTCCAAATCAGTGGTTTTTTCTCGGAAGCGTATGGCAGGTCAGATTCCTGCTTGCAGTTCGGCAGGTGTCACGGTGGTGGCCAATGCCAAATCGCACGATGTCTGCTTTCGCGAGCATCCGGACGAAAGCAGCCAACCCTCGCTCGGGCCCGTTCCAGCCGAACAGCAGGTATCGTCCGCTCCACAGTTCGGCCTGATATGACCGGCTTGGTGTCTGTTCCGGCCATAGCACACGGGTGCCGGGCGCAGATTCTCACTGCTACTTTCGACGAGTCATTACGCAGCCGCCGCATCACCCGCTTCGTGTACCCGGTGCCGGCGCTCGCGCGGCGCCGCTGCCCTTCATCGCCCTTGTCGCCGCTCGCCACCCGTCGCAGAATGCGTTCCATCGAAACTTCGGGAGCTTTGGCGCGATGGAAGTTGGGTGGTTCGTGGCGATCGTCGTCGGCGGCCTGGCGGGGTGGCTCGCCGGCAAGCTGATGGACATGCGCTTCGGCGTGATCATGAACGTCATCGTCGGCATCGTCGGAGCGGTTGTCGGGAACGCGGTGCTGGCGCGGTTCGGCGTGGTCGTGGAGGGCGACTGGCTCGGCTACCTGATCACCGGCTTCATCGGCGCGTGCATCCTGCTCTTCGTTGTGAAGCTCGTGCGTCGCTGACGCCGCTTTTGCGACAGGGCTTTAACACGCCTGTCGCACCGGATTGGGATAGCAAGGTCCTCAGGGTGTGGGGACGGTGCCCTGCTCGAACGTACACCCGTCGGTCTGGGTGGCTGCGCCGGTGACGATGTTGTCCACGCAGAGGAAGGGGCCGGTATACGCAATGATTCCCCACGCCTCCGTAGCGACCACGGAAGAGAAGACGTTCTCCTGAGCGATGACAGGACCGATGGCATCATAGCTCCATATGCCGGCGGCATAGCTGGCCCCGAGCGTCTCCAGGATGGTGTTCCTTGCCACCACCACGTTGGACGGTGCATCCAGTACAATTGCATAGGACTGGGAGGGCGAGATCGAATTTGAGATGAAATTGTTCGTGATTTCGCTGTCTATCAGATCGTTTGCATACACACCGTTCACAACCGCACCCGTTCCCGCCTGAGGTGCACCGACGTTCGGCAAGCTCGCGACAGTTCCCGGCCTTGCGGTTGCGATACCAGAAGCGCCGTAACCTGAGGGTGCGGACAGCGCGCCGGCCGGCGGAGTGCTGTCGGTGTTGACGATCCGGTTTCGCCGGATCGCGATACCCGAGCCAGCTATACTCAAGGCCACCTGAGTGCTCCCGTCGATTAGATTGTCCTCGACGACGTGACCGGCCGACCCGTCCGCTGTGTTCTGGTCCAGATACACTCCGGCGTTGAAACCCCTGATGTTGCCATTCCTGAGCGTGATGTTCTTGCGGTTCAGCGCGTAGACCCCAACGGCCTGCGTGGCCGCTCCGGAAGCGAGGCCGCCGAGCTTGAATTCGTTGAAGTCGATGGTGACATTGCTGGCGGCAATGGTGATCGCGGCGCCGCTGGTTATTGCCGTGACGATGTTCTTCTTGAGGCAGTAAACGCCCTGTGCGGTGATCGTGACCGGCACCGCGGTGATGGCGGTGCAGTTGACCGTCTCGGCCAGAGCCGGAGCGGAGAAAAGAACGCCCGCAGCGCCAGCCAGTGCTAGAAGAAATTTCTTCATTCTTGCTTCCCCTTGCGTTTGCCGTAGAAAATTCGACGACGCGCGTTGCCCCAAGGTAAGGTATCGTTAATAAAATCGGTGTCAAGCAAAGCCACTCTGGCATTCACAGCGTGCCGAGGAACCAGAAGCATCTTCGTGCGTTTTGAACCGCGGCGATTGGCGCTGTCGAAATATTGAGAGGGTTTCATGGAAGACGCAGGCGTAGGCTGGATTGCAGCGATCATCATCGGCGGGGTCGCCGGATGGCTGGCCGAGCAGTTCATGAAGAGCAACATGGGCTTGCTCATGAACATCATCCTCGGCATCGTGGGCGCAATCGTCGCCAACGCGCTGCTCGGCCTCTTCGGCATCGCGCTGGGCGGCTGGATCGGCTACCTCATCGCAGGCTTCATCGGCGCGTGTATCCTGATCGCCATAGGACGCATGTTCCGGCGCTGACCGGCGCAGCACCCATGCAGAAACGGCCGCCGTGGCATTCGCCCGGCGGCCTTTCGTTTTGTGCCCGGAGCGCCTAGATATCCATTGCACCCTGTCATGCCGGGTGCGGGAGAACAGCGAGCGGGAGCACCATGGTCACCGTCATCGACACGATAGCGCGTCCGCGCCTTCGCCATCCCGAGAAGGCGCATCGCCCCGACCAGGAGGTGCTGCGCAAGCCGGAATGGATCCGGGTGAAGGCGCCGGTGTCCAAGGGCTATTCGGAGACGCGCGAGATCGTGCGCTCGCACGGGCTGGTGACGGTGTGCGAGGAAGCCGGCTGCCCCAACATCGGCGAGTGCTGGGACAAGAAGCACGCCACCTTCATGATCATGGGCGAGATCTGCACGCGCGCCTGCGCCTTCTGCAACGTCGCGACGGGTCGCCCGAATGCGCTCGACCGGTCGGAGCCCGAAAGCGTCGGCAGGGCGGTTGCCAAGATGGGGCTGAACCATGTGGTGATCACCTCCGTCGACCGCGACGATCTTGACGACGGCGGGGCGCGGCATTTCGCCGAGGTGATCCACGCCATCCGCGCGGCGGCGCCCGGCACGACGATCGAGATCCTGACGCCCGACTTCCTGCGCAAGGAGGGCGCGCTCGAGATCGTCGTCGCGGCAAAGCCCGACGTCTTCAACCACAATCTCGAGACGGTGCCGTCGAACTACCTGACGGTGCGGCCCGGCGCGCGCTACTTCCACTCGGTCCGGCTTCTGCAACGCGTCAAGGAGATCGATCCGTCGATCTTCACCAAGTCGGGCATCATGGTGGGGCTGGGCGAAGAGCGCAACGAGGTCTTGCAGCTGATGGACGACCTGCGGGTCGCCGACGTCGATTTCCTCACCATCGGCCAGTACCTCCAGCCGACGAAGAAGCACCACCCGGTGAAGACATTCGTGACGCCGGAGGAGTTCAAATCCTACGAGGCGGTGGCCTACACGAAGGGTTTCCTCATGGTCTCGGCTTCGCCGCTCACCCGTTCGTCGCACCACGCCGGCGAGGATTTCGCGCGGCTGAGGGCGGCGCGGGAAAAGAAGCTCGCATCCGCCGCCTGAGCCGCCCGAGCGATGCCGAAACACGAGACCGTCCGCCACGTCCGCCATTCGCCCGAGCGCATGTTCGCGCTGGTGGCCGACATCGAGAAATATCCCGAGTTCCTGCCGATGTGCGAGGCGCTGAGCGTGCGCTCGCGCAAGGAGCGCGACGGGGTCGAGGTGATCGTGGCCGACATGACCGTCGGCTACAAGGCGATCCGCGAGACCTTCACCAGCCAGGTCGTCACGCGCATCGGCGAGCTTGCCATCGACGTGAAGTATCTCGACGGGCCGTTCCGCTATCTCGAAAACCGCTGGCGCTTCGAGCCCGACGGGGAGGGCGGCACCAACATCTGCTTTTACATCGACTACGAGTTCAAGAGCCGGATGCTGGGCATGCTGATGGGCGCCATGTTCGATCGTGCCTTCCGCATGTTCTCCAGCGCGTTCGAACGGCGCGCGGACGACATATACGGCAAGCGCGACGATGCGGTCAGCGAGCCTTCAGTCTCGCAAGCATGAGTTCCAGCGCCGTGCGGACCGTCTCCTGACGGATGTAGTCGCGGCCAAGGTCGTCGAATTGCCGGCATTCCGCTTCGGGCTCCTGGCCCTGCGCCGCCACGCCGAACCAGACGAGGCCAACCGGCTTCTCCGCCGTGCCGCCGCCGGGGCCCGCGACGCCGGTCACCGCCATGGCGACGCCTGCGCGCGAGCGCGCGAGCGCGCCGGCCGCCATTTCGAGCGCCGTCTCGCGGGACACGGCGCCATGGGCTTCGAGGGTGGAGTGGGCGACGCCCAGCATCTCCTGCTTGGCCTCGTTGGAATAGGTGACGAAGCCGCGATCCACCACGCTCGACGAGCCGGGGATGTCGGTGAGGGCTGCGGCGATCATGCCGCCTGTGCAGGATTCGGCCGTCGCCAGCATGATGCCACGCGTCTGGCAGGCGGCCAGCACCTGGCGGGCGAGGTCCTCGTGCGGGCTCATGCGGGCAGTCCGCCGGGATAGACGACGGTGGCTGTGGCGATTGCCGCAATGCCTTCGCCGCGCCCGATGAAGCCGAGCTTCTCGTTGGTGGTGGCCTTCACCGAGACGCGGTCGCGGGCGATGCCCAGCATGTTCGCCATGGCTCCGACCATGGCCTCGCGCCGCGGGCCGATCTTCGGCGCCTCGCAGATCAGCGTCACGTCCGCGTTGGCGATGCGGCCGCCGCGGGAACGCACGAGGCTTGCCGCGTGCTCGACGAACAGGCGCGAGGCGGCACCCTTCCACTGCGGATCGGAGGGGGGGAAGTGGGTGCCGATGTCGCCGGCGCCGCAGGTCGCGAGCAATGCGTCGGTCAGCGCGTGCAGGCCGACGTCGGCATCCGAATGGCCGAGAAGCCGCCGGTCGTGCACGATCTCGACGCCGCACAGCGTGACGTGGTCGCCCGGCGCGAAGCAATGCACGTCGTAGCCGTTTCCGGTCCGCACGTCGGGAAACCGGTTCGTTGCATCGTTCAGCCTCTCGTCCGCCATGGCGATGTCCCTCGCATAGGTGAGCTTGACGTTGCCGGCCGAACCCTCGACGATCCTGACCGGGATGCCGGCCCATTCGGCGATCGCGGCATCGTCGGTGAAATCGTGGCGGCCTTCCGCGCTTGCCTTCTCGTGCGCCGAAAGGATCGCCGCGAAGGAGAAACCCTGGGGGGTCTGCGCCGTGTGGAGGCCGGCGCGCGGGACGGTGGCCTCGACCAAACCGGCGCCGTCCGCCCGCTTTACGGTGTCGGAAATCGGCAGCGCCGGCAGGACGCCACCGCTCTCGCCGAGCGCCGCGACGACCCGTCCGATGAGTTCCGGATCGACGAAGGGACGCACGCCGTCGTGGATCAGCACGCCGCGCGGACGGCGTCCGGCCAGCGCCCGCAGAGCGAGCAGCGTCGATTCCTGCCGGGTCGGTCCGCCCGTCACCACGAGAACCCGTTCGTCCGCATCTGGAACGGCGTCCCGGTAAAGGGCCGCGTCGTCCGCGTGGATGGCGATGGCGATGTCGCCGATCGCGGGATGTCTTCGAAAAGCCTCGAGCGTGTGGGACAGGACGGCACGACCGCCGATCCGGCGATACTGTTTCGGACCGTTATCCTGGCCGGCGCGCGCGCCGCGACCAGCCGCCACGATGACCGCTGCGACGCCTTCGGCCGGGGGTTCAGGTGCGGTCATGGGTATACATCGCCGGGTTCGTTTCCTAGCGACGCGTCTAGCCCACGCGCGTCGCAAATGGCCAGACAATTGTATATGTGGAGCGGTCGCGTCATTTTTTGCGTTGCAACACGTCCTCGGTCTGTCTAATAGATAAGCACATTCAGATGTTGCGCGGTTTTTGTGCATGTTGGGGTTAGAGGAACTGGCCGGAGCACTCGATATCGGCGGTGCGGTCATCCGCAACCGGATTTTCCTGGCGCCGCTTTCGGGGATCACCGACCGCGCGTTCCGCAGCCGTGCATACTTGCACGGCGCCGGCATGGTCGTATCCGAAATGGTGGCGAGCGGCGAACTCGCCCGCGGACGGACCGATTCGCAGCGACGGATCGGCCGCTCGGGCGCGGCGCTGCACGTGGTGCAGCTTGCCGGCCGTGACACCCACTGGATGGCAGAAGGCGCCCGTATCGCGGCCGGCGAGGGCGCCGACATCATCGACATCAACATGGGATGTCCCGCCAAGAAGGTGACGGGCGGCTATTGCGGCTCGGCGCTGATGCGCGACCTCGATCTTGCCGAGAGCCTCATCGAGGCCGTCGTCGGCGCGGTCCAAGTTCCGGTGACGGTGAAGATGCGGCTCGGATGGGACGAGACGGAACTGGCGGCGCCGGAACTGGCGCGGCGCGCCGAAGAAGCGGGCGTGCGCATGGTCACGGTCCACGGCCGCACGCGCTGCCAGTTCTACAAGGGGCGGGCCGACTGGAAGGCGATCGCGGCGGTGAAGGACGCGGTCGGCATTCCGGTGGTGGCGAACGGGGACATTGATACGGCGCAGGATGCAAGGGACGCGCTGGCGCAGTCGGGGGCCGATGCCGTCATGATCGGCCGCGCCCACTGCGGGGCGCCCTGGGCGGCGGGCGCGATCGCGGCGGAAGCCGCCGGCACGTCCGCGCCGGGCGTGCCGCGCACCCCCGAGGCGCTCGCCGAATATGCGCTTTCGCATTACGAGGACATGCTTTCGCTCTACGGCGTCGAGTTGGGAGTCCGGCACGCGCGAAAGCATCTCGGCTGGTATCTCGACCGCCATGCGGGGACCGTTTCGGCCGCCGACCGCCACGCCATCATGACGTCGCACGACCCGAAGCAGGTCATGTCCCATCTCCGCGCGGCGCTGCTTGCCGGGTCCGGACCGTCCGCCGTCGCGAGGGCGGGCGCCGGAACGCAATTCCTTGGTAGGGCAGCATGAGCATCAGCACCTTGTCGAAGCCAGCGGATGTCGATCCGGCGCAGATGGTCCTCAACACGATCCGGCACCCGGTCATTATGGTCGACGGCGAGGGGCGGATCACCTATGCGAATGCCGACGCGGAGGACTTCTTCCGGTCGAGCGCGTCCATCCTGGCGCGCAACGTCATCGATCACTTCGTGCCGTTCGGCAGCCCGTTGCTGACGCTGATCGACCAGGTGCGAGAGCGCCAGTCGCCGGTCAACGAGTACCGGGTCGACATCTCTTCTCCACGGATCGGCTCCGACAAGCTGGTGGACATCTATGTGGCGCCGGTTGCCGAACTTGCCGGGTCGGTCGTCATCATGTTCCAGGAGCGTTCAATGGCCGACAAGATCGATCGTCAGATGACGCATCGCGGTGCCGCCCGCTCCGTGACGGGCCTTGCCGCCATGCTTGCCCACGAGATCAAGAATCCGCTGTCGGGTATCCGCGGCGCCGCGCAGCTGCTCGAGAGCGCGGTCTCGGACGAGGATCGCGCGCTGACGCGCCTGATCACCGACGAAACCGACCGGATCGTCGCGCTCGTCGACCGGATGGAGGTGTTTTCGGACGAGCGGCCGATCGACCGCCATCCGGTCAATATTCACGTCGTGCTCGATCACGTGAAGGCCATCGCCCGCACCGGCTTTGCCAGCCGCATCCGCATCGTCGAAGACTACGATCCTTCGCTGCCGCCGGTGCTGGGAAACCGCGACCAGCTCGTTCAGGTGTTCCTTAACCTCGTAAAGAACGCGGCCGAGGCGATCGCTGGCGATCCGGCCGGCGAGATCACGCTGTCGACGGCGTTCCGGCCCGGCATCCGGCTTTCGGTGCCGGGAACGCAGGACCGCGTCTCGCTGCCGCTGCAGTTCTGCGTGCACGACAATGGCGGCGGCGTTCCCGAGGACATCCGGCCGATCCTGTTCGATCCGTTCATCACCACCAAGCCCAACGGCTCGGGCCTCGGCCTGGCGCTCGTCGCCAAGATCGTCGGCGAGCATGGCGGCGTGATCGAATGCGATTCAGCACCGCGCGGAACGACCTTCCGCATACTCATGCCAGCCTGGAAGGACGATCCGGTCCGACCCGGCTTTGAGATCGATGGAGACGAAACGCGATGAATCGCGGCAGCATACTCGTTGCGGACGACGACGCGGCGATCCGGACCGTCCTGAACCAGGCCCTGTCGCGGGTCGGGCACGACGTCCGGGTCACCTCGAACGCGGCCACGCTCTGGCGCTGGGTCGCGGCGGGCGACGGCGATCTCGTCATCACCGATGTGGTGATGCCGGACGAGAACGCCTTCGACATGCTGCCGCGCATCAAGAAGGCGCGCCCGCATCTGCCCGTCATCGTCATGAGCGCGCAGAACACGTTCATGACGGCGATCCGTGCATCGGAAAAGGGCGCTTACGAATACCTGCCGAAGCCGTTCGACCTCACCGAACTCCTCAACATCGTCAACCGCGCTCTGTCCGAGCCGAAGCGCCCGTCGTCTGAGCAGCGCAGCGAGGAACAGCCCGAATCCATGCCGCTGGTCGGGCGCTCCGCCGCCATGCAGGACATCTACCGCATGCTGGCGCGCATGATGCAGACCGACCTGACGGTGATGATCTCGGGCGAATCGGGCACCGGCAAGGAACTGGTCGCCCGCGCGCTGCACGAATACGGGCGGCGCCGGAACGGGCCGTTCGTAGCGATCAACATGGCTGCCATCCCGCGCGACCTGATCGAATCGGAACTGTTCGGGCACGAAAAGGGTGCCTTCACCGGCGCCCAGAACCGCTCCACCGGTCGCTTCGAGCAGGCCGAGGGCGGCACGCTCTTCCTCGACGAGATAGGCGACATGCCGATGGAGGCGCAGACGCGCCTGCTGCGCGTCCTCCAGCAGGGCGAATATACCACCGTCGGCGGACGGACGCCGATCAAGACCGACGTGCGCATCGTCGCGGCCACGAACAAGGACCTGCGCACGCTCATCAACCAGGGGCTCTTCCGGGAGGACCTGTTCTACCGGCTGAACGTGGTTCCGCTGCGCCTGCCCGCCCTGCGCGAACGCTCCGAAGACGTTCCGGACCTCGTCCGCCACTTTTTCATCCAGGTCGAGGCCGAGGGCCTGCAGGCCAAGCGCATCTCGGCGCCGGGGCTGGACCTGATGAAGCGCTATTCCTGGCCGGGCAACGTGCGGGAACTGGAAAATCTCGTTCGCCGCCTCGCCGCGCTCTATCCCCAGGAGGAGATCTCGGCCGAGATCATCGAGGCGGAGCTCCAGACCTCCGACCGGCCGTCGTCGCCGCCCAACGGCGTCATGATGCCCGATGACCTGACCATCGGGCAGGCGATGGAGCATTATCTCCAGCGCTACTTCGCGTCGTTCGGCGACGACCTCCCGCCCGCCGGGCTCTACCAGCGCATCCTCGAGGAGGTGGAGTATCCGCTGGTGCTGGCTTCCATGACCGCCACGCGCGGCAACCAGATCAGGGCAGCCGAGCTGCTCGGCCTCAACCGCAACACGCTGCGCAAGAAGATCCGGGAACTCGGCGTCAACGTCTACCGGACGTCGCGGACGTCCTGACCCTCGGAAGGACAAGGCGCCTAACATGCCGGGAGTGCCGGCGGCGGTCCACGTCGCCGTGCACCTCATTCCATTGCCGCTCCGGTTACGGTCTCGGAAGTGCCTGACGAAGCCGGTCCTGACAGGCCCGCCGCAGTTCCGCGTCGCTGCCGTTTGTTGCAGAATAGCCACAATACATTGCAACATGGCCACGTAAGATTCGGAGTGGCATCGCGCCAATGGCAGCACATACCGAGATGGTAGAGGGCGACATGCCCGAGGAGGCCGCGTCCGCCGAGGGACGCCGGCATTCGGTCCTGCCGGGCATGATGACCGTCATCGCAGCGCTGGTGTGCGCGGCCGTGTCCTTCGTCATCCTCGTCGGCCTCGGTCCGATCGCGCCGACCAACGAGGTGATGCTGACGCTGATCGGCATCAACGTTGCCCTGATCCTCCTCCTAGTCTTCCTCATCGGCCGCGAGGTCCAGCAGATCGCGCTGGCGCGGCGGCGCGGCAAGGCGGCCTCGCGGCTGCACGTGCGCATCGTTACCCTGTTCTCGCTGATCGCCGCGGTCCCCGCCATCATCATCGCGATCGTGGCGTCGATCACGCTCGACATCGGGCTGGACCGCTGGTTCGAGGTGAAGACCAAGGCGATCGTCAGTTCGTCGCTGTCGATCGCGGAAGCCTACATCCAGGAAAATGCCCGCAATCTGCAGGGCACGACGCTTTCCATGGCGATCGACCTCGACCAGCGGCGCTC
Source organism: Aquibium pacificum (assembly GCF_040839445.1). Taxonomy (NCBI): domain Bacteria; kingdom Pseudomonadati; phylum Pseudomonadota; class Alphaproteobacteria; order Hyphomicrobiales; family Phyllobacteriaceae; genus Aquibium; species Aquibium pacificum. Next base: position 627,913 of record NZ_JBDPGJ010000003.1, on the reverse strand, counting down.
GCTCTACGGGCTCGACCGCATCGGTTTCCAGGCGCTCCTGACCCAGCAGGCGGTGGGCCGGGCTCTCGCCCACGCGGCGCTGATAGACGCCAACGGCAATTTCATCATGCAGGCCGACACCCCCGCCGACTTCGACATGCCGGAGGCGCCGGCCGGCGCCGTGGAGGAGGCCGCAGACGGCCGGCCGGTGCTGATCGAGCCGCGCACCCGCAACATCGTGGGCGCCATCATCCGCCTGCGCGAAATCGAGGACGTCTATCTCTACACGATCAGGCTGGTGGATCCCGAGGTGATCCGCGCGCGGCAGATCGTGCGGGCCAACGCGGACGACTACGGCGCGCTCGAAGGCAGCCGCACGACCGTCCAGGTCGCGTTCGCGCTCATCTATCTCGGGCTGACGCTGATCATCATCCTGTCGGCCATCTGGACCGGCATCGCGGTCGCCGACCGCCTCGTGCGGCCCATCCGCCGCCTCATCGGCGCTGCCGACGAGGTCGCGACCGGAAACCTCGACGTCTCCGTTCCCGTCCGCAATTCGGACGGGGACGTCGCGTCGCTCAGCGATACGTTCAACAAGATGCTGCTGCAGCTCAAGTCGCAGCGCAACGAGATCCTCGCGGCCAAGGACCAGATCGACGAGCGGCGGCGCTTTTCCGAGGCGGTTCTGGCGGGCGTCAGCGCCGGCATCGTGGGCGTCGACGCCGAGGGGGTGATCACGATCGTGAACAGGTCCGCCGAGACCATGCTCGGGATCCGCGCGACGAGTTCGGAAGGCGAACGCCTTTCGTCGATCCTGCCGCATATCGGCCGGGTGTTCGAGGTGTCGCGCTCGTCGGGCAGGGCGGTCCACCGCGAGCAGGTCACCTTCAGCCGCGGCGGCGTGGAACGCACCTTCAACGTCCAGGTGACGATCGAGGAGGGCGACAAGAAATCCGAACTGCCGTCATACGTGGTCACGATCGACGACATCACCGACCTGGTGCAGGCGCAGCGATCCTCGGCCTGGGCGGACGTGGCTCGGCGCATCGCCCACGAGATCAAGAACCCCCTGACGCCGATCCAGCTTTCGGCGGAGCGCATCCGCCGGCGCTACGGAAAAGTGATCACCGAGGACCGCGGCGTCTTCGACCAGTGCATCGACACGATCATCCGGCAGGTCGGGGACATCGGCCGCATGGTCGACGAATTCTCCGCCTTTGCGCGCATGCCAAAGCCCGCGATGGAACCGATGGATCTGCGCGAGGCACTGCGGGAGGCGTCGTTCCTGGTCGAGGTCGGCAATTCCGACGTGGAGTTCCGCCGCGCCTTCGGAAACGAACCTCTCATCGGCCGGTTCGACAGCCGGCTGATGAGCCAGGCGTTCGGAAACCTGATCAAGAACGCCTCCGAGGCGATCGAATCGAACGAACGGAAGAACGGGCAGGCCGGCGTCATCCTGATCGCCGCCTCGCGCAAGGACGACTGGATCACCGTGGACGTCGTGGACAATGGAAAGGGTCTGCCGGCCGAAAACCGCCAGCGGCTCCTGGAGCCGTACATGACCACGCGAGCCAAGGGCACTGGCCTCGGTCTCGCTATCGTCAAGAAGATCATCGAGGATCACGGAGGGCGGCTGGAGCTCCACGATGCCCCGGCCGACTTCTTCGATGGAAAGGGTGCGCTGATCCGCGTGATCCTGCCGGCTTCCGACAGCGGTCCCGCCGACGAACTCCCGAGCACCAGGAACAGGCAGGAAGAGAAGGTTCACAATGGCGTCTGACATTCTTGTCGTCGACGACGAGGAGGACATCAGGGAACTCGTCGCGGGTATCCTCAGCGACGAGGGTCACGAGACCCGCACCGCCTTCGACAGCGACAGCGCGCTGGCGGCGATTGCGGACCGGGTGCCGCGGCTGATCCTGCTCGATATCTGGCTCCAGGGATCGCGTCTGGACGGGCTGGCGCTTCTGGACGAGATCAAGACGATCCACCCGAACGTCCCCGTCGTCATGATCTCGGGCCACGGCACGGTCGAGACCGCGGTCTCCGCGATCAAGCGCGGCGCCTACGACTTCATCGAGAAGCCGTTCAAGACCGACCGGCTGATCCTGATCTGCGAGCGGGCGCTCGAGACCTCGAAGCTGCGCCGCGAGGTGACGGAACTCAAGAAGCGCACCGCCGACACGTTCGACCTGATCGGCAATTCGGCGGCGATGAACCATCTGCGCCATTCCATCGAGAAGATCGCGCCGACCAACAGCCGCGTGATGATCATCGGTCCGTCGGGTTCGGGCAAGGAAGCGGCGGCGCGCGCCATCCATGCGCTCTCGGCGCGCAAGGACGGGCCGTTCGTGTCGATGAACGCGGCATCGATCACGCCCGACCGGATGGAGATAGAGCTCTTCGGCACGGAGCCGAACGGCGCGGAACGCAAGGTCGGCGCGCTGGAAGAGGCGCATCGCGGCACGCTCTACCTGGACGAGGTGGCCGACATGCCGCGCGAGACGCAGAACAAGATCCTGCGGGTCCTGGTCGACCAGCAGTTCGAGCGCGTCGGCGGCGCCAAGCGCGTGAAGGTCGACGTCCGCATCATCTCCTCGACCGCGCAGAACCTCGAGGCGATGATCGCGGAGGGGCGGTTCCGCGAGGACCTCTATCACCGGCTCGCCGTTGTTCCGGTGATCGTGCCGGCGCTGTCGGAACGGCGCGAGGACATTCCGTACCTCGTCGACCACTTCATGAAGCAGGTCGTACGCCAGTCCGGGATCAGGAACCGGCGCATCGGAGACGACGTGCTGGCCGTGCTGCAGGCGCACAACTGGCCGGGCAACGTCCGCCAGCTTCGCAACAACGTCGAGCGCCTGATGATCCTGGCGCGCGGCGACGACGTCGATGCCCCGATCACGACGAACCTCCTGCCGGCGGAGATCGGCGACGTGATGCCGCGTGCGCCCAACCAGTCGGACCAGCACATCATGGCCCTGCCGCTGCGCGAGGCCCGAGAGATGTTCGAGAAGGAATATCTGATCGCCCAGATCAACCGTTTCGGCGGCAACATCTCGCGTACCGCCGAGTTCGTTGGTATGGAACGGTCCGCCCTGCACAGGAAGCTGAAGTCGCTCGGCGTTTGACGGATCGGAGCAGCATGGAATGCGCGTGATCATTTGCGGTGCCGGGCAGGTCGGCTACGGCATCGCCGAGCGGCTCGCGGCCGAACAGAACGACGTCTCCGTCATCGACACCTCGCCGGAACTCGTGCGCACGATCCGCGACCAGCTCGATGTGCGCGGCTTCGTGGGGCACGGCGCGCATCCAGACGTGCTGGAAATGGCCGGCGCCCAGCAGGCCGACATGTTCATCGCCGTGACGCTCTACGACGAGGTCAACATGACGGCCTGCCAGGTCGCGCACTCGCTGTTCAACATCCCGACCAAGATCGCGCGCATCAGGGCGCAGTCCTACCTCCTGCCGCACTACCAGAACCTGTTCTCGCGCGAGAATCTGCCGATCGACGTCATCATCTCGCCCGAAATCGAAGTCGGCGAAATGGTGCTTCGCCGCATCGCCCTGCCGGGGGCAACGGACGTGGTGCGCTTCGGCGACGACCACGTGGCCATGGTGGCGATCGAGTGCCTGGAGGAATGCCCCGTCATCAACACGCCGCTGTCGCAGCTCTCGGACCTCTTCCCGGACCTGCCGTCGACCGTGGTCGGCGTGTGGCGCAACGGACGGCTCTTCATTCCGCATTCGGCCGACCAGCTCGTGGCGGGCGATCTCGCGTACGTCGTAACCCGGAAGGACCAGGTGCGCCGGACGCTCGGCCTCTTCGGGCACGAGGAATCGGAAGCGCTGCGCATCGTGATCGCCGGCGGCGGCAATATCGGGCTCTACGTGGCCAAGGCGCTGGAGGCGCGACAGACCCGGACCAAGGTCAAGATCATCGAGGACACGCGCGAGCGCGCGGTGACGATCGCCGACAAGCTGCGCCGCACCGTCGTCCTGCACGGCAGCGCGCTGGACCAGAAGCTGCTGCTGGAGGCCGACATCCAGGACGCGGACCTGATGGTCGCGCTGACCAACAACGACCAGGTGAACATTCTGTCCAGCGTGATGGCGAAGCGGCTCGGCTGCAAGTCAACCCTGGTCCTGATCAACAATCCGACCTACCACGACTTCACGAAAACGCTCGGCATCGACGCCCACGTCAATCCGCGCTCGGTGACGATCTCGCGCGTGCTCCAGCACGTCCGGCGCGGGCGCATCCGGGCAGTCCACAGCGTACAGCGCGGTGCGGCCGAGATCATCGAGGCGGAAGCCCTGGAGACGTCGCCGCTGGTCGGCTCGCCGCTGCGCGACCTCGACCTTCCCGACGGAATGCGGCTCGGCATCGTCTATCGCGACGGACAGGTGATCAAGCCGAGCGGCTCGCTGGTGATCCGCCCCGGGGACCGCGTGGTGATCTTCGCCATGGCGAGCGCGGTGCGCCAGGTCGAGCAGATGTTCCGCGTCAGTCTCGAGTTCTTCTAGAAACGCATGTTGTCCGACCTCCGCGGGACCGCGGACGGAGCCGAGGGGAAAAATGCCGAGAATTGCCTATGTCAACGGGCGCTACGTCCGACATGCCGACGCGGCGGTGCACATAGAGGACCGGGGCTACCAGTTCGCGGACGGGGTCTACGAGGTGTGCGAGGTGGCGCGCGGCTTCATCATCGACATGCCGCGGCATCTCGACCGGCTCGACCGGTCGCTGCGGGAACTGGCGATGGACTGGCCGCTGGCGCGCAAGGCGCTCGAAGTGATCATGCGGGAGGTTGTGACGCGCAACGGCGTGCGCAACGGCCTGGTCTATCTCCAGGTGACGCGCGGCGTGGCCCCGCGCGACTTCCTGTTTCCGAAAGACGTTACTCCGGCCCTCGTCGTCACGGCAAGGAAGGTGGATCCCGCCCTTGCCGCCAGGCGGGCCGAGACCGGCATCAAGGTGATCACCGTGCCCGAAAATCGCTGGGACCGCGTCGACGTCAAGACGGTGGGCCTCCTGCCCAACGTGCTGGCCAAGCAGACGGCAAAGGGCGCGGGCGCGCAGGAGGCGTGGTTCGTCGATGTCGATGGCACCGTGAAGGAGGGCGGATCTTCGAACGCCTGGATCGTCACGAAGGATGGCCGTCTCGTCACCAGACCGGCCGAGCACGGCATCCTGCGCGGCATCACCCGCATGACCCTGTTCGAGGTCGCCGCCAAGCTCGGCCTCGTCGTCGAGGAGCGCGGCTTTACGGTCGCCGAGGCGAAGGACGCCCGGGAAGCCTTCATCAGCTCGGCGACGACCATCGCGATGCCGGTGGTCGAGATCGACGGCCATACGATCGCGAACGGCCATCCCGGATCGGTGGTACTTTCATTACGAGAAGCTTTTTTTGACGTTGCGGAAAAAAGCCAAGCCTGATAACCGCAGGGAGGGGGAGTGGGGCGAGCAATTGCGCCCGTCCTTCCGAGGTGGGTAGTTTTCCGTACATTTGGATCGCGCGTTTGTGTGTTGACGCCGTCGTGTACGGGGGACGGGGAACGGCGAAAGAAAAGAAAAATGGCGGAACGTTCGCAGAATCTTCAGGATCTGTTCCTGAATTCGGTACGAAAGAGCAAGAACCCTCTCACGATCTTCCTGATCAACGGTGTGAAGCTCACAGGCGTGGTGACGTCGTTCGACAACTTCTGTGTGCTGCTGCGCCGCGACGGGCACTCCCAGCTCGTCTACAAGCATGCCATTTCCACCATCATGCCGAGCCAGCCGGTTCAGATGTTCGATGGCGAGGAAAGCGGCCGGGAAAGCTGATTGGACGCTAGCAATCCGGGCGGGCGCCAGCAGGGGGCTAAGGAGCGGCAGGCCGACGAGGCGCTGAAGGGCAAGACGGCGCGTGCCGCGATCGTCGTTCCCGTGCTGCCGCGTTTTCCCCGCGAGGAAGACGAGAGCCGGAGCCGGCCGAGGCTGGCGCGGTCTCCAGAGGCGCGCTTCGCCGAGGCGATCGGGCTTGCCAGGGCGATCGATCTCGATCCGGTCTATACCGAAATCGTGACGGTCAACGTGCCGCGTCCGGCGACGCTTCTGGGAACCGGCAAGATCGAGGAACTGGCCGAGCACATCAAGCAGGCGGAGGCGTCGCTGGTCATCATCGACCATCCGCTGACGCCCGTGCAGCAGCGCAACCTCGAAAAGGCGCTGAACGCCAAGGTGCTGGACCGCACCGGCATCATCCTCGAAATCTTCGGCGAACGCGCGCGCACCAAGGAAGGTGCGCTGCAGGTGGAACTCGCCCATCTCAACTACCAGAAGGGCCGCCTCGTCCGGAGTTGGACCCACCTTGAACGCCAGCGCGGCGGCGCGGGCTTCCTGGGCGGCCCCGGCGAAACGCAGATCGAAGCCGACAGGCGCATCCTGCAGGACAAGATCACCAAGCTGAAGCGCGAACTCGAAACCGTCCGGCGCACGCGCGAACTGCATCGTTCCAAGCGCAGGAAAGTTCCGTTCCCGGTCGTAGCGATCGTCGGTTACACCAATGCGGGCAAGTCGACGCTCTTCAATCGCCTGACCGGCGCCGAGGTGCTGGCCGAGAACATGCTCTTCGCGACGCTCGACCCGACCTTGCGGCGGGTACGGCTGCCGCACGGCACGATCATCATCCTGTCAGATACCGTCGGCTTCATTTCCGATCTGCCGACGCATCTGGTCGCGGCCTTCCGGGCGACGCTCGAAGAAGTGGTCGAAGCCGACCTCGTCATTCACCTGCGCGACATTTCCGATCCCGACACCGCGGCGCAGGCCGAGGACGTCGAGCGCATCCTTTCCGACCTCGGCGTCGACACGGCGCCCGACGGCAAGGTGATCGAGGTGTGGAACAAGGTCGACCGGTTGGACGAGCAAAGCCGGGAGCGGCTGTTCGACCAGGCCGCCCGCGATCCCAAGGCGCCGCCCGTGGCGGTGTCGGCGATCACCGGGGAGGGGCTGGAGAACCTTCTCCACATCGTGGAGAGCCGCGTTTCGGGCGAACTGGAGACGATGACGGTCCAAATCCCGCCGGATGCATTGCGCCACCTCGACTGGATCTACCGGAACGCCGAAATCGTCACGCGCCAGGATCTCGATGACGGCGGCGCGGAGCTGACGATCCGTGTCACCCGCGCCACGCGCGCGGAACTGGAAAGCCGGCTGACCGTTGCCGGGCCGGCGTCGGAGTAGCGTGGCCGGTGGGCCTACTCGGCCGCCTTCGCGCGCTGCCAGAGTTCTTCCATCTCGTCGAGCGAAGCATCTTCGAGACGGCTTCCGGAAGCGTTGAGCTCCCGTTCGATGAAGTGAAAGCGGCGGCGGAACTTCTCGTTGGTGCCGCGCAAAGCGGTTTCGCCGTCGATGCCGGCGTGGCGGCCGAAATTCACCAGCGCGAAGAGTACGTCGCCGAACTCGTCCTGGGTGGAGGCCTCGTCGCCCTGGGCGATGGCCTGGCGGAGTTCGGCGATCTCCTCCTCGATCTTGTCGAGGATCGGTCTGGCCTCCTTCCAGTCGAACCCGACCTTCGCGGCGCGTTCCTGCAGCTTTTTCGCCCGGAGGAGCGCCGGCATTCCGACCGGCACGCTGTCGAGGAACCCGTCTCCGTGATCTTCGGCGGGGATTCCCCGGGCGAGCCGCCTGCGACGCTTCTCCGCCTTCTCCTCGGCCTTGATCCGGTCCCACATTCCCTTGGCGGATCCGGCCGCGCGCGCATCGGCGTCGCCGAACACGTGCGGATGCCGGCGGATCATCTTGGTGGTGATGCCCTCGACCACGTCGCCGAAGGAGAAGGCTCCAGCCTCCTCGGCCATGCGGGCGTGGAAGACGACCTGGAGGAGGAGGTCACCCAGTTCCTCGCGCAGGTCGTCGAGGTCGCCGCGCTCGATCGCATCGGCGACCTCATAGGCTTCCTCCAATGTATAGGGTGCGATCGTGCCGAAATCCTGCTCGAGATCCCAGGGGCACCCGGTGCGCGGCGTGCGCAGCGCGGTCATGATTTCGAGAAGGCGGGAAATGTCGCGGGAGGGGAGCATGGCCGAGACTAGCGCGACGGAAGTCCGGTTCCAACCCGCGTCTTCAAGCGCTCGCGCCGCTGCCGCGCGGAGAGGACAGGCGATCTTCGATGCCGGTGCGGACCTTTTCCATCAGGTTCAGCAGTTGCGCCCTCTCGGCTTCGGTCAGGCTGCCGCGCACGATCTCGTCGCTTTCGCGGACCACCGGAATGGCCGCGGCGAGCACTTCGTTGCCGCGTTCGGTTATCCAGATCGCGCGGACGCGGCGATCGTTGGCGAGCGGCCGGCGTTCCAGAAGGCCGTCCCGTTCGAGCCGGTCGATCATGGGGACGAGCGTGGACTTGTCCAGTCCTCGCGCCTTTGCCAGCAGGGTCTGGCGGGCGCCGGGGTTCCGCTCGACGACGACCAGCAGGGCGAATTGCTGCGGGGTGATGCCGAGCCTGTCGAGACGTTCCTCGATCGTGCGGAATACCGCGAGATACGTCACCCGCAGTTCGCGCCCCATGAGGCCGAGAAGCATCCCCTGATCCAGGGAGCGCGCCTCGTCGTCGGCAATCGCGCTGTCACCGCTCGTCAGCATTCATCCAACCCGCACTCTGGTATGCGGGATGGATAGACGCAGGAGTGCCATCCGTTCAAGTCGAGAATTCGCCTGGCCTAAAATAGTTTCAGGGCGGGCGCGTCGATACTGCCCGCTAAAACCGCAACTGCCCGACTTGTGCCCGATGGACCGGACCGGGTCTTTCCGGACGCGGTCCCGCGTGCAAAGCTGTCGCGATTCCAGATCGGCCAGAGGCATGCCGCTCAACCGATTCCCCGCCCGGTTCCTCCTCCTCGTCATGTTCTGGCTCGTTCCGGCCACGAGCCGATTCGACCAGGCTTTCGCGCATGCGTCGGATCGCGGACACGTTATGCTCCTTCCGACGGGATACTACCTGCTGGGCGGAGCCATTGCCGTAGCCCTCAGTTTTGTCGTGCTTTTTTTCGTCGACCCGCGTTCGCTCGATCGGCTCGCCCGGGTCCGGGCGACCGTCTTCAGGCCGCCGGTGGATGGAAAACTCGTGTCGAGTTCGGTGTCCTTTCTCGTCCTCGCGGGTCTCGTGGCGGCTGGCTTCCAGGGAAGCCGCGACCCGCTGTCGAACCCCTTGCCGCTGGTGGTCTGGACCGTGCTGTGGGTCGGTATCGTCCTGCTCCAGGGCGTTGCCGGAAACCTCTGGCGGTGGATCAACCCCTGGTATGGGCCGTGGCGCCTGTTCGTGCTCGCAGCAGGCAGAGGTACGGACCGGTGGCTCGACTATCCGAAGGCCTTGAGCCTCTGGCCGGCCTTCGTGGGACTGTCTCTTCTCGCCTGGTTCGAACTGATCTACCCGGCGCCCGACGACCCCGCGCGGCTTGCCGCGGTGGTGGCGGTCTACTGGGCCGCCACATTCGTGTTGATGGTGCTTTTCGGCTTCGACCGGTGGAGCCGGGACGGCGAGTTCCTGACCGTCTTCATGGGCATGATCTCCCGGATCGGAATGCTCGCCACGCAAAGGCTGCCGGGGTCGGCGGAACTGCGCCTGAACCTTCCGGGCGCCCGGCTGGCGGATCAGCCTTCGCTGCCGATCGCCGGGACGGCGTTCCTGCTGCTCGCGCTTGCATCGGTTTCCTTCGACGGACTGATGCGGACCTTCGTCTGGCTCGGTTTGGTCGGCATCAATCCCTTGGAGTTTCCCGGCCGAAGCGCGGTCATGAAGGCTAATACGGTTGGTCTTTGGACGACGTTCTGCGTGCTCGGTGCCGTATTCCTGCTGGCGGTCGCGGCCGGTGAAAGGTTGGCGGGGCGAAGGGCCTCGGCCCTGGAGGCGGCCGGCGCGCTCGTCTGGTCGATCATGCCGATCGCGCTAGCCTATCATTTCTCGCACTACCTGACGTCTCTCCTGGTAAACGGCCAGTACGCGCTTTCCGCGATCTCCGATCCGTTCGCCAATGGGTTGAACCTCTTCGGCACGGCCCGGCACCACGTGTCCGCGGGAGCCGTGCTCGGCGCGGAGTCGGCCTGGGTCATCTGGAATTTGCAGGCGACGGCCATCATCGCCGGCCATGTGCTGGCGGTGGTGAGCGCGCATCTGATCGCCTGGCGACGGCATGGATCGGCGCGGCTGGCGACGATCAGCCAGCTGCCGCTCGCCGTGCTGATGGTGGCCTATACGGTGTTTGGCCTGTGGCTGCTCTCGACGCCCACGGGGTACTGAGAACACGCCTCACGACCGGAGGCGTCTTCCCCAGCGGCAGTTCCTGTTGCCACGGTCGGGTATTGGTGATTTAGTTTGTACACATGCGAAATCTCGTGCCACGGCGGCGGCGCGAAACGCAGTGCTTCGGTCGATTTGCGATGAACACACAGGAGAACCGGCATGACTGAAAACAGCAATCAATCCAGTCTCTTGAATAAGACCATCAACCGCCGCTCGGCGCTTGTCGGGATGGGTGCCGCCGCCGGCGCGACGCTGGCGCCGGGCTTTGTCCGCTATTCGCAGGCGCAGTCCTCCGCACCGATCAGGATCGGCTTCCAGTGCCACCGCACCGGTATCGGCGCCGCCTACGGACGATGGTACGAGCGTGTGACCAATGCCGCGGCCAAGCTGATCAACGACGCAGGCGGCATCAATGGCCGGCCGATCGAGATCGTCATCGAGGACGACGGCACGGACCCGAAGCGCGGTGCCGAGGTCGTGGAAAAATTCGCCAGCCAGCACAAGACGGACGTCGTCTTCGGCACGCTGTTCAGCCACGTGGTCGCCGGCTCCGCGCCGGTCGCGGGCGAACTGAAGATGCCCTACTACGTGGTGAGCGAGGGCTATCACGTCGCCTCGGGCAAATTGAACCGCTACGTCTTCCAGCCGGGCATCACGGACGTGCGCTCGCAGGTGACGGCCATGGCGCCGTGGATTTCGCAGAACCTCGGCAAGAAGGTCACGATGATCTTTCCGGACTACGCGTTCGGCCACGACCATCGCGACTTCTTCACGCCGGCCATGAAGAACGCGGGCGGCGAGGTGATCGCGCAGGTGCCGATCCCGCCGACGGAAAGCTCGTTCACGCGCTATTTCCCCAACATTCCGCAGGACACCGAGGTGCTCTACCACGTCATGGTGGGACCGGCCGTGCTCACCTTCGTGAAGGAGCTCGGCGAGTTCTACGGACCGACGGCGCCGAAACTGTTCGGGTTCGTCGATTCGCTCGAGGCCGTGGACATCAACAGCCCGGGCCTGGAGTTCCTCCAGGGCAGCCATTTCTGGGAAGGCATGCCGCGCTACCTCCAGCCGGATGCCCCTGACTACGTGAAGGCCTATCGGGACGCGGTCGGCATCAACGAGCAGGGCGCATCCGTGGCCGATCCGAAGGACGTCTCGACGGCTGCGCACATGTTCGGCTGCTGGGAGACGCTTTACGTCATCAAGCAGGCGATGGAGGCGGCCGGCTATGCCGGTCCCGACGACCGCGCCAAGCTGGTCGAGGCCACGGAAGCGCTGACGGCGTTCGCGGCGGGCCCGGAACATCCGCAGGGCGACAAGGTCTTCAACGGCAAGAACCACCAGGCTTATGGCCACCAGAACATCTCGGTGGTGGAAGGCGGCATGCTGAAGGTGGTGCACACCACGTCGATCGAGGACGGGATGTACGAGCCGGAGGCGGATTATACCACGCAGGCGCTGTAGGCAGGGCGAGGCATCGCCTTCCCGGTACTGACGAGGTATATTCGTCGTCAGTACCAAATGCGGAGAATTGCCATGGCCAAGGAAGCGGTCTTCACAATGAAGCTGGAGCCGGAGCTGCGCGACGCCTTCATGGCGGCGGCGCAGCGTGCCGACCGTCCCGCTTCGCAGCTCGTTCGCGAGATGATGCGGGAGTTCGTCGAGGCGCACCCGGAACCGGACGCGGCATACTGGGCGTTCGTGCGACGCAAGGTCGAGAAGGCCCGCAAGGAGGTCGCGGAGGGGCATTTTTCGACCCAGGAAGAGGTCGAGGCGGACATGAAAGCCCGGCATGAAAGGATCATGGCCTCAATGAATGACGATCGTGGATGAATGTCGTCTGGTCGAATTCGGCGCGGAGGAACCTTGGGGAGATCGTTGCCTATATCGCCGCCGACAACCCAGCGGCTGCAATGTGGATAGACGGCCTTATCGTCTCGGCGGCTGCTCGGCTGCGTGACTTCCCAGCCATGGGAAAGCCGGGCGCGATGCCCGGAACCCGGGAACTACTGCCCCACCCGAGATACCGGCTGGTCTACGCGGTGTCGAATGACGCGGTAACCATTCTGGCCATCGTTCATACGGCGCGCCAGTGGCCGCCGGTTCAAGACTGAGGCCATCGGGGAAATGGCGCTCGGTCCGCATCTCCTACTCGCGACGCTCGAAGGCCTCGTCACGTCGGCCGTGCTGGCGCTGATGGCGCTGGGGCTGTCGCTGGTGTTCGGCGTGATGCGCATCGTCAACGTGGCGCATGGCGAGTTCTTCATGCTCGGGGCGGTGCTGGCCTGGTACTTTTCCACGTTGGTGACCGGCAACCCGGCGCTCGGCTTTCTCCTTGCGCTCCTGCTCAGCCCGCTGGTGGTAGGCGCGGTGGCGCTGGCGTCGGAACGGCTGGTGCTGAAGCGGCTGAACTACAATCCCGAGGCAACGATCGTCGCCACCATCGGCCTGCTCTACATCATCCAGCAACTGGCACTTACCTTCTACGGTCCCGAGGCGCGGCCGGTGCAGGCGCCGTTCAACTATCGCGTCGTCCTGCCCTGGTTCGGATATTCGGGCTACAAGCTGGCGGTGATCGGAGCGTCGACGGTGCTGGTTGCGGCGACCTGGTTTGTGCTGACGAAAACGCGCATCGGGCTCGTCATGCGGGCGACGCAGTACGACCGCGAGACCGCGCAGAATTTCGGCATCCCGGTCGATCGGGTCTATGCCGGCGTCTTCGCGCTTGGGGCGGTCCTCGCAGCCGTGGCGGCGGTGCTGGTCGTGCCGATCAGCCAGGCGCACTACCTGATGGGTCTCGATCCGCTGTTGTTGTCCTTCATCGTGGTCATCATCGGCGGGCTCGGATCGCTGCGCGGCACCGTGCTCGCGGCGGTGTTGATTGGCGTGTCTGACGGGGTGATCTCGGTCTTCTTCTCGCCGACGCTGGCCAAGATGATCGCCACGCTGGCGGTCGCCATGGTGCTCGTCTTCCGGCCGCAGGGCCTGTTCGGAACCGCGCCGCGATGATGGCGGGGGCGGGGACACGGGCGGTGCTGCTGCATCTCGGCGTCATCGCCGTGCTCGTGCTCTTGCAGTTCGTCTTGCCCGAATATCATCGGGGGGTCATGTCGCGGGTGCTGGTGCTGGCGGTCTTCGCCATGGGCTACAATCTGCTGTTCGGCTATGCAGGGCTGCTCAGCCTCGGCCACGCCATGTTCTTTTCGGCCGGTCTCTACGGTGCGGGGCTGGCGCTCTACTACCTCGACTGGGGGATCGTTGCCGGGTTCGCGACCGGCCTCGCCTGCGGGCTGGTGCTGGCGCTGGTGGTCGGCCTGCTGGCGCTGCGTACGACGGGTGTGGCCTTCATGATCGTGACGCTGATGTTCTCGCAGGTTTTCTACCTCACCACGCTCTATTTCACCCAGTGGACGCGGGGCGAGGAGGGGCTGGTGCTCGGACCGGAGATGCGGACCGTCTCATCCGCGGGCTTCACGCTCGAACTGTGGGATCCGACGGTCCGGTATTTCGCCGCGCTGGCGCTCTTCTCGGTCGTGCTGCTTGCCACCATGGCCATCGCGCGGGCGCCGTTCGGACGGGTGCTCGTCGCTATCCGCGAGAATGAGGAGCGCATGCGCATGCTGGGCTATGACGTCCAGCGCAACAAGCTTTCGGCCATGGTGCTCTCAGGCCTGTTCTGCGCGGCATCGGGAGCGGCCTATGCGCTGCTTTTCGGCTATATCGGATCGACCTTCGCCTCGATCCAGTACTCGATCCTGCCGCTCCTTTGGGTGCTGCTAGGCGGCGCCGCGACGACGCTCGGGCCGCTGCTCGGCACGCTCTTCATGTTCTACGTAATCGACGTTACGTCAGGCTACACGTCGGCATGGCTCCTGATCGTCGGCGTGGCGCTGATCGTGCTGGTGCTGTTCTTCCCCAAGGGCGTGCTCGGCACTGTGCGCGAACGGTGGCTGCCATGGCTGCCGTGACGTCGCTGCTCGTCACGCGCGGTCTGACCCGCCGCTTCGGCGGGCTGACCGCGGTCGACCATGTCGATTTCGAGCTGCCGGCCGGCGAGATCCGGGCCGTAATCGGCCCGAACGGGGCGGGCAAGACGACCTTCGTTAGCCTCGTCTGTGGTCGGATCACGCCGACAAGTGGCGCGGTCGTCTTCGACGGCGAGGACATCACCGCCCTGCCGGCGCACGAACGGGTGAGGCGGGGCATCGCCTACACGTTCCAGATCACGTCGGTGTTTCCGAACCTCACGGTATTCGACAACGTCGCCCTGTCGGTGCAGCGCAGTCTGATAGACGGCAAGTCGGGCGGCGGCGGACGGTTCTCCGCACGGGAACTGTCGCGCGGTGTCGAAGAAGCGCTGGCGCGCGTGCATCTCGCCGACCGGACGGACATGCGGGCCGGCAAGCTCGCCTATGGCCACCAACGGCTCTTGGAAGTGGCGATGGGACTGGCGCTGAAGCCCCGCCTGCTGATCCTCGATGAACCGACGCAGGGCCTTTCGGACGCCGAAATCGAAAGCTTCATCGCGCTTGTGAAGGAGATCGCGCGGGACGCGACCGTGCTCCTCATCGAGCACAATATGCCGGTGGTGATGTCGCTGGCGGACCGGATCACGGTCATGAACGCCGGAGCCGTGCTCGCCGAAGGCACGCCCGACGAGATCCGTGCCGATCCCCATGTGCAGCACGCCTATCTGGGGTCGCCCGAAGATGCCTGATGCCCTGTCCATCAAAGGTATCAACTGCTTCTATGGCGATGTTCAAGTTTTGCGCGATTTTTCGCTCGACCTGCGCAAGGGCGAGGTTCTGTGCCTCCTGGGGCGCAACGGCGCGGGCAAGACCACGGCACTGAAGGCGATCATGGGGCTGGTGCCGGTCCGCGCGGGCTCGATCATGCTCGGTGCGACTGACCTGTCGCGGCTGCCGGCGCACGAGGTGCCCAAGGCCGGCGTCGCCTACGTTCCGCAAGGCCGGCGGCTGTTTTCCGAACTCACCGTGGCAGAGAACATCGAGATCGGGTTGATGGCGCGCGGCAAGGGGGCGGCGACGCGCAAGGACGTGCTCGACCTCTTTCCGGTGCTGCGTGACCGGCTCTCGCAGCGTTCCGGGACGCTGTCTGGCGGCGAGCAGCAGATGCTGGCGATGGCGCGGGCGCTCTGCCTGGAACCGGACGTGCTGCTACTGGACGAGCCGACCGAAGGGCTGATGCCATCGATGATCGCCCGGATCCGAGAGACGGTGACGGCGCTGCGCGCGCGCGGAGTCTCGACCATGCTTGTCGAGCAGCGGGTGGACGCCGTGCTGCCTGTCGCCGACCGGGTCGCTTTCGTGGAGAACGGGCGCAACCGCAGGACGGTCGACGTCGCGGAACTGAAGGACGATCCGGCGATGGTCCGCCACTATGTCGGGGTGGGCTGAGGCAGCGCTGCGGTCCGGCAGGCCGGCGCGAGGAGCAGTGCCGCCCGGTGGGCAATGGCAGCGAGCGTGCGGCGGGTGGCGGCGAGGTCGGCGGCGTCGAGGCCCTCTTCCAGGCCGCGGGTGATCGCCCCGACCTCATCGAGCAGCGGCCGCGCCGTTTCCAATCCCCGTGCGGTCAGTCGCACCGTCTCGCTGCGCTCCTCGCCGCGGACCGCGAGGAGCTCGGCCGCGGCCATACGGGCGAGAAGACCGTTCGCCTCGGCGCCCGCCGCGATGCGGCCCGCGGCAAGCTGCGCGAGCACGCCGGGAACGGGCATCGGCGCGCCCGATTGAAGGAAAACCAGAACGGCCCATTCGGGGAAGGAGAGGCCGGCAGTCGCGAGTCGGCTGTCGAGCAGGTCGCGCAGCGTGCGCTCGGTGGCGCCGATCGCGCGCGTGAGGGGTGGCGTGGTCATGAATCGGATCCTTCGCAGGCGGGATCGGCGGGGATGAGAGCGGCAGCGTCGAGAAGCGTGGCGAGCGCGGCCGCGAGTTGTGCGGTGTCGCGGCTTTGGGGGCCACCGAGCGGCGCCGTCAGCTGACGATCGAGAGCCTCCACGACAGCGCGCGCTTCCGACGCGGTCGCGGCGCCGGTATCGGTAAGCGTGAGCCGCAGCGCACGGCTGTCGCGTCCGTCCGGCCGCCGGGTCACCAGGCCGAGCGATTCCAGAGAGCGGACCAGCTTGGAGACGTAGATCGGCTGCAGCGTGGCGTAGGCGGCGAGTTCGCGCTGTGTCGGTTCAGTACCGCGGGCCGCCATGACGTGGAGTGATGCGAGTAGGGAGTATTGCGCATGCGTGAGCCCGAGATGCGTCACCGCGCGATCAACCTCGGTCCGCCAACGCATCGCGAGATGCCAGACGAGGGAGCCGATGGTGCGCGTTTCACGGGACATGCGGATAGATTACATGGAAACAATATCCATGGCAACTATCGACACGCGCGGGGACTTGTCAATGTCGCGCGATCGGCTCGTTTTGGTCGATGTTTCCGAGTAAGCGTGGCCGACGAGGCAGCCAACGCGGACCAGAAGGCGACGCGAGTCGAGACGAAAGGCGGGTCCGTCCACCACTCCACGTGGCGCTCCCGCTTTCCGCGCATCTTTCGGGGGAGAAAGAAGCGGCGTTCCTCCATCTTGCTGCATGTGCCCCTCGACCAACCTTCGTGGACCCGGGAGGATCCGTGCTGCGGGCGTCCGCGAGGGCCGTTTTCCGATGCGAAGCGAGAGACCGCCGAGCCCGGTGGAGCGGCCAACGTAGCGTGTAGAATGCCGGGAGCCGCGTCTCCAGTTCACACGAGGCTTACGCCGGCTTCCTTCATGCGCTGCGTCATCGCAACGAGGGAGCCGCCGAGGTCGATGGCGCGGCAGGCTTCGAGGGCGACGGTGACGGAGAAGCCTTCGCGAACGGCGTCGAGCGCGGAGTAGGCGACGCAGAAGTCGGTGGCGAGGCCGACCATCGTCAGCTCCGAGATGCCGCGTTCGCGGAGGTAGCCGGCGAGGCCGGTCGGTGTCTCGTGGTCGTTCTCGTAGAAGGCGGAATAGCTGTCGATCGAGGGGCGAAAACCCTTTCGGATAACGAGTTCGGCCTTCGTCCATTCGAGGTCGGGATGGAAGGCGGCGCCCTGCGAGCCCTGGATGCAGTGGTCGGGCCAGAGCGTCTGCTCGCCATAAGGCATGGCGACGGTTTCGAACGGGTTCTTGCCCGCATGGGTCGAGGCGAAGCTCGAATGGCCGGCGGGGTGCCAGTCCTGCGTCAGGATCACGTGGCCGGCATCCGCGATCATGCGGTTGACCAGCGGAACGATGGTGTCGCCGCCCGACACGGCGAGCGCGCCTCCAGGACAGAAATCGTTCTGCACGTCGATCACGATCAGCGCCTTGTCCGCCATTGCCTGCTCCGCCTCCTTGCCTGACCCGCGCATCGTGGGCACGAAGGTCGGCTTTGACAAGACGCTGCTTGCTGATATCATTTGCATACGAATGAATTTCGCAGCCGCGCGACGGCCGGAATCAGGGCCGGGCGCGGGCAGGGAACCGCCGGTTTGGCACGCTACGCAAGGCCTATATCGCCCGACGAAGCACTTGCCCTTCTTTCGAAAGGGGAATGGCGCATTCTTGCCGGCGGCACCGATTTCTATCCGGCCCAAGGCGCGCGCCCGATCACCGAAGACATCCTCGACATCAACGGCATCGAGGAACTGCGCGGCATTCGCGAGACGGACGGGCACATCGTGCTCGGCGCCCGCACGACCTGGACGGACGTGCTGCGCCACGCGCTTCCCCCCGCCTTCGATGCGCTGAAAATGGCCGCTCGCGAGGTCGGGTCGGTGCAGATCCAGAATGCCGGCACGGTGTCCGGAAACCTCTGCAACGCCTCGCCGGCGGCGGACGGGGTGCCGGCGCTGATGATCCTCGACGCCGAGGTGGAATTGTCCTCAATGGCTGGCGTGCGACACCTCGCGCTGGCCGACTTCATCCTGGGGAACCGCAAGACGGCCCGACGCCCCGATGAACTCCTCACCGCAATCCGCATCCCGAAGGGCTCCACGACCGGGGCATCGCATTTTCTCAAGCTCGGCGCGCGGCGATACCTGGTGATCTCGATCGCCATGGCCGCGGTGCGGATCGATCTCGCGGAGGACGGCCGCATTAGGAATGCCGCGATCGCTGTCGGGTCCTGCTCGCCGGTGGCCCGGCGGATGGGCGGGCTCGAACAGGCGCTGGCGGGGGCGCGACCGGAAGAGGCGGCCGAACGTGTGGACGCCCGGCACTTCGACGGGCTGGCGCCGATCGACGACGTGCGCGGGAGCGCCGCTTACCGCAGAGAGGCCGCGCGCGAGATCGTCATGCGCGCTCTCGGTGAGGTTTTGGGGGTGCACCTGAAGTGCGGGGAGGCTGCATGACCTTGGATCGCCGACCGATCGCCTTCGACCTGAACGGTATGCCGGTGTCGGTCGCCGTTTCGCCGGCAGCACGGCTTTCGGCGGTGCTGCGCGACGACCTGCGGCAGACCGGGACGAAGGTCGGCTGCGACGCCGGCGACTGCGGCGCCTGCACGGTGCTGGTCGACGGCGAGCCGGTCTGTGCCTGCCTGACGCCTGCGGCGAGCGTTGCGAGCCGCGCGGTGCGGACGGTCGAGGGTCTCGCCAACGGGAGCCTCGCGGCCATACAGGATTCCTTCCTGCGCCATGGCGCAGCACAGTGCGGCATCTGCACGCCCGGCTTCCTGATGGCGGCGACAGCGCTTCTGGAACGCAATCCGCAGCCCTGCGAGGAAGAGGTGAAGGATGCGCTCGGCGGCGTGCTCTGCCGCTGTACCGGATACCGCAAGGTGATCGCGGCGGTGATGAACGCGCATCTGACGGACCGGCTCCACAACCACCCGCCGCCCGGCGCGGGCCTGGCGGTCGGAGCCCGCGCGCCGCGGCTCGACGGGTTGCCGAAGGTGACGGGGGCCGAGATGTTCGGGGCGGACGCATGGCCGGCGGACGCGCTGTCGGTGCTGGTGGTGCGCTCGCCTTACTGGCATGCGGAGTTCTCGTTCGGCGATCTTGACGGTTTCGTCGCGGCGCATCCGGGCATCGTCGCCGTCTACACGGCGCGGGATATTC
Source organism: Aquibium pacificum (assembly GCF_040839445.1). Taxonomy (NCBI): domain Bacteria; kingdom Pseudomonadati; phylum Pseudomonadota; class Alphaproteobacteria; order Hyphomicrobiales; family Phyllobacteriaceae; genus Aquibium; species Aquibium pacificum. The sequence goes on along the minus strand of NZ_JBDPGJ010000003.1, from coordinate 608,583 downwards.
CGGGAGAGAACCGTTTCGGCGTCATCCCCGCCTTCGCCGACCAGCCGGCGCTCGCCGACGGTGCCGCCCTGTTCCGCGGCGAGGCCGTGGCGCTGATCGCCGGGGAACGGGAGGCGATCGCGGGCCTCGACATCGCGTCGTTTCCGGTCGAATGGCGCGAACTGCCGCACGTCCTGGAACAGGCCGAGGCGCGGCATGCGGCATCGCCCGTCCACGCCAGCCGCCGCGACAATCTGCTGATCGAAGGCATGGTCGAACGCGGCGACCCGGAGACCGCACTCGCCGCCGCGCACGTGACGGTGTCGGGCGAAATCAGGACTGCCTATGTCGAGCACGCCTATATCGAGCCCGAGGCGGGTTATGCGGCGATGGACGGCGACACGCTGGTCATCAAGGCCTGCACGCAGTCGCCTTTCATGGACCGCGACGACACGGCAAAGGTGCTCGGGCTGCCGGCGGAAAAAGTCCGTATCGTGCCGACCGCGACAGGGGGCGGGTTCGGCTCGAAACTCGACCTTTCGCTGCAGCCGCTGATCGGGCTGGTGGCGCTGAAGACGGGGCGGCCGGCGGCACTCGCCTATACGCGGGCTGAATCGATGATGTCGACCACCAAGCGGCATCCGGCCGACATGCGCGCCACGATCGGCGCGGACACGGAGGGCCGCGTCACCGGCATGGTCTTCGAGGGCGATTTCAACACGGGCGCCTATGCCAGCTGGGGTCCGACGGTCGCGGTGCGCGTGCCGGTGCATGCGTCGGGGCCGTATTTCACGCCGAACTACCGCGCGGTCGGGCGCGCTATCCACACCAACGGTCCGATCTCGGGCGCTTTCCGCGGCTTCGGGGTGCCGCAGGCGACGATCATGCAGGAGACGCTCTACGACGAACTGGCCGCAAAGCTCGACATTGACCGGCTGGCCTTCCGGCTGAAGAACGCGCTGCGCGACGGAATGGCGACGGTGAGCGGGCACGTGATGGAAAGCGGGGTGGGCATCGCCGCCTGCCTGGAGGCGCTGCGGGAGCCGTGGGAGCGGGCGTGCGCGGAGGCGAAGCGGATCAATGCCGAGGCGAACGGCGTCAGGCGCCGGGGTATCGGGATCGCGTCGTGCTGGTACGGATGCGGCAACACCGGCATCCCGAACCCCTCGACGATCAAGGCGGGCATCACCGCTTCGGGCGAACTCGTCCTGCACCAGGGCGCGGTCGACATCGGGCAGGGGTCGAACACCGTGATTGCCCAGATCTTTGCAGACGCGCTCGGCCTGGCGCTGTCGCAGGTCCGCCTGGAGGGCGCCGACACGGCGATCACGCCGGATGCCGGCAAGACGTCCGGATCGCGCCAGACCTTCATCTCCGGCAAGGCGGCGCAGAAGGCGGGACGGGCGTTGCGCGAGCGCATTTTGCGGGCGGCGAACGTATCGGGTGCTGCGCATATCGCGCTGGAAGAGGGCGCGATCGTCGTCAGCGAAGGCGAGGCGCGGCGGCGGATCGACCTTTCCGGCCTGCCGGCCGACGCGGACGGCTACGTGTTCGCGGCGGCCGAAAGCTACGATCCGCCGACGAAGCCGCTCGGGGCGAAGGGGCAGGGCGAGCCATACGCCGTCTACGGCTACGGCGCCCAGATCGTCGAACTCGACGTCGACATGGCGCTCGGCACGGTCAAGCTGGCGAAGATCACCGCTGCGCATGACGTCGGCCGGGCGATCAATCCCGTGCTGGCGGAAGGGCAGATCGAGGGCGGCATCGCACAGGGCATCGGCATGGCGCTGATGGAGGACTACGTTCCCGGCCGCACGGAGAACCTGCACGACTATCTCATCCCGACCATCGGCGACGTGCCGGAGATCGAGACGATCCTGGTCGAGGTGCCCGATCCGGAAGGCCCGTTCGGCGCCAAGGGGCTCGGCGAGCACGTGCTCATCCCCACCGCGCCGGCGATCCTCAACGCCATCCGCGATGCGACCGGGGCGCTGGTGACGCGGCTTCCGGCGACGCCGACGCGGGTTTTGGAAGCCCTGAAGGTGGCGAGGGTGGCGCGATGAGCGAGCTGTCCGAACGGTTCGAGCCGACCGTCGCAAAGCCTGCAGCCGACAAGATCCGCTGCGATGCCTGTCCGGTCATGTGCTACATCGCCGAGGGGCGGACGGGGGCGTGCGATCGCTACGGCAACCGCGAGGGGCGCATCGTCCGGCTCGATGCCCTGACGATCCTGCATCACGCGGAGGAGGAGGGCGCGGCGGTAGTGCCGTTCCTCGACGCGGCGGAGGACTGGGGCGGCGAACTCGTTAACGGCGGGCGGCGCTTCGTCAGCGCGATCGGCGCCGGCACCACCTATCCGGACTACAAGCCCGCCCCCTTCATCGTCAGCCAGGAGGTCGAGGGCGTCGACCTGGTGACGGTCGTCACCGAAGGCATTTTCTCCTATTGCGGCGTCAAGGTGAAGATCGACACGGACCGCCACATCGGGCCCGAGACGGCCGTCGTGCGCGCCCGAGGCGAGGCGGTCGGGCATGTGACCACCGCCGAATACGGCTCCCAGATGCTGTCGCTCGGCGGCGTGCATCACCTGACCGGGGGCTCGAAGGCCGAAGGCCGCGTCACCTGCGAGACGCTGATGGATCTTTGCAACCGCAAGCCGGTGGAACTTGCCATCGACGGCGGCGCGACGGTAATCGTGGAAGCTGGCAAGGCGCCGGTGATCGACGGCAAGATGGAGCATCGCATGCGCGTCGGCTGCGGATCGGCGACGATCGGCATGTTCGCCACGCAGTGGCGCGGGCTGGTCGACGAGGTCGTGGTGGTCGACGACCACATCACCGGCGTCGTCTCCGAGCACCAGGCGGGCAAGGTGCTCGGCTGGGAGGACACGGGCATCAAGATCGTCGGCCGCCGGTCGACCCCTGGCCGATATTTCAAGGTCTCCGAGCCCGGCCTCGGCTGGGGCGGCACGACGATCTCCAATCCGCTGGAAATCCTCGGCGACTGGAACGCCAAGAAGGGCGCGCGGCCGGGGCTGTCGCTCATGATGGTGTCGACGACCGGCGAGCAGTTCGCCTATTTTGAGCTCGACGAGGATCTCAAGCCGGTGGAAAGGCCGTTCCCGGATCGGTTGCGGAAATCGGTCGATCTGATTGAAGACAATTGCGAACCGGCGCTCTGCACCGTGCTGTTCATGGCCGGCGCGGGCGGCTCGCTGCGGGCTGGGGTGACGGAGAACCCGGTGAACCTGACCCGCTCGGTGCAGGGGCTGACGACCTACGTCACCTGCGGCGGCGCGCCGGTCTATGTCTGGCCGGGAGGCGGCATCACGCTGATGGTCGACGTCATGCGCATGCCGGAAAACTCGTTCGGCTACGTACCGACGCCGGCGCTGGTGGCGCCGATCGAATTCACGCTGCGGCGCGACGACTACGTGCGGCTCGGCGGCTACGAGAGCGAAATTCGTTCCGTCGACGACGTGCTCGCGCGCGGCGGGGAGTATCTTAATCCGCGGAGTTCCACGGCGGCTCCTGCGCGGAACCCGTGGCCGCCGCTGGCGCAGTTGCGGCGGGGCGGGCAGTCGTGAACGCCCCCCAGATCGCATGGCTGCCGGACGGGCGGCGGCTGCACATGAACCACGGGCCGATCGACCTGATCCTGGAAGCATGGGGCGAGGCGGACGAATGCCGGGCGGCGTACGGGCAGGCGGCGGCGCGGTTCGAGACCATTCTCCGCGAACTGGTGGAAGAGCTTGCGGAGCTTCGGCGACCGTCCCGGCGGGAACCGAGACGATTCGCGGGAGCGACGGCACTGCGGATGGAAAGGGCGGCCTGCCGGTTTGCCGCTGACGGTGCCGTGTTCGTCACGCCCATGGCTGCGGTGGCGGGCGCGGTGGCCGACGAGGTGCTCGCGGCGATGACGAAGGGCAGGGAGCTGGAACGGGCCTACGTCAACGACGGCGGCGACATCGCCATCCATCTCTCGCAGGGCGAGAGCATGCGGCTGGCGATCGGTGACACGGGCGACGGCTTCGGCGACCGGATTTCGGTGGACGCGCAGGATCCCGTGCGCGGCATCGCGACTTCCGGATGGCGCGGGCGCAGCCATTCGCTCGGCATCGCCGACGCAGTGACCGTGCTCGCGCGCGACGGCGCGATCGGAGACGTCGCGGCGACGCTGATCGCCAATGCGGTCGACCTGCCGGGGCATCCGGGGGTCGGACGAGTGCCGGCAGCCGAGCTTTCGCCGGACAGCGATCTCGGCGAACGGCTGGTCACGACGGCGGTAGGCCCGCTGACGGCGGAAGAGATCGACGAGGCGCTCGAGCGGGGGCTGGCCTTGGCCGAAGATTTTCGCCGGCGCGGGCTGATCGCGGCGGCGGCGCTGTTCCTGGCGGGGGAAAGGCGTGTGTCTATGGGCGATGGTGCGGGGCCGGCACTCTACGGTGCCCCCCTCTGTCCTGTCGGACATCTCCCCCACGAAGGGGGAGATCGACCGTCCCCGCCACCTCGCCCCAAAAAGGATATTCCTGGGAGGATGCATGCCTGATTTTCCGATCCGAAAGATCCTCGTTGCCGTCGAGGACGTCTTTCACGAAGGCGGGCCTTCCGTCGAAATTCCGCGACGCCGCGGTAGCGCACTGGCGCTGGTGAAGAACCCCTTCGCGGGGCGATACGCGCCGGAACTGCAGTCTGCCATGGAAGACCTGAAGCCGCTCGGGTCCCTGCTGACGGAAAGGCTGATCGCCGCCTTTGGGGACCAGGCGGAGAGCATCGACGCCTACGGCAAGGGTGCGATCGTGGGGACAGCGGGCGAGATCGAGCATGGCGCGCTCTGGCATGTGCCGGGCGGCTACGCCATGCGCGACAGGATTTCGCCTTCCAAGGCGATCGTTCCGTCGGCGATGAAGGTTGGCGGTTTCGGTGCTTCGCTCGATGTGCCGCTGGGCCACGTCAATGCCGCCTACGTGCGCAGCCATTTCGACGCTGTCACGGTCACCGCTCCGGACGGGCCGCGCGGCGACGAGATCCTGTTCTGCCTCGCCATGAGCTGCGGCGGACGCGTGCATGCGCGCATGGGCGGCCTGGAGGCGAGGGACGTCACGGGCGAGGACGGGCTCAGGTGAGCGCGCGCAAGCCGCTGAGGGTGGTGGATGCGTCCGAGCCGCGCGCGTACCGCCTGGAGGAGCAGATCGGGTTCGCCCTGCGCAAGGCGAACCAGCGGCACGTGGCGATCTTCGCCTCGCGGATCGGCGAGATGACGCCGCCGCAATTCGCGGCGCTGGCAAAGCTTCACGAGGTCGGCGAGACGTCGCAGAACCAGCTCGGCAGCCAGATCGCCATGGATGCGGCCACCGTTAAGGGTGTCATCGATCGCCTGAAGGCGCGCGGTCTGGTCGCCGTGGACAGCCACAAGGACGACAGGCGGCGGATCGTCGTCAGCCTGACGGAGGAGGGCAGGCAAACCGTCGAGAAGCTCCTGCCGCTCGCCGAGGAGATCACCGCCGAGACGCTTGCGCCGCTGAATTCCCGCGACGCTGCCGCGCTCCTGCGGCTTCTCGCGAAACTGGCCTGATCAGGCCGATACCTTCAACCGCAGGACGCCCGAGGCGCGAAACATCAGCCAGGAGCGCCGGCCGTACTTCCTGTCTGATCCGGCAAGGCGGGCGGACCGGACCGCGCGTCCGGGGCCAATACCGGGGGGGCGACGATCCCCGGTGTTTCCGGAACGGTCTCCACCATGGCTGCGGGGTTTTCCGGAGTGAGGACGGGGCTTGCGCCTGCTTCGGTGGCGTCGGCGCCCGCTCCCTCGTCCGTCCCCGCCTGTATCGGTGCGTCGGGGTCCCATCCGATCGGCATGGATGGCGCGACCTCGTCCGCGACCGCGGATTGCGAAGCTTCGCCATTTCCGGCGTTCGACATGAACGGGTCCTGGCCGGGAATGATGACGGTATCCTGCGTCGGGGCCGTATCCTGGGCGGCGGCGGGGACTGAGCCCTCCATTTCCGGTTCGGCGACGTCGCCGTATTGCAGGCCATTCGTCGCGGATCCTTCGAGCGCGGCCGCGCCGTCTCCCATGAACGTCGAAGCGGCGGCCGTGCCGCCTATGAAGGTGATGCGGCTCGGACGGCCGTCCCGATAGGCGATGGCGTAGTTGTGTCGTGGGAGGATGGCCTTCAAAATGTGGTTCAGATCGCCGTTGAACCTGCCGCTTATCGCCGCGGTCCCCCCGGAGGCGTTCTGGATGCCGAGCGAGAAGCGCTTGGCGATCTCCGCGACGATATCCTTCGACGGCGTCTGATCCGCGTTCAGGGTCATGGCGTCGAGATCGCCCTCTATAGTGAATCCGGCTGCGCTTGCGCCCTGGGACGCCGATACGAGCATTCCGGCGCCGATGACGGCCGCCGCCATGACAGAGTTTGTCACTGGCGCTCTCCCTGTGATTTGCGACCGCCACGTAACCACATCCGGCGCGGTTTTGGAACCATCGGTCTCGGGATGTTCGTCCGCGCCTCCAATAGGGCGGCCGGCCTCCTCCGCATGCCGGCCGGGTCCCAAGGGGACTTCCTGGCGAAAAGACGGTCGGTCAGGCTACCTGGCGCGGGCCTTCGCGGAAGGCCCGAAATGGCGTCCTTCTATCCCGTGTGGTGCCCACACGGAGCTTCCCTCCGCAACCAGGGGCGGCGACCGGAAGGACCAGGAGAACGGCTCGCCAATTGGAGTGCCCACTGACGAAACCGTTTACTTACGAAGCCAAATATTCCTGCAAGACAAAAAATACTTGTGTGCCCGTGAAAGTTGAATATCATGTTTTTCAGACAGGATGACCTCCTCGGTCCCATGATGCGTCATGTTTCCGAGAATCCATCGCTCGTCATTTTGTCCGGGATCGCTGTGGGGGCGCTGCGATATTATCAAATTCGGATCAGCTGATCTCCTTTCTGGAGTATCAGTGAGGGAGATGCTTTCCATTTTCCGGGAGGCAACCATGGAATGACGTGGCGCAGTACGCGCAGTCTGTACAACAGGGGTGGATTCATGGCGTTGCAGTTCAAGTTCGGTTCACGTTTGGCGGTCGCGGCCGTCTTGTTTGCTTCGCTCGGCCTTGCGGGCTGCGAAACGACGGGGCAGGGGGCGGCCGTCGGCGGGGTGATCGGAGGCACGGCCGGCTGTGGCATCGGCGCCGCGGTCGCCAGCAACAGCAAGACGGGCTGTCTGGTCGGCGGCCTCGTCGGAGCGCTCGCCGGCGCCATGATCGGCGATGCCATCGAACGCGAGCAGCAGCGGCGCGTTGTCTACAACGCGGCACGCAGCGGCGGCTCGGCGTCGTCCGGGACTTTCCGCAATTCCAAGGGTCAGAAAGTCAGGTTCAACGCCAAGACGACCAAGACCACCAAGAAGAGCAGCGATCCCGGGCTCTCCTGCCGTTCCCTCGAGGTGACGAAATACGTCGAAGGATCGAAAGTCGGTACGAGTTCGGCGAACCAGTGCCAGGTTCGGGTCGCGGGCGAGCCGACCTGGGCCACGCCGGAAGCCTGACGTGGGGGGCGGACGGGACCCGCGGGCCGGGTTCGCGTCCCTCTTCGCTCTCGCAGGAGCAGTACCAATGAGGAGGGAGGATTGTCGTCGATGGCCGGGGGGCGTGCGCATATTGCGTGTCCTTGCCGCCTGCCTCGTCGCAGCCACGACGCCGGTCGGCGCGCCGGCCCTTGCGGAGGGCGAGACCGTGCAGTTTCGCGCGGTCGATGATCTCTGGGGCAAGGTACGCGCGAACTGCGACAGACCCGATGGCGGCTACATCGTCGATCATTTCGGCTTCCCCGCACGCGGCGGCGTTGGGTCTGCCGCGCTCCGGAACATCCAGTTCCAGAAGCTGGAGGCGGCCCTCTCCAAGGTGCTCGCGGCGAACGGATCGGGCGGCCAGCGGGCCAATCTGAAACCGATCGAACAGGACGAGCTTCGGGCGCATGTCTACGGCGACGCTTTCGGGGAGAATGCGATCGTCGACCGCTTCAGGGACACTTATCTTCTCGCAACGGCCGATCTCGTTGCCGATGCGAAGGGCCAGTATCTCCTGAGCGTCACGGTTCGCGGGCTCGGCGGCACCTCGAACGGCTGCTTCGAAGCGTCCGACCTCTACCCGCTGCCGGAAGAAGAGGTCGGCGAACCCGTCGTCTCGCTGGCGGACATCTTCGGCCGCGCTGCCAGCAAGATGATCGACCGGTCCAAGGGCAAGGTTACCGTCTATCTCTCCGCGGAGGTGGTCGGGGAAGGCCAGGCACCCGGACGCTGGACGGACACTTTCGTCGACGAGATGCGCTATGCGGTGCAGACCGCGCGCGAGAAATCTTCCACCATCAACCTCTCGGATTCCACTGCATCCATTCTCGTCCAGCCGCAGACGACGGGGGCCAGCCCCACCGGCGAGCGATGGGTCAGCGACGTCAAGATCGAACGCAAGCGAAACGCCTACCGGGTGGTCCTGACCGTCGATCCCAATGCCGACTACATCGTTGAACCGGGGCTGGTGCAGCCGAGCGAACTACCGGATATCCCGGTCGAGCAGCTGCGGGACGTCAACTACGGAGCCGGCCGCACGAAGCTCCTCAATATCGTCGGAGAGCAACAGGTCGTCCTGGGGATGCTGCCAGGGGCCACCGACGTCCAGGACTATGGGTTCCGGTTGTCGGCGCCCGCCTATGTCGAATTCGACATTGCCGGGAATCCGGGCGAGCCGCCGCCCCTCGATCTCTACAACGGTTCCGGGGCGCTGGTAGAGCCGATGGCGTCGCGGTCGCCGACGCTGCGCCGTTTCCGGCTCGGCGCGGACACCTACCGTCTGCGGGTGCGCAACACGAAGGGCCCCCGAGCCGGGTACCGGCTGTCCTACCGGGGCTCCGAGCAGGCCCTCGCGCCGATGCTTCCGCCCGACTTCCGCATCACCCGCGTCTTTCGTGATTGGCAGGTCGGGATAGGCTTCCAGAAGGGAGAGCGGGCCTGTTTCGCCGTGACGGAGGCGACCCGCTGGTCTCCGGCCGGCTGGCGTCCCATACGCCCTTTCATCTGGTTCCTGGTCCCCGATTCCAAGGCATCCGAAGCGAGCGAACGGGTGATCAACCAGCGTTTCGACGTGGCTGCCTATTACGACACGTCCGTCCCCCTGCAGGGTCACGTCTTCGGCAACAAGGAGAACTGGTCGATCCCGATCGGCATCCGCGACCAGCAGATTCAGTCGGTGGTGGGGGGCGACATCATGTCCCTCGAGAGCCTCGAGGGACTGACACAGGGGACGGCGCTCGTCCTCGAAGGGGCAACCGCCGAGCAGCGCCCGGCACAGATCGAGTACTCGCTGAGCGGCTATCAGGCCGCGATCAACGAAATCCTGTCCGAATGCAACCGTCTCGACCTGCGCGCGGCGCTGATCCGCCGATGACCCGCCCGGACAATCACGCCGGCGGGGTCCGGCCGCCGGCAACGACAGGCGAAACGGGTCGAGCGTCCGCGTGAGACATCGATCGAGAGGAGTTGACCGAACATGAAACCTCCGAAGTTCCTGCCGGCCATTTTGGCGATATGTGCCGTGCTCGCCGTGGCTTCCGGGCCTGCGTTGGCCCAGAGCGGCAACGATGCGCGCGCGTCCGAAAGCCTTCGTTCGCTGCCCCCGACCGCGCCGGATTCGACGATGCACATCCAGTTGGCCCAGAGTGGGACCGATCGGCGCGCGACGGACATCATCCGTTCGCTCGCTCCGATGGCCCCGAATGCGCTGACGACGACGCAGACCCGAACGGCCCGCAAACCGGTCCGCATCAATGGAGTAATGGCCACGGCCTCGATGGTCGAGGTGGTCATCGATCGCGCCTACAGCCTCGATTTCGACGTCTATTTCGCCTTCGACAGCGTCGCGCTCGACCCGGACGCCCGGCGGTCGCTGCAAGAACTCGGCCATGCCCTGTCGTCGCCGGAACTGGCGGCGCATCGCTTCCTGATCGCGGGGCATACGGACGCCAAGGGCGCGGACGGCTACAATCTGAGGCTTTCCACCCAACGCGCGCGCGCCGTCCGCAGCTATCTCCTGGACGCCTTTCCGATCGATCCCGGCAACCTCTTCACCTACGGCTTCGGCGAGAGCGACCTGAAGGATCCGGGCCATCCCACGGCGGGCATCAACCGCCGTGTCGAAGTTGCCCTCATCGTGGAAGCACCATGAGGCGCGCCTCCTGTCTTTTCATCATTTCGCACCAGCGGGGATCAGCCATGTCGATTTTTTCGAGGATATTCCTCCTTCCGTTCGCCCTGTGGTTCGCGCTTGCGGGCGGGGCCACGGCACAGACCATCGCGCAAAGCGATCTGATGAGCCGGAACGTGACCGTCCTGGTCTTTTCCGACGACGCCGACGAGGACACGATCCCGCGCGACAACCGGATCTTCAACCGCGTCATCGCGCGGATTCAGGAGACGCTCAGTCTGCGTGGTTTCCAGGTGTTCGACGAGACCGCGACCACCCAGGACTTCACCGACACGCACCGCGTACGGCGGGTGGATGCCGAGGTGATCGAGATCGCGCGGTCGATCACGCCGCCGATCAACGTCGCGGTGGTGTTCCAGATCTATGCCTCGGTCGTGCGCGGCGAGTATCAGACGCTGCGGCGGCCCAAGATCAGGATCGCGGGCCGCATGCTGAACGTCCGCTCCGGCCAGTTCATGGGCTCCTTCGAGGTCAGCGACTTCACGCTCAGCCCACTGCCGCGCTCGTGCGAAGATCGCGAATGCCTGCTCGAGGAGGTCGGCAAGTATGCCAACGATCTCGCCGTCGCGCTCGGCGAGACGCTGGCGGACAAGCTCGAAGGCTTCGTCATCCCCAGCGCCCCGGCCATCGTCGGCCAGCCCGGCGAGCCGCTTGTGAGCAAGGACGGTGCGCCGATCACGTCGGGCGCGCCGGTCGTGGGGAGCGGGAACGGCTGCGCCGGCATGCCGGACACCTTCATCCTCCGCTTCAAGGAGTTCGAGGACGATCAGATCAACCAGTTCGAATCGCTGCTGGCGACCTTCGGGTGCTACACGCACCACACCACGATCCGGAGCCACCGCGGTCTGGTCGAGTTCGCCTACGACACCTCGTCGGGCGACGCGCGGCTGTCGCGGAACCTCCGGCTGCTCATGGACTACGTGAATACGCGCGGCAACGTCCAGAAGAACGGCAACGTGTTCGAGGTGACGCAGGTTCGCACGCGCTGACGTTTGCGGAGGGGTTCCGCGTCCGGCAGGCGGGGTGTCAAAAGCGAGAACCGCGCGCCGGTGGGGCCCGCGAACAACGGCGGAGGTCGGGGTCTCTCTTCCGCGCGAGTTCGCCGCAGGATCCGGCGGCGAAGGGATCGCCCCGGCAAGCGGCGTCGCCATGCGGGAGCAATACCGGATGCGGACGCGCGACCGGAAGAGTTCGGGCGCGTCAATAGCAGCAGGGACTCATCGAGCGATGGAGAGGCTACCCATGAAAATGTTTCCGTTGGCGGTGCCGGCACTGATCCTGGGCCTGGCGTTCGGCTCCGTCGCGATGAACCCGGCCCACGCCGCCGAGCGCTTCACGCTCTCGTTCCCGTCCCGCGAAATTGCCGGCTCGCTCGAAGAGGCAGCCATCCATCGGATCAAGGTTCCTTTCGAGGACGGCGCCACCGAGCTTTCGAAATCCGCTGAATCCACTTTCCTGTCGGACCTGCTGCGGCTCCAGAACGGGCTGCCGCGGACCGGTCCAATCCTCGTGGCGATCGAGTATCGCGCCGGTGATGCCGAAGCAGCCGACTTGTCCTACCGGCGGCTGAACTGGCTTCGCTCCGCGATCATCGCGAAACAGGCGGCGTTTTCGACCGATCGCGTGGTGATCGCCGCTTTCGCGCGCGCGGACGCGCCTCCGGGAACCGAGGTGCTCGTCCTGCCCGTCGAACTCGAACTTGCGGCCGATCCCGAGGACGATGGTGGCCTGCGCGCGGTAGCGCTCGATTCTGCATTCATGGGACCCGTCTTCATTCGCCTCGACGATGCCGACGACGCGGCCGTGGCCTCGTCCGCGCCCGCGAGCCCGCCGCCGGCTGCAGTCGACCCCGCTTCCACCTCCGAGGGTCAGCCGCCCGCGCCCGCCAACCTGCCCGCGCCCGCCACACCGTCCGGGCCTGCCGCGCCGGCTGATACGGCCGACGCGGGTGAAGAAGCAGTCCAGCCGCCGGCGCCGGGGGCTCAGCCTTCAGCGGCGGTTGCATACAAGGCCGTCTGGTGTCCCGCGCCGGACCGTCCTCTGGACGATTTCTATCCGGGCGGGCCGATCGTGCCATGCGGAGACGACCGCCCCTGAAAAGCCGCTTCCGGATCGCGAGCGCCGCGTGCCGGCCGCGACGTTTGCGGGGGCCGGCTGCGTGTTGCGTGACCTCGCTCTTTCGCGGCGCGGGCCGGAAAAGATGTCGGGGAGGGCTCCCCGCAGATCACGAGGGGTGATCTCAAACCGCATGCTGCCTGAGCGGCTGCCAAGTCTGCCCATCGACATTCATATCCTGCCATGACTTTCGCGGCGCGGTCGATAACGCCTCAGCGGGCGCGGATGGCGTTGAGGGCGAAGTCGATGATGTGGGCGCGGCGTTCCGCGCTCGCGGGCGGCGAGGCGAGGGGACGTTCGAAGATGCGGCTCAACGTATGGATGTTGGAGAAGTAGAAGAACGCCATGCCGGCGATCGACAGGTAGACGTGCAGGGGATCGAGGCCCTTGCGGAAGACGCCGTCCGCCTCGCCGCGCCTCAGCGTTTCCGCCAGGAGTTCGACGATGGGCCGGTTCACCGCCTCGACGTCGGCCGAGCCCTGGAGATGGCGGGCGCCATGGGCGTTCTCGTCGGCGATGAGAGCGACGAAATCGGGGTGTTCGGCCAGATAGTCGAAGGAGAACTCCACCAGCCGGCGCATCGCCTCCTCGGCCGGGAAGCGGCTGAGATCGAGTTCCTGCTCGCGCTGCCGGATCTCCTTGTAGACGTGCTCCAGGACCGCGGCGTAGAGGCCGTCCTTGCTGTCGAAATAGTGGTAGACGAGCTGCTTGTTCACCCGCGCCCGGCGGGCGATGTCGTCGACGCGCGCGCCTTCCAGCCCCCGCTCGGCGAACACCTGTCGGGCCGCCTGAAGCAGGACGTCGCGCGACGGCGTCCGTGCGAGATCGCCGCGTTTGCGGCCGGACACCGTTGCTGCGTCTGCATCCATCAGATCAACCGGATAGTTGGAATTCATTGACTTGCCTTCTAGCCTACCGCATCCTCGTCGGGCAACCGGCAACGTGGATGAGGCTGCGGGCCATGATGGATGAAAGCAGTCGCCATGCAACGGCTCCGGGCGTCGTTCCGCCTTACGGGGCGAGGGATTGGTGTCCCTGACAATCATGCGGCTGCCCATTCATCTCTGCAACGAGGTCGTGCGGGATCTCGACTTTCCCGCGCAATGCCGTTTCGCGCGCGAGACGGGCTATGACGGGCTGGAGATCGCGCCGTTCACCCTGGCCGAGGACCCGACGCGCCTGACATCCGCGCAGGTGCGGGCGTTCCGCTCCGCCGCCGAGGGGGAGGGGGTGGCCATCGCCGGCCTCCATTGGCTCCTGGCCGCGCCGGCGGGGCTGTCCATCACGGCAACGGACGAGGAGACGTCCCGCCTGACGCGCGAGGCGGGGCGGCGGCTGATCGGTCTCTGCGCCGAACTCGGCGGCTCGTATCTCGTGCACGGCTCGCCGCAGCAGCGCACGCTCCCGCCGGGGCACGAAGCCGACGGACGCGCGCGCGGCATCGCCTACTTCGCCGCGATGGCGGAAGAGGCGCGGGCGGCCGGGCTCGCTTACGTCATCGAACCGCTCTCGCGGCTGGACACCGCCTTCGTGAACACCGTCGACGAGGCGCTCGCCATCATACGAGAGATCGGATCGCCGGCCCTGAAGACGATGGTCGACTGCTACGCCACGGCCGCCAATGGCGAGGACGTCCCCGGCCTTCTCGACCGGCATCTTCCATCGTCCGAAATCGTCCACGTGCATTTCAACGACGACGACAAGCGGGGACCGGGGGAAGGCAGCATCGATTTCGCGGCCGTGCTCGCGGCGCTGCGTCGCCATGGCTGTGCCGGCGCGGCGGCGGTCGAACCGTTCGTCTACCTGCCGGACGGTCCCGCCTGCGCGGCGCGCGCCATCGGCTATCTGCGGGGTTTAGAGGCCGGGTCATATCATGCCACGGGTGCCGCGGCTGAACCCATCGCCGGGCCCGGCGGATGAGGATTAGCATCGTCACCGACGAACTCTCGGCCGATCCCGAGACGGCGTTCGAACTCGGTCTCGAATGGGGTGTTTCGGAGTTCGAACTGCGTGGCGTCCACGAAGGCCGCCTGCCGCGGATCTCGCCGCATGCGCGGCGCCGGCTGGTGCGGGCGGTGCGGGATTTTGGCGTTTCCATCACCGCGGTTTCGCCGGGGCTGTTCAAGGGGCGGCTTCCGGCCGCCGAGCCGCAGAGATCGAACCTCCACTGGATGGACGCGGGCTTCGACAAGGCCTGGTCGGCGGCGCGCGCCATGTTCTCCGACCATCTGGACGCGCTCCTGCCGGAGACGCTCGAATTCGCCGCCGAGGTGGGCGCAACCAGTGTCATCGCCTTCAGCTTCCGGCGGGAGGGTGCGGGTGGGGACGGCATTCCGGGCGCGGTCGCCGAGGCTGTCGCGCGCGCGGCCGAACGTGCGGGCGCGGCGGGGCTGGACCTGCTGATCGAGACCGAGGAAGGTCATTGGGCCAACACCGGCGCGCGCACCGCGGCTTTGATCGAAGCCGCGGGGAGGCCGGCGAACCTCGGCGTGAACTGGGATCCGGCGAATGCTCTGATCGACGGCGACGTGCCGTTTCCCGACGGCTGGCGCGCGGTGCGGCCGCTGGTGCGCAACGTCCATTTCAAGGACGTGCAGGTGGAGCCTTCCGGCGATTGGCGAATCGTCGAGAAGGGCGGGGTCGATTGGCAAGGGCAGATCGGCGCACTGCTGGACGATGGCTATGCCGGCGCGATCGGCGTGGAGCCGCATCTGTCGCCTTCGGTGGCTTCGACACGGCGCGCGCTTGAACGGCTGCGGGGACTGATCGCGGCGGCGCAGGGCGCGCGCGAAAAGAATCAACCAGCTAGTTGAAACCTGTCGCGGGACGGTCTAGCCTCCGGTCGGCAAGGCGTCTGAAGGGGAACGAGGATGCGTGTTTCGACTGCCCAGCGATCTCATCCGGACGAGACGCCGGCCGCGTCCCAGGCGCCGCGTGGCGCCTCGCTGTCGAACCCGCCCGCATCCTTCCCCGACATCGAGACGCTCGACGATTTCCTCACCACCCCGGACGACGCGCTGGTCGAGGACATGGCCAGGCTCGACGGCGACATCCTGATCCTCGGGGTTTCGGGCAAGATGGGACCGACGCTCGCGCGGCTTGCGCGCCGCGCGGCGCCGGACAAGCGCATCATCGGGGTTGCGCGCTTCAGCGAGGCGGGGCTGGAGGGGCAGCTTCGCTCGCATGGCATCGAGACGATCAAGGCCGATCTCCTCGACCCGGCGCAGGTGGAAAATCTCCCCAAAACGAAGAACGTGGTCTTCATGGCCGGCCGGAAGTTCGGCGCGCGGGGCGCGCCGGCGCTGACCTGGGCCATGAATGTCCACTCGCCGTCGATCGTGGCGTCGGTCTTCCGGGAATCGCGCATCGTGGCGTTCTCCACTGGCAACATCTATCCGCTGGTCGACGTGATGCGGCAGGGGGCGCTCGAATCAACGCCGCCGGGTCCGCGCGGCGAATATGCCCAGAGCTGTCTCGGACGCGAGCGCATGCTGGAATACTTCTCGGAACTCTACGGAACTCCGGGTCGGCTGTTCCGGCTGAATTACGCGATCGACCTGCGCTACGGGGTGCTCCACGATCTTGCGAGCCGGGTGAAGGCGGGCATTCCCATCGACCTGTCGCTCATGGGACACGTCAACGTGATCTGGCAGGGCGACGCCAATGCCTGCGCGCTGCGCTCGCTGCTCCACTGCACAACGCCGACCAGCCCGCTCAACGTCAGCGGCCCCGAAACGCTGTCGGTCCGGTGGCTGGCGGAAGAGTTCGGCGCGCGCCTCGGCGTCGACGCCAAGATCGTAGGAGACGAGGCGCCGACCGCCTGGCTGACCAACAGCGCGGAGGCGACGCGGCTCTTCGGCTATCCGCGCGTACCGCTGATGCGGATGCTGGACTGGGTGGCCGACTGGGTGGCGCGCGACATGCCGAGCTTCGGCAAGCCGACCAAGTACGAGGTCCGCGATGGCGGCTTCTGAGGCCGGCGCGATCGAAAGGCTGACGCGTGCCGACGTCGCGTCGGGCATGGCGCTGTCGACCGAGGCCGGCTGGAACCAGACCCAGGACGACTGGCGCCATTTCATCGTGCATGGCCGCGCGGTCGGGATGCGGGCGCCGGACGGCAGGCTGGTGGCGAGTGCCGCCGCCTTGCCGTACGACGGTCCGTTCGGCTTCGTCGGCATGGTGCTGGTGACCGCGGACTGGCGCCGGCGGGGGATCGCCACCCGCCTGGTCGACCGTTGCGTAGCCGAACTCCGTGAAATCGGACTGATGCCGGTACTCGACGCCACCGCCGCCGGGGCGGAGGTCTACCGCCGCCAGGGTTTTATTGCCCAGTTCGGGTTCGACCGCTGGGAAGGAACGCTGGAACCGCCTGCGTCGGGACAGGGGAGTGCAGGTTCGCTCTCCGGGGACCTCGTAGAGTTGGATGCCGAAGCATTCGGAGCAAGGCGCGGCAAACTCCTGGAGGATTTCCTTTCGCGGCCGGGCACGTCCGCGCGAGGTGATTCAAGCCGCTTCGCCCTGCTGCGTGCCGGCCGCCGGGCTCTCCAGGCGGGTCCCGTGGTGGCCAAGGACGAGAACTCCGCCATCGCCCTGCTCGACGATCTTTTTGCCGCGACGCGCGGACCGGTGTTCATCGACGTGCTGGCCGGCAGGAGCCGCGTGGGGGACTGGCTGGCGGCCCGCGGCTTCACCATCCAGCGCAGCTTCACCCGCATGGCGCTGGGTCGCGAGGCGCCTTTCGGAAAGCCCGAGCGTCTATTCGCCGTGGCCGGACCGGAGTTCGGATGATGGCGCACACGGATGCAATGGCTTCGTTGAAGGCTGGGACGGTCATCCCGGCGCATCCGCTGGCGCTCGACGCGTCGCGCACGTTCGACCGGCGCCGCCAAAGGGCGCTCACGCGGTACTATCTCGATGCCGGGGCGGGCGGGCTCGCGGTGGGCGTTCATACGACGCAGTTCGCGATCCGCGAGGCAGGCCTCTACGAGGACGTACTCGGACTGGCCGCCGAGACGGCGGCGGCATGGACCGATCGCGACCCGGTGATGGTCGCTGGTCTGGCGGGCGCCACCGCACAGGCCGCGAAGGAGGCCGAGACCGCGTCGTCGCTCGGCTATCATGCGGGGCTCCTGAGCCTCGCCGCCATGAAGGGCAGCAACCACGACGCCATCATCGAACATTGCGAGGCGGTGGCCGAACGGATGCCGCTTGTCGGTTTCTACCTGCAACCGGCGGTCGGCGGCATCCATCTCGACGCGGCGTTCTGGACGCGCTTCGCCTCGATCCCCAACGTGGTGGCGATCAAGGTCGCGCCGTTCAACCGCTACCGGACGCTGGACGTAATGCGCGGCGTGGCGGAAGCCGGGGCGCAGGACCGGATCGCGCTCTACACCGGCAATGACGACCACATCGTGCTCGATCTCGTCACGCCGTTCCAGGTGATGGTAGAGGGCAGGCCGGTGACCCTGCGGTTCGTCGGCGGGCTGCTCGGGCACTGGTCGGTATGGACGAAGGCGGCGGTCAGCATCTTCGATCGATGCCGCGCCGAGGCGGGCGAGAATGCCGTAACGGCGGAACTGCTCGCGCTCGATGCCCGCGTCACCGACTGCAACAGCGCCTTCTTCGACGTCGCCAACGATTTTCACGGCTGCATCGCGGGATGCCACGAAGTGCTGCGCCGGCAGGGCCTGCTCGAAGGGACGTGGTGCCTCGACCCGCACGAGGGGCTTAGCGCCGGCCAATCGGCCGAGATCGACCGGGTGCTGCGCCAGCACGGCGATCTTTCCGACGACGCCTTCGTGGCTGCCAATCTGGAGCGGTGGTTGGCCTGATGAAGATCGCCCGCGTCGAAGTCTTCCCGCTGGAATTTCCGTTCAGGAGCGCGTTCCTGATCGCCGGCGGCGTTGCGGGGCGCCCGGGCGAGCCATCGGTGCGGGTGCTGGTGCGGCTCAAGACGGAAGGCGGCGCGGTCGGCTGGGGCGAGGCGACGCCGACGCCGCGCTGGACCTACGAGACGACGGAAACCATCGTCTCGACCTTGCGAAAGTACCTCGCGCCGGCGGTGAAGGGCATCGAGATCTGGAATTTCGACGCCCTGCATCGCGCCATGGACCGGGCGATCAGTCCGGGCGTGACACCGGGCTCGCCGCTGGCGAAGTCGGCGATCGACGTCGCGGCGCACGACGCGCTGGGCAAGGCGCTTGGCGTGCCCGTCCACCAACTCCTCGGCGGGCGCCGGCGCGACGAGTTCCAGTTGTCGTGGATGATCTCGGTGTCCGAGCCGGTCGGCGCGCAAAGGCTCGCCGAGGAGGGGCTCGGAGCGGGCTACGAGGTGTTCGACGTCAAGGTGGGCATGCACGGCGAGGCGGGCGACCTCGAACTCGTGCGGGCCACTCGTGCGGTCGCGAGCGACCGCGTCATCCAGGTCGACGCCAATCGCGGCTATTCGCTGGCGGCGGCCCGGCGACAGGCGGCGCGCTTCGCCGACCATGGCGTGACGCTGTTCGAACAGCCGCTGGACGGGTTCAATCTCTCAGGCTACCGCGCCCTTTGCGCCGCGAGCAATGTCGAAATCGGCATCGACGAGAGCTTGCGGTCCACGGCCGATCTCATCGAATACGTGCGGGCCGACGCGATCCACGTCGCCGTTGCCAAGGTCCAGCGCAATTCCGGCCTCTACCGCTCGCGGCAGCTCTGCGAGACCGCGCAGGCCGCCGGGCTCGGCCTGTCGCTGTCGGGCCTCACGGAAACCGATCTCGGCCTTGCCGCGGGGCTCCATCTTGCCGCCGCCTTCGACATCTCGCCCCTGCAGCTCAACGGGCCGCAATACATCGAGACGCCGTTCCTGGCCGAGCGCGTGTGGCGCGGCGGCGGAACGGTCCGTCTTCCGGACGGTCCGGGCCTGGGGGTCGAGGTCGACGAGGGCTGGGTGCGCAGCCATGCCGTGGAGGTCAGCCTGTGAACTTCGTGATCCGCAAGTTCATGGACTACCTGCCGGCGCTGGTGCTCTTCGGGGCGCTGCTCGTCCTGTGGCAGATGGCGGTGACCGTGTTCGGGATACGCCAGTACCTGCTGCCGAGCCCCGCCTCCGTGCTGGCGGCGATGACGTCGGGCCAGATCGACTGGGCCGGGCACATCGCGGTGACCGCGGCGGCGATCTTCGGCGCCTTCGTGATCGCGGCGGTCGGCGGGATCGCGCTCGGCATCGTGATCGCCTGGTCCGATGTGATGAGCCGGGCGTTGATGCCTTTCCTGGTCTTCGTCAACACCTTGCCCAAGGTGGCGGTGGCGCCGCTTTTCCTGCTGTGGCTCGGCTACGGCATTCTTCCCAACATGCTGATCGGCGCGCTGATCGGCTTCTTCCCGGTCGTCATCAACACGGCGGTGGGCCTGTCGCAGATCGACAGCGACATGCTCGACCTGGGACGGGTGTTCAATGCGCCCAAATGGAAGGTCTTCGCCAAGATCCGCATACCCAATGCCTATCCCTACATCCTTTCGGCTCTGAAGGTGACCGCGACGGCCGCCGTGGTCGGCGCCATCGTCGGCGAGTTCGTGGCCTCGCAGCGCGGGCTCGGCTACGTGATCATCACCTCCCAGAGCAGCATGAACACGCCGCTGGCCTTCGGGGCGCTCGTCTGGATTTCGATCATCGGGCTGGCGCTGTTCGGCGCGGTCGCGGGCCTGTCGCGTGTGGTGGCCCCTTGGGCCGAGGGACAAGAAGCGAATTAACCGCCCGAAAACGGGCAACAATGGGAGACTGGACATGCTGAAGAGACTGATTGCGACTGCGGCCCTGGCCGGGCTGATGGCTTCCCCGGCCCTGGCGCAGGAGAAGTTCAACTTCGCGCTCAACTGGTTCCCGGTCGGCGACCACGCGGCCTACTGGGTGGCGCTGGAGAAGGGCTACTTCACCGACAAGGGCCTCGATGTCACGCTGGAAAACTCGAAGGGGTCCGCCGATTCGATCGCCAAGGTCGATACCGGAGCGGCCGATGCGGGCCTGGCCGACAGCGCGGTGGTGATCGCCTCGCGGGCGAGGGGCACGACGGTCAAGGTGGTGGGCATGGTGTTCGACAAGACACCGCTCAACATCTTCTCATCGAAGGAGAATCCGGTCACCGAGCCCAAGCAGCTCGAGGGCAAGACCATTGGCGCGCCTCCCGGCGACGGCCAGCGCCAGATGTGGCCGGCCTTCGCCAAGGCGAACGGCATCGACGACAGCAAGGTGACCTGGGTGAACATCGAGCCGGCCGCCAAGATCGCGGCGCTGGCCGAAAAGCGCGTCGACACGGTTGCCGACTATACGACCGGCCTGCCGCTTTACGAGAAGCCGATGGGCGAGGGCAACGTCGTCATGATGCCCTGGGCCGACCACGGCTTCGACATGTATTCCATGTCGATCATGGCCAGCGAGGCGACGATGTCCGAGCGGCCGGAAGTGCTGAAGGCCTTCCTCGAAGCCGCCTACATGGGCTGGCGAGACGTGCTCGCCAATCCGGACGAGGCGATGGCGATCTTCAAGAAGCGCGTGCCGGAAATCGACGAGACCCTGATCGCTGCCAACATGAAGATGGGCCTCGAACTGCTGAAGACCGACCGGTACAAGGAGAACGGCATCGGCTGGATCGAGGAGGCCAAGATGTGCGCTTCCGTGGACCTCGTGAACACCTATATGGGCCTTCCGAGCGAGGTCGCCTGCGCCGACACCTATACAACCGAGTTCCTGCCCAAGGTCGAGATGCCTTGACCGGATGTATGGTGGACGAGGCGTTCGCGTGGCCAAGTCGATGATCAATCTCGAGCGCGTCGGCATGGTCTACGAGACCGGAAGCGGCTCGGTCGAGGCACTGCGCGACATCACCCTGTCCGTGGCCGACGGGGAGTTCGTCTCCCTCGTCGGCCCCAGCGGCTGCGGGAAGTCGACGATGCTGCGAGTCCTGGCGGGCCTGCGGCCCGCCACCTCCGGCTCAATCGTCGTCGACGGGCAGCCGGTGACGCGGCCGATCTCGAAGGTCGGCATGGTGTTCCAGGCGGCAGTCCTGCTCAAGTGGCGGACCGTACTGGAAAACGTGCTTCTGCCGGCGGAACTCGCCGGACTGAATCCGCGACGCTACCGCGAAAGGGCGCGCGAACTTCTGACGCTCGTCGGGCTCGAGGGCTTCGCGACCAAGCGGCCGGGCGAATTGTCCGGCGGCATGCAGCAGCGCGTCGCGCTCTGCCGGGCGTTGCTGCTCGATCCGCCCCTCCTGCTCATGGACGAGCCGTTCGGAGCGCTCGACGCGATGACACGCGACGACATGAACCTCGAACTCCTGCGGGTCTGGGGCGAGGCGGGCAAGGGAGGCCGCAAGACCGTCCTCTTCGTCACGCATTCCATACCCGAGGCGGTGTTCCTTTCCGATCGCGTCGTCGTGATGTCTCCGCGTCCCGGCCGTATCGCGGACGTGGTGACGGTGGACCTACCGCGACCGCGCACAGTGGAATCACGCGCCACCGCCGAATTCGGTGCCTTGTCGCTCAAGATATACGACACGCTGACGGGACGGCGCACGGGCGCGCCGGGCCGTCCCCTCCAGGCATTGTCCTGAGACGATGAAAGTTCGCCTTCTCGAAATCGAACGTCGTGAGCGGCCCTACCGTCTCAGAATGCCGTTCCGCTTCGGCGTGACCACGGCCACGCACGGCCGCCAGGCGATCGTGCGGGCGCGGGTGGCGCTGGAAGACGGCCGCGAGGCCGTCGGCTGGTCGGCGGAGGCGCTCGGCGCCAAATGGTTCGACAAGAACCTTGCGCTGACCGACGAGGACAACCACCACCAGCTTCGCCGCGCGCTGGAGCTTGCCTCGGACGCCCGGCTTTCGGCCGGGGCCGACACGCCGTTCGGCCACTTCGCCTCCGGATACGGGCCGCAGATCGCGGCCTGCGCGGCGGAAAACCTCAATCCGCTGATCGCGAGCTACGGACAGTCCCTCGTCGACCGAGCGCTGCTCGATGGGTTCTGCAGGGCGCTCGGGATCCCGTTCTACAAGGCGCTGCGATCAAACGCCGTCGGCCTTCGCGCCGCCGACGTGGCGCCGGAGCTCGGCGAAGGCGACCTCTCCGGGCTATTCGCCAGCGTCGTCCCGGCTGCAAGCATTGCCGTTCGCCACACGGTCGGGCTTGTCGATCCGATCCTGGCGAGCGATCTTGCCCGGGAGGCGCGGGTCAATGACGGCCTGCCCGAGACCCTGGAGGAAGTTGTCGGCTTCTATGGGAACCGGCATTTCAAGCTGAAGATCGGCGGCGACGCGGACGCCGACATCGACCGACTGACGCGTATCGCGAGCGTGCTCGACGGGATTGCGGAGCCTTACGCCGTGACGCTCGACGGCAACGAGCAGTATGCGGATGCCGAAGCGATCGCAGCATTCTGGGCACGGGTCGCCGAAACACCCGCACTTTCGCGGCTGGTCTCATCGACCCTTTATGTCGAGCAGCCGATTGCGCGCGCCCGGGCCTTGTCGACATCGGTGGAGCCGCTGGCGCGGCGCATCCCCGTCATCATCGACGAGTCCGACGGAGAGCTTTCTGCCTTCGTCGAGGCCCGCCGGCTCGGCTATTCCGGCGTCTCGTCGAAGGCCTGCAAGGGCATCTGGAAATCGGTCCTCAACCATGCCCGATGCCGCATGTGGAACGCCAGGGGCGAACGCCACTTCTTCATGTCGGCGGAGGACCTGACCTGCGAGCCGGGCGTCGCGCTCCAGCAGGACCTGGCGCTGGTCAACCTTCTCGGCCTCACGCATGTGGAGCGCAACGCGCACCATTTCATCGACGGCTTCGGCGAAGGGCGTGACGCGGAGGCCGAACGGTTCCTCGATGCCCATCCCGATCTCTACCACCGGCAGGACGGGTGCATTCGGGCTCGTGTGAGCGACGGGGCGTTCTCCATCGGCTCGCTCGACGTTGCCGGTTTCGGAACGGGCATCGATCCCGATTTCGAACGCGCGGAAGAAATGCCGCGGTCCGCCTGGGGCCGGGCGAACGGCGGGTAAGGGGAGGGGCTGCATGTCCGACGAACTGGAGACGATGGACGCGCTCGGCGTCGCGCAGATGATCCGCGCGGGCGATGCGACGGAAGCGGAAGTGCTCGACGCCACGATCCGGCGAATCGAGGCCCGCAATCCGCAGCTGAACGCCGTCGTGGCGACGCTCTACGACCAGGCGCGGGCGGCGATCGAGAAGGGGCTGCCGGACGGTCCTTTCCGCGGGGTTCCGTATCTATTCAAGGAACTGGTGGTTTCGGTGCGCGGCGCCGCCACGACGCTTGCCTCGCGGCTCTACGAACACAATCGTCCCACCACCGAGAGCGAACTCGTGCGCCGATGCCGCGCGGCCGGTCTCGTCATCGCCGGCAAGACCAACTCGTCGGAGTTCGGGCTGCAGCCGGTCACCGAGCCCCATCTGTTCGGCCCGACGCGAAATCCCTGGAACCTCGACCATTCGCCGGGCGGATCGAGCGGCGGATCGGCCGCCGCGGTGGCGGCCGGCATCCTCCCCATGGCGCACGCGACCGACGGGGGCGGATCTATTCGCATCCCCGCCTCCTGCTGCGGGCTTTTCGGCCTCAAGCCGACGCGCGCCAGGATAACGGCCGGACCGGAGTCCGGCGAGGGGATGGCCGGACTCGCGAGCCAGCACGCCGTGACCTGGTCGGTGCGCGACAGCGCAGCCCTCCTCGACGCAACCGCCGGTCCGCTGCCGGGCGATCCCTACGCTCCGGCGCCGCCAGCGCGGCCATATCTTCAGGAGGCGTCGGAAGATCCGCCGCGTCTGCGGGTGGCATTCTCGCCAGCAGCGCCGAATGGCGCGGCCATCGACCCCCAGTGCGTCGAGGCGGTTCGCGAGGCGGCGCGGCTCTGCGAGAGCCTCGGCCACCATGTCGAGGAAGCTTCCCCCGAGTTCGACGTTGCCGCAACAGAAGCCGGCTTCGCCGCCGTCTTCCAGGCCAATACGATGGTCAATGTCGGACGGGCGACCGGCGGAGTCCTCCCGCAGGAAGGCATGATCGAGCCGCTGACGCGGGCGGTCGCGGAACGGGGTCTGGCGATGTCGGCACCGGACTACATCCGCTCGCTGCAGGCGATCCATCGCGAGAGCCGCCGCATCGCGGGGTTCTTCGAGAAGTACGACGTGTGGCTGACGCCGACGCTGGCGACACCGCCACCACGGGTCGGCTTCTACGATTCCGACATCACAGACGTCGACGTGTGGATGCAGCGCTTGATGGGCTTCATTCCTTTCACCTGGATATCAAACGTGACCGGCCAGCCAGCAATGTCGCTGCCGTTCTCGCTATCACGCGACGGATTGCCGCTGGGCGTCCATTTCGCGGCCCGGACCGGCGAGGAAGGCCTGCTTTTCGCCCTGGCGGGCCAGATCGAGCGAGCTCGGCCCTGGCGGCACATGCATCCGCGCTAGCCTCCGGAAGCGCGTAGGGTTCGGTGGATCGTTGCACGACGCGCAGCCAGCGTATAGGCCAGCATCCATTCACGAGAAATGAACCACGTCCGCCGAGCCGAAGGAGATTATCCGTGACGATCAAGGCCGCCCGCATCCTGGCCCCATTGGCGTTGACGCTTATGGTCGTCACGGGGTGCAGTCAGGAGTCCGAGGAGGCCGCGCCTTCCGCACCCTCCACTTTCGAAGGCGATTTCGTCATCAACGCCGCGAATGTTCCGGACGGCACGATGAACGTTCCGGAAGGTTTCACCGTGAGCGAGGTCGGCGATGCGCTTCGCCTTGCCGGTTCGGTCGAGAAACCGAGACCTGGACGCAAGACCGACGGCGTGTCCTTCCTGATTCCGGAGGAGTTCGAGAAGCAGGCTTCCGGCAAGTCCGTGACGGTCACCGTGTTCGGCTCGTCGGAGGACGGTAAAGAGATAAAGGTCTCGTATTCCACGAACGGCGTCGGCAACAGCAGATGGCGCGGCCTGCCGGTGGGAAACGAGGTAACGGGTCCGTCCTTCACCTACGATGTACCGCCGGCGGAGAGCTATGATGGCGACTACATCGGCATACTTCCCGATCCCGAGGGAACGGGACAGACATTCGACCTCCATGCGATCGTGATCGATCTGGACTGAGAAAGTCTGCGATGTCGCGGCAGGTCGGGCAGGGGATCGTGGGGCTTGTCCGCGCAACATATTCGTCCCGGAATTTTCGACCTGGTTCGCCGCATCGGCACCAGGGCGGATGCCGATGTCATGTCCGGCCTGCAATGATCGAGATTGATTCGCTTGAAGAAAAACACCCGCCGATTCAAACCCGTGCTTGACGCGACCGAGTATAGTGGAGTTCACAGGAGCCCTGATCGGTCGACATTCAACCGATACCGTGAGGAGCCATGTTCCGGCGGTCTTTGCGTAACCAGAGTCTGACTTTCAATGCATTCCTTGGGCCGGGATTTTGAGTGCAGGGTCGAGAGCGAGATCGCCATGGGCCATCATGTCGCCATCCTGATGGCAACACGGAACGGCGACCGGTTTCTCGTGCAGCAACTCGAAACGATCGCATCTCAGGAAGCGGCGGAACTTGAACTGTGGATCTCCGACGACGGGTCGGCGGACCGGACGCCGAGGATTCTGGAGCGGCTCGGAAAATCCTGGGAACGCGGCAAGGTCCATGTGCAGGATGGTCCGCGCACCGGATTCGCCGAGAACTTTCGCAGTCTCATCGTTTCGACCGCAAGCAACGCGGACTACTTCGCCTTCTGCGACCAGGACGACATCTGGGAGGAAGGCAAACTCGCCGCCGCTCTCTCATGGCTGTCGTCCCAGGATGCCGGACGGCCGTCGCTGTTCTGCACCCGCACGCGGCTCATCGACGAATCCGGCGAGACGATCGGCTATTCCCCGCTCTTCCGGCGCGAACCATGCTTCCGCAATGCCATCGTCCAGAGCATCGCGGGCGGCAACACCATGGTCATGAACCGCGCCGCCTTCACGGCCGTGCAGGCGGCATCCCGTCGGGCCGCCTTCGTCAGCCACGACTGGTGGTGCTACCAGGTCGTCACCGGGATCGGCGGCACGGTTCACTATTCGCCCACGCCCGGCCTGGGCTATCGTCAGCATGGCGCGAACCTGGTCGGCGACAACAGCACGTGGCGGGCGCGCTACGATCGGGTCCGGCGCATCGCGGCGGGGCGGTTCCGGGATTGGAACACGATCAACATCAAGGCGCTCGAGCAGATCGCCGACATGCTGACCGACGACGCCCGCCAGGTCCTTGCGGATTTCAAGCAGAGCCGCGAAGGATCCATCGGCAACCGGCTGGCCGCGCTTCGCCGTTCGGGCGCGCACCGGCAGCGGACCGTCGAGCAGACGATGCTCTACCTGGCATGCGCGATGGGGAAGCTCTGACGTAGGTTTGGCCGGTCAGCCCTCTCGTCGGAGCGTTTGAGCGAAGCGAACTCGCGCGATACAGGGATGGTGGTGCGGGCGGCCGGACTCGAACCGGCACGGGGTTGCCCCCTACGGATTTTCTTACCAGCTACGGCTTTCGCCGCCGCCCCTGAAGGCGTTTGTGGTCTGGACTATCCCTTCACCGTGCCCCGCCGGGGCGGGGGTTAGGTGCTGCCCGTCTAGTCTCTACACCTTCCCGAGCGATCTCGGGCTTGGCTCGGGATTGCCATCCGACAGGTTTCCCCGACTTTGAGCAGTTCTGCATCGCCGGTTTCCCGGCGAGCACTCAACCTCGGCGTAAGTCCGTTGCGTCTACCATTCCGCCACGCCCGCGTCCGCCAAGAGGCTTAATGGGTCGGGAATGGATAGCCAAGGGGAAATGCGCGCGGAACGTGTCGCGCCGGAGGGCAGTTCCCCGACCAGTTAGGCGGCGAAGGCGCGGTCCGCGATACGGCGGATGAAGCTGGCGACCTTCTCGGCCTCGACGAATTGCGGCATGTGGCCGATGCCGTCGAGGATCTCGATGTCGATACCCTCGATCTTGCCTTGCATGGCCAGGCCGTGATGGGTGTGGTGCAGGACGCGGTCGCGGCTGCCGAACAGGATGCCGACGGGCATGCGGATCTCTCCATAGCGGCCGACCTGTTGCGGCAGGTCCTGCTCCACCGCCACGAGGTCTGAGGAGGTGGCATGGAAATGGCTCGGGCGCAGGCCGAGATAGCCGCCGCCGGCGATCGCATATTCGGCCGGCACCGGCTGGGGCCCGAAAACGAAATCGAGCGTCTGCTGCGCGTTCTTCAGCGAGGCGGGCACAGCCAGCGTGTTGGCGACGACGCGCCGCATCAGCGGAGAGCGGATATAGAGGCCGCCGAATTCCTTCGGCGGCGTCGGGATGAAGTGGGTGAGGGGAGAAATCAGCGCCAGCCCGGAGATCCTGTCCGGATGGTCGAGCGCCACCCGGAGCGCGATCGCGCCGCCGAGCGAGTGGCCGACGAGGAGCGGTTTTTCCAGACCGAGCGCGTCGATGAATTTCGCGATGAGGTCGGCCTGTTCGGGGATGCGCGCGCCGCTGGAGACACGGGTGGAATATCCCGAACCGGCCCGGTCGATTGCGACGAGCCGGTAGCCTTCGCCCATGACGGAAAAGAGCGGATGCCGGAAGTGATGCAACTGTCCGCCGAGCCCGTGCACAAACAGGATCGGCCGGCCCTTGCCCTGGTCGACGTAGTGGATGCGGTCGCCGCCGATCGAAACGGTCTTTCCGGCCATCGGGATCTGGGCCTCGGAGCGCGAGGCGATGCGATGCGTGGTCCAGGAAAGATAGGCGGTGAAACCCGCCGCCGCGACCAAAAGGAGGGCGATCAGGGCGATGACGGCAGTTGTCACGGGTGGCCTCCGGGCTCGTTCGGCGGATCGTGCCGACGATTTGAACGCGGTTGGCCGCAGCGTCAATGGCCGCGCGCGCGCACGCAGAAAGAGAGGCAGCCGGGGCCGCCTCTCGGAAGTCGCGTGCGAAAGCGCGTCAGCCGTGCAGCTTGGCGGTGATCTCGGCCACCCGCTTGCCCTGGAACTTCGCGCCTTCGAGCTCCTGCTCGGAGGGCATGCGCGAACCGTCGGTGTTGGAGGTCGTCGTCATGCCGTAGGGCGAGCCGCCGCGCACGACGTCGTTTCCGGACTGGCCCTGGTAGGCGTAGGACAGCGGAACGATGATCATGCCGTGGTGCTGCAGCGAGACCTGCGCGGAGATGATCGCGAATTCCGCGCCGCCATGCTGCGTAGCCGTCGAGGACATGACCGAGGCGACCTTATTGACCAGCGCACCCTTGGCCCAGAGCGGCCCGGTCTGGTCGAAGAAATTCTTCATCTGGGCGGACATGGCGCCGTAGCGCGTCGAGATGCCGAAGATAATGGCATCGTAGTTCTCAAGCTCCAGGGGATCGGCAATCGGGGCCTCCTGGTCGAGCTTGTAGTAGGCGGCCTTGGCTACCTCGAGGGGCACGAGTTCGGGAACGCGCTTGATGGTAACGTCCGCGCCGGCTTCCCGGGCGCCGTCCGCGGCCGACTTCGCCATCGCTTCCATATGTCCCCAGCTCGAATAATAGAGGACGAGTACCTTCGCCATGAGAATTCTCCTTCGACAGTGTTCTCGTGTTGAATGATGCGGCCGGCGGACCGGAACGGCCGGAAGTGCCTGACACTCGATATCTAGGCCACCTACCCGTTTACCGGAACGTGCGAACGGGCGCACAGTTCGTTCACAGATCGCGCGCCATTGCCGTCTGCGGGCCCCGGCTGTATGTCGGTTCGTTCGCCTAGAGGAGCCGTCATGACCGACATCGTCACCGCCGCCATGATCGTCATCGGCGACGAGATCCTGTCCGGGCGGACGAAGGACAGGAACATCGGCCACCTCGCCGACATGATGAGCGCGATCGGCATCGATCTGAAGGAAGTCCGCATCGTACCCGACGAGGAAGACGAGATTGTCGCCGCGGTGAACGCGCTGCGCGCGCGCTACACCTATCTCTTCACCACCGGCGGCATCGGGCCGACGCATGACGACATTACCGCGGATTCGGTATCGAAGGCCTTCGGGGTGCCGTGCGAGTACGACGATCGCGCCTACAAAATGCTGGAGGAGAACTACGCCAAGCGCGAGATGGAGTTTACCGAGGCGCGCAAGCGCATGGCGCGCATGCCGCGCGGCGCCGAGCACATCGACAATCCGGTGTCGCTGGCGCCGGGTTTCCGGATCGGCAACGTCCACGTCATGGCTGGCGTGCCGGCCATCTTCCAGGCGATGCTCGACAACGTCATCCCGACGCTGAAGACGGGCACGAAGCTGATCTCCGCCACCGTCCATTGCCCGTATGGCGAAGGCGTGATCGGCGATGCTCTCGGCGCAATCCAGAAGCAGCATCCGCAGACCATCATCGGCTCCTATCCGAAATATCAGGACGGAACGTTCTGGACCGAACTCGTGGTGAGGGCCCGGTCGGAGGAAATCCTCAAGCCGGCGCGCGAGGCGGTCGAACGGATGGTCGCCGGCCTGGCCGCGACCTCCGCCGGCAGCGGCGCGCCGCGCGTCTCCCGCTGAGGCCTCAATTCTGTCGGCGCACGAATTGCGCTATGGTATTCTCAGCGGTGGGGCGAGGAGTGAGAGCCATGGGTTACAAGACGATCGTTGCGGTGCTGCAGGACGAGACGGGTGCCACCGCGGTGCTCGACGTGGCTGTCGCCCTGACGGAAGATTCGAAGGGCCACCTGGTCGGCGTGCATGCCGAACCGCTGCCGATGCCGATCGCATCGCCGATGGGTTTCCCGGACGCGACGGTCATCGGTGCCGGCGATGACCTGAGCCGGGACCGTGAAGAGAAGCTGGGGCGCTTTTTCGAGGAGCGGATGCGGCGCGAGGACGTCTCGGCCGAATGGCGTTCGCTGCGGACCTTTTCCGGCGACAGCGCGCTCTCGGCGCTCGAAAGCGCGCGTTGCGGCGACATCGTGGTGGCCAGCAACGCCCAGGGCGACGGCGGCGCGCCGGACATCGACACGCTGATCCAGAGCGGGGGACGCCCGGTGCTGATCGTGCCGCGCGACAGGCCGGCCAACGTGCGGGCAAAGCGGGTCGTGCTGGCCTGGAACGGATCGCGCGAGGCCGCGCGCGCGGCGTTCGACGCGCTTCCCTTTATTATGGTGGCCGAAGAGACGATCGTTCTCACCATTAATCCGGCCACGCAGTCCGGCGATCCCGGTGGACGTCCCGGCCACGAAATCGCCGCGGCGCTCGCGCGCCACGGCGCGAAGGTGACGGTCGAGCGTGCAAGCTCCGGCAGGGCATCCGTCGCGGAGACGATGTCGCGCGTGGTCGAGGACAGGAAGGCGGATCTGCTCGTGCTGGGGGCGTTCAGCCACTCGCGGCTCAAGGAGATGTTCTTCGGCGGTACGACCCGCTCGATCATCGACAAGCCGCCCTGCCTGACGTTGATGTCGCGCTGATCAATCCTGGAGCGATCGGACCCAGTCCGTGATCGCCTGCGAAACCAACCCGTTGTTGGAGGGCGACAGCGCGTCGCCGGCGATGACGTGGTTTGACGGGTCGCCGCTTGCCTGCACCGCCAGAATTTCGTGCGGCGCACCCCAGCGATCCGCGATCGTGCGCGTGATGTCGGGCCGGACCACCTGGTCCTCGTCCGAAATGATGAAGAGCGCCGGCACGTCGATCGTCTCGACCGGCGCGGTGGCGGCCATATCGACCACCGCGGCCATGGGAAGGGTGGCCTCGATCGGATAGCGCGTCGTCCAATAGCGCCGCTGCGCATCGTTGGCGGGCTCGAAACCACGCTCGCTGCCCGCGACCAGTCTCGCGATCTGCAGCCCCCATGGGCCGGCGAGCAATCCCGCGCCGGACGCGCGCACGCCGAAATTGGGCGAGACGAGCACCAGGCCGGCCATCCGGTCGCGGAACTCCGGCCGGGTCGCGGCCCAGGCGGCGATGGACCCGCCGGTCGAAACGGCGATGACGACGACCTTCTCGCCGATCGCATGGCCGACCGCGAGCGCTTCGGCGAAGTCGTTGACCCAGGCGTTGACGGACGCTTCCGCCATAGCGGGACCGTCGCGCCCGTGGCCGGTCAGGCGCGTGTAGAAGAGGTTGGCGCCGAGCGCTTTCGCGACATCGTCCGGCACCGGGCGGATCTCGTGTTTGGAGGCGGAGAAACCATGGACATAGACGATCGCGAGCGGCGTCCTGGCGCGCGAGGCGGGGAAGGCCCAGACGACCTCCTTCGCGTGAGCGTCGCGGATGCCCGGAACGGCAGCCTCGCGCGCTGCGAGCCAGGCATCGACGTCGTTCCCGATCGCCGCCGGATCGAAGGTCACGGTCGTGTCGCGCGACACCCGCGGCCCCGCGAACCAGACGATCGCCGCGATGGCGGCGATAACAAGGACGACGATCAGAACGACACCCACCCGTCTCATAAGCCCTCGTAGCGATGCGGCCGCGCGGGGCGTCCGTATGCCAGCAGTTCCTCCGCGGATGTGCCACGGAAGCGGCCGCCTGCCCAGCGGGTATGCCCGGGTTTTTTCGCCGTCGGCGGCGTTCCCCGAAACGATCATGCCGCCGTATGCCAAATCGCGGAAAATCGCTTCTTGAAAGGCGCACCGCGGCTCCTTAGACCAAGGTGCTCCGCCTCGAACAGCTTCAAGCAGGCCGCAGAGCCCGCCAAGGACAGGAAGGAAATTTCATGTACCGCTCGGTGATCGACGCTATCGGCAATACTCCGCTGATTCGGCTGAGGCGGGCATCGGAGGAGACGGGCTGCGAAATCCTCGGCAAGGCCGAGTTTATGAACCCCGGCCAGTCGGTGAAGGACAGGGCGGCGCTCTTCATCATTCGCGACGCCGAGAAAAAGGGGCTTCTGAGGCCGGGCGGACTGATCGTGGAAGGAACGGCCGGCAACACCGGAATCGGCCTCACCGTGGTGGGCAAGGCGCTCGGGTACCGCACCGTGATCGTCATTCCCGACACCCAGAGCCAGGAGAAGAAGGACGCGCTGCGCCTTCTGGGAGCCGAACTGATCGAGGTGCCGGCGGTGCCCTACAAGAACCCGAACAATTACGTGAAGGTATCGGGCCGCCTGGCCGAACAGCTGGCCAAGACCAGCGAGAGCGGCGCGATCTGGGCGAACCAGTTCGACAACATTGCGAACCGGAAAGGTCATGTCGAGACGACGGCACAGGAGATCTGGCGTGATACCGACGGAAAGGTGGACGGTTTCGTGTGTGCGGTCGGCACCGGCGGGACGCTGGCGGGGATCGCGGAGGGACTGAAGGCGAAGAGCAACGCGGTGAAGATCGCGCTCGCCGACCCTCTCGGCGCCGCTCTCCATTCCTTCTATACCGAAGGGGTGCTGAAGTCGGAGGGCAGTTCGATCACCGAGGGCATCGGCCAGGGCCGCATCACTGCCAACCTGGAAGGATTCGATCCGGATTTCTCCTACCAGATACCCGACGAGGAAGCCCTACCGATCATCTTCCACCTCGTGCAGGAAGAGGGGCTCTGCCTCGGGGGGTCCTCGGGGATCAACATCGCCGGCGCGATCCGGCTCGCGCGGGAGCTCGGCCCCGGGCATACGATCGTGACGGTGCTGTGCGACTACGGCACGCGCTACCAGTCGAAGCTCTTCAATCCCAAATTCCTTCGGGGCAAGAACCTGCCGGTTCCCGACTGGATGGAGCGGACGCCGGATATCGCCGTTCCCTTCGAGGCGGTGGCCTGATGGCGGCTCCGACGGAGACACTGTTCCGGGAGGACGCCTATCTCTCCACCGCGGAAGGAGAGGTCGTTGGCCTCAACGACCGCGGCGGCATCCTTCTCGACCGCACGAACTTCTACGCCACCTCGGGCGGACAGCCGGGCGATACCGGCTTCTTCGAGAGGCCGGACGGATCGCGCATCGCGATCGCCGGCACGATCACCGGCGAGACGAAGAACGAGATCATCCATGTACCGGCACCCGGCCAGGCCCTGCCGGCGGTCGGCGAGACGCTCGTCCTCCACATCGACTGGGCGCGCCGGTACAGGCTCATGCGCATGCACACCGCCTGCCACCTGCTGAGCGTCGTTTGCCCGTTCCCGATCACCGGTGCGGCGGTAGGCGAGGACGATTCGCGCGTCGATCTCGACCTGCCCGATGCCGGGGTGACAAAGGAAGGTGTGACGGAAGAGCTGATGAAGCTGGTCAACGCCAACCATCCGGTGTTCACGCGCTGGATCACCGAGGAGGAGCTGAACGCCAATCCGGGCCTGGTGAAGTCGAAGAACGTTCGCCCGCCGGTGGGCGCCGGGCGGATCAGGCTCGTGTGCATCGGCGAGAATGCCGTCATCGACAGCCAGCCCTGCGGCGGCACCCACGTCTCCGAAACCCAGGAGGTCGGCGAGATCCACATCGGCAAGATCGAGAAGAAGGGCCGCGAGAACCGCAGATTCAGGATCAGGTTCGGGGCGATGCCGGCAAACTAACCTGCCCGTCGGCCGGCGGCGGGATTAATGGCCGGCAGACCCTTGATCTTCTGGTTGCGAAACCTCGATATGCGGGCAAGCGACCGGGAGAAACAGATGGCCTCCGATAGAACCGACTTCTTCGTCACGACCGAATGGCTCGCCGAGCACCTGAACGACCCCGGCCTGTCGGTGGTGGATGGGTCCTGGTACCTGCCGGCACAGGGGCGCGACGCGAGGGCGGAATACGAGGCGGGCCACATCCCGCGCGCCGTGTTCTTCGACCAGGATGTCGTGGTGCAGCCGGAATCAAAACTTCCGCATACGCTGCCGTCGCCCGAGATTTTCGCCACCTTCGCCGGTTCGATGGGGATTTCGCAGGACGACACGATCGTCGTCTACGACGGCCCCGGCCTGTTCTCGTCGCCGCGGGTATGGTGGATGTTCAAGGTCATGGGGGCGAAGAAGGTCTTCATCCTGGAGGGCGGGTTCGACCGCTGGAAGGCCGAGGGTCGGCTGGTGACCTCCCGCCCGACGAAGATCGCGTCGTGCCTGTTCGAAGTGGATTTCGACAAGCGGAAGGTGGCCTCGCTCGCGGAGATGCGATCCGTCGTCGAAGGAGGTACGGCCCAGGTCGTGGATGCCCGCCCGGCGGGACGATTCGAGGGCACCGATCCCGAGCCGAGGGCCGGCGTGCGATCCGGTCACATGCCCGGAGCCAGAAACGTGCCGGCGCTGACGCTCTCGCGCGACGGCGCCCTACTGCCGGCCGAAGAGCTCCGGGCAGCCTTCGAGCAGGCCGGGGTGGACCTGTCGCGTCCCGTCGTTACCTCCTGCGGCTCCGGGGTGACCGCCGCAACGCTGGTTCTGGCGCTGCAGGCGCTAGGGCACGAGGACAACCGGCTCTACGACGGTTCCTGGACCGAATGGGGCAGCCGCGGCGACACGCCGGTCGCGACGGGGAAGGCATGACCGTGTCCGGGCAACCGCGCATTCTGACCGCGCGCATCACGCATCTGGAAATGACGCAGAAGCCCTCCCGCCGGGTGCCTGCGCCGATCGGCCACCTGCTCGCCGTCATGCGCTCCGTGGAGATGCCGCTGCACTTCTACCGGTACCTCTACGAACAGGTGGGACGGCCGCATCACTGGCAGATGCGCCGCACGATGAAGGATGCCGCGCTCGCCTCGGTGATCCATTCGAGCACGACCGAGATCGAGGTGCTCTACGCCAACGGGAGTCCGGCGGGGTTCTTCGAACTGGACCTGTCGCGCCTGCCGCATCAGGCGGAGATCGAGTATTTCGGGCTCGTGCCGGAGTTCCAGGGAAGGGGCCTCTCCCGCTTCTTCCTGTCATGTGCGATCTATGGAGCGTGGGCGCACGACCCGCACAAGGTCATCATCCAGACCAACTCGCTCGACAGCCCGCGCGCGCTGCAGATCTACCAGAAGATGGGTTTCGTTCCCGTGGCCTGGTCGGAGGAGCAGATCGAGGCCTGGGACTAGCCGAGCGAGGTCCTTTTCCGGCCAGGGCCGCAGGAGCGTGTTTCGGGTGGCCGGTCGCAATCTGTGCCGATAGATGGAGAGCCTCCCGAACAGACGAGGTTCCCATGTTGATCCGCTTCAGACCGCTTCCGACCGACGACGTGCGCGCGCTCCAGGACGGCGCGCCGGATGCCTACGGGCTGCCGCCGGAGCGGCGCATCTCCGATGGCGACGGCGTTCCCTGCCGCCACTGTCTGCGCAACGTCGCCAAGGGCGAGCCGTATCTCGTGCTCGCCTACCGCCCGTTTCCGGCCTTGCAGCCGTATGCGGAGACCGGTCCGATCTTCCTGCATGCGGAGGCGTGCGAGCCCGCCGCGGAGACGGACGTGCTGCCGGACTTGTTCAGGGCAACGCCCGACTATATCGTGCGCGGATACGGCCATGACGACCGGATCGTCTATGGCACCGGGGCGGTGGTTCCGTCGAACCACATCTGCCAGCGGGCGCACGAACTGCTGGCGCGGCCGGAGATCGCATATCTCCATATGCGCTCGGCCCGCAATAACTGCTACCAGTGCCGCATCGATCGAAACTGAGCCGGCAGCCCGAGAGCAGGCAAAGAAAAGCCCGCCGGTGGTGCAGCCGGCGGGCGAGATTTCCGCGAGGGGAGGTTTCTCGCGGAAAGTTCCTGGGGGATCAGGCCGCCTTCAGGGCGATCTGCGGTTCGGCCATCTCGTAGCCGAGCGCTTCGGCGACGGCGCGATTGGTGATGCGGCCCTTGTGCACGTTGAGCCCGTTGCGCAGGTGCGGATCGTCGACCAGTGCCTTCAGGCCTTTGTCGGCGAGCTGGAGTCCGTAGTAGAGCGTCGCATTGTTGAGCGCGTGGGCCGAAGTGACGGGAACTGCGCCCGGCATATTGGCCACGCAGTAGTGGATGATGCCGTCGACCTCGTAGGTGGGATTGGCATGGGTGGTGGCGTGCGAGGTCTCGAAGCAGCCACCCTGGTCGATGGCGACGTCGACGAGCACCGCGCCCTTCTTCATGCCCGACAGCATCTCGCGCGTCACAAGCTTGGGAGCCGCGGCGCCGGGGATGAGGACTGCGCCGACCACCATGTCGGCCGAGAAGCACTCTTCCTCGAGCGCCTCGACGGTGGAATAGCGGGTGTGGACGCGGCCGTTGAAGATGTCATCGAGCTGGCGCAGGCGCGGAATCGAGCGGTCGATGATGGTGACGTCGGCGCCGAGGCCAACCGCCATCTTGGCCGCGTGCAGGCCGACGACGCCGCCGCCGATGACAGCGACCTTGCCCGGCAGCACGCCGGGCACGCCGCCCAGCAGGACGCCGCGGCCGCCATTGGCCTTCTGCAGCGCCGTGGCGCCGGCCTGGATAGACAGGCGCCCGGCGACTTCCGACATCGGAGCAAGCAGCGGCAGGCCGCCGCGGTCGTCGGTGACGGTTTCGTAGGCGACCGCCGTGACGCCCGAGGCGACGAGGCCTTTCGTCTGCTCCGGATCGGGCGCGAGGTGGAGATAGGTGTAGAGGAGCTGGCCTTCGCGCAGCTGGACCCATTCGCCGGGCTGCGGCTCCTTGACCTTGACGATCATGTCGGCCTTGGCGAAGACCTCCTCGGCCGTCTTTGCGATCGACGCACCGGCCGCGCGATAGGCGTTGTCGTCGGCGCCGATGCCAGCGCCCGCGCCGGTCTCGACGATCACGTCATGCCCGTGCGCGACATATTCGCGAACAGAACCGGGGGTCAGGCCAACCCGGTACTCGTGGTTCTTGATCTCCTTCGGGCAGCCGACGCGCATGATTTCCTCCTCGGGGCGGAACGATTGTGGTGAGTGCAGCCATTAGAACACCGTTCGCTTCGAATGTGTTTGCGAAGTTCATTGTCTGACAGCCGGTTTTTCGATAGAGTTTGCGTGAACAGGCGCAGTTTTCGCAGGAAAGGTGGCCCATGGCGCTGGACAGGATCGATTTCGCCATTCTCGACACGCTCCAGAAGGACGGCCGGATCTCGAATTCCGCGCTCGCCGAAAAGATCGGCCTGTCGCAGTCCGCCTGTTCCCGGCGGCTCGACCAGCTGGAAAAGAGCGGCGTGATCGAGGGCTATCACGCGCGGCTTTCGAACGGCGCGCTCGGCCACAAGATGACGGCGATCGTCCACATCTCCCTGTCCGGCCAGTTCGAAAAATCGCTCGCCGAGTTCGAAGCGGCGATCAAGCGCTGCCCGAACGTTCTGTCGTGCCATCTGATGTCGGGCGAGTACGACTACGTGGTCCGCATCGCCGCCAAGGATCTCGAGGACTACGAGCGGATCCACAAGGAATGGCTCACCGCCATGCCGCATGTCATCAAGATCAACTCCTCCTTCGCGCTGCGCGAAGTCGTCGATCGGACGTCGATGGGCATCATGCCGGAACTGGCCTGACGGTCAGCTTACCTTTCGGAGCGGGGTGTCGCCGGAGCGTGCACGCATGTCCTGCGCGACGGTGCGTAGCGTCCTCGACATTTCCGCCTGCATGTCGCGCGCCTGGGCGACGATCGCGGCGACCTCCCGATCGGCGTCCGGCGCCATCTCGCCGACGGGCAGCGGCCGCCCCAGAAGAAAGCCCTGCAGCTCGTTGCATCCGCTCATGGCGAGGATGGCGGCTTCCTCCACCGTCTCGACCCCTTCAGCGACAACCTTCATCTTGAGGCCGAATCCCAGCCCCACGATCGTATTGATGATGGCGCGGGCGTTTTCGGAGGAGGTGAGTTCTCGCACGAACGAGCGGTCGATCTTGATCGTGTCGAAGGGGAAGCGGCTGAGATAGCCGAGCGAGGAATAGCCGGTGCCGAAGTCGTCGAGGGCGATCGTGATCCCGAGCTGCTTGAACTGCTTGAGGATGAGGCCCGCGCGGTTGTCGTCGTCGATCAGCACGCCTTCGGTGATCTCGATTTCGAGCTGTCCCGGCGCCAGCCCGGTTTCCTCCAGGATCGCGGCGACGCTTTCGACGAAGTTCTTCTGGCGGAACTGGACCGGACTGACGTTGACGCTGACGCGCGCTCCGCCGAAATCGTTTTGCGCTGCGAGGCAGGCGGTGCGAAGCACCCATTCCCCAATGGCGACGATCTTGCCGCCCTGTTCGGCGATCGGGATGAAGTCGGCCGGGCTGACGAGGCCGCGTTCGGGATGCCGCCAGCGGATGAGCGCCTCGTAGGAAATGATGCGGCTCTGCTCGACGCTGACGCGCGGCTGGAAATGCAGTTCGAACTCCTCCCGTTCGAGCGCCAGTCCGAGGTCGGCTTCCAGCAACCGGCGCTTTTCAAGGAAGGCGTCCATTCCGGGCTCGAACAGGCAGTAGTTGTTCCGGCCGGTGTTCTTTGCGTGATAGAGGGCCGTATCGGCGCGGGAGACGAGCAGCGCGGGGTCGTTGCCGTCGCGGGGGCACAGGGCCACTCCGACGCTAGCGCCGACGCGGACGGGACGACCGTCTTCCAGCGTGATCGGCTGGACCAGTTGAGTGACCACGCGGAAGGCGAAGTCTGCCGCCTGGTTCCCGAATGCCAGGCCGGACATCAACACGGCGAACTCGTCTCCGCCCAGGCGCGCCACCGTGACGTCGTCATTGCCGGCCAGGGACGAGATGCGGTCGGCGGCCGTTCTGATTACGAGATCGCCGGCGGGGTGCCCGTAGATGTCGTTGATGTCCTTGAAGCGGTCGAGATCGACCAGCAGGACGGCGCCCTGTCCATTGGCGTCGCTCGCGCGTCTGGCCATCGCGGCTAGCCTCTCGTTGAAGAGGGCGCGGTTGGGCAGACCCGTCAGCGGATCGTGCAGGGCGAGGTGCCGGATGCGCGCCTCCGCATGCTTTCGCTCGCGCAGGTCCACGAGGCAGCCGATTCGGGAGCGCTCGCCCCGGTAGAGGATCTCGCGGCCGCGCAGCTCCATCGGGACGCAGGTGCCGTCAGCCATCATGATGTCGGCTTCGTAGGGTTCGGCAACCGGCTTCAGCATCGCCTCCCGCACGGCTGCGCGGTGTTCGGGAGCGAACAGCTCGATGACCGGGCGGCCGCGCAGTGTGGAAATGGTCTCGCCGAGAAGCTCCTCGAGCTTGACGTTTCCGTCGACGATCCGTCCATCCTGAAGGATCCAGATCGCCTCGAAGGTCGCGGCGGCGAGCGCCGACAGGCGCTCGGCCTCCTCGGCATCGCGCATCATCGACTTGGCCCGCGCGCGTGCGCTCTCCTCGGCCTGGATGTTCTCCATGAGGTCGTTGAAGAGGCGCGTCAGGGTCTCGGACTCGTCGCCGGGCTTCAGTTCGAGCCGCATGTTCAGATCGGCGTTGCCGCTGACCAGCGTCTGGAGCGCGCGTTCGACGTGCCCGACACCCATGCGCGTGCCGTGTTCGGCTTCGTTCAGCCCGATCAGCTCGGCCTCGCGGGTGACGCGGATGGGGAAGAAGCGGTTCAGCGTCCAGAAGAAGGCGTATCCGGTCGCGAAGGTCCAAACGAAGTTGACCGTCACTCCCGTCGCCTGGACCTGCAGCTGGTCCCAGCGGGAGGCGAGCGGCAGGTTTTCGACGGGCGCCAGCAGCGCCAGACCGATCGTGCCGGCCATTCCCGCGAAGCCGTGTACGCCGATCGCGCCGACGGCGTCGTCAATCCCGAGCTCGTTCTCAAGGACGCTGTTGCCCCATATGGCCGCCAGTCCGCCGATCATGCCGATCGCCAGCGCGCCGAACGGATCGAGCACCAGGCAGCCGGCGGTGACGGCGACGAGCCCTCCGAGCATGCCCGAAAGCGTCTGCTCGGGGAGCACGACCCCATCCTTGTACCAGCCGACGACAAAGCCGGCGAGGCTGCCGGTGCCGCCGGCCAGCACCGTGTTGGCGATGATGTGGGCGATCGCCGGCGTTGCCGCGACCGTGGAGCCGCCGTTGAAGCCGATCCAGCCCACGAAGAGGACGAGCGCGCCGGCCGCCGCCAAGACGGGGCTGTGCCCGGCAATGCGCACCGGCTTTCCGGCACTGTCGAACCTGCCGAGCCGGGGCCCCAGGACGAGACATGCGGCGAGCGCCACCCAGGCGCCGGTCGCGTGGACGACGGTGGAACCGGCAAAGTCCACGAAGCCCATGTTGGCAAGAAATGCCGACGAATTCGGGACGAGGGAGTTGCCCCACGCCCAGTGGACGAAGACCGGATAGATGACGCCCGCGACGACGGCTGAGCAGAGCAGGTAGGAGACGAGCCGCATCCGTTCCGCGACCGCGCCCGAGACGATCGTCGCGGCCGTTCCACAGAACATGACCTGAAAGACGAAGAAGCCGACGTGCCAGCTGTCGAGCGATCCCAGGAAGAGGAAACTCCCGTCGATGCCGAAGGGCCATCCGTTGCCGGACGCGAAGGCGATCATGAAGCCGACCGCGCTGAACGCGACGACCGAGACCGCGAAGTCCAGCAGGTTTTTCTGCGCGACGTTGATGGAATTCTTCGAGCGCACCATCCCGGCTTCGAGGAGCAGAAAGCCGAGCTGCATCATCAGGACGAGGCCGGCGGCCAGCAGCGTCCAGACGAGATCGAGGTTTCTTTGAAGTGTCTCCAGCGTCGTCGCGGCCGCCGAGGCCGGCGAGGCCGCCGACAGCAGGAAGACCATGGTGCCGGCCATGCGAAAGCCCGCGACTTCGGAAGCCCCAATCGTCATTGCCCGTGCCCCATGCCACCCGCTGCAAAATTAGCAGAGCCGGATTAAGCAAGGGTATACCGCAGCGCAGCAAACAAGACTTTATGTCACGGAAATTGCACAGAAAAATGGCATTTGCGCAATGATCGGACGGACGTTGCCCGATTGTCGTGGAGCCATCAATCGTTGGGCGCTTTCCCGTCGACCGGCCTGCCGGTTTCACGCCGTTTCATGATGATCTCGCGGTGCGGGTAGGGGATCTGCACACCGTTCTCCTTGAACGTGTCCCAGAGCGCCAGAAGCACCTTACCCCTAACGTTGGTGAGGCCCTGCTGGGGATCGTGGATCCAGAAGCGGAGGACGAAATCGAGCGAGGATTCGCCGAAGCCGGTGAGCCAGCAGACAGGACGCCTGGCGGCTTCGACGCGCCCGACGGTCATCGCCGCCTTGATGGCGAGTTCGGACACGACGTGCGGATCGGCGTCGTAGGAGACGCCGAACGCCACATCCAGCCTGACGAGTTCGTCGCTGAAGGACCAGTTGATGACCTGCTGGGTGACGAAGTCCTCGTTGGGGATGAGGTATTCGCGCCCGTCGCGCGTGACCACCGAGACAAAGCGCGCGCGTAATTCCCTGATCCAGCCGAAGGTCTCGCCGAGCGAAATCGTGTCGCCCGGCTTGATCGACTTGTCCATCAGCATGATGACGCCGGAGATGAAGTTCGACACGACCTTCTGGAGTCCGAAGCCGAGGCCGACGCCGACCGCGCCGGAAAAGACCGTCAGGGCCGTCAGATCGACGCCGACGGCGGTCAGCGCGCCCAGGCCGGCGATGATGATCAGTCCGAACTTGGCGACCTTGCCGATCAGCACCCGGATGGATGGTGTCAGATCGGCCGATTTCTGCACCCGCTCATCGAAGTAGTTGCCGGCGACGGTCGCGACCCATACCGCGGCGGTCAGGAACACCGCGGTCTTGATGACGGTGAGCACCGAGATCCGGACGTTGCCGACCGGCATGGCGAGACTGTCAAGGAAGAGCGCGGCGCGGTCGTGGAGCCCGAGGATGACGAGGGCGGCGTAGATCCAGACCATCCAGGCCACAGAGCGCGCAGCGAGGCGATTGCGGATGACCCGCGAGAGGATGGCGACGACGACCCAGGTGAGCGCCAGCCACAGCGCGATCGCCAGAAGCCAACTCCGGCTCGGCCACGTCGCTGCGCGCATGATGGTGATCGCCGCGAACATCATGACCACGAACAGGATCCAGTCCGCCCTGCGCATGGTCGCCACGACGACGCGCAGCAGGCCGGGGTGGCCGCGGATGGATCGTGCCCGACTTTCGAGGCGGGCTTCGATTTTCTTGCCCAAGAACTTGGCGGCGATGAAGAGAAGCACGATCAGCGCGACCTGATAGGCGAGCCACGGGTCGGTCGCATAAACCGCCCACCGCTCGACGTATGCGGCAAGCCGCTCGGTGATCGCCCCGACGTCAAGATCCATTCGTGGCCCCGCTTTCGCCGCAAGCGCGGCGGGCCTACTTCGCCGCCGCCCGGACGAACTTAGCGCGCCCCCGACGGCACGACAAATCGGCCTGCCGCACCGTCATGAACCTGTCGTTTGAATCTGCTGGACTCGGAATGCCGCCGGCGCGACAATTTCTCCCCGCAAAGCCGGCTCACAATCAGAAAGCAGAGCGCTTCCAGGAGGCAATCATGTCCACCCTCATCCATCGCATGTCGCGGCGATCCTTCCTCTCGGGCGCGGCCGCCGTCGGCGGCCTCGTCGTGCTGCATCCGTTCGCGGCTCGCGCACAGGCAAACCAGGCGCACCTGCGCATCATGGAAACGACCGACATCCACGTCCACGTCTTCCCCTACGACTACTATGCCGACAAGCCGAACGACACCATGGGCATCGCCCGCACGGCGTCGATCATCGATTCGATCCGCGCCGAGGCCGGCAATTCGATGCTGGTGGACAATGGCGACGTCCTGCAGGGCAACCCGATGGGCGACTACATCGCCTACAAGCGGGGCATGAAGGAAGGCGACAAGCATCCGGTGATCGAGGCGATGAACGTGCTCGGCTACGACGTCGGCACGCTCGGCAACCACGAGTTCAACTATGGCCTGGACTTCATGTTCAACGTGGTGAACGGCGCCAATTTCCCATGGGTGTGCGCGAACCTCACCAAGGGACAACTCGCCTCCGACCCGAAGGACGACGAACTGTTCTTCAAGCCCTACGTCATCGTCGAGAAGATGGTGAAGGACGGCTCGGGCAACGAAAGCCCGGTCAAGGTCGGCTTCATCGGCTTCGTGCCGCCGCAGATCATGGTGTGGGACATCCGCCACCTCGAAGGCAAGGCGCAGACCCGCGACATCGTCGAGGCCGCCAAGGCCTGGGTGCCGGCAATGAAGGAAGAGGGCGCCGACATCGTGATCGCGCTCTCGCACTCCGGCATCGACGGCAGCGGCCCGGCGGAGCGGATGGAGAACGCATCGCTCTACCTCGCGGGCGTCGAGGGCATCGATGCCATCATGACAGGCCACCAGCACCTGGTCTTCCCCGGTCCGAAATCGTGGGACGCGATCGAGGGCGTCGATCCGGTCAAGGGCACGCTCCGGGGCAAGCCGTCGGTAATGGGCGGCTTCTGGGGATCGCACATGGGCCTCATCGACCTCCTGCTCGAAAAGGACGGCAACGGCTGGCGGATCGCCGACTTCACCACCGAGGCGCGGCCGATCTACGAGCGCACCGAGGATCGCAAGATCGTCCCGCTCGTGGAAAGCAAGGAGGAGGTCCTCGCGGCGGCCAAGGACGAGCATGAAGCGACGCTGGAATACGTCCGCACGTCGGTCGGCCAGACCTCGGCGCCGCTGCATTCCTTCTTCGCGCTGGTGGCCGATGATCCGTCGGTCCAGATCGTGAGCCAGGCACAGACCTGGTACATCAAGGACATGCTGAAGGAGACCGAGTACAAGGACCTGCCGGTGCTTTCGGCGGCGGCGCCTTTCAAGGCCGGCGGTCGCGGCGGTCCGGAGTACTTCACGGAGGTGAAGACCGGCGACGTGGCGATCAAGAACGTGGCCGACCTCTAC
The DNA here is from genome assembly GCF_040839445.1 of Aquibium pacificum. Taxonomy (NCBI): domain Bacteria; kingdom Pseudomonadati; phylum Pseudomonadota; class Alphaproteobacteria; order Hyphomicrobiales; family Phyllobacteriaceae; genus Aquibium; species Aquibium pacificum. The sequence continues at coordinate 564,543 of NZ_JBDPGJ010000003.1, read as the reverse complement.
CTCTACCCGAACACAGTCCAGGCTGTGGTGATCACCGGCGCCGACGTGAAGAACTGGCTGGAGATGTCGGCCGGAATGTTCAATCAGGTCGAGCCCGGCGCGACCGACGCTCCGCTGCTCAACACCGACTTCCCGTCCTACAATTTCGACATCATCGACGGCGTGACCTACGAGATCGACCTGTCGGAGCCGATGAAGTACGACAAGACGGGCGCGGTCATCAATGCGGACGCCAACCGCATCAAGAACCTCCAGTTCGACGGCAAGCCGATCGATCCGGAGCAGAAGTTCGTGGTCGCCTCAAACAACTACCGTGCCGGCGGCGGCGGCAATTTCCCCGGCATCAACAGCGAGAAGGTGGTCTTCGCCGCACCCGACACCAACCGCGACGTGATCGTGCGCTACATCATCGAGCAGGGCACGATCAATCCGTCGGCCGACGCCAACTGGCACTTCGCCCCGATGGAGAACACGACGGTGGTCTTCGAGACGGGGCCGCGTGCCAAGGAGTATCTGGCCGACGTCAAGGGCGTGAAGATCGAGCCGGCGGGCGAGGGCGCCGACGGGTTCGCGAAGTACCGTATCACGCTGTAGGATCGACCGAATCCGCACCGGGAAGGGGCCGCACGTCGCGGCCCTTTATCGTTCTATTGTCTCGAACCGGGCCGATGCTCGTGACGGCATCCTTTCCGATTCGTATTTCGGGTTGTCGAACGGGAATGATCAATCGGACCCACTTGGCGATGGCGGGCCGGAGCTTTCCTCCTGCAAAAGATCGTCCTCAGCGATGCTGCTTCCTCTACACGCCGTTGCTTGATAGGATATTCCTGTTGTCGAACCCGAGGAGGTAGGGATGAACAGGATACTGTCGGCCATCTGCGCCGTGGCGATCACGGTGACCATGGGAGTGACGTCGCCCGCTTCTGCCATGTCCGCGCCGCCGAAGCCGAGCGTTCCCGCCGCCGATACGTCCGACGGCGCGACGAACATCGATTACAGGCACTACGGGCACCGCCGCCACTGGCGGAACCAGGGACCCTGGCCGCGGCATCGGTATTACCGGCACCGGCACAATGATTTCGGGCCCATCGTCGGCGGCCTGGTGGCAGGCGCCATCATCTCGGGCATCATCGCAAGCCAGCAGCCGCCGCGGCCGATCTATCGCGAGCGCTACTATTACCGGGGCTACGATGCCCATTCCGACTGGTGCCTGCGCCGCTACCGCTCCTACGATGTCCGGTCCGACACGTTCCAGCCGTATCACGGCCCCCGGCGGTACTGCCGGTCGCCCTACCGGTAGGGCCGGCACCGGTTTTTCGGCGAAATCGCGAGGCCCGGCATGTCCGGGCTCCATCCCGTGTTGCCCGGATTGGATGAGGAAAACGGGGATTTCGTCGCGCACCGGTCCTGCGATGCGCTATAAACGGGCAAATCAGGGCCGACGGGGTATCGCAGTTGACGCATGACGTAACGAACCAGCCGCCGCCGCTTTCGGGCTCGAACGCCTGGCGCGGCGATCCCCTCCTTGTGCAACTGTCGGAAGACTTCTCCCCGGAAGTTCGCAAGGAACTGGATTCGGTCGGCCGCTTCGTGATGTCAGCCGAAGCGCAGGACCTTGCGCGGCTCGCCAACACCGAACTTCCCAAGCTCCGGACGCACGACCGGCAGGGCCGCCGGGCGGACCTCGTCGAGTTCCACCCCGCGTATCACGCGCTCATGCGGCGTTCCGTCATGACCGGGCTGCACTCGTCGGTATGGGAGAACGGCGAACACGAAGCCGGCCGCCGCCACCAGGTGAGGGCGGCGCGCTTCTACATGACGGCTGAACTGGAATGCGGCCACCTGTGCCCGATCACGATGACAAACGCCTCGCTCGCGGCCCTGATGGCCGCGCCGAAGCTGTTCCGCGAGTGGGCGCCGCGGGTGACGACGCGCAAGTACGACCCGGCGCAGAAGCCGCCGGTCGAAAAGTTCGGCCTGACGCTCGGCATGGGCATGACAGAAAAGCAGGGCGGGACCGACGTCCGCGCCAACACGACACGTGCCGAACGCACGGAGAGCGGCTTCTACCGGATCACCGGACACAAATGGTTCATGTCCGCGCCGATGTGCGACGCGTTCCTGGTGCTTGCGCAGGCGCCCGAGGGACTGTCATGCTTCCTCATGCCGCGCATCCTCTCGAACGGCGACAACAACGGCTTCCGCTTCCAGCGGCTGAAGGACAAGCTGGGGAACCGCTCGAACGCCTCCTCCGAGGTGGAGTTCGCCGGCGCCATGGCGGAGATGGTCGGAGCGCCGGGTGCCGGCGTCAAGACGATCATGGACATGGTGACGCTGACACGCCTGGACTGCGCGCTGGCATCGGCGGGCATCATGCGCGCGGCACTCGCGGAGGCGGTCCACCATACGCGCCATCGCATGGTCTTCGGCAACGTCCTGGTCGACCAGCCGATCATGCAGCGCGTGCTCGCCGACATGGCGCTGGACGTCGCTGCCGCGACGGCGCTCGCCTTCCGTCTTGCACGCGCATTCGACCAGGCCGCCGAGGACCGGGCGGAGGCGGCGTTCGCGCGCGCCATGACGCCCGTCGTCAAGTACTGGGTCTGCAAGATCTGCCCGAGCGTGGTCTACGAGGCGATGGAATGCCTTGGCGGCAACGGCTATGTAGAGGAAGCGCCGCTGGCGCGCCATTTCCGCGAATCGCCGCTGAACGCGATCTGGGAAGGCTCGGGCAACGTAATGGCGCTCGACGTGCTGCGGGTCCTCGTTCAGGCGCCGAATCTCTTCAACGAGGTGATGGGCACGATCGAACGCGACCTTGGGCCCGGCGGAAAGGGCACGTCAGGCGTCCTGCGGGCGGCACTCGAAGTGGCCCAGTCGGACGAGGGCTCGGCGCGCATCCTCACCGAGCAGCTGGCGCTCGCCGCGGCTGCGGCCGAACTGAAACGGCTGGGCGCGGGTCGCATCGCTGACGCCTTCATGGAGACCCGGCTCGCCGGCCAGTGGCGCACAACCTACGGCATGCTCGACTCGCGCCACGACAGCCGCATGATCATCGACACGCTCTACCCCGAAGCGCTCTGATCCCACTTACCGGGCGCAGGGCCGGGGAAGGGACCCGGCCGGTGCATCGGCCGATCCGTACGGTTTGGATCGGTTTCGTTAACCTTAACGAATGGTTTCGTTTGCCCTGGCCCGCCCACCGCTCCATCGTTGTTGGTGAAACGGAAGAGCGATGCGACGGATTATCGGCATATTCGTACCGGCTTACTGGATGGCCTTCTTCGGCCTCTTGGCGCTGGCCGCCATGGCGGAGGCGACGGGCGAGGTCTTCGCGATCTTCCAGGCGCTCAGCTTCCCGGGTGGGTTCCTCGACAGCCGGATTCCGGCCGGACCGCTGCTTTCCACGGTGCTTGCCTTCGGATTCTCGCTGGCGTCGGTGCTGTTCCTGTGGATGATCGTCACGGCGGTCGCGCAGATGCGCGGGACGCGGCCGGAGAGCGACGAAATCGCCCGCACGGCGTTCGGCGTCGCGGCGGCCATGATGACCGTGTTGCTGGCGGTCGGGGCGATCTTCATCGTGCGGGGACTTTTCGCCTCCGCTTCGCTGCAACTCCTTGCTCTCCTGGTCTCTTACATGGCGGTGCAGGCCGAACAGCGCCGGACCTCGGACTCGAACCGCCATCCCGGCGAACCGAGCGAGATTACGGCGCGCGTGATGGCGGTCGGCGCGGCGCACCATTCGATGCTGACACGCATCTCGGGTCGGACCAGCAACAGGGACGAGGCATTCTGATGCGCTACATCCTGCTCTTCTGGGGTCTGCCGATGGGCTCCTTCTGGTCCTGGTACCTGCTGTCGGTCAACGACATGAATTTCGGCATGCTCTTCTTCAGCCGGCAGATCCACGACCAGGTCTTCGGCCTATACGGCCACGTCCTCGGCATGGATCCGGCCACCCTTCCGCCGCTGGTCGCGCGCGCATGCCTGGTGGACACGGCGATCATCTTCGGAATCCTCGCCTTCCGGCGCCGGCGCGAGATCATCGGCTGGGCGAAAACCAGGCGGCTGCGCTATCTCGACGGCTCCGCGCCGAGCGCCTGAAGCCGGTCGAGCACGCCCTGGAGGATGAAGGCGGCGGCGGCCGAATCGATCCGGTCCCCCCGCTTGCGCCGCGAGACGTCCATCGAGATCAGCACGCGTTCGGCGGCTACGGTGGACAGGCGCTCGTCCCAGTAGAGGAACGGCAGGTCCGTGAGGCGCTGCATGTTGCGCACGAAGGCGCGGCTCGCCTGAACGCGGGGGCCCTCGCTGCCGTCCATGTTCACCGGCAATCCCATGACGACGGCGGCGCAGCCTTCCTTGCCGAGGGCGAGCAGCAGGCGCTGCGCATCCTCCGTGAACTTCTTGCGCAGGATGACGGGGCGGGGGTGGGCGAAGAGCAGGCCCCTGTCGGAGACGGCGAGGCCGATCGTCTTTTCCCCGAGATCGAGCCCGGCAAGCGTAGCCCCGCCCTTCAAAAGGGCGGGAAGCTCCTCGACTGAAATGATCGGCACGAAGGCCTCTTTCGTTTCCACTCCCTCGCGTTCTATCCTGCCGCCAGCCATTCGCAAGGAGGACAAGAATGAAGATCACCTGGCTCGGACATTCGGCATTCCGCATCGAGGCGGCCGGCGCCACGATCCTGATCGATCCCTTTCTCACCGGAAATCCGTCGTGGAACAAGGGCTGGGAGCCGATCTCCGAGGGCGTGACCCACGTGCTCCTGACGCACGGGCACAACGATCACGTCGGCGACGCGGAGGCGATCCTTAAGAAGACGGGGGCCATGCTCGTCGCCAGCTTCGAGATCTGCATGTTCCTGGTCGGCAAGGGCGTCGACCAGAACAGGATCAACCCAGGCAACACGGGCGGCACGGTGGACTGCGGCGGCTTTACCACGACCTTCGTCCAGGCGCTGCATTCGTCGTCCTTCGGCGGGGAGGGCGGCCAGAACACCTATCTCGGCAACCCGCTCGGCCTCGTGCTGCATTTTCCCGGCGACAAGACGCTCTACCACATGGGCGACACGGATATCTTTTCCGACATGGGCCTGATCAACGAATTGCACGAGCCAAAGATCGGCCTGGTGCCCATCGGTGACCGCTTCACCATGGGCGGCGCCGTTGCCGCGCTCGCCTGCCGACGCTTCTTCAAGTTCGACACGGTGATCCCCTGCCACTACGCGTCCTTCCCGATGGTCGACCAGAGCGCCGACAAGTTCATCTCGGGCATGGAGGGATCGGGAACGAAGGTCGTGACGCCAACGGTCGGGGAGGCGTTCGAAGCGTAGCCTCCCGGGGGCGACGAGAGGGCACCCCGCTCGCGCGCGGGGCTTTTCGATCGGTGCTTGCACATAGGTCGGCCGTTGCGCGGTGCCCGCCCGACCGTTATAGCCCGGATCGGACTTTTCCAGCCGTTCCGGAGAATTCAATGTCCGTCGATATCGCCACCGTGAAGCGCGTCGCGCATCTGGCCCGCATCGCCGTCACCGACGAGGACGCCCAGCGCATGACGGGCGAACTCAACGCCATTCTCGGCTTCGTCGAGCAGCTGGACGAGGTCGACGTCTCCGGCGTCGAGCCGATGACGTCGGTGATCCCCATGGAGATGAAGAAGCGGCAGGACATCGTCACGGACGGCGACAAGGCCGACGACATCGTCGCGAACGCGCCGGCCACGGACGAGAATTTCTTCCTGGTGCCGAAGGTCGTCGAGTAGCCGGCATGGCGATCGCAATTTCCGTGGAGAGCCCGCTGCAGGACGAGGTGCGCGTGATGGTCGCCGACCTCAATGCGTACATGATGCCGCTCACGCCGCGCGAGTTCCAGTTCCAGCTGACCGTCGAGCAGATGGCGGAACCGAGCGTGACCGTACTGATCGCGCGCGACGCGACCGGCCGGGCCGTCGGCATGGCCTCGCTCAAGGACCATGGCGGCGGACTGGGTGAGGTCAAGCGCATGTACACCTTTCCCGAGGTGCGCGGACAGCGTGTCGGTTCGCTGCTCCTGCAGCGGATCGAGGCGCTCGCGCGCGAAAAGGGGCTGAGCCGGCTCGTGCTCGAGACCGGCGAGGCACCCGGTTTCGAGCCGGCCTGGCGTGTCTACGAGCGCGGCGACTTCAAGGTTTGCGGCGCCGTTCTCGACTATCCCGATTCCGGCTATTCCCGATTCTACGAGAAGAACCTCACCCGATGACCGATCTGACCAGACTGACCATTTCGCAGGCGCGCGAGAAGCTGCGCGGCAAGGAGATCAAGGCAGGCGAACTGACGGACGCCTATCTCGCGGCGATCGACGCGGCCAATCCGCAGCTCAATGCCTACGTGGCAGTCACCCACGACAAGGCGCGCGCCATGGCGGCGACCTCCGACGAGCGGCTGTCGAAAGGCGAGGGCGGGGCGCTTGAGGGAATTCCGCTCGGCATCAAGGACCTCTTCGCCACCGAGGGCGTGCACACGCAGGCCTGCAGCCACGTGCTCGACGGGTTCGAACCGCGCTACGAATCGACCGTGACGTCGAACCTGTGGGCCGACGGCGCTGTGATGCTGGGCAAGCTCAACATGGACGAGTTCGCCATGGGCTCGTCCAACGAGACGTCCTACTACGGCCCGGTCAAGAACCCGTGGCGGGCGCAGGGATCGAACCTCGACCTCGTGCCGGGCGGCTCGTCCGGCGGCTCGGCGTCGTCCGTCTCCGCCTGGCTCTGCGCCGGTGCGACCGCGACCGACACCGGTGGATCGATCCGGCAGCCGGCGGCCCTGACGGGGACGGTCGGCATCAAGCCGACCTATGGCCGCTGCTCGCGCTGGGGCATCGTCGCCTTCGCCTCGTCGCTCGACCAGGCGGGAGCGATTTCGCGCGACGTGCGCGACGCGGCGATCCTCCTGAAGTCGATGGCCTCGGTCGATCCCAAGGACACCACATCGGTCGACCGGCCGGTCCCGGACTACGAGGCAGTGCTCGGCCAGTCGATCCGGGGCATGAAGATCGGCATTCCCCGGGAATACCGGGTGGACGGCATGCCGGACGAGATCGAGACGCTCTGGCAGAAGGGCATCGCCTGGATGCGCGACGCGGGCGCGGAGATCGTCGACATCTCCCTCCCGCACACGAAATACGCCTTGCCGGCCTACTACATCGTCGCGCCGGCGGAAGCCTCGTCGAATCTCGCCCGCTACGACGGCGTGCGCTACGGCCTGCGCGTGCCCGGCAAGGACATCTCCGACATGTACGAGAAGAGCCGCGCGGAAGGTTTCGGCCGCGAGGTGAAGCGGCGCATCATGATCGGCACCTACGTTCTTTCGGCGGGCTACTACGACGCTTACTACCTCAAGGCGCAGAAGGTGCGCACGCTGATCAAGCGCGATTTCGAGGAGGTCTTCGCGGCGGGCGTCGATGCCATCCTCACCCCGGCGACGCCGTCGGCCGCCTTCGGGATCGCCGACCAGGACATGGCCGCCGATCCGGTGAAGATGTACCTGAACGACATCTTCACGGTGACGGTGAACATGGCCGGGCTGCCGGGCATCGCCGTGCCGGCCGGGCTGGACTCGAAGGGTCTTCCGCTCGGGCTCCAGCTCATCGGCAAGCCGTTCGACGAGGAGACGCTGTTCCGCACGGGCCACGTGATCGAGCAGGCTGCCGGGCGGTTCGAACCGGCGAAGTGGTGGTAACGGTCTCCGGCTGGGCGGGCTCAGGAGAATGATCAATGCCCCGCGCCTGTGGCTCGAGCGCGAACTCGAACGGTTCGCGCAGACGCTGCCCGCCGGATCGATGGTGCTCGACGCCGGGGCGGGGCGCCAGCCCTATCGCGGGCTGTTCGCCCACTGCACCTACGAATCGACCGACTTCGAGCAGGTCGACAAGACCTACGCGTCCAGCACCTATGTCTGCGATCTCGCCGCCATTCCCGTCGAGGACGGCCGGTTCGACGCCGTCGTGTTCACGCAGGTGATGGAGCATCTGCCGGAGCCGGCCGCCGCGCTGCGCGAACTTTTCCGGGTTACGAAGCCGGGCGGCGTCCTGTTCTACACCGGACCGCTCGTCTACGAAGAACATGAGGTTCCCTACGACTTCTACCGCTACACGCAGTTCGGGGTGCGTCACCTGCTGACGTCAGCCGGCTTCGCGGTGGAGGAATTGCGGCCCCTGGACGGGACGCTTTCGACGGTGGCGCATCAGCTGCGCTTCGTCTCGCGCAGGCTGCCCTGGAAGCCGGGAGACTATGCGCCAGGCCTTCCGGGCGTCCTCTACATGCTGGCTTTCACGCCGTTCCGCCTTATTGCCCGTATGATGGCGGGGCTGGCGGCGCGCGCGGCGGCGAAATCGCGCTATAACCGCGGCGGGATGCCGATGAACTATCTCGCCATCGCCCGGCGCTGACGCCGCCGCCCTGTGCGGGGTTTGCGCGGTGCCGGCACAGTTGCTAGCGTGACGCTGTTGCTGGAGAGGTAGGGCGGATGGCGGTCGACGACGTGCAGGATCTGGGCGAAACTCCGGCGGGCGGCACGGCGCGCATGACCATCCGCAAGACCGCCGACGGCATTGGCGTCTACAATCCGACCCGGCGCAAGATCGGGCTCATCCTGTTCATGATCGTGTGGCTGGGGGGCTGGTCGGTCGGCGAATTCTTCGCCCTGACGGAAATTTTCGGCGGCGGCAGTCCGTTCCCGGCCGACATCTTCCTGATGTTTTGGGTAACCGCGTGGACCTTCGGCGGCGTGATCGTCTGGTCGGTCGTCGCCTGGCAACTGTTCGGCGTGGAGAAACTGTTCCTGATCGATGGCGGCGCCGTGGTCGTCGAGCGCGGCTTCGGGCCCCTCAAGCGGCGCAAGGTTTACCCCGTCGAAAAGGTGACCGAGGTTGGGTTCGCCCCACCGGCCGCGAAGAGCGCCGCCGACGGCTTCCTGTCGCGCGGCCGCGTGCGGTTCTTCGTCGACGGCAAGCCGGCGGGCTTCGGCATCGAGCTCGACGACAAGGAGGCCGGACAGGTGATCGACCTCATGACCCGCTTCATCGAGCGGCACACGGTCGAGGCTCCGAAGGCCATCGAACCCGGCGACGAGGCTGCCGCGACCGCCTGACGCCGGACCGACGCAGCAACCACGTAGCCGTTGGAGCTCAAGAACGTGTTCTTCATCGCTTCGAAAGTGTTCTGGGCGGTCGCCAATCCGCTGAGCCTGACGGCTCTTCTCGTCCTGGCGGGTTTCGTGCTGGCGGTCGCGGGGTTCGCGCGTGTGTCGGCCGCGGCAACCGGGCTCGCGCTCCTGGTCCTTGGCCTCTCTGGATGGACGACGCTCGGCGCGGTGATGCTGCATCCGCTGGAAGACCGGTTCGCGCGGCCCGCCGAGCTTCCGGACCGGGTCGACGGCATCGTGGTGCTCGGCGGCGGCTTCGAAGGGGGCGTGAACCGGGTGCGGGGCGGGTACGAACTGAATTCGTCGGCGGACCGCTTCGTCGAGACGGCGATCCTGGCGCGGCGCTATCCGCAGGCGAAGGTGGTGGTTTCGGGCGGAACCGGCGCGCTGTTCCTGAAGGGCGAGGCCGATGCCGAGACGGCGCCGAGGCTGCTCGAAGCGCTGGGCGTCGACGGCGACCGCCTGGTCCTGGAAAGCCAGTCGCGCGACACCTACGAGAACGCCGTCAATTCGAAACGTCTTGCCGAGCCGCGGGATGGCGAGATGTGGCTGCTGGTGACCTCCGCCTTCCACATGCCGCGCTCGGTCGGGTTGTTCCGCGAAGCCGGCTTCCCGGTCGTGCCCTGGCCGGCCGACTACCGCACGGCCGGCGACGAGGGTTTTGGCCTCGCGCGCGACAATGCCTTCGATTCGCTCCAGAACACCGCGGTCGCCATGCGCGAATGGATCGGCCTCATCGCCTACCGCCTGACCGGCAGGACGAAGACCTTGCTGCCCGCTCCCGACTGAGCGGCGAGGACCGCGGTTTCACGACGCGAGCAGGGCCGCCCGCGCGTCGGAGAAGAACTGGCGCCGGACCAGGACGAACAGGACGAGCATCGTCGTCATGACCAGAACGAGGGGACCCACGAACCAGCCGAGGTAACCGATGGAGAAGAACAGCCCGCGCAACCCGGCGTTGAAGTGTTTTCCCGCGATCACGTTCATCCGCGCTGCGAGCATCAGGCCGGGCTCCATCAATCCCGGTTCGGCGTCCCTGGCCATCGGCACGGCTCCGATCAGGATTGAACAGTAGTTGAACAGCCGGTAGGCCCAGCCGAACTTGAAGAAGGTGTAGGCCAGGATCACCATCAGCCCGAGGACCTTCATTTCGTACACGGACCTGTCCGGCGGCGCGGCAAACGGAATGTCGCGCAGGAGCGACAGGACCTCTTCCGAAGACTGGAGTAGCGCAAAGCAGCTCCCGAGCGCGATCAGCGCGCTCGAGGCGAAGAAGGCGGTGCCTTGCTGAAGCCCGGTCATGATGCCGGTGTCGATCATGCGCAACTCGCGCTGCGCCATCGTGCGCATCCATTTCTCGCGCTGAAGATTCATGAGTTTCGTCAGAGACATGCGGCTAACGAACCGGCCGGACGCCGCCTGCGAGAACATCGCCCATACGACGACGAAAATGCCGAGCGCGACCGCGTCGTGCCAGTGCAGGGAATCAGCTTCCATGGGATCGAGACTACTCCCGCCTCGGCGAAATTTCATGGCTCCCATGCACTCTCGCCATACTTTGGTCAAATCGATTAAAAATGTCCGGTGCGGTCTGGGGCGTTAAGTGCTTGTTTTACCTTGGAAGCGTATGCTGTCTCCGGGATGGGTATCCAGAACGCGCCCTGATCCGGCCTTTTTTGCGGTTGCGAAGAAGGGGCGGAGAGGTTACATGCGGGACGTGAATGCGGCGCGGACGGTAACAAGAAGACGGCGCGCCGGGGGCAACCAAACACACGGAAAATCATGGACGATAGTGTTCAGAAATCGTGCTGGGGCGTAACCGCCAAGGCGATTTTGGGTTTCGCGGGAGTTATCCTCCTCGCGTGGCTGATCGGTGGGGCCGAGACCGTAGCGGTCGTCGCGGCCAACTGACAGCCGGAACGGACCGGGATTTCGAGGGCGCGGCAGGCAATGCCGCGCCCTCAGCCTTTTTGGAACCGCGCGGACGCGCGTGTCGCTTGCGGAGCAGGCCTGGTCGGCCCAGATACGTCCTCGGTGCGGCGAAACGCCGAACAATGCGGCTAGCCAGCAGCGGACCTCGCGAATGTTTCTCTCTGTTTTCGACCTCTACAAGATCGGCATAGGACCTTCGAGTTCCCACACGATGGGACCGATGACGGCGGCCGCCCGCTTCCTCGACGAGATCGAGGGCGGGGACTGGCCGCGGCCGAGCGGAGCCGAGGTCGTGCGGATCGGCGTGAGCCTGCACGGCTCGCTGGCATTCACGGGCGTCGGGCACGGGACCGACCGGGCGGTGATCCTCGGGCTCGCGGGCGAAAAGCCGACCACGATCGATCCCGACCGGATCGACGCGATACTTGCCGGCATCGCGGCCGAGAAGACGGTCCGTCCGCAAGGCCACAAGAGCTATCTGTTCAACCCGGCGGTCGATCTCGTCTTCGACAAGTCCTCGCCGCTGCCCGGCCACGCCAACGGCATGGCGTTTGCCGGGTATGACGGAGACGACCGGCTCCTCTTGCGGCGCATCTACTATTCGGTCGGAGGCGGTTTCGTCGTCTCGGAAGAAGAACTGCAGCGCCTGCAGACGCGCAGCGAGCCCGAAGCCGGCCCGGCGGTGCCTCATCCGTTCCGCAGCGCCGCCGAGATGCTGTCGATGGCCAGGGAGAGCGGCCTCTCGATCGCCGAGATGAAGCGCGCCAACGAGGAGGCGCATCTTAGCCGTGAGGAACTCGATGCCGGCCTCGACCGCATCTGGAACGCCATGAATGCCTGCATCGAGCGCGGACTGAACAAGGACGGTATCATGCCGGGCGGCCTGAAAGTTCGCCGCCGTGCAAAAATGCTGTTCGAGCGCATGCAGAACGACTGGAAGGAAAACCGGCCGAACCCGCTGCTCGCGAACGACTGGCTCTCGGTCTACGCCATGGCGGTCAACGAGGAGAACGCGGCGGGCGGCCGCGTGGTCACTGCGCCGACCAACGGGGCCGCCGGCGTCGTGCCCGCCGTCATCCGCTACTGGCAGCATTTCTTCCCCGACGCCGACCAGGACGACGTGCGCGAATTCCTGCTCACCTCGGCGGCGGTCGGCGGGATCATCAAGCACAACGCGTCGATTTCCGGCGCCGAGGTGGGTTGCCAGGGGGAGGTCGGTTCGGCCTCCGCCATGGCAGCGGCGGGACTGGCGGCGGTCATGGGCGGCACGCCGGAGCAGATCGAGAATGCCGCCGAGATCGCGCTGGAGCATCACCTCGGCATGACGTGCGACCCGGTCGGCGGCCTCGTCCAGGTTCCCTGCATCGAGCGCAACGCATTGGGGGCGGTCAAGGCGGTGACGGCCGCATCGCTGGCGCTCAAGGGCGACGGCAGCCATTTCGTGCCGCTCGACGCCGCCATCGAGACGATGCGGCAGACGGGCCTCGACATGAACGAGAAATACAAGGAAACCAGCCTGGGCGGCCTCGCGGTCAACGTTGTGGAGTGCTGAACCGACGATTGTGGAGAACCCCGGCGCGGCGTTGACCGCGCCGCTCGAAACGCTACACCATCGGCCATGGCCCTGAACCTGGTAAAGCTCTGCGTGGGCGCCGACAGCGTCGAGGATCTCGAGAACTGGATAGAGTTCCGGCGCGACGAGATGCGCCGCGCCGGCGAGACGCCCGAACACCGGCACACCACCCGCATGATCCCCAGGCGCCGCGACGAACTGCTCGGCGGCGGCTCGCTCTACTGGGTGATCAAGGGAAACGTCCAGTGCCGCCAGCGGCTTCTGGATATCCGGCCTTTCACCGATGCGGACGGCATCGAGCGCTGCCACCTCATCTTCGATCCAAAGGTGATCGCGACCGAATGGCAGCCGCGGCGCGCGTTCCAGGGCTGGAGGTATCTGACGGGGGCCGATGCGCCGCCGGACGTCGGCCAGGGCAGGGCAGGGTTGACCGCACTGCCGTCGGAACTGCGGCGCGAACTGGCCGATCTCGGGCTTCTTTAGCAAACCCCGTTGTTCCCCGTCGCGAAGACTTTCGGCCCAGATGTCGTAATCTTGATTTTTCTTCCCCTCGCCTGCCTTGATGCATAGCGCGAATAGGGGCATCCTGCGTCGGGGCGTGGGAGTTTGGGACATTGACGTTCTCGGGGCTAAATGGCTCTCCCGAAACTAGGCGGCAGCGCGGTGCGCACGTTATCGTCTGCGGCAACGAGAAGGGCGGGTCGGGCAAGTCGACCACCGCCATCCACGTTGCCGTTGCACTCCTGCGCTCGGGCTACTCCGTCGCGACCGTCGACCTCGACGGGCGTCAGCTCACCCTTACCCGCTATGTCGAGAACCGGCGCCGATGGTCCGCCAAGGCCAAACTGTCGCTCCTCGTTCCGCATCATTTCCACGTGCCGCCGGCGCACAAGGACAGCGTGACGGATGCCGAGAGCGAGGAATTCCGCCACCTCTCGGAAGGTCTTGCGGACATCGAGAGCAGCTATGATTTTCTGGTCATCGACACGCCAGGCGCCGACACCTTCCTGAACCGGCTGGCACACCGGATCGCCGACACGTTGATCACGCCGATGAACGACAGCTTCATCGATTTCGATGTGCTGGCCCGAGTCGATCCGGTCAGCAACGAAGTGCTGGAAGTTTCGCAGTACGCCTCCGCCGTGCGCGATGCGCGGCGCGAGCGGCGGCAGACCGACAATCTGATCCTCGACTGGGTGGTGGTCCGCAACCGGATGTCGAACATCACCTCGCGAAACGAACAAAAGATCGATTCGTGCCTGAAAAGCCTCTCCGCGCAACTCGGCTTCCGGATCGCGGACGGCATCTCCGAGCGGGTCATCTTCCGCGAGTTCTTTCCAATCGGCCTCACTGCGCTCGACGAATTCGAGGAGCATGTTCTGGCCACCAAGCCGACTCTGTCCCATCTGGCGGCCCGGCAGGAGATCCGCCAGCTCATATCGGCGCTGCGCCTGCCGACGGACGAGCGCGGGCGCAACAGGGCCGATATCAGGCGCAAGTTCGCCGAGGCCACGAGCCGCCCGATTTCGCTGCCCGACATCTTTGCCAACTGATGAGCGATGACCGGCGGGCGACACCCGCCGGGGCTTGCATAGCGGGGCGTTGCGCCACATCTTTGCTACGATGAGCAACCCCAGGCCGCCCAGTCCGAGGCAGGAAAAAACGCCCGCCGAACGTGCCGAATCGAGCGGCGGCGACGTCGCGGCCTTCCTGAAGCAGGTGAAGGAACTCGGCGCGCGCTCCGGAGGCGCAAAGGGGCGGCTGGTCCTCGCGATGGACGCGACGATGAGCCGCCAGCCCACCTGGGATCTCGCATGCCGGCTGCAGGGCGAGATGTTCCGGACCGTGGGCAAGGCAGGCGGCCTCAACGTCCAGCTGGTCTATTTCCGCGGTTTCGGAGAGTGCCGGGCCTCGAAATTCGTGCCGGATACCGACGAGCTCACCCGCATCATGACCAGGATCGACTGCCGGGGCGGGCATACCCAGATCGGCAAGGTCCTGTCGCACGCGGCAAAGGAGAACGCGCGCTCCAGGATCGACGCGCTCGTCTACATCGGCGACGCGATGGAGGAGAACGTAGACGATCTGGCCGAAAAGGCCGGGCGGCTCGGCCTTCACGGGGTTCCGGTGTTCGTTTTCCAGGAAGGCCGCGATCCTGGCGCCGAGACCGCGTTCAAGGAGATTGCACGGCTATCGCGCGGGGCATGGTTCCGCTTCGACCAGCAATCGGCCGCGACGCTGGCGCGCCTGCTGTCATCGATCGCCGTCTTCGCAACGGGAGGTTTGAAGGCACTCGAGGCGCGCGGCAGCGCGTCCGACCGATTGCTGCTCGAGAACCTGTCGGGCAAGCGGGGCGGTTCCGGTCCATGACTTTCATGTTCTATGCGACCGCCGTCTTCGGCATCGCATTCCTTCTCCTGCTCGCCTTCGTTCGCGCCGACGCAGCAAGGATCGCGGGAGCGATAAACGTCGCGGGTCCGGTGGCCGTCGGGCTGGGCGGACTGGCGATGCTGGTGCTTGGCCGCGCGGGACTGGCCGGCATAGCGCTGTCAGCCGCGGTGGCGTGGTACATGTCGGGCCGCTCGCGCCGATCCTCCAGGCCAAGCCGTGGAAAGCGCTCCACCGTCAGGACCGCGGCGCTCGAGATGGAACTCGATCACGACACGGGCGGTCTCGAGGGCATTGTCCTGGCCGGCCATCACGAAGGGAAGGTGCTCGGCACGCTCGGCAAGGCGGAGCTCGTGGCCCTGCATGCGGAGCTTTCGGGAGACGGCGAGAGCCTACAGCTGCTCGAAGCTTATCTTGACAGCCGGTTTCCCGGTTGGCGTGAAAGCGCGGACGCGGACGGTGACCGGCGGGAGGGAACCGCGCCAAGCACGGGCGCCATGACTAAGCAGGAGGCCTACCAGATCCTTGGTCTTAAACCGGGGGCCAGCACGGCCGACATCCGAAAGGCGCATCGCCGCCTTATGAAGAGCCTGCACCCCGACCTCGGAGGGTCCGACTTCCTTGCGGCGCGGATCAACGAGGCCAAGGACGTCCTGCTGAATGGTCATTGAAGTCTCCGTCGACACGAACACATTTCCGGGAGACCGGGGCGAGGACGCCCCGGATTTGAAAGCTCTTACTGCTGCTGGACCGCGTAGCAGTCGATTCTCTTCTTCTTGAGCGCGGAGCAGGCATCGAATGCCGCCGTCTTGGTGTTGAACCCTCCGAACCGGGCGCGGTGATAGACGTTGCCCTTCAGTTCGAAGAGTTCAGTAAAGGGCGAGGCGCCCGCCAGGATCGATCCCGCCCGCTGGCTGGTCTGGGTGAGCACCGACAGGGCCTGCTGCTTGCTGGGCGTCGAAGCGACCTGCACGACCCAGGCCCCCGCTGGCGTCGAAGCGGTGTTCACGGGATCGATGTCGCCCTGTCCGATGCCTTCATCCGCCATCTCGGCCACTTCGGCCTGCGTCGGCGTGACGGCTGCCTCCGCATCCGCATAAGCGGTCACGACCTCGATCGGGGCCGGCCGGAATTCGGGCGTCGGCACATCGGCCTTCGGCAGCGCGATACCGGCGATGGCGACCGCGCCCCCCGCATTGACGATCCGTCCCGCGACCACCGGTCCGGTATCGCGGGTTGAGGCCTTCGGAAGATATGTCCTGATGAGTTCCGCCATGTGGGCGTCGCGGCTGGCACCGGTGTTGCCGCCCATGACTACGGCCACGAGGCTCTTGCCGTCCGTCTTGACGGAAGAGACCAGGTTGAAGCCCGATGCGCGGATGTAGCCGGTCTTGATGCCGTCCACGCCCTTCACGCGGCCGAGCAACTTGTTGTGATTGCCCATGCGCGTCTTGCCGAAGGTGAAGGAACGGGTGGAAAAATAGGAATAGTACTGCGGATAGTGCTCGCGCAGCGCCATGCCGAGGATCGCCATGTCGCGGGCGGTTGTCTTCTGTTCGTTGTTGGGAAGACCCGACGCATTGCGGAACGTCGTGTCGCGCATCCCGAGCTGGCGCGCCTTCGCCGTCATCAGGCGAGCAAAGCCTGTCTCGCTGCCGCCGAGCATCTCGCCGAGGGCTGCGGCGGCATCGTTGGCGGACTTCGTGACCAGCGCATAGATCCCCGATTCGACCGTGATCGAACTCCCGGCCCGCACGCCGAGCTTCGTCGGCGGCTGCGCGGCGGCATGCGCAGAGAATGGAACGCGCGTCTCCTTGGTGATGCGCCCGGCCTGCATGGCCTCGAACACCATGTAGAGCGTCATCATCTTGGTCAGCGACGCGGGATAGCGGGCTTCCTCGGCATGCGAGGAGAACAGGGTCTTGCCGGTGTTGGCGTCGACCACGATGGCCGCGTACTTGCCGGCCAGGGCCGGAGATGTCGCGAAACTCGTCGCCATCGCCAAGAACATGGCGATCAGCAGGTTGGCGGGGGTCGAGAGTCGTCGGGATTGAGCTTGGTTTGACTGACGCACTGTCACACCTTCGAAAGTCTTCTTATTGAGGCTTTACGGCTTGCCGCCGCTGTTTGTGGACAAACGGTAGGGGGGACGTCGTTACCAATCCGTTTAAGGTAACTGCTTTCTTTCCAGAATCGGGAGGATTTGGGGCGTATTCGAGCCAATCGCGCGAGGAGCATGTCTCGTTTCCGTTGACTTTTTGTGCACTGCACACTACCAAGATGCGCCGCACAACGGCCGTTCACCCCTCCCGCAACATCCACGTCAGGACCGAACACATGCTTTCGTTCGAAGACGCCAACAAGTTTGGCAAGGAATTCATGGACACGAGCCTCAAGAGCGTCGCAGCCCTTTCCAAGGGAGCGCAGTCGATCACCGCGGAGGCTACCGAGTACTCCAAGAAGTCGGTGGAAGCCGGCAGCGCGACGCTCGAGAAACTGTTCGCGTCGAAGTCGCTAGACAAGGCGGTCGAGGTTCAGACCGACTACGCGCGCCAAGCCTACGAGGCATTCGTGGCCGAGACCACGAAGATGGGCGAACTTTTCGCCGACATGGCGAAAAATGCGTTCCAGCCCTTCGAATCAGTTATGAAGAATCCGAAGTAGATATCTACCTTCGAGGCAGGGACGGCGCGCCGCAAGGCGCGAGGGGTGGCCCGGTCGCGCTGCGCGGCCGGGCTTTCGTGCGTTCGGGCGGGCGCCGCATCGCCGCCCGACGAAAAAATCCCCGCCCTGGAGATTCCCGCCGTATTGTCAGCGCAAAAGAACACCTTAAAATCTGGAGACGAGCGCCTACATTGAGCATTCACTCAGACGACCGGGACAAGGCACAGCTGGACTTGATGACGGGTGGGGTAGCCATGGCAAACCACACAAGGCGATCGCAAGGCGACGACGAGCGGTCGAACACACCCGGGCGTGGCACCGCCGTCATCACGCGTACCAAGCCGAAAACCAAGAAGCCCAGCCTGTATCGCGTGCTGATCCTCAACGACGACTACACGCCGATGGAATTCGTCGTCCACATCCTGGAACGGTTTTTCCAGAAGGACAGGGAGGCGGCGACACGGATCATGCTCCACGTTCACAATCACGGAGTTGGGGAATGCGGGGTCTATACATTCGAGGTCGCCGAGACCAAAGTGTCGCAAGTCATGGATTTTGCCCGTCAGCACCAGCACCCGCTGCAATGCGTGATGGAGAAGAAGTGAGGTACTGAATGCCGGCTTTCTCCCAAGGCCTGGAACGGGCGCTGCACCAGGCGCTCACCTTCGCCAACGAGCGTCACCACGAATACGCGACGCTCGAACACCTCCTGCTGTCGCTCATCGAGGATACCGACGCGGCCGCCGTCATGCGCGCCTGCAACGTGGATCTCGACGAATTGCGGCAGACCGTCCTCAACTACATCGATACGGAACTGGACAACCTCGTCACCGGCTACGACGAGGATTCCAAGCCGACCGCCGGGTTCCAGCGCGTCATCCAGCGCGCGGTGATCCACGTGCAGTCGTCAGGCCGGGAGGAAGTCTCGGGCGCGAACGTGCTCGTGGCGATCTTCGCGGAACGCGAGAGCCACGCCGCCTATTTCCTGCAGGAACAGCAGATGACGCGCTACGATGCCGTCAACTACATCTCGCACGGGATTGCCAAGCGTCCGGGCGCGACGGAAACGCGTCCGCCGCGCGGTGCGGAGGACGACCAGCCCGGCCAGGCCGGTCCGGAGCCGGAAGAGGGTGGCAAGAAGAAGCAGCAGCAGGACGCGCTGACGGCCTACTGCGTCAACCTCAACGCCAAGGCCAAGTCGGGGCGGATCGATCCGCTGATCGGCCGCGAGAACGAGATCAACCGCACCATCCAGGTGCTGTGCCGCCGCTCCAAGAACAACCCGCTCTACGTCGGCGATCCCGGCGTCGGCAAGACGGCGATCGCGGAGGGGCTGGCCAAGCGCATCGTCGAGGGCGACGTGCCGGACGTGCTCGCCAACGCCACGATCTTCGCGCTCGACATGGGCACGCTGCTCGCCGGTACGCGCTACCGCGGCGACTTCGAGGAACGGCTGAAGCAGGTCGTGAAGGAACTCGAGGACTATCCCGGCGCGGTGCTGTTCATCGACGAGATCCACACGGTGATCGGCGCCGGCGCGACATCCGGCGGCGCCATGGATGCGTCGAACCTCCTGAAGCCCGCCCTGTCGTCCGGCGCGATCCGCTGCATCGGCTCGACCACCTATAAGGAGTTCCGCCAGTTCTTCGAGAAGGACCGCGCGCTCGTGCGGCGCTTCCAGAAGATCGACGTCAACGAGCCGTCGCTCGACGATGCGATTGCGATCATGAAGGGCCTCAAGCCCTACTACGAGGACTTCCACAAGGTGAAATTCACCAACGACGCCATCAAGGCGGCGGTGGAGCTTTCGTCGCGCTACATCAACGACCGCAAGCTGCCCGACAAGGCGATCGACGTGATCGACGAGACCGGCGCCTCGCAGATGCTCCTGCCGGAGAGCCGGCGCAAGAAGACGATCGGCATCAAGGAGATCGAGGCGACGATCGCCACGATGGCCCGCATCCCGCCCAAGACCGTCTCGGCGGACGACGAGAAGGTGCTCGCCAATCTCGAGCAGGAGCTGCGCAGCGTGGTCTATGGCCAGGACACGGCCATCACCGCGCTCGCCTCGGCCATCAAGCTCGCCCGGGCGGGCCTGCGCGAGCCGGAGAAGCCGATCGGCTGTTACCTGTTCTCGGGCCCGACCGGCGTCGGCAAGACAGAGGTGGCCAAGCAGCTCGCTTCCTCCCTCGGGGTGGAGCTCCTGCGCTTCGACATGTCGGAGTACATGGAGCGGCATACGGTGTCGCGGCTGATCGGCGCGCCTCCCGGCTATGTTGGCTTCGACCAGGGCGGCCTGCTGACGGATGGCGTCGACCAGCATCCGCACTGCGTGCTCCTCCTCGACGAGGTTGAGAAGGCGCATCCGGACCTGTTCAACATCCTGTTGCAGGTGATGGACCACGGCAAGCTGACCGACCACAACGGCAAGCAGATCGACTTCCGTAACGTGATCCTGATCATGACCACCAATGCGGGCGCGTCGGAAGCTCAGAAGGCGGCGATCGGCTTCGGTTCGACCAAGCGCGAGGGCGACGACGTGGAGGCGATCAACCGCCTGTTCACGCCGGAATTCCGCAACCGTCTCGACGCTATCATTCCCTTCGGCGCCCTGCCGGTGCCAGTGGTGCATCAAGTCGTGCAGAAGTTCGTCATGCAGCTCGAGGCGCAGCTTTCCGAACGCGGCGTCACCTTCGACCTCTCGCCGGAGGCGGTCGCGTGGCTCGCCGACAAGGGCTATGACGAACGCATGGGCGCGCGCCCGCTGGGACGCGTGATCCAGGAGCACATCAAGAAGCCGCTGGCGGAAGAGGTGCTGTTCGGCAAGCTCAAGAAGGGCGGTACGGTCCGCGTCACCGTCGAGACGAGCGAAGACGGCAAGACCGACCTGAAGCTCGAAACGATCGCCGACGAGACCCCGGTGAGGCCGAGGAAGGAGAACCCCGAAGGCCGGCCGGCGCCGCGCAAGCCGAAGGCAAGGAAGGCCAAGCCGGCGAAGGCCGCGGCGAAGCCGAAAGGCACGTCCGGCGACAAGGAGCCGCCCAAGCGCAGCCTGGTGCCGCAACTGCCGCGCAAGAACTGACGTACCCCACGAGCAATGACCAAATCGAGGCCCGGCCGGTGTTTCACCCGCCGGGCCTCTTCTTTCGGCACTCCCCGCCTCCGCCCGGCCGCTCCGGTGCTGGTGCAACATCCTGACCGAAATAGGGGCTTCGCCTCGGCAAAGGCCCCGTGTTAAGCGCACTGCATGGTTGAAAACGAGCCCCGATTAACAGCGGCTGCCGCGGGCGAGGGGCGACGCTGGTTCCTGCGCGGCGTCGCAGGGGCCTTCTCGATTCCTGGACTCATTCTCGCCAGTGCTTTCGTCGGCTTCGCGGGTCTGGCCAAGGAGTCCGGCCTCACGGTGGTCGAGACGGTCTTCATGACATTCGTGGTCTGGGCATTGCCCGCGAAGGTCGTGCTCATCGGGGCGATCCTGTCCGGATCATCGCTTTTCGCGGCGGCCTTCGCGGTAGCGCTGTCGTCGGTGCGGCTGATGCCGATGGTCGTCGCACTGGTGCCGGAGATGCGCGTCGAGAAGACCCGTCCCTGGGTGCTCTACGCGCTGTCGCATTTCGTGGCGGTCACATCCTGGGTGCTGGCGCTCGACCGTTTCCGCAACGTGCCGCCCGACATGCGCACCACCTTCTATGCGGGCCTCGGCGGGATGCTGGTCGGCGGCAACATGATCGTCGTCATGGTGGTCTATCTGGTCGCCGACACGCTGCCTCCGGCGGCTTCTGCGGCGCTATTCCTGCTGACGCCCATGTACTTCCTCACCTCGCTCTGGGGCTCGGCGCGGGAGAGGGCGGCGCATGTTGCCATGTTGCTCGGCCTAGGACTCGGACCGCTGTTCCACGTGCTGGTGCCCGGCTTCGATCTTCTCGCGGCCGGCCTCACCGGCGGGCTGCTCGCCTATGGATGGCACAAACTCGCGCGGCGGAGCCGTCCCGCATGAGTTTCGAAAGCATCGATGCCTGGTGGTGGCCTTTCCTGTTCATCCTCGTCGCCGGATGGTTGGCGACGGATGCCTGGCGTTTCCTCGGGGTCTATCTGGGCGGGCGGATCTCGGAGGATTCCGACATTCTTGTGCTGGTGCGCGCGGTGGCGACCGCGCTGGTCGCCGCCGTCATCGCCAACCTCGTGATGTTTCCAGGCGGCGCGCTCGCCGACACGCCCATTCCGCTGAGGCTCGGGGCGGCGGCCGCCGGTTTCGCGGGCTACCTCATGCTCGGGAAGCGGATCGTCGTGGGCATCGCGGTCGCGGAGGCCGTGTTCATCGCCGGCTACTTCGCGCTCGGTCTCTGATCGCTCGGGCTCAAGCCAGCGCGGCCCTGATCTTCTCCGCGTTCGATTCGAGCGACGCCTTGTCCGCCATCTCACCCGTGTGCGGCCGCAGCGATACGCCGTCGTGGCGCGGCAGGACGTGAACGTGCAGGTGGAAGACGACCTGCCCCCCGGCGCGCTCGTTGAACTGCTGGACGGTTATGCCGTCGGCCGAAAATGCCTTCACCACGGCGCGCGACAGCTTCTGCACGGTGCGCATGACGGCCGCCAGGCTGTCGGGATCGACGTCCAGGATGTTGCGCGACGGCTTCTTGGGGATCACCAGGCAATGGCCGTCGGCGCGCGGCATGATATCCATGAACGCGAACGTCTCGTCGTCTTCGTAGAGCTTGTAGCAGGGCATCTCGCCGCGCAGGATTTTTGCGAAGACGTTCTGGTCGTCATAGGGCTGGCTCATCGATCCCTCGTGCGGTGTGCATGGAAGGGCGCATGTTTCGTCGGTAGGATCAACCCCGTCAACCTCGTGGCGCGCTAGGGAGTGCGGTCATGAACTATGTCTTCCTCGCCGTCGCCATCATCTTCGAAGTGCTTGCGACGACGGCGCTGAAGCAGTCGCATGGCTTCACGCGGCTCTGGCCGTCCCTGGTCACGATTGCAGGCTACGGGCTGGCTTTCTACTTCCTCTCGTTGCCGCTGAGGGTGTTGCCCGTCGGCGTCGTCTACGCGCTGTGGTCGGGTTTCGGAATCCTGTTCATCACCGCGATTGGATGGTTCTGGTTCCGCCAATCGCTCGATCTCGCGGCGATCATAGGCATCGGACTGATTCTTGCGGGCGTGCTGGTCGTGAACCTGTTCTCCAGGTCCGTCGTCCACTGACGCTCAGCCCTTCCGGAAAGGACCGCGCTCTTCCAGGAACTCGCCGATCGCGGCGACTTCCGCGCGTTCCCGCACCAGATAATCCGCCACCGCGCGGCGCAGGCCGGGGTGCGCGAGGTAGTGGGCGGAGTGGGTTCTTACAGGCATGTAGCCGCGCGCCAGCTTGTGTTCTCCCTGGGCGCCGGCCTCGACCACCTTCAGTTTCCGGTCGATCGCGAAGTCGATCGCCTGATGGTAGCAGACCTCGAAGTGCAGGAAAGGGTGGTCTTCCACGCAGCCCCAGTTGCGGCCGAAGAGCGTGTCGCCGCCGATGAAGTTGATCGCGCCGGCGATGAAGCGCCCGTTGCGCCTGGCCATCACCAGCAAGATGTCGTCCGCCATCCGCTCGCCGATCAGCGAATAGTAGCGCCGGTTGAGATAGGGGCGGCCCCACTTGCGGCTGCCGGTGTCCATGTAGAAGCGGAAGAAATCATCCCAGACGGCTTCCGTGAGGTCCTTGCCGGTCAGCCACTCGATCCCGATGCCGTTCTCGACCGCCGTGCGGCGTTCCTTCTTCAGCGCCTTGCGCTTTCGCGATGCCAGCGAGGCGAGAAAGTCGTCATAGGAGCCATAGCCCTCGTTGAAGAAGTGGAACTGCTGGTCGTTGCGGCGCAGGAAGCCGGCTTCCTCGAGCGCTGCAGCTTCCGATTCGCGGGCGAAGGTGACGTGCGCCGAAGACGCGCCGATCTGGTCGGTCAGCGCTTTGAGACCGGCCGCGAGCGCCGCGCGGACCGTGGCCTCGTCGGTTCCTCGGCGCGCGAGAAGGCGCGGACCCGTCGCCGGCGTGAACGGAACGCATGCCTGGAGCTTGGGATAGTAGTGACCGCCGGCGCGCTCGAAGGCGTCGGCCCAGCCGTGGTCGAAGACGTATTCGCCCTGGCTGTGCGATTTCAGATAGCAAGGCACTGCGCCGAGCAGGCTTCCGTCCGGCGCCTCCAGGCGAAGGTGCTGGCCTTGCCAGCCGGTGGCGCGGACCGCGCAGCCGGAATCCTCCAGCGACGACAGGAAGTCGTAGGAGACGAAGGGGTTGTAGGGCGTGTCCGATCCAGTGCGCGAAGTGCCGGAAAGCTGGCCCCATTCCTCGCGCGTGAACCCGCCGATGGACGGCACGACGCGGATGACGAACTCGCCCTTATCCAATTCCAGGTCGTCGCCTTCCTTCGCACGCATCCAAGCCAACATATTGCGCCGCAACAGGGATGCAAGTCGAACAATGCGCACCGCCGCAATCAGGCGTCCGGGTCGAAGCCCTCGAAGGTCATCTGGTCGGCATGCCGGTACGTGTCGGTGACCTCCTGGGGCTTGCGCACTGTCCAGGTGATCACTGGCAGCGAGAGTTTCTCCTTCACGAAGGTGACGAAGGGATTGGGCAGGTCGAAGACGCCGTAGGACACGAAATCGATCCCATGACCGAGCATCGAGAAGTGTGCTTCGAGTTCATGCGTCTTCGTCCCGCAGGCGGTGAGCCCGCAGGGGATGCCGCTCGCCTCCGTGGGAAACCGGCGCACGAGCCAGTGGTCGAAGGACATGATGGCGGCGTTGCCGGAGTAGCTGCGCAAGAGTTCGGCGACCTTGGCGACGAGGCCGTCGTCGTGGCCGGGGATGCCCTTGAGCTCGATCACCAGCGGGACGCGTCCGCCGACGAATTCGAACATTTCGGACAGGGAAGGGGCGTGGTCGGCGGTGCCGCCGATGCGCAGTGCGGCCATTTCCGCGGCCGTACGCTGCCAGACGAACCCGTCGGTGCCGGCGAGGCGTTCGAGCTTGTCGTCATGGAAGACGACAGGAACGCCGTCGGCGCTGAGATGGACGTCGCATTCGATTGCGAACCCCTTGTCGATCGCTGCCGCGAAGGCCGAGAGCGTGTTCTCCCACCGCGTCACGTTCATGTCGTGGTAGCCGCGATGCGCGATCGGGCGCCTCGTCAGCCAGGAAATTCCGGTCATCTGGATATCTCTCGCAGGTTTTCAGGCGATCTCGATGATCGCCTCGATCTCGACCGGCGCATTCATGGGCAGCGATGCCACGCCAACGGCCGACCGGGCGTGCCTGCCGCGCTCGCCCAGTGCCTCGGCAAACAGGTCGGAAGCGCCGTTGGCCACGAGATGCTGCTCGGTGAAGCCGGGCGCGGATGCGACGAAGACGGTGATTTTCACAAGCCGGGCGATCTTTTCGAGGTCCTGGGTCGCAGCTTTCGCCTGCGCGAGGATGTTGATGGCGCAGAGGCGGGCCGCCTCCTTCCCCTGTGCGGTGTCGAGATCGCGGCCGAGCAGGCCCGTGGCGGCGAGTTTGCCGTCCTTCAGGGGAAGCTGGCCGGCGGTGAACAGCAGGGTCCCGGACCGGCACCAGGGAAGATAGTTCGCCGCGGGGGCCGCGGCTTGGGGCAGGGTTATGCCCATGGATTGGAGGCGCGTCTCCACCGTTTCGGACATTCATCGGCTCCGGTCGTGTGAGGGATGGCGGGTTTGGCGCACAATCTGCTATTTTCGCCTCGCCTACGCCACGGCTTTTTAAGTATCGTGACGAAGAATCGAGCCGACGTCCGGAGCCGGAACCAACTGGAGTTGCACCATGCGCATCATGCGCCCCGCCGCGTTCACCACCGCAGTGCTGGCAGGATCGGCCGCGATGCCTGCGCTTGCGCAGCCGACGCTCACGCCGCACCGGGCCGTCTATGACATCGCGCTGGACGAGGCGACCGATCGCTCGGGCATTACCGGCCTCAGCGGTCGAATGGTCTACGAATTCAACGGGTCCGAATGCGAGGGCTACACCGTCACGTTCCGGTTCGTCACCCAGATCGACACCAGCGAAACGTCGCGCGTGACCGACCAGCAGACGACGACCTACGAGGATCCCGGTGGAACGTCGTTCGATTTCGCGACTAAGTCCTATGTCGACCGGTCGCTCGACCGGGAGATCAGGGGAAGCGCGCACAAGGCGGACGGCTCGACCATCGTCGACATCGAGAAGCCGCAGGACAGCGAAGTTACGCTCGATGCGACGCAGTTTCCGACGCAGCATCTGGTGGAACTGATCAGGAAGGCCGAAGCCGGCGAGACGTTCTACGAGACCAACCTGTTCGACGGTTCGGAAGACGCTGACAAGATCATGACGACGACGGTGATCATCGGCAAGGAAAGCACGACGTCGAAGGAGGACGAGGAGTTTGCCGTCGCCAAGGCCATCGAACAGAAGAAGTTCTGGCCGGTGTCGATCGCCTATTTCGACCTGGACGAGGCGGACGGCGAGGAAGTCCCCGACTACAGGATCGACTTCAAGCTGCATGAGAACGGCATCACGCGCGATCTCGTGATGGACTACGGCGATTTCTCCATGAAGGGAAAGCTCGTCGACCTCGCGGTCTTCGACAAGCCGAAGGGCTGCACGAAGTAGCCGGATGGCGGTCTATGTCGACAGGCCTATGTGGTTCTGGGCGGGCCGCAAATGGTGCCACCTCATCGCCGACGACGTGCACGAACTGCACGGGTTCGCGGCTAAGCTCGGCCTGACGATCCACTCCTATCAGGGTCCGCCGAAGACGGCGGCGCCGCATTACGACATCACCGGACTGGAACGCAGCCGGGCGCTGAGCCTCGGCGCCGTCAGCGCGAGCCGGCAGGAGATCGTGGCGGTGTATCGCCGCGTGCGCGTGAAGAACGGCAAGCAGCGCAAGGCCGCCTGATTTCGCTGCAGATTCGAATGGATCGCGTGGCGCGCTTGCATTCGGCGCCGAAATCACCTATCTGCGCGGCCATTCCACACACGGGCTTTGGTTTCCGTCCGGGAGAAATCCGGCAGACACCTCCGGTGGCGCATCCGAGCAATCGGTCGCCTATGGCCCGTGGAGGCTTGAACCGGAAAGGTAACTACGATGGCACTGCCTGATTACAGCATGCGCCAGCTCCTCGAGGCTGGTGTTCACTTCGGCCACCAGACTCACCGCTGGAACCCGAAAATGGCGCCCTACATCTTCGGCGCGCGCAACAACATCCACATCATCGATCTGTCTCAGACGGTGCCGCTGCTGCACCAGGCGCTCAAGGTCGTCTCCGACACCGTGGCCGGCGGCGGCCGCGTCCTTTTCGTCGGAACCAAGCGCCAGGCGTCGGAAATCGTCGCGGATGCGGCGCAGCGTTCGGCCCAGTACTTCGTGAACGCCCGCTGGCTGGGTGGCATGCTGACGAACTGGAAGACGATCTCGAACTCGATCCAGCGCTTGCGCAAGCTCGACGAGCTCCTTGCCGGAGAAGCCCAGGGCTTCACCAAGAAGGAGCGCCTGAACCTCGAGCGCGAGCGCGAGAAGCTCAACAAGGCGCTCGGCGGCATCAAGGACATGGGCTCCACGCCGGACCTGATGTTCGTGATCGACACCAACAAGGAAGCGATCGCGATCCAGGAGGCCAAGCGTCTCGGTATTCCGGTCGTCGCCGTCATCGATTCGAACTGCAACCCGGACCAGATCGACTATCCGATCCCGGGCAACGACGATGCCGCGCGCGCGATCTCGCTCTACTGCGACCTGATCTCGAAGGCGGCCATCGACGGCATTGCCCGCCAGCAGGGCGCCATCGGCATGGACATCGGCGCCTCCGAAGAAGCACCGGTCGAGCCGACCCTCGAACCTCAGGCCTGATCGGCTCGTCGAAGGTAATATCCGCGTCGCAATGATCTGCGAAGCGGGTGGCGCGGCCGGCGGGCCGCGCCGGATTCGTGAAATCATTTCATCCGGTTCCGCTGCGCCCGGGGGGCTGCAGCCGGACCGGGACATGGACGAGAGGTAGCAATGAGCATTTCCGCTTCCCAGGTCAAAGAACTCCGCGAGATGACCGGCGCGGGCATGATGGACTGCAAGACGGCGCTGACCGAGACGAACGGCGACATGGAAGCGGCGGTCGACTGGCTGCGCGCCAAGGGCATATCCAAGGCCGACAAGAAGGCCGGCCGCACCGCCGCCGAAGGTCTGATCGGCGTCGCGTCGGACGCATCGAGCGCGGTCGCGGTCGAGGTCAATTCCGAGACCGACTTCGTGGCGCGAAACGACGCCTTCCAGGACATCGTGCGCAATATCGCCACGATGGCGCTGTCGACCGACGGCTCCGTCGAAGCCGTCGGCGCGGCCACCTATCCGGGCGGCGAAAAGAGCGTGAACGACACCATCAAGGACGCGATCGGCACGATCGGCGAGAACATGAGCCTGCGCCGTTCGGCCAAGCTGACCGTCGCATCAGGCGCCGTTGCGACCTATGTCCACAACGCTGTCTCGGAGAACCTCGGCAAGCTTGGCGTTCTGGTCGGCATCGAGACCACCGGCGATGCCGAAGCCGCGCGCGCCTTCGGCCGCCAGGTCGCGATGCACGTCGCCGCGACGAACCCGCTGGCGCTCACGTCCGACCAGGTCGATCCGGCCGCCGTCGAGCGCGAGAAAGCGATCTTCACCGAGCAGGCGCGCGGATCCGGCAAGCCCGACAACATCATCGAGAAGATGGTGGAGGGGCGACTGCGCAAGTTCTACGAGGAAGTCGTTCTCCTGAAGCAGGCCTTCGTCATCAACCCCGATATGACGGTGGAGCAGGCGTTGAAGGCGGCCGAAAAGGACATCGGCGCTCCCGCAAAGCTGACGGGCTTCGTGCGCTTCGCGCTGGGCGAAGGCGTCCAGAAGGAGACGTCGGACTTCGCCGCGGAAGTGGCGGCGGCGGTCAAGAAGTAACCACTCACGGCTCATCCGGCCGTCCCTGGGGCGCTGCGTGACATCGCGGCGCCCTTCGTGTATCGCAGACGCCGTCCGTCGCGCCAGAAGAGGTGAGAATGCCCGCCCAACCCCCGTATCGCCGTGTGCTCCTGAAGGCTTCCGGCGAGGCGCTGATGGGTGAACAGGGGTTCGGCATCGACGTCTCCGTCGTGGACCGGATCGCTTCCGACATCGCGGAGGCCCGGTCGCTCGGGGTGGAAGTCGGCGTCGTAATAGGCGGCGGCAACATCTTCCGCGGGGTCGCGGTGGCCTCCAAGGGCGGCGACCGCGTGACCGGCGATCACATGGGCATGCTGGCGACCGTCATCAATTCGCTCGCGTTGCGCACGTCGCTGATCAAGATCGGTGTCGATGCGGTGGTGCTGTCCGCGATCGCGATGCCCGAACTGTGCGAAAGCTTCTCGCAACGGCAGGCGACCCAGTACATGAACGACGGAAAGGTCGTCATCTTCGCCGGCGGTACCGGCAATCCCTTCTTCACGACCGATTCAGCGGCGGCGCTGCGCGCGGCCGAAATCGGCGCGGATGCGCTATTCAAGGGAACGCAGGTGGACGGGATTTACTCGGCCGATCCGAAAAAGGACCCCACCGCGGTGCGTTTCCAACGCCTCAGCCATCTCGAAGTGCTGCAAAAGGGGCTGGCGATCATGGATACGGCGGCCATTGCGCTTGCGCGCGAGAACAACATACCGATAATCGTCTATTCGATCCACGAGAAGGGCGGATTCGGAGCGATTCTGAAGGGAGAAGGCCGCTGCACGATCGTGGCGGATGCATGATGCGTCCCTACGGGTCGCGGCCGAAGCATGGAGCCTCGACATGAGTACGTCATATGATTTCAAGGATCTTCAGCGGCGCATGGACGGCGCGATAAGCGCCTTCAAGTCCGATCTCGCATCGCTGCGCACCGGGCGGGCATCCAGCAATCTCCTGGATCCGATCATGGTGTCGGCCTACGGCTCGCAGATGCCGATCAACCAGGTGGCCAACGTCACGGTGCCGGAACCGCGAATGATCTCCGTGTCGGTGTGGGACAAGCAGATGGTCGGCGCGGTCGATCGTGCCATCCGCGAGTCCAATCTCGGCTTCAACCCGATCGTCGATGGCTCGAATCTGCGTATTCCGTTGCCGGAACTCAACGAGCAGCGCCGAAAGGAATTGGTAAAGATCGCCCATCAGTATGCCGAACAGGCCCGCGTCGCGGTCCGGCATGTCCGCCGAGACGGCATGGACAGCCTGAAGAAGGCGGAAAAGGACGGCGACCTGAGCCAGGACGACGTGCGTTCCCGCTCCGACAGGGTGCAGAAACTCACCGACGACACGATCGCCGCCATCGATGCCGCGCTCGTGGAGAAGGAAGCCGAGATCATGCACGTCTGAGGAGCGCGAACTCCGCCCGCGCCAGTCGGAAGAGATCATGTCCAAGCCTGCCCATATCGGGATCATCATGGACGGCAACGGCCGGTGGGCGACCGAGCGCGGACTGCCTCGCGCCGCCGGTCATCGCGCCGGAGTCGAAGCGTTGCGCAAGGTGGTGCGTGCCACGGGCGACCAGGGCGTCAAATGGCTGACCGTCTACGCATTCTCCTCCGAGAACTGGTCCCGCCCGCCGACCGAGATCAGCGACCTGATGGGCCTCCTGAAGCTCTTCATCCGCCGCGACCTGGCCGAACTGCATCAGAACGGAGTGCGGGTGCGCATCATCGGCGACCGCAGGGGGCTTGCTCCGGACATTCGCAACCTGCTCGAGGAAGCCGAGGCGCTGACCGCGGACAATACGGACATGACTCTCGTCATCGCGTTCAGCTACGGCTCACGCGACGAGATCGCGCGTGCCGCGGCCAAGATCGCCCGCATGGCGTCGGAAGGCGAGATATCCTGGGGGCAGGTCACACCGGAAACCTTCGGCGCCTTCCTCGATACCGCCGGCATGCCCGATCCGGACCTGATCATCCGCACCGGCGGCGACCAGCGGCTGTCGAATTTTCTTCTCTGGCAGGCCGCCTATGCGGAGCTGATTTTCCTGCCTTGCTACTGGCCCGATTTCGGTCAGCAGGACCTGGCGGAGGCGATCCACTGGTTCGAGGGCCGCGACCGGCGGTTCGGAGGGGTCTCGGCCCGAGACGTGGCGTCTTGAATCCCTTCGCGCGGCGTCCGGAGCGGCGATGACCAGCAATCTGAGACTTCGCATCCTGTCCGCCCTCGTCATGGCCGCCGTCGCGCTCGGCGTGACCTGGATCGGCGACTGGCCGTTCCGTATCCTTGCCGTTCTGGCCGGACTGGCGATCTACGCCGAGTGGACGACCATCTCCGGCATCTCTTCCCGGCGCGGGGTTTCGCTCGCCTATTTCGTCCTGGTCGGGATTCCGCTGCTGCTGGTTCTCTTCGGCGTGCCAGTCGGTGTCGTCCTGCCCGCGCTTCTGGCGGTGTTTCTGCTTGGCCTTGCGATCCCTGGTTCCGACGGCAAGTCCCGCTGGGGCGCCTGGGGAATTCTCTATGTGGTCCTTCCCGTCGTCTCCATGTCGATGGTCCGCGGCGATACCACAGCCGGGCTGGTCGGCATCCTGTTCCTCTTCGCCGTGGTCTGGGGCACCGACATCTTCGCCTACTTCATCGGACGCGCGATTGGCGGTCCGAAACTGGCGCCGGCCATTTCGCCGGGAAAGACCTGGAGCGGCGCCGTCGGCGGAGTCGTTTGCGGGACGGCCGCGGGGATCGCCGTCCTCATGGTGGCCGGGGCGAGCGCCGGGTGGGCGTTCGTTGCGATCGCCGTGGTGCTTTCGGTCCTCTCGCAGATCGGCGACCTGTTCGAATCCTGGATAAAGCGGCGCTTCGGAATGAAGGATTCGTCTTCTTTCATTCCCGGCCACGGCGGCGTCATGGACAGGCTGGACGGGCTTGTGGCAGCTGCGTTTGGGCTGTACGTCATCGGCTGGCTTGTCTCCGGAGCAGAAACTCCGGCAGCGGGGCTCTTCGGCAACTGATTCCATCAGGGCCGCGCCATTCGAGCGCCTGCATCGTCACTTCAATTCGCCGGATCGCAGAAAAACAGGACGGATACGCAGCTTGGGTGAGATCGCAACCTCCATCTTCAGCACGGAAGGCCTGGTCCTGGGCACGATCGTGCCCTTCCTCTTCGTCCTGACCGTCGTCGTCTTCGTCCACGAAATGGGCCACTATCTGGTGGGCCGCTGGTGCGGGATCGGCGTGAGCGCATTCTCGATCGGCTTCGGACCGGAGTTGCTCGGCTTCAACGACAGCCATGGGACGCGCTGGAAACTCTCGGCCGTACCTCTCGGCGGCTACGTCAAGTTCGTGGGCGACGTGAATGCGACGAGCCAGCCGCATCCGGACGATATCGACCAGCTCAGCGAGGAAGACCGGGCGCGGGCCTTTCACCTCCAGCCGGTATGGAAGCGCTTCGCCACCGTTCTGGCGGGCCCGCTCTTCAACTTCCTGCTGACGATCGCGGTCTTCGCGGTCATGTTCTCCA
The DNA here is from genome assembly GCF_040839445.1 of Aquibium pacificum. Taxonomy (NCBI): domain Bacteria; kingdom Pseudomonadati; phylum Pseudomonadota; class Alphaproteobacteria; order Hyphomicrobiales; family Phyllobacteriaceae; genus Aquibium; species Aquibium pacificum. The sequence continues at coordinate 532,322 of NZ_JBDPGJ010000003.1, read as the reverse complement.
TCTACGGCCGGTATGTCGCCGAACCGATGGTCGCCGAGGTGCGCGAGGGAAGTCCGGCGGCTTCGGCCGGTTTCCAGCCGGGCGACCGGTTCGTGATGGTCGACGGCAATCGCGTGGAGACGTTCGGGGAAGTGCAGCGCTACGTCACCGGCAGAGCCGGAGATCCGATCACCTTCGTGATGCTGCGCGACGGTCGCGAGGTGGAACTCACCGCGACTCCGGAACTCCTCGAGCAGACCGACGCCATGGGAAACGTGGTGAAGATCGGCATCATCGGAGTCGTCAACAACCAGGAAGTCGGCCAACCCCGGGTGATCGAGTACGGACCGATGCAGGCATTGGGGGAGGCCGTAGCGGAAACCGGGCACATCATCGTGCGGACCGGACAATTTTTGCGGCGGTTTGTCGCGGGGCGTGAAGACCGCTGCCAACTCGGCGGCCCGGTGAAGATCGCCGACATGGCGGGCAGAGCGGCTTCGATGGGTTTCGAGTGGCTGGTTCAGCTGGTCGCGCTGCTTTCGGTCGGCATAGGAGTGCTCAACCTTCTTCCCATCCCGCCGCTGGACGGCGGCCATCTGGTATTCTATGCCATCGAGGCGGTACGCAGGAAGCCGGTCTCGGAACGGGTCATGGACGCGTTCTACCGGACGGGCCTCTTCCTCGTTCTCGCATTCATGGCCTTCGTGTTCTGGAACGACATCTTCGGCTGTTGAGCAGGATCGGGCCCCGGCGCTAGGTGGTTGGATTGACGAGACATTTACCATGAAGGGAGAATGCGTGGCGGGAACGACACGCCCGCGGGATTAGTAAACGCATATTAACCAGAAGCCTTGCGTGTATAGGAAATCCGGGTCATACGGGAGTCGGTCACGACCGACACTCCGGTTTCTCGCCGTGGGGACTACGAGAACAAGGTAATAAAGCCCGATGAAGGCAGGTAGTAAATTTGTGAGCGCCGTATCGGCACTCGCCCTTTCAGCCGGCTTGGTCGCTTCCGGTTCGTTTGCTGTTCAGTTCGCGACCGTCGCTTCAGCCGAGGCCGCCGTCGTCCGCAGCATCGAAGTCCGCGGCAACCGCCGCGTCGATACCGCCACCATCCGCGAGTATGTCGGCATCGAGCCGGGCAAGAGTTTCGACCCGGCCGACATCAACGAGGCCGTCAAGACGCTCTTCGGAACCGGCTTGTTCTCGGACGTCCGCATCAACCAGGTCGGTTCCACGCTGGTGGTCGAAGTGGACGAGTACGCGATCGTCAACGCCGTCATCTTCCAGGGCAACAAGAAGGTCAAGGACGCCGACCTGGCCAGCGCGGTCCAGCTGAAGCCGCGCAGCACCTACTCGCAGGCAGCGCTCGACGCCGACATCGAGGCGGTGCGTCAGGCCTACAGCCGCGTCGGGCGCGAGGACGCGACCGTCAGCGGGCGCATCATGGATCTCGGCGAGAACCGGGTGAACGTCGTTTTCGAAATCATCGAAGGCGGGCGCACCAAGATCACCGGCGTGACCTTCGTCGGCAACAACGCCTTCAGCGACGGGCGGCTGCGGGACGTGATTTCGACCAAGCAGTCGAACATCCTGTCCTTCCTGTTCCGAAACGACGTCTACAGCGAAGACCGTCTGCGCGCCGACGAGGAAGCGCTACGGCGCTTCTACTACAACCGTGGCTACGCGGATTTCCGCGTCATATCGTCGTCGGCCGAGCTGGACGAAGCGCAGAACCAGTACTCCGTCACGTTCACTGTGGAGGAAGGCGAACGCTACACCTTCGGCGACATTTCGATCGAAAGCACGCTCGAAGGCGTGGATGCCCAGTCGCTGAATCCGCAGATCGACACGCGCAGCGGCAGCGTCTACAGCGCCGACAACGTCGAGGACACGATCATCGCCCTCACCGAGGAAGTGGTCGGGCGCGGTTACGCGTTCGCGCAGGTGACACCGCGCGGCAACCGGAATTTCGAGAGCCGTACGATCGACGTCGCCTATTCCATCGACCAGGGTCCGCGAACCTACATCGAACGCATCGAGATCCGCGGCAATGACCGCACGCGCGACTACGTGATCCGGCGAGAGTTCGACGTCAGCGAAGGCGACGCATTCAACCAGGTCATGATCCAGCGGGCGAAGCGCCGCCTGGACCGGCTGGACTATTTCCAGACCGTGAACATATCGACCGTGCCCGGCTCGCAACCGGATCAGGTTTACCTGATCATCGACGTGGTCGAGAAGCCGACCGGCGAGTTTTCGGTCGGCGCGGGTTACTCGACCAAGAGCGAGGCAACCGGCACCGGCGGGGTGAGCATCGAGGGTTCCGTGTCGGAGCGCAATTTCCTCGGTCGTGGCCAGTACATCAAGGTGTCGGCCGGCGGTGGCAAGAATTCGCGCGACTACAGCCTGTCCTTCACGGAGCCTTACTTCCTCGGCAGGCGCATCGCGGCGGGCTTCGACGTCTATCGGCAGACGCGTGCGTATAACGACCGCTATTCCTCTGACACGACCGGCGCGACGATCCGCCTAGGGCTTCCGATCACCGATTCGCTCACCTCGCAGATCGCGTACAACTATTCGCGCGAGGAGTACGAACTGGACGATAAGTGCGTCGACGATCCGACGACGGTGGTGATCGAGAACCCCTGCAACATCGCGCCGCAGATTCTCGATGCCATAGTGCAGAGCCCTTGGGTCAAGTCCTCGGTCAGCTGGACCTTGCTCTACAATACGCTCGACGACCCGAAGAATCCGCGGGATGGCCTCTATTCGACTTTCAGCGTGGAATATGCAGGTCTCGGCGGAGACGCTGAATTCGTCAAGCTGACGGGACGCGGGTCCTACTATCACACGCTTCTGGAAGAGCAGGACGTCGTCGGCCTCGTTTCGATTGGCGCGGGACACGTCGTCCAGACCGGCGGCCCGCTGCGCCTGTTCGACTACTTCCAGAACGACACGCGCATGATCCGGGGATTCGAATCGAGCGGCATCGGACCGGTGGCCACGAACGGAACCGACCATCTGGGCGGCGAGACCTACATCAACGCGAGTGCCGAAGCGCAGTTTCCCCTTCCTGCAGTTCCGGAGAGCCTCGGCATCAAGGGCGCGGTCTTCGCGGACGCGGCGACGCTGTTCGGGAACGATCTGGCGCCCCTGGGGACAGACATGGAGTGGCGCGCCTCGGTCGGTGCGAGCCTGTTGTGGCAGTCGCCATTCGGGCCGATCCGGTTCGACTACGCCGTTCCGGTCGTGAAAGAACCAACCGACCAGGTTCAGCACTTCAATTTCGGCGTTTCGACGCGCTTCTAGCTTTGACTCTGCCTTGCGGGCCTCCCAGCCCGCAGGCGGGTCCGAGGATCCGGATTCGGAATGGCTGAGCCCGTCTTCTTCTCGCCTGTGCGAGCGATCTCGGTGGGCGAAGCCGCTCGCATGATCGAGGGGATCCTGCTGGACCCGTCGGCGGCATCCGTGCTCATCGAAGGTCTGGCGGTGGCCGGGGAGGGCGGCGGCGGAAAGCTGGTCTTCGTCGATGGAAGGCGCAATGCTCCGCTGATGGCGGGTCTGTCGGCAGCGGCGGTACTCTGCCAGCCCGAACTTGCCTCTCTCGCGCCACCCGGTGTCGCGGTCATAACCACCAAGTTTCCCGCGCTTGCATTCGCCCGCATCGGCCGGGCGCTGTTTCCAGCCGCCACGTTTCCCGCCGCCGTCTCCGCCCAGACCGGCGTCTCCGAACATGCCTGCATCGCCGAGGACGCACTGATCGAGGATGGTGCGATCGTCGAGTTTGGCGCGGTCGTGGGGGCGAGGGCAGAAATCGGGCGCGGCGCGGTGGTCGGTCCGGGCGCGGTGGTCGGTCCGGATTGCCGGATCGGGCGGCAGACGCGGATCGGGTCCAATGCCAGCATCCTCGCGTCGTTGATCGGCGATCGCGTCGTGGTTCATCCCGGTGCCCGTATCGGCCAGGACGGCTTTCGCTTCATTCCCGGCCCGTCGGGTCTCGAAAAGGTTCCGCAGATCGGCCGGGTCATCATCCAGGACGACGCCGAGATCGGAGCCAACACGACGATCGACCGCGGAGGGCTGGGTGACACGGTGATCGGGGAAGGGACCAAGATCGACAATCAGGTACAGGTCGGACACAATGTGCGGATCGGCAGGCACTGCGCGATCGCAGCGCATGTCGGGATCTCCGGCTCGGTCACGCTCGGCGACTTCGTCATGCTCGGCGGGCGCGTGGGCATCGCCGACCATGTCAGCGTTGGCGACCGCGTGCAGATAGCGGCCGGCAGCGGCGTCATGCACGACATACCGGCCGGACAGAAATGGGCCGGATTTCCCGCCAAACTTGCCACCGATTTCTTTCGCGAGACGAATGTCATAAAGAAACTCGCCGCCGACACGCGACGCAAGGGACCCGGAAAATGAGTGACGCAGCTTCCCCGACGCTCGAGTCGGTTGCAATCATGGAACTGCTGCGTCTGTTGCCGCATCGCTATCCCTTCCTGCTGGTCGACCGGATCGTCGAAATCGAAGGAAACAATTCGGCCGTCGGTATCAAGAACGTCACGATCAACGAGCCGCATTTCCAGGGACACTTCCCCGGTCATCCGGTCATGCCGGGAGTGCTCATCGTCGAGGCGATGGCGCAGACTGCCGGCGCGATCTGCATTCGCGAGAGCGCAGCGACGAGCCCTAGCCTCGTCTATTTCATGGCGATCGACGAGGCGAAATTCCGAAAGCCGGTGCAGCCGGGTGACCAGATGCGCATCCACGTCAGGAAGCTAAAGCAGCGGGGAGGAATTTTCCGCTTCGCCTGCGAGGCGACAGTCGACGGCAACAAGGTCGCTGAAGCGCAGTTGACGGCCATGATGACCCCCAAGGTAGAAGGCTGACACTTGGCAGAGACGTTCATTCACCCCGCCGCGGTGGTCGAAGACGGGGCGCAGATCGGGGAAGGCGCGCAGATCGGACCGTTCTGCCACATCGGCCCGCACGCGGTGATCGGCGGAAACGTGGAACTGTTAAGCCATGTTTCGGTGATGAACGCCACCCGCATCGGCGACGGGACGAAGGTCTATCCCAACGCGACACTCGGCGGGCCTCCGCAAGACACCAAGCACAAAGGGAGCGTCACGCGGCTGGAAATCGGCCGCAACTGCAAGATCCGGGAGAACGTCACGATGCACGTGGGCTCCGATGCGAGCAGCGGCGTCACCACGGTGGGCGACGACGGGTTCTTCCTCGCCAATTCGCACGTGGCCCATGACTGCGTGGTCGGAAACAACGTGACACTGACCCACGGCGCAACCTTGGGCGGTCATTGCGAGATCGGGGATCACGCCATCGTAGGAGGGCTGACGGGCGTTCACCAGTTCGTCCGGGTCGGCAGACGCGCATTCCTGGGCGGCAGCTCCGCGGTCATGGGCGACGTCATCCCCTACGGCATGGTCGTGGGGAACCGGGCGAAGCTTCATGGGTTCAACCTCGTCGGCATGCGCCGGTCCGGCATGGCCCGGGCGGAGATCTATCGCATGCGGGAAGCCTATCGCCGCATCTTCGATCCGGCACGTCCGGTTGCCGTGAACCTCGAAGCGGTAGCGGTCGAGTTTGCGGACACCCCTTCGGTGATGGAGATCGTTTCCTTCATGACAGATCGCGGCAAGCGCTACTATTGCGTACCGCCCTATCTGAAAGCCCAAGATAGCGGCGATGACCCGATCGGCTGACCCGTCGCGTCAAGGCCAGGCCGCGCAAGGCGGCCGCGTAGCGATCGTGGCCGGCGGCGGAGCACTGCCCGGCGAACTTGCAGCAGGGCTGCTGCCGCCCGCCCGTCCGCCGTTCCTCGTCATCATCGAAGATCAGCCTGACACCGACCCGGAACTGTTCGGCTACGAGCACCGCATGCTCAAGGTTGAAGACTACGGAACGCTCATATCGATGCTGCGGCGCGCGGGGGCGACGCATGTCGTCCTGGCCGGTGGCATTTCGCGGCGGCCAGCGCTACGATCGATCCGCTGGAATTTCGGTCTCCTGAAGATGCTTCCGAGGGTGGTCGCCGGACTGGCGCGCGGCGATGACGGCATCCTTCGTACGATCGTGCGCCATCTGGAGGCAGAAGGTTTTCACGTCGTCGGGGCGCATGAGCTGCTGCCGGACCTCGTTGCACCGGAAGGACAGCTCTCGAAAGCGAAGCCGTCTACCGCGGAGCGCCGGAACATCGCAGCCGCAATGGAGGCCGCGCGGGCGATCGGCGCTCTCGACATCGGCCAGGCGGCCGTCGCGGTAAGGGGGCGCGTCGTGGCGCTGGAGGGCGCGGAAGGGACCGCGGAGATGATCGAGCGCGTGCATCGACTGCGTTCCGCGGGCCGGATCGGCAAGGCTGGCGGGGTCCTCGTCAAGTGCGCCAAGCCGAACCAGGAGCTTCGCGCCGATCTTCCGGCGATCGGTCCCGATACCGTCCGGAGCGTGCATGCGGCGGGTCTGGCCGGAATCGCCGTCGAGGCGGGGAGGGCGATCATGTTGCACCGGAAGGAACTCGTCGAAATCGCAGACGAGCTTGGCATTTTCGTCACCGGCGTCCCTGGCGGCAAGTCATGACGGCGGACCGCATGCGCATCGCCATCGTCGCGGGCGAGGAATCCGGGGATATCCTCGCGGCCGACCTCGTTTCGGCGTTGGCGAAGGAGAGCGGCAAGACCATCGAACTTTCGGGCGTCGGCGGCAGCCATCTTCAGGCGCTCGGTCTCGACACGATCTTCGATCCCGGCGAGATTTCGCTGATGGGTTTCTCGGCAGTCCTGGCGCGCCTTCCACAACTCCATCGCCGGATCTCGGCGACCGCCGAGGCCGTGGTGGCGAGCAATCCGGACTGCCTCATCACCGTGGACGTGCCCGACTTCAGCCTGCGCGTGGCCAGGAAGGTCCGCGCAGCCGATCCCTCCATTCCGATCGTCCACTACGTCTGTCCGAGCGTGTGGGCCTGGCGGCCGCAGCGGGCCGTCCGCATGCGAAAATACGTCGATCATGTCCTGTGCATCCTTCCCTTCGAGGTGGCGGAACTCGAACGGTTGGAGGGACCTTCCGCGACCTATGTCGGCCACAGGCTGGCGCACGATGTCGGGCTCTCGGCGGCGTCCGAACGGCAAAGGTCCGCCGGCCCGCGAAGCCCGGGGGCGGAAAAGACACTGCTCCTTTTGCCCGGCTCCAGGCGTGGCGAGGTCACGAAGCTGCTCGATCCCTTCAGGGAGACCGTCGAAATCCTGATCGCGCGCGGCATGACGCCGCGGCTCGTAATCCCGACGGTTGCGCATGTCGCCGACCTGGTTCGGGAACGAACGGCGGACTGGCCGATCAAGCCGGACATCGTTCTCGGAAGCGATGCGAAGTACGGGGCGTTCGCCCGGGCGGATGCGGCACTCGCCGCCTCGGGAACCGTGACGCTGGAGCTGGCGCTCGCCCGGGTTCCCACCCTGGCCTGCTACAAGAACGACGCACTTGCCCGGCTCGCCTACGGCATGATCCACACCTGGAGCGCGTCGCTGCCCAACCTGATCGCGGATCGTCCGGTCATACCGGAGTTTTACGACCACTTCGTGCGGCCGGGCATGCTCGCGCGGCATCTCGAGCAGCTTGCCGGCGACACGCCGACCCGTGCCGCGCAGATGGACGGTTTCGACGTGATCGCCGCCGCGATGGCGACGCAGCGCCCGTCGGGCGAGATCGCAGCCGACGCCGTGCTCGACACCATCGGGACGCATCGCGGCTGAGGATTGCCCGAACCCAAGCGACCGCATCAACGGAAAACGGCGCCCTGGGGGCGCCGTTCAAGAAGCGAGGGCTTCGTTTTGGGAAATCAGCGCTTGGCGATCGCCACGTAATCGCGCTGCGGCGCGCCGGTGTAGAGCTGGCGCGGCCGGCCGATCTTCTGGTGCGGATCCTCGATCATCTCCTTCCACTGCGCCACCCAGCCGACGGTGCGGGCGACCGCGAACAGGACGGTGAACATGGTGGTGGGGAAGCCGAGCGCCTTGAGCGTGATGCCGGAGTAGAAGTCGATGTTCGGGTAGAGCTTCTTCTCGATGAAGTATTCATCCGTGAGCGCGATCTTCTCCAGTTCCATCGCGACGTCGAGCAGCGGATCGTCCTTGATGCCGAGCTCGCCGAGCACCTCGTGGGTGGTCTTCTGCATGATCTTGGCGCGCGGATCATAGTTCTTGTAGACGCGATGCCCGAAGCCCATGAGACGGAACGGATCGTTCTTGTCCTTGGCGCGATCGATGAATTCGGGGATGCGGTCGACGCTGCCAATCTCGGCCAGCATGTTCAGCGCCGCTTCGTTCGCACCGCCATGGGCGGGACCCCAGAGGCAGGCGATGCCGGCCGCGATGCAGGCGAACGGATTGGCGCCCGAGGAGCCGGCGAGGCGGACGGTCGAGGTCGACGCGTTCTGCTCGTGATCGGCGTGCAGGATGAAGATTCGGTCCATCGCGCGCGCCAGAACCGGGTTCACCTTGTAGTCCTCGCACGGCACGGCGAAGCACATGTTGAGGAAGTTCGCCGCGTAATCGAGATCGTTCTTCGGGTAAACGAAGGGCTGACCGATATGGTACTTGTAGGCCATCGCGGCGATCGTCGGCGTCTTGGCGATCAGCCGCATCGAGGCGACCATGCGCTGATAGGGATCCGAGATGTCGGTCGAGTCGTGATAGAAGGCCGACAGCGCGCCCACCACTCCGCACATCACCGCCATCGGATGGGCGTCGCGGCGGAAGCCGGTGAAGAACCGCGACATCTGCTCGTGCACCATGGTGTGCCGGGTGACGCGGTAATCGAAGTCCTCCTTCTGCGTCTTCGTCGGCAGTTCGCCGTAGAGCAGCAGATAGCACACCTCGAGGAAGTCGCCGTGCTCGGCAAGCTGCTCGATGGGATAGCCGCGGTGGAGCAGCACGCCCTCGTCGCCGTCGATGAACGTGATCTCGGATTCGCAGCTCGCGGTGGACGTGAAGCCCGGATCGTAGGTGAAGGCGCCGGTCTGAGCGTAGAGTTTCCCGATGTCGATGACTTCCGGTCCGATCGAGCCCTGGCGGACGTTGAGTTCGATTTCCTTACCGCCGAAATCGAGCTTTGCGGTTGAATCGGTCATCGCGGACTCCTTATCGTCAATCGGCTATGTGGAAAGAGTTCCGCGATGAAAAATCGCGGTCTGGAATGGTGATCTAGCTAGCCCATTTCACCGCGGATGCCAAGTTGCGGACGCGCCTAATGTTGCAGCGCGAAAAGCCACATTGTCCAAATGAACTGCCCGCCGCTCCCGTTTCGGTCGATACGGTCACAACAGGTCGGCGATGCGGCCGAGGCTCTCCTCGCGGCCGAGCACAGAGAGAACGTCAAACACGCCGGGTGAAGTCGAACGGCCGGTGAGAGCGGCACGCAGCGGCTGCGCCACCGCGCCGAGCTTAAGCCCGGTTTCGGCCACGTAGGCGCGGATCGCCGATTCCGTTGTCGCTGCGTTCCAGTCGCCCGTGATGGCTTCCAGGGCCGCCTTCGCACCCGCGAGGACTTCACGCGGCGGCTCCCCGACGAGTTTTTCGGCCTTTTCGTCCAGTTCCAACGGCCTCTCGACGAACAGATATCCGGCGCTGTCGGCCAGTTCCACCAGCGTCTTCGCGCGCTCCTTCAAGCCCGGCATGGCTTCGAGCAGCATGCGCCTACGCCCATCGTCGAGCTTGCCGGCGATAGCCTTCCCGCCTTCGATGTAGGGCAGGGTCGCGACGAGGATGTCGAGGAGTTCGGCATCCGGAATCCGGCGCATGTGCATGCCGTTCAGCGCTTCCAGCTTCTGGAAATCGAATCGTGCCGCGCCCTTGTTCACGTCCTCGATCTCGAACCAGCCGATCATCTCGTCCGTGGACATCACTTCATCGTCGCCGTGGCTCCATCCGAGCCGGGCGAGATAGTTGCGCAGCGCCTCCGGGAGATATCCCATGGCGCGGTAGGCCTCGACCCCGAGCGCGCCGTGCCGCTTCGACAGCTTGGCGCCGTCCGCTCCGTGGATGAGCGGGATGTGCGCCATCACCGGCACGTCCCAGTCCATGGCCTGGTAGATGATCGTCTGACGCGCCGCGTTCGTCAGGTGGTCGTCGCCGCGGATGATGTGGGTGATGCCCATGTCGTGATCGTCGACTACGACGGCGTGCATGTAGGTCGGGTTGCCGTCCGAGCGCAGGATGATGAAATCGTCGAGGTCCTTGTTGGGGAAGCGGACCTCTCCCTGAACCTTGTCGTGCACGATCGTCTCGCCCTCGCGGGGCGCCTTGATGCGAATGACCGGCTTCACGCCGGCTGGCGCCTCGGACGGATCGCGGTCGCGCCAGCGGCCATCGTAGCGGGGTGGGCGGCCTTCCGCCCGCGCCCTTTCGCGCATCTCCTCCAGTTCGGCCTGGGATGCGTAGCAGCGATAGGCCTTGCCGCGCCTGACGAGTTCTTCCCCGATCTCGCGGTGGCGGTCGGCGCGGGCGAACTGCGAGACGGGTTCGCCGTCCCAGGTGAGGCCGAGCCAGGAAAGGCCGTCGAGGATCGCCGCGGTCGCCGCTTCCGTCGAGCGCTCGCGATCGGTATCCTCGATCCGCAGCAGCATCCTGCCGCCCGTGTGCCGGGCGAAAAGCCAGTTGAAGAGCGCGGTCCGCGCGCCGCCGATGTGAAGGTAACCGGTGGGGGACGGCGCGAAGCGCGTGACGACGGGTGCGGACATCGGTTTCCGGGAGCTTTGCGTGCTGGGCGCCTTGGTGCCACTGCGCGGGTGATTTCGGGTGGCGTTCATGTAGCATAGGATCATCGGGGTGCAAGCCGTCGGACATGTCGGGACCTTCGGGGGCCACCTTTCGACGGCAGGGACGGGGTCGCGATGGCGACGGTCGACGAACCGGATCCGGAGGAAAGGGGGATGCTGCCCGTCCCGGGCGTGCTCGTGACGGCAGGCGCGGACCGTGAGCATAAGAACGCAGGAGGCGTCGCGTATCGGCCGGCCGCGCGGATGGATGCCATCGCCAATTCCCTGGGAGCGGCGCTGGCGGACGCCGTCGCCGCAGAGCGCGACCGCGGAACGGCTTTCCTGTTTCTTCCGGTGATTCTGTGCTCGGGTGCGGCGCTGTATTGGGCACTGCCCCTGGAACCGCCGTTCACATTTGTGGCCGCTGGCCTGGCATCTTGCTTGCTCGCGCGCGCCTTTCTCCCGCGGGCCGGTGTGTGGCGGCTTCTGTCGACGATCCTCATCGTGTCCATGCTGGGCATGCTCGCCGGAAAGCTCGAGACCTGGCGTGCCGGGACCAGAATGCTCGGCTCCGAGATCCCGACGTTCGTGACCGGCCGGGTGGTGGCGCTCGAACGTCAGGCAAGCGGCCGGGTCCGGCTCACGATCGACCTTCGGTCGACCGACCGGCCGGTGCTTCGATACGCGCCGGAGCGGGTCCGGCTTTCGGCACGGTCCCTGCCTGCCGAAATCCGCGCGGGGGACCGCGTTGCCGGCTACGCTCGGCTCTTCCCTCCCTCGGGGCCGGCCCGGCCGTTCGGCTACGACTTCGCCTTCGAGAGCTACATGGACGGCATCGGCGCCACCGGGTTCTTTCTTTCCGATCCAGAATCGGTGAGCCTCGACGAAGCGCCGGACTGGCGCGCGGTCCTTTCCGCCCGGATCGCCGACATGCGCCAGGCGATCGCGGGCCGGATCACCGGCCGGATCGACGGACCCGAAGGCCAGATCGCGGCGGCGCTCATCGCCGGAACGCGCGCGGGTATTCCGGAGGAGATCAACGAGGCGCTACGAAAGACCGGCCTCGCGCACGTCCTGTCAATTTCGGGACTGCATATGGCGCTCGTCGCCGGCACGGTCATGTTCGCGCTGCGCTTCGTCTTCGCGCTGTTTCCCGGGTTCGCCTCGCGCCTGCCCGTGAAGAAGTACGCGGCCGCCGTCGCGTTACTGGCGGCGGGCTACTACCTGTTGATTTCGGGCGCGGCGGTCGCGGCACAGCGCAGCTTCATCATGATCGCCGTGATGCTGGTAGCGCTGCTGTTCGACCGGTCGGCGATCACGATGCGCAATCTCGCGATCTCGGCGCTCATCGTCATCGCGATCGCCCCGCACGAGGTCGTCGGGCCGAGCTTCCAGATGTCGTTCGCCGCCACGGCGGCGCTGATCGCGGCCTACGCCTGGTGGTCCGAGCGTCGATCGGACCGTTTCACGGGAGGGCAACCTGCGCGAGGCTCGACGGTCGGCAACGGCTTGCGGCTCTTCCTGCTCTACTGCGCCGGCATCGCGGTGACCTCCCTTGTAGCGGGAACCGCGACTGCGCTCTATGGCGTCTGGCATTTCCACCGCATGGCACCGCTCGGTCTCCTCGCCAATCTCGGCGCCATGCCGGTCGTGTCCTTCGTGATCATGCCTTCGGCGGTTCTTGCCGGCATCCTGATGCCGTTGGGCCTCGAAGGCTTCGCGCTCGATGTCATGGGGTGGGGGATCGGGGTCATGGTCTCGATCGCCCAATGGCTTGCCCAACGCACGCCGTTCGACGCGGTCGGCGCGATCCCGCTGTCGGCCGTGCTTTCGATGACCATCGCGCTTGTGCTCGTGACCGTCCTGTCGACATGGCTGCGCCTCGCCGCCTTGCCGTTTTTGATCGTGGGAATTGCGCTCATCGCGGCGCGCGATCTCCCGGACGTCCTGCTCTCGGAGGATGGAAACTTGATCGCGATGCGCACGCGGGCCGGGGAACTTGCCGTCAGCAAGGAGCGCCCGAACCGTTTCGTCACCGGTATCTGGATGGACGCGGCAATGACACACAAGGTTGCGACACCGGTTTCCACCTCCGAATCGCTTACGGCGGTCACAACGGCACAACGCGCTTCGGAGGTCTTCGTCTGCAACGACACGGGTTGCATCGCGCGACACGGCGGCGGAGCGATGGTGGCGTTCGTGCCCGCCGGAGGGAACGCGGGCTCGCTCTGCGGTTTCGTCGACGTCCTGGTGATCGACGATGCGACGGCAGCGAACCCGTGCGCCTCGGCAAAGGTGCTCGTCGTCATCAAACGCGACCTCGCGCGGCGTGGCAGTGCCGAGATCCGCTTGGCGGAGGAAGGGGAGGAACCTCGCGCCGAGATCCGGTTCGCCGTACGGGAGCCGTACCGGCCCTGGCATGATCATCGGCGGTATTCGCGGGAGGCCCGCGGAATGCCGCCTTACAAGCGGGAGCCGTAGCGGTCGCCCAACGCGAATCTCCGTCGAACCGAGGGGACGGAGGACTGGCCCGGCTTCAATACCGCCGGATCAGCCCGACCAGACGGCCCTGGACCTTCACCCGATCCGGCCCGAAGATGCGGGTTTCGTAGGCGGGATTGGCCGCTTCGAGCGCGATCGAGGCGCCCTTGCGGCGGAAACGCTTCAATGTGGCCTCCTCGTCGTCCACGAGCGCCACGACGATCTCGCCCGGACTGGCGGTCGAGGTGCTGCGGATCACCACCGTATCGCCGTCGAGAATGCCCGCCTCGATCATGGAATCGCCCCTGACCTCGAGTGCGAAATGTTCGCCGCCGGAGAGCATGTCCGGCGGAACCGCGACGGAATGCGTCTGGTGCTGGATTGCGTCGATGGGAACGCCGGCTGCGATCCTGCCCATGACGGGAATGGAAATCGCCGCCGTGTCGTCGTTGCTCGCCCGGCGCGCGGGGGCCGGTTCAGGCTTTCTCGAAAGGCTGCCTTCGATGACGCTCGGGGAAAACTTGCGCGGTCCGCCAAGCCCAGGCGCGATGGACTCGGGCAGCCGGATCACCTCCAGCGCGCGAGCCCGGTTCGGCAGCCGCCGGATGAAGCCGCGCTCTTCAAGAGCCGTTATCAGGCGATGGATGCCCGATTTCGACGCCAGGTCGAGCGCCTCCTTCATCTCGTCGAAGGAGGGGGGAATTCCCGACTCCTTCAGCCGCTCGTGGATGAAGAGCAGGAGTTCGTGTTGCTTGCGCGTCAGCATCTTTGCACCCCTCGGGGAATCGGACGGCTAAAAAACAAAACCGGAACAAACCTATCTGTTCCAGTCTTGTTCCGCAACAGTTTAAATTTGAGTGAATCTGTTTACCGTTCGTTCACGACAGCATCAGGAGCTGGCATTCCTCTCCGGCGTCGGCGGGCGGCGCGAAGGGCGCGCGCACGATCAGAGCGGCGGAATCCGCCATCACGCGCAACATGGAGGAATCCTGGATCGCTGAAGGCGTTGCGACAATCCCATCCGCTTCCCGGCGGATTGCGGCGCGCAGATAGTCCTGTCGCTGGTCGTTCGCGGGGACGGGCGCACCAAGGATGCCCTGCCGCAAGTCGGCCTCGTGCAGCCGGCCCGCCATGCACGCGACCAGCGGCTTCAGGAAGACGTAGGAGCAGACGAGGCTCGCGACCGGATTGCCGGGCAGGCCGACGATCTTGCGGCCGCCGAGCGTTCCCGCCATGAGCGGCTTGCCCGGCCGCATGGCGATCTTCCAGAAGTCGAGCTCGCCGCCGCGTGCCGTCAGCACCTCGCGCACGAGGTCGTGGACCCCGACCGACGCGCCGCCGATGGTCACGATGAGGTCCGCGCCCGCTTCGAGCGCCCGGTCGAGCGTGGCCGAGATCGCGTCGCGGTCGTCCGCCACGATCCCACAGTCGAGGACCCGAGCCCCCGCCGACCGGACGATCTCCGCCACGCCGAGCCCGTTCGAAGCAATGATCTGGCCGGGTCCCACGACGCTGCCGGGTGGCAGCAGTTCATCGCCGGTCGCGATGATCGCCACGAGCGGCTTCCTCACAACGTCGAGTGCGGCATGATTGGCCGAGGCGGCGAGCGACAGGGCCGGCGGGTCGAGCCGGCGTCCCCGATCCAGGAGCGGCTGGCCTTCTGAAAAATCGAGGCCACGGGCGCGCACGTGGCGGCTGGCGGCGACGGTCTCCTTCGCCTCTATCATGTCGTCTGCGACCGAGGCGGCGTCTTCTTGGATCAGGACGCAGTCGCTGCCTTCGGGCATCGGCGCGCCGGTGAAGATACGGACCGCCTCACCCGGGCCGACGGCGCCGGAAAACGGTCGTCCCGCCGGCGCAGACCCGATCACCCGCAGCCTGGCCGGCAGCCGGGCGACGTCGGCCGAGCGTACCGCGTAGCCGTCCATGGCGGAGGCGTCGAACGGCGGCTGGGTGCGCAGGGAACGTATGTCCGTGGCGAGAATGCGGTCGCCGCATTCCGCGATCGGCAGGCGTTCGGCGTCCAGCGGCCTGACGCCGTCGAGAAGCAGGCGCAGCGCCTCGTCGACGGGGATGAGTGCCGTTGCCTTAGCCTGCATCGACGTGCCAGTCGCCCGATTTGCCGCCCGACTTCTCCAGCAGGCGGATGCCCGAGATGATCATGCCGCGGTCGACCGCCTTGGCCATGTCGTAGATGGTGAGGCATGCAACCGAGACGGCGGTGAGCGCCTCCATCTCCACGCCGGTCTTGCCGGTCACCGACGCGGTGGCCCTGACGCGCAGCCCGGGCAGGCTCTCGTCCGGGTCGATCTCGACCGACACCTTGTTCAGCATGAGCGGATGGCAGAGCGGAATCAGTTCGTGCGTCTTCTTGGCCGCCATAATCCCGGCGATCCGCGCCGTGCCGAGCACGTCTCCCTTTTTGGCATTGCCGTCGAGGATCATGCGCAAGGTGGCGGGCGCCATCGCGACGCTGCCCTCGGCGACCGCCACGCGCGCGGTTTCGGCCTTCGCGCCCACGTCGACCATGTGCGCTTCACCGGAAGCGCCGATGTGGGTGAGGGCGGCCTTCCCGGGCATGAGGACCTCAGGCCGACTTCCGCACGTCCGACGTGCCGAGCCCGAGCAGCGCCTTCGTGGCCGCCGTGACGTCTTCCCGGCGCATCAGGCTTTCGCCGACGAGGAACGTCTTGATGCCGTGCGCGGCGAGCCGCCGGCAGTCGCCGTTCGTGGAGATGCCGCTTTCGCCAACGAGGATGCGGTCGCCGGGAACCATCGCGGCCAGACGCTCGGATGTCGCGAGATCGACCTCGAAGGTCCGCAGATTGCGGTTGTTGATGCCGATCAGCGGCGAGGAAAGCCGAAGCGCGCGTTCCATTTCCGGTTCGTCGTGTACCTCCACGAGTACCGCCATCCCGAGCGAGCGGGCGGCTTCCTCCAGCGCTTGCGCCTCGCCGTCCGAGACGCTCGCCATGATGATCAGGATTGCATCGGCACCCCAGCTTCGGGCCTCGTAGACCTGGTAGGGTTCGAACATGAAATCCTTGCGCAGCGCCGGCAGCGACGTCTCCGAACGCGCGGCTGTCAAGAATTCGGGCGCGCCCTGGAACGAAGGCGTGTCGGTCAGCACTGACAGGCAGGCGGCACCGCCATATTCATAGGCCCGGGCGAGTGCGGGCGGGTCGAAGTCGGGCCGGATCAGCCCTTTGGACGGGCTTGCCTTCTTGATCTCAGCGATCAGTGCGAAGGCGCCTGCATCGATCCTTGCGCGGATCGCGTCGGCGAAGTCGCGGGGAGGGGAGGCGTCCAGCGCGCGCGCCCGCATGTCGGCAAGCGGGACGAGCGCCTTCGCCGCGGCGATCTCGTCGCGCTTGTAGGCCTCGATCCTGCGCAGGATGTCGGTCATTCGCCGGCCTCGCGGTTCGAGACGGCAACCAGCCGTTCGAGGGCCTTCTCGGCCTTGCCGCTGTCGATCGATTCCGCTGCCAGAGAGACGCCGTCGCGCAGCGTGGGGGCTCGTCCCGCCACGACGAGTGCTGCTGCTGCGTTCGCCAGGACGATGTCGCGGTAGGGGGATTTCTCGCCTCCGAGCACCGATCGTAGCGCCAGCGCGTTGTGGGCCGCATCGCCGCCACGGAGATCGGCGAAGGCGGCGCGCGCCAGGCCCGCATCCTCGGGTTCGATCGTGAACACGTCCACGACCCCGTCCTTCAGCGCCGCCACCCTGGTGGTGCCCGCCGTGGTGACCTCGTCGAGACCGTCGCCATGCACCACCCAGGCGGCCTCGGCGCCGAGGGTCTTCAGCACGTTTGCCACCGGCTCGACCCATTCGGGCGCGAAGACGCCGACCAGCAGGCGCTTCACGCCGGCCGGGTTCGACAGCGGGCCGAGCAGGTTGAAGATGGTACGGGTTCCGAGTTCGACCCGGGCGGGCCCGACATGCTTCATCGCCGAATGGTGCTTCGGCGCAAACATGAAGCCGACGCCGGCCTCGCGGATGCACGCCGCGATACCGGCCGGACCGATGTCGAGGTCAATACCCAGCGCCGACAGAGTGTCGGCGGCGCCGGACTTGGACGACAGGGCCCGGTTGCCGTGCTTGGCGACGTTGACCCCGGCGCCGGCCAGCACGAAGGCCGCGCAGGTCGATATGTTGTAGGAGCCCGAAACGTCGCCGCCGGTGCCGACGATGTCGATCGCGTCCGCGGGCGCCTCAACCGGCAGCATCTTGGCGCGCATCGTCGCGACGGCGCCGGAGATCTCCTCGACGGTTTCGCCGCGCACACGCATGGCCATGAGAAAGCCGCCGATCTGCGCCGGCGTGGCTTCCCCCGACATGACGATGTCGAAGGCGGCGCGCGCTTCGTCGAACGTCAGCGCGCTACCCGACGCGACCTTGGCGATGAATGGCTTGAAGTCGCTCATCCCGCGTCAAAAGCTCAGGGCCTGCTGGATGGCCGACTGGTTGACGCGCACGTCGTAGCGGCCGCGCAGCTCCGAGACGAGCTGGTCGAGCAGATCGTCCGACCAGCCAGACTGGAGCGCCTCGCGCGTCTGCGGCGTCAGCGATTCGGCGCTGGCTCCCGCCGGCTCGAACACCTCCGTGACCTTGTAGACGATCTGGCCGTCGCCGGCCGGCGTCGGAGTCGTCCCGGTGCCGCCCTCGGCAACACCGAACACGCCGGCAACGCCGGCTTCGCCGATGTCGGCATCCGCGGCGCCGCGCCTGATGCCGCGCTTGACCTGCTTCTCCAGACCGAGTTCGGCGGCGATGTCGTCCAGCGAAGCTCCGTCGGCGACCCGCTTCCTGATTTCCTCGGCCTTCTTCGATATCCGCGACGACTTCTCGGCCGTGAGCCAGTCGGCAAGCACCTTCGGCTTCATTTCCTCGAGGGTACGATCGCGGCTGGGCGTGACGCCTTCGACTTCGTAGAAGAGGAATCCGCTGGATCCGATGTTGATCGCGGGGTTCTCGACGCCGACTTCCGTGTCGAACACGCCGCCGATCAGCTGCGGCAGCTCCGGAATCTGCGACAGCGTCTCTCCGTCCGGCCCGCGGCCGGACGAATCGATCGCTTCGATCGTCACCGCCTCGAGGCCGAGGTCCGCGGCCGCCTCCCGCATGGTCGAACCCCCGGCACGTGCATCTTCGTAGCGATCGTGCACGTCGAGCAGGATACGGTTGGCTTCGGCGAGCGCGAGATCCTGGCGAATCTCCTCCTTCACCTCCGCGAGCGGCTTCACCACTTCCGGCGTGATCTCGGTCACCCGGACGATGGCCGGACCGAAGGCGCCGTCGATGATCCCGCTGACTTCGTTCTTCTGGAGCGCGAAAGCGGCTTCGGCGATCGCCCGGTCGGGAACGCGCGCCTTCTCGATCGTGCCGAGCTTCACGTCCTCCAGTGTCTTTCCTTCCGCGGTGACCATCTGTTCGAACGTGGCGCCGCCCGAAATCCGATCGGCGGCGATCTTGGCGGCATCCTGGTTCGCGAACACGATCTGCTCGATCCTGCGTCGTTCCGGGGTCGTATAGTGGTCCGCGTTGTTCTTGTAGTCCTCCGCCACCTGTTCGTCGGTGATCGAGGACGGATCGGCGATGTCGGATGGCTCGAGCTTGACGTAGGAAACGCGGCGGTATTCCGGTGCCGCATAGCGCGCCTTGTTCTCCTCGAAGTACGCGGCAAGCACCTGGTCGGACGGCTCTTCGACCGGTTCCACGAGCGCTTCGGGCAGGACGAGGTATTCCGCTGTCCGGTCCTCGCCCTGGTAGAGCGCCATGGCGCGCATGAAGGTGTCGGGCACCGACAAACCATCTGAAACGGCATCGACGATCTGCTGACGCACGGCGACCTGCTGCCGGTTCTTCAGATAGTCTTCCGGCCGCATGCCGATCTGCCGAAGGACGAACTCGAACTGCCGGCGGTCGAAGCCTCCATTCGGCCCTTGGAACGCAGGATCCTCGGCGGTCAGCAAGGCAAGCCGGTCCTTCGAAACCCCGAGATGCATGTCGCGCGCCTGCTCGTCCAGTACGGCACCGGCGATGACCTGACCGAGGACCTGGTTGTCGAGGCCGAACGCCACCGCCTGCTCCCGCGTGATGCGGCCGCCAAACTGCTGGGAAATAGCCGAAAGCTGCCGGTCGTAGGCCAGCCGGTAGTCGAGCGCGGACACCGTGGTGTCGCCGGCCGTGACGACGTCGCCGCCGGCGGTTCCCGCCAGCTGGCCGGATATCCCCCAGACGGCGAAGCTGAGGACCAGAAGCAGAAGCAGGAGCTTCGCCACCCAGGTTCCGGCCGCCGCGCGTAGTGAGTCGAGCATTTGTGTTCCGAATTCGTGACGTTGGCGCGCGAGAAGGCCGCGCATTCAGGTGAGCAAATAGACTCCTTCGAGGCGGGTGTCGATTGCTTTATGGTGCCGATTTGGTAGGAAACCCGCGCATCTTCGCGTTTCCTATCGGGATTTCAATCATGACCAAGGGCATCCGGCCGCTCGTCGCGGGCAACTGGAAAATGAACGGCACCAGCGTTTCGCTCCCCGAGATACGGTCGATCGGCCATGGCTTCATGAGCGGGCTCGATGCCGAGACCGATGCCTTGCTGTGCGTGCCGGCCACGCTTCTCTGGCGGGCCCACGAGATCCTGTCCTCGACCCCCGTGCGTTGCGGCGGCCAGGATTGCCATGCGCGGCCGAGCGGTGCCCATACCGGCGACATATCGGCGGAGATGCTCAAGGATGCCGGTGCGAGCCACGTCATCGTCGGCCATTCCGAGCGGCGGGCGGACCACGGGGAGACAGACGCGCAGGTCCTGATCAAGGCCGAAGCAGCGTGGCTCGGAGGCCTGACCGCCATCATCTGCGTGGGAGAGACCCGGGGCGAGCGCGATGCAGGGAGAACGCTCGACGTCCTCTCCCGCCAGATCGCCGGCTCGGTGCCGCCCGGCGCCACGTCCAAGAACACCGTCATTGCCTACGAGCCCGTCTGGGCCATCGGTACGGGCCTGACCCCGACGGCCCAGGACGTGGCGCAGGCGCACGCGCACATTCGCGGGGAACTGGCAAAGAAGATGAACGCCGAAGCGGCGAAAACCCGCATCCTGTACGGCGGCTCGGTGAAGCCCTCCAATGCGGTCGAACTGATGTCGGTCGACAACGTCGACGGCGCGCTCGTCGGAGGCGCCAGCCTGAAAGCCGCGGACTTTCTCGGAATCGCGGAGGCCTACAGGTCTCTGTAGCGGCCCGAATTCGTTTGACATGAGGGCGCGGGACACCCACATCCCGCCGCATCCGTGCCCTGGGGCACTCAGACTTGGAAACGACGCAAAAGGCGTGTATTGAGCCGCGTCTTCTCCCAAGGCTCAGAACTCGCCGGAAAATTTCCGCGGATTGGAAATATGGAAACCGTACTCGTTGTCGTCCACCTGATGATCGTCCTCGCCCTCGTGGGGGTCGTCCTTCTGCAGCGTTCGGAGGGCGGAGGCCTGGGCATCGGCGGCGGGTCCGGCTTCATGACCGCGCGAGGCGCCGCGAATGCGCTGACGCGGGCGACCGCCATTCTCGCAGCGGCCTTCTTCGTGACGTCGCTCGGACTGACGCTCATCGCACGCTACGGCGAGCAGCCGATCGACATCCTCGAGCGCCTGCCCGCGGGCCAGCAGCAACAGGAAAACGGAACGGGCGGCGGTGGCGGCGGTGTCCTGGATCAGCTCGGCGGCGGCGACACTCCCGCGCCGGCCCAACCGGCCGCGCCCGCGGGACCCCAGGTTCCCAACCAGTAGCCATCGTCCAGTCTCGCAATGAAACGGCCGGTTGTCCGGCCGTTTTTTCATGGCGCGGGCGGCTCCCTTCTTCGACTGTTGTTTTGCTGCAACCCTTTTTTGCTCGGTTCGCTCTACCGCGCCCGGGAACAGTGGATGCTTGTTGAGCAAAATGAGCTTCATCCGCTATGATGCCGCGGCTCGCGGATCGATGTTTACTCGACCGTCTGAGCGGTAGCGAAGGATGGATCGAGACGATGCGTATTGCGCGTGTGTTGCTTGCATTGGGATTGACTGCCGCGGTCGCGGTCGCTGCGTTGGGCTCGGCGCGTGCCGAAGGTGACCGGGATCGCTTCGCTCCGCCGCCCTTGTCCCTGAAGAAGGAGCCGGCCAGGAACGAAAAGGCGAAGGTCGCGTCGAAGGAGAAATCCAAAGCCGTGGTGGAGCGTCAGAAGACGCCTGCCCCGAAGAAGGAGAAGCCGAGCGTTCCGGTTCCGACCGTCGCCGAAGTCGTTTCAAGTGGGAACAATGGCGAGCTGCGCAGCACCGTGCAGCAGCAGACCGGCCTGTTCGGCGGCCTCTTCGGCAGCCCGGCGGCCCGGTTGCTGCCCCAGACCGAGGCGCTCGACGGCGTACTGGAACAGACGCAGAAGGGCAGGAAATTCGCAGTCAAGGACGAGTTCGTTCCCCAGACCGTCGCCTTCTCCGGCTACAAGCGCGGGACCATCGTCATCGATACGGGTCAGCGCTTCCTCTATCTTGTCGAATCGCCGACGAGCGCCCGCCGTTACGCCATCGCGGTCGGCCGCGAGGGACTGGAGTTCAAGGGTTCCGCCAAGGTCGGCGACAAGCAGGAATGGCCGCGCTGGATCCCCACGCTCGACATGCAGAAGCGCGAACCGAAGAAGTACGGCCAATACAAGGACGGCATGCCGGGAGGTCCCGCAAACCCGCTCGGGGCGCGCGCGATCTACCTCTACCAGGGCAAGAAGGACACGCACATCCGCATCCACGGCACGAACCAGCCACAGACCATCGGGACGAATTCCTCGAACGGCTGCTTCCGGATGATCAACGAGCACGTGATGGATTTGTACGGCCGCGTGAGCGTCGGTACGGAAGTCGTGGTACTCTGACACCCGTTTGAACGGCCTGCATCGGGCAGGCCGCTTGTTCCCGAGCATTGCTTGCTGCGCCAGACGATGGTGTCTGCGCGCGGGGCGGTTCAGGCTGGCCGGGCGCGCTCGGCGATGGCCCGCGCGTCGACGCCTCGCGGCAGTGTTCCGAAGGCGTGCCCCCAGTCTCCTCCGAGGCGGGTTGCGCAGAACGCGTCGGCGACCGCGGCCGGCGCGTGCCTGACGAGCACGGCGCCCTGGAGCACGGTCATCATCCGCTCGACGAGGCGTCGCGCGCGGTGTTCCATCTCCCCGCGGTCGGTAAATTCCTCTTCGAGCGCGCGCGCTGCCGCGGCGAGCCTGCGGTCGTCGCTCAGCGCCGGCGCGATCTCGGCCATGTAGGCGTCCATCGCGTCCGGCGTCTTCTGCAGGGCGCGCAGCACGTCGAGGCACATGACGTTGCCCGACCCTTCCCAGATCGAGTTAAGCGGGATCTCCTTGTAGAGCATCCCCAGCGGACCTTCGTCGACATAGCCGTTGCCGCCGAGCACCTCCATGGACTCCACGACGCCGTTCGGGGCGCGCTTGCACACCCAGTATTTCACCGCGGGCGTGCACAGCCGCACGAAGGCGGCCGCCTCGGCATCGCCTTGCGCGGCATCGTCGAAGGCGCGGGCAAGCCGCAGCGCGAGCAGCGTCGCGGCTTCCGATTCGACCGCGAGATCGGCGACGACGTTGGTCATCAGCGGCTGGTCGATCAGGTGACGCTGGAAGGCGCGGCGGTGGAACACGTGGTGCAGAGCCTGCGCCACCGCGCCGCGTAGCAGGCCGGCCGAACCGAGCGCGCAGTCGAGGCGGGTGTAGGTGCCCATCTCGAGGATGGTCGGAATGCCGCGCCCTTGTTCGCCGATCAGCCAGCCATGCGCGTTCTGGAATTCGACCTCCGAGGAAGCATTCGACTTGTTGCCGACCTTGTCCTTGAGCCGCTGGATGCGCACCGCGTTGCGGGACCCGTCGGGCAGCCGGCGAGGCACGAGGAAACAGGACAGTCCGCCGGGCGACTGCGCGAGAACCAGGTGCGCATCGATCTGCGGACAGGAGAAGAACCATTTGTGCCCGGTGATTACGTACTCGCCGTCCGGACCGGCCGGAGACGCGACTGTGGTGTTGGCGCGGACATCGGATCCGCCCTGCTTTTCCGTCATGCCCATGCCCACGAGCGCGCCGTTCTTCTCGCCCACATAGATGTCGCGGCGGTCATAGGTACGGGTGAGGGCCATCGACAGGACCGTGGCGGCGATGCCGGTCTCACCCCGGAGCGCCGGAACGCTGCCATAGGTCATGGTCGTCGGGCACTGGCTGCCGGGCTCGACCTGAGCGTGCATGATGTAGGCGGCGGCGCGCGCCGTGTGGGCACGAGGCGCCGGATCTGACCAGGGCGCCGAGTGCAGTCCCTCGCCGATGATCATGTCCATGATCGCATGCCAGGCCGGGTGGAACTCGACCTCGTCGCGCCGGTGGCCGAACCGGTCGAAGGTCTTCAACTGCGGCGGAAATCGATGGACGGTGCGGCCGAGCTCGATCGTCTCCGCCTTGCCGAGCCTCGAACCATAGGCGGACAGGCGGCCGGCGGCGTCGCCCGCTCCCATGGCCTTCACCGCGTTGGCCAGCGCGCGGTCGGTGGCGAAGAGATCGACATCTTCCAGCGCGGGCGGCTGGTTCAGGACCTCATGGGTCTCGAAAGAGGGCAGGGCGGTCATCGGGCTTCCTCCTGGCTTTCTTCACTCCCGGGTTGCGGCGAGAACTGCTGGGACGTTGCCACGGTGGAACCACATATTCAGATCATCGGCAATCGCCCTTGCCGACGCACGTCCGCAAGCAGCCGGTGGAAAGGTTGGCAGCCCGGATTTTTCCTCTGGCGGAATCGGAGTGCCGGCGTTAAGCCCTGACTCCCATGGCGCGATATGTATTCATTACTGGCGGCGTGGTTTCCTCGCTTGGCAAAGGCATCGCGGCGGCGGCTCTGGGAGCCCTGCTGCAGGCGCGCGGCTACCGCGCGCGCATCAAGAAGCTCGATCCCTATCTCAACGTCGATCCGGGCACGATGTCGCCCTACCAGCACGGCGAGGTCTTCGTGACCGACGACGGGGCCGAGACCGATCTCGATCTCGGCCATTACGAGCGATTCACGGGCCGGTCCGCCAACCAGCAGGACAACATCACCACCGGCCGCATCTACAAGAACATCATCGAGAAGGAGCGCCGCGGCGACTACCTCGGCGCCACCGTCCAGGTGATTCCGCACGTCACCGACGAGATCAAGAACTTCGTCATCGAAGGCAATGACGATTACGATTTCGTGCTGTGCGAGATCGGCGGAACGGTCGGCGACATCGAAGCCATGCCCTTCCTGGAGGCGATCCGCCAGCTCGGCAACGACCTGCCGCGCAACAACGCGGTCTACATCCACCTCACGCTGATGCCATGGATACCGGCGGCCGGCGAGCTGAAGACCAAGCCGACGCAGCACTCGGTCAAGGAACTGCGTTCGATCGGCATCGCCCCCGACATCCTGCTGGTCCGCGCGGACCGGCCGATCCCGAAGGAAGAGCGACGCAAGCTCTCGCTGTTCTGCAACGTGCGCGAATCGGCCGTGATCCAGGCGCTCGACGTCTCGCACATCTACGATGTGCCGATGGCCTATCACAAGGAAGGGCTGGACGGCGAATTGCTGGCGGCTTTCGGCATCGATCCGGCGCCCAAGCCCCGCATGGAGCGGTGGCAGGAAGTTTCCGATCGGATCCACAATCCCGAGGGCGAGGTGACGATCGCCGTGGTCGGCAAGTATACGGGACTGAAGGACGCCTACAAGTCGCTGATGGAGGCGCTGTCCCATGGCGGCATCGCCAACCGGGTGCGGGTGAAGCTCGACTGGATCGAGAGCGAGGTGTTCGAAAAGGAAGACCCTGCACCCTGGCTGGAGAAGGTGCACGGGATTCTGGTGCCGGGCGGCTTCGGCGAGCGTGGTTCGGAGGGCAAGATCCTGGCGGCCAAGTTCGCCCGAGAGCGCAAGGTGCCGTATTTCGGCATCTGTTTCGGCATGCAGATGGCCTGTATCGAGGCGGCGCGGTCGCTGGCAGGCATCGAGGGAGCGTCATCGACCGAGTTCGGCCCGGCGAAGGAACCGGTCGTGGGCCTGATGACGGAATGGCTGAAGGGCAACATGCTGGAGAAGCGGCGCGAGACAGACGACATGGGCGGCACCATGCGGCTCGGCGCCTACGAGGCGCGGCTGGCCCCGGACTCCAAGATCGCCACGATCTACGGCGACACGGCGATCTCCGAACGCCACCGCCACCGCTACGAGGTCAACATCGACTACAAGGAACGCCTGGAACAGTGCGGACTCGTCTTCGCTGGCATGTCGCCCGACGGCGTGCTCCCGGAAACCGTGGAGTATCCCGACCATCCCTGGTTCGTCGGCGTGCAGTACCATCCCGAACTGAAGTCGCGCCCCTTCGAGCCGCATCCGCTGTTTGCGAGCTTCATCGGCGCGGCGGTGGAGCAGTCGCGTCTGGTGTGACGTCCGGCCAATGAAAGCGCCGCCTTGAGCTGGCGATGGCGGGAACGACCGATTTCCGGCGGCATCACAGGTTCTACTCGAATTCGAGCCTGATCGCCTCGAGCAGGAACGTATTGCCCGTCCTCTCCGGATCCGGAAGGATGCCGATGAAGTCGCCCTGATAATTCGCAGCCGGCGGTATCTGGTAGGTGAAGGATACTCCGTCGGCATCGCGGCCGACATCCAGTCTGTGCCAGCCGCTGTTGCCGACTTCGTTCGTGGAATAAGCGGCCGAGATCGCGGCTTGCTTCTCCGAAGTGCCGACGATGATGATGGTCGCGGTCTTGCCGGAGACCTGTCTTTCGATCTCTTCTGGAAGAGCGAAGGACACTCCGCCGGTCCGACCTGCCGGAGAAGCACCTTCGAAATTGCCGGACAACCGCAGAGCGGCATCCTCGCGGCTGACCGAGAGACCTTCGGGGACGAACATCGTCGCTTGCGGAAAATCCTGAGCGGTCAGGACATAGCCGCCTTCCGGCGTGGAGGCGAAACTCGCTTGTGGTATCGCGTTTTCAGCCTGGTACAGCCACCAGGCCGTCACGCCCGTGGCCAGGACCAGGATCACAGCGGCGCCGGCGAACAACACCGATGCGACGCCGGGCTTGCGCCACCGACGGCGCAGCCGTTTGGGCTCCGGCACATCGTGTTCCGGACCGGCAGGTTCTTCGGGACCCTCCGGGGCGTACTCCCGTTCGAAATCGGCGATGATCTCCTCCAGAACGGGAAGGTGTTCGGGGGACTTCTCGGCGATCGTCTTGCGGGCTCGGGCGTAGATCGCATGGCGGTTCGCGGCGCCCTGGTCCGGCAACCGCCGCAAGGCGGCCTCGATACTGGTGCGAATGACCGAATCGGGGGTGCGGGGAAAATCCATCGTTTCCATCGAACCATTCCCGCTTGCGTTTCGTCCACCCTTTCCGCTTCGAGTGCGGGAGCCACGAGCGGTGCAGCAACGAGTCTTCGAAAACTGTCACGGAGAGGAGGTTCCGGACAGGAGGATACTGTTGCAGCCACATTACATCCGCTTGAACGGTATTGAATCCGACGACACGGTCCGCGCTGGGAAGCTCTACGCTCCTCCAAGTTCTGCTCCCGGCAATCGACCCGAATCAGCACGCTCTCTTTCGACATCCGCATACTGTACTTCGCGCCGGTTCCGGCGCGAGCGCGGGCAAGGTCGTTGCCGCGATGACGGACGTGTTCGCCCGAAACCGCAGCTCAGCCTCCGTTATCCTTAACCTGCGCCCGCCTTGCTAATGTATCACGACCGCCCACAATTCCTTGTTCATTGCGCCGCGCTTCTGATAGCCTTCCTTTGGGGCAAGCTTAAAAAGAGGAGGTGGGAGATGCTATTTTCGATAGTATCGAAGACCCTGCGGCGCGCATTGGCTGCGGCGCTGTTGATGACAACGGCTAGTGGATTCGCATTCTCGGCCGAAGCAGGGCTTTCAAAAGTTGCGATGGACAAGCTGGTCGAATCGGACCAGGTCCTTGCAAGGATTGCTGAAAACAGCGGCAAGGTGCGGGTCATCGTCGAGTTCGGCACGCCGACTGTAGCGAGTGCGGAATCCGCCAGTGCCGAAGCGTTGGACGAGGCTCAGACCTTGGCCGTGCACCAGAAGCAGGACGAGATCCTGGGTCGTGTCTTCTCGACGCAGGGCGGGCTCTCCGGTGCGCTGGCGTCCGACGACCTGGGCATCAAGCGAATGGACTTCTCGCCGATGTTCGCGGCGACGGTCGACCAGGAGACGCTGGAGAAACTCGCCGCCGATCCGGCGGTCGTGCGCATTCACGAGGACGCGCTCGCCAAGCCTGATCTCCTTCAATCCCTTCCGCTGATCGGAATGCCGAACGCTTACGCGGCCGGTGCAACCGGCAACGGGTGGTATGTGGCCGTGCTCGACACGGGCGCGCGCCGGACCCACGAGTTTCTGATTTCGAGCGTCGCCTCGGCGGCGTGCTACAGCACGACCAACTCGACTTATCCGTCATTCAGCTACTGCCCCGGCGGGGTGAGCGCGTCGACGGATATCAATTCGGCAATGGACTGCGATGAGGCAACCATTGCCGGTTGTGGCCATGGTACGCATACTTCTGGTACGGCGGCCGGTTTCAACACCAGCCAAAGCTCCGGCGAGCCGACGAACGGCGTTGCCCGCAATGGCAAGCTGATTACGATCAACGTGTTCTCGCGGTTCACGACCACAGCGAACTGCGGCTCCAACATCAAGTCGAACGGCTGCGTACTCTCCTTCAGCTCTGACCAGATCAAGGGTCTCGAGCGGGTCTACGCGTTGCGCAACACGTACAACATTGGCGCAGCGAGCATGAGCCTCGGCGGCGGGCAGCATTTTTCCGCCTGCGATACCAACGCGCTGAAGCCCATCATCGACCAACTGCGTGCGGCGGGCATCGCTACCGTGATCGCCGCCGGCAACGACGGGTTCAACACCAGCGTGGGTGCCCCCGGCTGCATATCGAGCGCGATTACCGTCGCGTCCTCGACCAAGTCGGATGTCCGGTCATCCTTCTCTAACTGGGGAACCCTGATCGATGTCGTGGCCCCCGGTTCCGCAATCCTGGCTCCGTATCTCAATGGGGCGAGCAACTCCTTCTATGCTTCGCTGAACGGTACCTCGATGGCCACTCCGCACGTTGCGGGCGCCTTCGCTGCCTTGAAATCCGCCAAGCCGGCCGCGACGGTATCGCAGATAGAGACGGCTCTCGAGACGACCGGCGTCGCCATCTCCTCGTCCGGCACGACGAAGCCACGCATCAAGGTGGACAGTGCTCTGACAGCACTCGGCGGCAGTACCGCAAAGGCCGTCATGACCTCTCCGACGCCGGGCTCCACCCTCGGGTCCTCTGCGACGTTCGTATGGACCACGGGTAGTGGCGTCTCGCAGTACTGGCTCTATGTCGGTTCGACCGGGGTGGGCTCTTCCAACATCTGGAACGCCAGCAACGGCACCAGCACGACCAGGACCGTGACGGGTCTGCCGTCCACCGGCACGATCTACGTGCGGCTATGGTCGCTGATTTCGGGAAGCTGGCAGTCTAACGACTACACCTACAAGACCGGCGGCGGCACCAAGGCCGTCATGACGTCTCCGACGCCGGGCTCCACCCTCGGGTCCTCTGCGACGTTCGTATGGACCACGGGTACGAACGTGTCGCAGTACTGGCTCTACGTCGGCTCGACGGGTGTCGGTTCGTCCAACATCTACCAGGCCGGCCAGGGCACCAGCACGACCAGGACCGTGACGGGTCTGCCCTCCACCGGCACGATCTACGTGCGGCTGTGGTCGTATATCAGCGGAAGCTGGCAGTGGAACGACTACACCTACAAGACCGGCGGCGGCACCAAGGCCGTCATGACGTCTCCGACGCCGGGCTCCACCCTCGGGTCCTCTGCGACGTTCGTATGGACCACGGGTACGAACGTGTCGCAGTACTGGCTCTACGTCGGCTCGACCGGCGTCGGCTCGTCCAACATCTACCAGGCCGGCCAGGGCACCAGCACGACCAGGACCGTGACGGGTCTTCCGTCCACCGGCACGATCTACGTGCGGCTATGGTCGCTGATTTCGGGAAGCTGGCAGTCTAACGACTACACCTACAAGACCGGCGGCGGCACCAAGGCCGTCATGACGTCCCCGACCCCGGGCTCCACCCTCGGCTCCTCTGCGACGTTCATATGGACCACGGGTAGTGGCGTTTCGCAGTACTGGCTCTATGTCGGCTCGACCGGCGTCGGCTCGTACAACATCTACCAGGCCAGCCAGGGCACCAGCACGACCAGGACCGTGACGGGTCTGCCGTCCACCGGCACGATCTACGTGCGGCTGTGGTCGTATATCAGCGGAAGCTGGCAGTGGAACGACTACACCTACAAGGCCGGCGGCGGCACCAAGGCCGTCATGACGTCTCCGACCCCGGGCTCCACCCTCGGCTCCTCTGCGACGTTCGTATGGACCACGGGTAGTGGCGTTTCGCAGTACTGGCTCTATGTCGGCTCGACCGGCGTCGGCTCGTACAACATCTACCAGGCCAGCCAGGGCACCAGCACGACCAGGACCGTCACGGGTCTGCCCTCCACCGGCACGATCTACGTGCGGCTGTGGTCGTATATCAGCGGAAGCTGGCAGTGGAACGACTACACCTACAAGGCCGGCGGCACCGCGAAGGCCGTCATGACGTCTCCGACCCCGGGCTCCACCCTCGGGTCCTCTGCGACGTTCGTGTGGACCACGGGTAGTGGCGTGTCGCAGTACTGGCTCTATGTCGGCTCGACGGGTGTCGGTTCGTTCAACATCTACCAGGCCAGCCAGGGCACCAGCACGTCGAAGACCGTGACGGGTCTGCCGTCCACCGGCACGATCTACGTGCGGCTGTGGTCGCTGATTTCCGGAAGCTGGCAGTGGAACGACTACACCTACAAGGCCGGCGGTGGCGGGACGAAGTCCGTTCTTCTTTCACCGGCGAATGGTAGCAAACTGGCGACTTCGCAGAAGTTCACATGGTCGGCGGTTAGCGGGGCCACTCAGTACTGGATCAACTTCGGCTCTACCGTTGGCGGGTCCAATTACTATAATGCTTCGCAGGGTACGGCGACTACGACCACGCTCAACTTCAACAACTTCAGCGGCCAAGCCATCTACATGCGGCTCTGGACGCTTTACAATGGAGCATGGGCGTACAACGACTACAACTTCATCGCGCCCGGCGGAACGACAGGAGCATCCGTATCCTCCGGGAGCGGCACTCCATCGGTATCCGTAGCCTTGACGCAGAGTTCGCTTCAATAGCTCGACCAAAACCGACGAAGACGCGGCGGCGGCCACTCCGGTGGCCGCCGTTTCATTTCCGGATACCGTTTCGAATCGCAAAGAGTCTTTTTCCGCTTCGTGTCACCGTTCGGAAGGACCTACACGGATTCAGGACCGAGGCTGAAGTGGCTCCCCGGCGCCGGCGCTGCGAGGAAATTTCCCTATTTTCCGACCAGCGGTGGCTCGTCACAATATCGCCCTGTTCTCGCCACAAGAGCTTTACAGGCTGCTAAACAATTTCGGTCTATGGATTACGTGCCGGTCATGACGACCTGGGGGGTTCTCATCCGGCGCGTTGCTGTCCAGGTTCGCGCCGGACAGCGTCTTGCAATGAGGGACTTCGGGGACGCCAATGATGCAAAGACGGACGACCGGGCGCGTATTTCGCGCGACGTCCCTGATATGTGTTGCGACGGCGGGCGTGTTGCTCGCCTCCTGTGCCTCCCAGCCGACTCCCAAGGCCAAGCTGGCCAAGTCGAAGGAATATTTCGCCGAATCCGAATACGGCGTGAAGGCGAGCCCCCGGTTGACGTCCAAGGACGCCCTGCTGCCTCGCGGCGGCGGACGCGACCAGCTCGGCAAGGCCTACAAGGTGAAGGGCAAGTGGTACAAGCCGAAGGAAGATCCGAACTACGTTAAGGTGGGGAGGGCGTCCTGGTATGGCGATGCGTTCCACGGCCGGCTCACAGCCAACGGCGAAATCTACGACATGACGCATCTGACGGCAGCGCATCCTACGATGCCGCTGCCGAGCTATGCACGCGTTACCAACACGAAGAATGGAAACTCCGTCATCGTGCGAGTCAACGACCGCGGCCCGTTCGCCAACGACAGGATCATCGACCTCTCGAAGCGCGCTGCCGACCTGCTGGACTACACGCATTCCGGCGTCGCCCAGGTGAAGGTCGAATATGTCGGACGTGCCCCGCTGCACGGCCAGGATGACCGCTTCCTGATGGCTTCCTACCGGCCCGGCGGCGCGGATCCGGTTCCTGGCGGAGTGATCGCTACGGGCGTGATGATCGCAATGAACGGTCCTACGCCGACCGCTCCGGTCCAGACGACGACGGTGGCATTCGCGGGATCGCTCGGCACCCTGTCGGCGCAGCCGACATTGGCTCAGCCGGTCGTGGCCACCGGCAATCCGTTGCTGGCAGGCGTCGATCCGACCGATCCTTCGCTTCCCTCGATCGGTCCGGCCGTTCCCGAACGACCAGCCTACGGCGGCGACCTGCCTGTCACCGTGGCTTCGTTGTCATATGCCGAAGAACGGATAAGCCGGGCGGGCGAACCGTTCAGCGTGTTCGCCGCGGGAATGACGCCGGCGCAGATCGTGGCCTCGTGGGAGCGAGGGCAGGGGACGGTCGCGGCGGCGGGCCAGGAATATCTTGCAATCGGAACCTATTCCGATCGCGCGGAGGCGGATGCGATGGCCCTGCAGCTGTCGAAGTTCGGCCGACCCGAAATCGTCGCCGAACCTTCCGATGGCGAAGTCTGGTACACGGTCAACCTTCATGCCGACGGCCGCGAACCGCTCGACCGCATGCTGACGCTTGCCTGGTCGTTCGGTGCCACCGATGCCATGCCGGTCCGCGACTGAGCGGTCCTCCGATCGCGGTCGCCGCGATAAGACGTTGATTCCCCTTCCGCGACCTTGTTAGGTTGGATGGGTGGTGGATGGGCCGCTTGCCGGCCTGCCATCCCGCGTCTGATCGTCCACGTCACAGGATCGCGAACATGCCCCTTTTCTTGAAGGCGATTACCGCCTTCGCCGCGATGGCCCTGCTGTTTTGCGCTCCCGCGCGCGCCCAGCTGTTCGAGACGCGGGCCGAGCAGGCCTTCGTGATCGATGCCGAGACCGGCACGATCCTGTTCGCCAAGGACCCCGACAAACTGATCCCGCCGGCCTCGCTTGCCAAGCTCATGACGATGGAAGTCGTCTTCCACGCGCTCAAGACCGGGCGCCTGTCGCTGGACGACCAGTTTCTGGTCAGCGAGAATGCCTGGCGCACGGGGGGCGCGCCTTCGGGAACGTCCACCATGTTCGCCGAGCTCAAATCCTCCATTCCCCTGAGGGATCTGATCCAGGGCGTCATCGTGCAGTCGGCGAACGACGGATGCATCGTCATCGCAGAAGGCATGGCGGGTTCGGAGGCAAATTTCGCCCAGCTCATGACCGAGCGGGCGCGCCAGATCGGCCTAACCAAATCAGTCTTCAAGACCTCGACGGGACTGCCTGCGGAAGGCCAGGTGGTAACGGTCCGGGAGCTGGCGATGCTGGGACTCCATATCTGGCGCGAGTATCCCGAGTTCTACAAATACTATTCGCAGCCAGATTTCACCTGGAACGGCATCCGGCAGGCCAACCGCAATCCGCTGCTCAAGATGGACATCGGCGCGGACGGCATGAAGACAGGCTACACCGAAGAATCGGGCTACGGCATCGTCGGATCCGTCGAGCGCGACGGGCGCCGACTCTTTGCAGCGCTCAGCGGCATGTCGAGCGAGGCCGTTCGTGCCGAAGAGGCGCGCAAGATCCTGGACTGGGGCATCCGCGCCTTCGACAAGTTGCAGATCTTCGCCGCCGACGAGATCGTCGGCGAAGCCAAACTCTACGGCGGTGCCAAGGGCGGCGTCGAACTCAAGGCGAAGCAGCCGATCGCCATCTTCGTGCCCATCACCAATCGCGACCGGCTGATCGCGAGGATCGTCTATGAAGGACCGGTCGAAGCGCCGGTGGAGGAGGGGACGCCGGTCGGTGCCCTGAAAATCTGGATCGGCGAGACGCTGAGCCAGGAAACGCCTCTCTATGCCGCCGAAAGCGTGGGCACTGGACCGCTCTACAGTCGCGCGATCGACGCCGTCGAGGAACTGATGATCGGCTGGCTGCGCTGAGCCGCGCCGGCGTGGACCTTCGGCCCCCGTGGGACTATGTAGACGGCATGGCTTGGTGCCGAAGGATCGCCGTTTGCAAAGCGGATCGTTCATAAGTTTCGAAGGCGGTGAAGGCGCGGGGAAGTCGACGCAAATCCGCCGTCTCGCGGAGACGCTGCGCGGGCGGGGCTTCGACGTCGTCGTCACGCGCGAACCGGGAGGCTCGCCCGGCGCTGAAGCCGTTCGCCATGTTCTCCTGTCCGGCGCCGCAGAGCCGTTCGGTTCGAAGATGGAGGCGGTGCTATTCGCCGCCGCGCGGTCCGACCATGTCGAGCAGGTGATCCGCCCGGCAGTCGAACGCGGCGCCGTCGTTTTAAGCGATCGCTTCCTCGATTCCTCCCGCGTCTACCAGGGCGTGACGGGCGGCCTCGATGCCGGGTTCATGCAGGCCCTGGAACGCGTCGCGATCAATGGAATGATGCCCGATCTCACCCTGATCCTCGATCTCGACCCGGCAGAAGGCCTTCGACGAGCCGGCGAGCGGCGCGGCGACGAGACGGCGGACCGCTTCGAGAAGGAGACGCTGGCGATCCACGAACAACGGCGCGAGGCTTTTCTCGACATCGCGCATCGCGAACCGGAGCGCTGCGTTGTCATCGATGCCTCGCGAAGCGAGGATGCCGTCGCGGAGCGGATCGCGGCGGCGGTGGATGCCCTGCTCGAGAGACGCCAGGAAAAGGCGGCGGCCGAATGATCTTCGAGAGGATCGCGCCGGAACAGTATGACACCTTGGCGGATGTTCCGGAGCCGGCGGAGAACCCGATGCTGGCCGGGCACGAGGCGCAGGGGTTGCAGCTCGCATCGGCCTACCGCACCGGAAAGCTTCATCACGCGCTCATCCTCTCGGGCCCGCGCGGCGTGGGCAAGGCGACCTTCGCCTTCCATCTCGCCCATCACATTCTGAAGCATCCCGACCGTGCCACCGCTCCGGAAGGTCTTGTCGCACCGGATCCGGCTTCCGCGCTGTTCCGGATGATCGCCGGCGGCAGCCATCCCGGCGTGCTCTACCTGACGCGCCCCGTGAACGAGAAGACCAAAGCCTTCCGCGGCGCGGTCACGGTGGAGGAAATCCGCAAGGTCAACCGCTTCCTGTCGATGACGGCGCATGATGGGGGCTACCGCGTCGTCATCATCGATCCGGCCGACGACATGAACGCCAACGCCGCCAATGCGTTGCTCAAGAGCCTGGAAGAACCGCCGGGGCGCACCGTCTTTATGCTGGTCTCCCACGCCGCGGGCGGACTGCTGCCAACGATACGCTCGCGCTGCCAAACGGTGCGGTTCCATGGCCTGTCGTCGGATCAGGTCGACGCAGTGCTCGCGCATCTGGGAATGGCCGCGGGAAGCGACATGGCGGCTCTCGCCGCCCGTACGGGTGGAAGCGTGCGCGAGGCGATCCTTCTCACCGAATACGGCGGGCTGGAGATCGCCGGGGCGCTGGAAAACCTCGTCGGCGCCGGAGCTTTCGATACCGGTGCCGCCTGGAAACTGGCGGACGCGGTCTCCGGGCGCGACCAGTCCATCCAGTTTGCGCTGTTCAACAGGCATGTGCTCGATCATCTCGGTGCGCATGCCTCAGCCGCCGCGCTGGCGGGTGACCTCGCCAGGGCGGAGCGGATTTCGGCGCTATGGCAAGAAGCGAGCCGCACCATCGACGAGACCGAGACCTACAATCTCGACAAGCGCCAGCATGTCGCCGGTCTCGTGCGGCGCATGCACGAGGTACTTGGCGCCGGCGCCCGCCTGCAGGGATAGAATTCACCGCCGCGATGCGCTATCTGCTCGGCTCCACCCGCGAAGCCGCCCGGTAAAATGTCCAGAGAAAAATTCTACATCACGACTGCGATCTCCTATCCCAACGGCAAGCCGCATATCGGCCATGCCTACGAGATGATCGCGACGGATGCGATCGCGCGGTTCCAGCGCCTCGATGGGAAGGACGTGTACTTCCAGACAGGCACGGACGAGCACGGCATCAAGATGTTCCAGACGGCGCGAAAGGAAGGCATTCCGACACGCGAACTGGCGACCCGCAATTCCGACGAGTTCGAG
This sequence comes from Aquibium pacificum, assembly GCF_040839445.1. Classification (NCBI taxonomy): domain Bacteria; kingdom Pseudomonadati; phylum Pseudomonadota; class Alphaproteobacteria; order Hyphomicrobiales; family Phyllobacteriaceae; genus Aquibium; species Aquibium pacificum. Next base: position 496,785 of record NZ_JBDPGJ010000003.1, on the reverse strand, counting down.
CGCATGGCCAAGGCGCTGAACATCTCGCACGACTGTTTCTTCCGCACGACCGAGAAGCGTCACTACACGGCGAGCCAGGCGATCTGGAGCGCGATGGCGGCCAATGGCGACATCTACAAGGGCGGCTATGCCGGCTGGTATTCCGTGCGCGACGAAGCCTACTACGGCGAGGAGGAGACCGAGGTCCGCGACGACGGCGTGCGCTACGGAGCGCAGGGCACGCCGGTCGAATGGGTCGAGGAGGAAAGCTACTTCTTCCGCCTGTCGGCCTATCAGGAGCCGCTGCTGAAGCTCTACGCGGACCAGCCGGACTTCATCGCTCCGCCGGAGCGGCGCAACGAAGTGATGAGCTTCGTGAAGTCGGGGCTCAAAGACCTCTCCATCTCGCGCACGACGTTCGACTGGGGCGTTCCGGTTCCCGGCGACGAGAAACACGTCATGTACGTGTGGGTCGACGCGCTCACCAACTACATAACCGGCGTCGGCTATCCCGACCGCAACGCGGCGATGTGGGAACGCTGGCCGGCCGACGTGCACGTCATCGGCAAGGACATCGTGCGCTTCCATGCCATCTACTGGCCCGCATTCCTGATGTCGGCCGGCGTGGAGCTGCCAAAGCGCGTCTTCGGGCACGGCTTCGTGTTCAATCGCGGAGAGAAGATGTCGAAGTCGGTCGGCAACGTCATCGATCCGTTCGAGCTCGCCAAGCACTACGGCCTCGACCAGATGCGCTATTTCCTCCTGCGCGACATCCCGTTCGGCCAGGACGGCAGCTACAGCCACGACGCGATCGTCGCCCGCACCAACGCGGATCTCGCCAACGGCATCGGCAACCTGGCGCAGCGCTCCCTGTCGATGATCGCCAAGAACTGCGACGGCAAGGTGCCGAACAAAGGCGACCTAGCGGCCGAGGACGAGGCGATCCTCGCGGTTGCGGCAAACGCCATGGGGTCGGCGCGCAAGGCAATGGCCGAGCAGGCGATCCACCGGGCGCTCGCCGAAGTCATTGAGATCGTTGCCGAGGCCGACCGCTATTTCGCCGGACAGGCGCCCTGGGCTCTGCGCAAGACCGATCCCGCGCGCATGGCGACGGTGCTATGGACCACGGCCGAGGTGGTGCGCCGCATCGCCATCCTGTTGCAGCCCTACGTTCCGAATTCGGCGGGCAAGCTGCTCGACCTCCTGGCCGTGGCCGGCGACAGGCGCGGCTTCGATGCGGTCGGCGAGGCCGACGCGCTGGCCCCGGGCACGCCGCTGCCTGCGCCCGCCGGCGTCTTCCCCCGCTACGTCGAAGCGGTCGACGGCTGACGGCATGCTCGTCGACAGCCACTGCCATCTCGATTTCCCCGACTTCGCGGAAGAGCGCGAGGACGTCGTCGCGCGTGCGCACGCCGCCGGCGTCGGCCTGATGGTGACGATCTCGACGCGCGTGAAGCGGTTCGACGAGGTTCGCGCGATTGCCGAGGCGCATGACAGCGTCTGGTGCTCGGTCGGCACGCACCCGCACAACGCCGCCGAGGAACTCGACGTCTCCACGGCCGATCTGGTGCGCCTGTCGGCGCATCCGAAGGTCGTAGCGATCGGCGAGGCGGGGCTGGACTATTTCTACGACCGCTCGCCGCGCGAGGCGCAGGCGGAGGGTTTTCGCCGCCACATCGCGGCGGCACGCGAGACCGGCCTGCCGCTGGTGATCCACTCGCGCGACGCCGACGACGACATGGCCGCCATTCTGGAGGAGGAAACGGGGAAGGGGGCCTTCCCCTTCATCCTGCACTGTTTCTCGTCCGGCCGCGCCCTTGCCGAGACCGGCGTGCGGCTGGGCGGGCACGTCTCGTTCTCGGGTATCCTGACTTTCAGGAAATCGACGGAACTGCGCGAGATCGCAGCCGGAATCCCGCGCGACCGCCTGCTGGTTGAAACCGATGCGCCCTACCTCGCGCCGATGCCCCATCGCGGCAAGCGCAATGAACCTGCGTTCGTCGCCAACACCGCCGCCGTGCTCGCCGAGACGCTGGGAACAAGTCCGGACGAGATCGCGCGGCAGACCAGCGAAAACTTCTTCGGGTTGTTCAAGAAGGTGGTGCGACCTGTGGATGCAGGCGCCTGATGGACGGCGCGGACGTTTTGCGCCTGACGATCCTGGGGTGCGGCTCTTCGCCGGGCACGCCGCGCATCACCGGCGATTGGGGGCGCTGCGACCCCGCCAATCCGAAAAACCGGCGGAGCCGCGCCGCCGCGCTGGTGGAGCGGATCACGGGAAACGGCCGGACGACGGTCGTCATCGACACGGGGCCCGATTTTCGCGAACAGATGATCCGGGCCGACGTCCGCAGGCTCGACGCGGCGGTGTTCACCCATCCGCACGCCGACCACATCCACGGCATCGACGATCTGCGCGGCTATGCGCTCGCCCAGCGCCGGCTGATCGACGTCCATGCCGACAAGTCCACCATGGAGCGGCTCGAGCACGGGTTCGGATACTGCTTCGAGACGCCGCCCGGAAGTTCCTATCCGCCGATCCTCAACCCGGTGCGTATCGCTCACGACGTGCCGTTCACGATCGAAGGAGAGGGCGGTTCCCTCGCCTTCGTACCGCTGCCTCAGATCCATGGCGACATTCTTTCGCTCGGCTTCCGTATCGGCGGCATCGCCTATTGCCCGGATGTCAGCGACATTCCGGCCGAGACCGTGGCACGGCTCCAGGGCCTCGACACGCTGGTGATCGACGCGCTCCAGTACAAGCCGCACCCCTCGCACCTGTCGCTCGAGCAGGCGCTCGGATGGATCGATCGGCTGAGTCCCAAGAACGCCGTGCTGACGCACATGCACATCCCGCTCGACTACGACACGGTGATGCGCGAGACGCCTTCGAACGTGGTGCCCGGATTCGATGGCATGGTGATCGAGGTTCCGGCTCCTACCAATTGAATCGCATGGATATTCCGGAGGCACGATGAGCAAGAGCGTGGAACGGGTGCGACAGGCCGCGGCGGCCAGCGGGCTGGAGATCGAAGTACGGCGCATGGGCGAATCCACCCGCACCGCCGAGGAAGCCGCCGCGCAGTGCGGCGTTGGCGTCGGCCAGATTGTCAAATCGCTGATCTTCAAGGGCTCGGACAGCGCGAAGCTCTATCTGTTCCTGGTGCCGGGTGACCGGCGGCTGGATCAGGAAAAGGCCGTCGCGCTGGTCGGAGAGGCGCTGGTACGCGCCGACCCGCGCGAGGTTCGCGACCGCACCGGTTTCGCGATCGGCGGCGTCGCGCCGATCGGCCACATGGGACCGGTCGAGGCATTCGCCGACGCCCGGTTGGCATCCTATGACATCGTCTGGGCAGCGGCGGGCGCGCACGACGCGGTGTTCTCGTGCGACCCCAAAGCGCTGATCGCGGCCGCCGGTGCCAAAGTCGCCGACATCGGCGCCTGAGCGGCGGTGCGGCCGGGAACGGGCATCATAGCACCGGGGACCGCCGCGAAACCCCGCATTTCCGGGCTTTTGCTGCAAGTAAAAGTTCCATAATCTATCTTATGCGGCAAAGGGATATGCGCAAAGACGGCTCGATATCGCTTTCCGCTGGCGCCACACTGGCTGGCCCTCTCCCCACCAATCCTCGCCCGAACAACCCTCGCGGCGACGGAACTGGGCGATTCACGTTCCAAGCGCCCAGCGTACCGTCACCGCCGTCTGCGTCAGTCCGGATCGCCGATCGTCAGCGCGATGTCCGAAAGCCCCTCGATGCCTCCGGTGATCCGGTCGCCCGGTTTCACCGCTCCGACGCCGGCCGGCGTTCCGGTCATGATCAGGTCGCCGGGCCGCAGATGGTAGAATCCGGAGAGATGGCTGACGATCTCGTCGACCTTCCAGATCAGGTCCGAGAGCCGCGCGTCCTGCCTCGGCGCGCCGTTCACTTCGAGATGGATGCGCTGATCGCCGATCGCGCCGAAATCGGCGCGCCTGGTGATCGGCGCCATGACGGCCGAGCCTTCGACGTCCTTGCCCAGATCCCACGGCCGCTGCTTTTCGCGTGACGCGATCTGGAGGTCCCGCCGGGTCATGTCGAGCCCGCAGCAATAGCCGTAGATCGCATCCATCGCCGCGGCCGGTTCCACACGGAAGGCCGGCGCACCGATCGCCAGCACGAGCTCCATCTCGTGGTGGAAATCCTTCGTGCCGGGCGGATACGGGATCGTCGTGCCCGACGCCTGCAGCGCCTCGGCCGACTTGGTGAAATAGAAAGGCGCCTCGCGGTCGACCTCGAAACCCATCTCGGCGGCATGGGCGGCGTAGTTGCGCCCGACGCAGAAGATGCGCCGCACCGGAAAGAGAGCGCCCTCCCCGACCACCGGCACCGCCGCGATTTCCGGCGGGTCGAACAGATAGTCGCTCATCGTCATGTTCCTCCTGCGGGCCGGCTCTCACGGCGTCGATGCACCGGCGGCCAAAAACCTTTTCGGCCCATAGGCCGTCTCGGCCGATCGGGCGCAAGCAAAAAATCGCTGCATCATCCGCCCGCTTTCCTGTTATTCCCTGCGCAACGGGTCGGCCATCGGGACGGGTACATGGACACGCATTCTCGCAGCTTCGCAAAGGCACTTTCGTGGAGAATTACCGGGACGATCGACACCATGATCATCTCGTGGGTGATAACCGGCAGCATCGAACTCGCCGCCGCGATCGGCTTTACGGAAGTCGTGACCAAATCGCTCCTGTATTACCTGCACGAACGCGCGTGGTTGAGGATTCCGTATGGGCGGAGACATTCGGTTTAGGGGTAATCGCGACTATCGGCGACGAGGCCGAGCGGCCACCGGGACCGGCGTCATTGTTCCCGGTCGCGGGCGGCTTGGCCGTAGCCAGCCCCGCCGTACCGACTTCTTCAACGACGAGCCCGCACCTTCTTCACAGCGATAGGCGTGCTGCGTAGCGGAACCGCGAAGGCGTTGGGATTACATCATCCTGCACGATCGAGACGTCACTTGCATCTTGAAAGCGGAACCGGTTCGCGACCATGGCGACCTCGGGAGTCGTGATCGTCACACGGCTGTTTCCCTTCACCCAGACACGCTGCTCGGGAAGGTACATGGCCCCATCGTAGACTAACGTCGTGCTGGAGAGCGTGAAGACTTCCTCGCCGATCTTCCCCGGTGCTCTGATCCGATCAGAAATAAACTGGATATTCTTGTAAGTGCCAGATTTAGGCGAACTAAGGGTGATCTGAGACCCGGAACTGCTGTTCAATGTGCTCCCCGATCCGAAGAATGCGAGAGTCACCTCATCACCGGAAAGGATCGAGTTCGCGCCGATGATCAGCGGTCCATCCAGCATCACATATATGCCAGGAAGGAGATGCACGGTTGCGCCAGGAGTGATCGATATCCCTCCACAATAGGTGCCCGGTTCCAGTACGAACACTCCTTTCGACAGCTTTCCTTTGGAACTGGCGCAGGAACCGAGCTTCGGGTTGGGAAGGTCCTCGTACGGATCCTTCACGGGATGAACATCTCCAATGGGAGTCGGAAAGATGTTTTCTCCCGACGATGAGCCGGTGATGCCAATGCGCAGCGCCCGGATTTCCGCATTCCTGCCGACCTGTTTGACGGCATGACGGTGCTTCGAATTCGCCATTGCCGTGCAGTTCGGCGCATTCACGGTGGCATTTCCATATACGGAGACAGAACCAGCGCTCGTGTCGTCAAGTGCAAGCAGGCAGATTGGCTCCGATTCCTGCTTTTCGGCACGCGCCTCTACCTTCAGATCGACGAAGTCGGTGCCGATCAGCCCGCCGAACAGATTGGGCATCTTCAGTTCGGCGGACGCGCTCACGACAGTGCCATCGGTGAGGAAGGACTTTTGGCCGTTCTGCACCGAAGCTTTCCATTCGATATCGGAGCCGAACTTCGGTTTCAGGAATCCCGCGTGTCTATAGGCGATGGCGAGTCGCTCCTCGTCACTCGCACTGTAGCCAAGCGAGGTTGCGGCCAGCACCGCCGCGTCGAGGGAGTTCTGGAGCTCCGCCCGCTGAAGGGCGGCGCTTCCGTAGACCAGCGCAATCCCGGCGGCCCCAATGATCGGCACCGCGGCGATCGAGGCAATGACGGCGAAATGGCCATGGCAATCGGTATGGAAGCGTCGCAGCAGATTGCGCATGCGATGTACCCCTTGAAGACCAGGGGAACTTACGCTGCGTCAATGAAGCCCGGGTTTCTTGATTGCGTCGAAATGTAGGGAACGATCACGTCCGGATATCGCAGAGACAGCCTCCCCCTACGCCGCTACCCACAGCACCACGACGCAGGCCGGCGCGACCCAACGCCCCGCGAAGCACGCGCGGGGGCTGGCGGGGGAGAAGAAGCCGGGCGGGTCTTCAGTGGCGGGAGAAGGCACCGTCAGCAAGGGCTGAGCGCTTTTTTGGGTACATCGGCGCTAGAAGATTGGAGAGCGTTGGCCGGCCGAAAGCCATTGCGGGTCGGCTGCCCGACGAACAGGGCGAAGGTCGTCTGGCCGTTCCCGCCATAGGTCGTGCCGAGAAGCGAAGAAAGGGCCTGATTCTGATTTATGGGTACCAGCTGTCCATCGCCCGCGCCCATCCCCTTGGGCAGAAACTGGCTCCCGTTGCCATGAGCTGCGCGAGGAACGGTTCGTTCTGTGCTGCGGCGGGCGTGGATACCAGCGCCGGTCCCGGCAAGATGGCTGCCAAGATAAGCCTCCGGAGCGAATTCTTCCCCCCTGCCCGCAACGATTCCACTCCCGAGCTATTAATCAAGGTCTCGCTAATCTGATCCAACTTGGCGATGTTCACAATAGGCGTTTAAGGAGTGGGTTTCCGCGCAAGATAACCCAACAGAGCGAGGCGCGGGTTGCGCTGCGATAGATGCAAAGGAAAGGACGTGGGTTTCATCCTTCATCCGCCGACATGGGGAGACTTTCCAGCGCCTACCCGATCGAACGCGGACGGCTAGCCGAACGGCATCCACGCCAAGCTTGGGCAGGCCAGCGCAAATGCCATGCCGGCGACAAGGGCACACCGGTTCCGTCAATAAATCAGTTCTCAACATCTCGGTGCTACCCGTGACGTCATGATACCGAACCCCAACCTGGAAGGCGCCAGAGAGCATCGCAGGCGCGTTCTAAAAGGCGCATCGATCCTACTGGGCATCAAACATTCGGAGATCCGCTGCGTCGTGCGGAACATGCATGACAAAGGCGCGCAGATTGAACTTCCGCCGTCAACCGCCGTGCCGGACGAGTTTCTACTCTACATCTCGGTGGACGAAATCGCTTATCGGTGCACCATTCGATGGCGGCGGGGAGATCGAATCGGCGTCTCCTTCAAGGGCACCGAACCGAAACCCCACTGGCATTACGGCTAGGGCAAAGCGCGAAACGGTGCGCGTGACGCCTTCCTACCCGGAAACCATCCACAGCAGGAACGGAACGGCATCAACGGTTACAGGCCGGCGAAGAACGCATGCCGGCTTGTGGCGGAGAAGCAGGCGGGCGGATCATCCGTCATTGATCGACAGCCCAATACAGCAGCGCCAGCATCGCAAGGCACGGCAGGATCAGGATCGCCCACCTCAGTGTGTTCGCAGCCCTTCTCCGCTTCTTCATTTAGCGTCCTCGCTCTCAGGCTTCGGCACGCTCGTTGTCATTGCGTCCGGCAGGGGACGTTGCAGAGCATTCGCTTCGTCCCAAGGTGCGGTCAGCCACGTCTCGATTTCATCGGCCGTGGTCAAAATCACCGGCATCGCCTTTGGATGAATGGGCACGACGATTGCGTTCGGCTCCGTCGTCAGGAAGCCAAACAAGTCGGTGCAGATCAGCCCCTCACGCACTTTGCGGACGCATTCCCAACTCGGTACCCAGATTCCGGCGAAGAACGCGAGAGGATAATTTGACCCGGTGGAAAACCACGCATCAGGCGTCCGGCCACCTTCCGGCTTGTTTGCAGGGTCCGGCTCGGCGAAGGCTGTGAACGGCACCACGCACCTGTTCTCGACCCCGAGCCACGGCTTCCAATGCCGGCTTGCAGTGTTGCGGACGTTCGTGGTGCCGCCGTCCGGCTCCATCTTCAGGAGCAAGTCGAAATCCACGTCCTTGCCCTTTGCCCGAAGCTTCTCTGCGCGCCTGGACGCCGCGTCCATCAATGCCTTGCGGGACGACGGCAAACCCCACCTCGCACGGGGAAGCACGCGCCCCCGGTCGCTGTTGCGGACGATGGGCGCGGAATAGTCGGGATAGACGTCTCCCGGCTCCAGATTTCCCGCCTCGTTGAGCATGGCGCGCGTAAACTCGAGGATCGCCTGCGGGCCCTTGGTGACGTTGTACAGGTTGCACATCGGCGCATCCTGCAATGGCTAGGGCAACAGCACCAATGCTATTTCGTCATCTTTTGTGCAGGCGTTTTTAGTTCGGGTCTGGATCGTACCGGGGACTTGTGGACCCATGTGTCGCAATTATCCAGTTGGCCGGGTGGAAGGGAGCCGCCGGGATCGCACGTGCTGTTGTCAAACGCTTTGCATTCTGCGCGCGTCCCGGTCCAGCCGCCTATGCCATAGATGTACTTTGTGTAAGATTTCGTTCCTTCCGATGTATTTACCTTGCAGTGGCAATTACACGTGACCTTTCCGGCCTGCGTCCTGGGGTTTTTCTGCGCCGCATCGGCGGTCGGAATGATGAAGATAAATGTAAACAAAATTTTACTTGGTGAAATTCGCATTGGGAGCCTCCCTGGCTACGCCCCTGATCTTACAACGTGGCACGATAACGTCGCAGAGCCAACCGTTCATTTTAAACCTTGCTCTATGCTGATCGCTGAGCGAGCCAATCCGATAAGGCCGCGGACGAGGCCGGTATCCCCCTCCCCCCCGTTCAATTGCCCGGAAACTCCGTTGCCGTATTCCGGACCATATGCAAGAACCTCCATCCTTTTCCTGAACCGGCTGTAGCAGATGGCTCCCCAGCTTCTCGTCATCGACGACCGCACGCCTACGCCTGACCGGGACAGCGGATCGGCCTGTACATTCGCCTACCTCCAGATTCTCGCGGGAGCCGGCCTGGACGTGACGTTCCTGCCCTCCGTATTGGGCGATGCCGGCCGCTACTCCGAGGCGATCCGGGCCTTGGGCATTGCGGTGCCCAAGGCGACGACATATCCCTCGCTGGACGCAGCGGTCGATCATCTCGCACCCAAGGCGGACCTCGTCATCATCTTCCGCGCCCCCATCGCGCAACGGGTGTTCGACCACGTCCGCCGCGTTGCACCCAAGGCGAAGATCATATTCCACACCGTCGACCTTCATCATCTGCGCATGCGCCGGCAGGCGGAACTCGCGGGCGATCCGGAATTGGCAAACGCATCCGATGCTATGCGGCTCATCGAACTGGATTTTGTCGCACGCGCCGATGCTACCATCGTCGTCAGCAGCTTCGAACATGTCGTGCTCCGCGGCCTCGTCGCCGATGCCGATATTCGCCACATCCCGCTCTTGCGCGAAGCGCCGAAGCGCGGCGGTGGCTGGGCAGCGCGGCTTTCCGGCCTTTTCAGGAGGCGGGATTCGCTGCCCCAGCGACGGGACATTGTTTTCATTGGAGGATTCGAGCACGCACCGAATGGCGACGGGGTGCATTGGTTCGTTTCACAAGTATGGCCGAAGGTCTTGAACGCGGAACCTGGCGGTAGGCTTGTGGTGGCGGGGTCCAATCTCACGCCGGACATTGCCGCGCTTGCTTCCGATACAATCACCCCTTTGGGATATGTCCAGGACCTTCGCGATCTGTTCTCGACCGCCCGCATGAGCATTGCTCCGCTCCGCTATGGCGCCGGCGTCAAAGGCAAGATCATCTCGAGTCTGAGCTACGAAGTTCCCGTCGTGGCAACGCGGATCGCGGCCGAGGGGACGGGCCTGGTCGACGGCCTGAATGTGTTGATTGGCGACGATCCGCAGGAAATGGCGGATGCAGTTGTTCGCCTCATTCGCGACGACGGTTTGTGGCGGCGTCTCTCCAAAGCGGGATACCGGACCTTCATGGACGTCCATTCGCACGCCGCAGGACGGCCAAAGATCATGAAGCTTGTCGAAGATCTGTTGCGATAGACCGTGCAAGACGCAACGGTGCCGACGTGAGGCTGGCAGCCTTATCCAGCGACAGAGAAAAAGGCCGGGAAATCATCCCGACCCTTCTCTAGCGCCCCAACCTCCGATGCCAGTACATCCGTGGTCACCGGTAGAGGCGATCCATATTGGTGTCAGCCTACGAAGGCGATGGTTAAAGAATGGTTACTCGGAGGCCCGGTCTCCGACACTCCATATCCGTAACGCTGACCGGTGCGATTTGCCTTGGCCGGCTCTTCGCTTTCCGACACCTCGCCGGCGCAGTCGTGCTGGCGCGTCTCACGCGGTGGCGGTCTGTGGCGTGGATGACGGCGCTTTTCTTGCCGCCCGCAATCGTGGAGTGCGTTTGGCGCAGCAGCGCGAAAGTCGCTTGACTCGCTTTCGACGTATCGATTTCAGCTAGGATAGTCTTAGAGGGCGAGCGGTCCATATGCGTAAATCAATATACGGAATGATTGTCATAGTTGCTACGGTAGCGAGCTTGAGCGGCTGTAACTCGGTAACAAATAAATTGGCCGAGTCTGATCCGGCGCCGAGCAAAGTGACGAAGCGCGAAACCCTGATCGAACGCGATAATCCGAAGAGCGACAACTGCGAACTAAAAAGACCGGGCGGCGGCGGACAATGTGAAGATGGGCGGCACGCACTTGCGAAGAACTCGACCGCTTCGAAAAACAAAGATCGCGACTTCGTCCCGAGCGATTGCACCGCGTTCGGCCTGCGCGGCTATAAGCTTCTGGCAGAGCTCGGCCATCGGGTCGGTCGATGGGCTGTCGGTCGATACATCCGCTGCCGCCGCTAGGTCCGCCAGCACGCTTGCGACCAGCCGGTGCTGCCGATGTTTCCGGGACGGATCCCGGCACCACTTCTGCGCGATCCTCGAGCATAAGCTGGATCGCCTCCGCGCGCGCAGCAGCCGCCTTCGCTTCATCTTCCGACGCTGCACCCTTGCCGCCAGAGCGCTTTGACCGCGAGGGCCGCTTGGCCTTGTCCGGTTCGCTCCTGCTGCTGGTCAGTGGGAGCCAGTCACTCTCGTCATCGTCTTGGGTTGCGGTCCCATCAACGTAGCGCCCTGGGTAAGGCGAGCGCTCCAGCCCTGAAGCCGGAATGCCGAAGGCCTGGCGTAGCAAAAGCCGAACCTTGCCGGTGACCCAGCCCTTGACGCGCTCGCCGATGGCGAAGATCACCATGCCCGACCTGGTCTCGAGCCGATCGATCGCACCGACCGTCACGGCGCGGTCGATTGCAACCAGCTCGGCATGCCGCCGCAGGCCCCGCAGCCAGTGACGGACCAGCCGCGTCCCCAACGGCGTCATCGGATCGTCCTTCGCCGTCATTGGGTGCGCTCGCAGACCAGACGCAGTTCCGGCCGGACGTCTGCACGTGCCGGGACCTGGCCGCGGCGGGCGAGCCAGTGCCAGACCAGAATTGCGGCCGGGTTCTTCGCATCGACCTGGCGCACCAGAGCCTGGAGCACGCCACGCGGGATCGGGATCTGCCGCTCGGCCCCCATCTGGGCAAGGCGGATCGCCAGCCCGATGGCGGTTGCGGCATCGTCCAGCGGCTGCGGCACGGTCTGGCACGAGCAGCCAAGACTGCGGCCGGACCGGACGCGCCGGATGCAGGGCTCGCTATGGCCGGCTGCATCCAACAGCACGGCAAGCGGGCTCGACGCTAGTGCCGCCTTCAAGTCGCTGTGCTCGGCAGGGTTCAAAGAGAGCTCGTAGGTGTCAGCGGTCTCCGCTTCGGCGGAGGCGGGATCGGATCTGAGGTCGGGTTGCAGGGATGGGTTGTCGTTCACGGCATGGGTCTCCCGTGGCGCGTCACGGCGCGTGAGGTCAAGGTTGGTGATGTGAGTGGTTGGAAGCTGCGACGCCGGGCCGATCAGGGTCCGCCACCTCGCGCAAAGCCGACAACGATCGGACGCCGCTCGGTGCGATGGGGTGTCGTCGCGCTGCTCCGCCGCGTGCGCGACCTGCTCATCGCGATGCTGGCGGCGCCGTCCTCCTCCTCATCGTCCTCGTCCAGTGCCGCCGAACCGTCGTCGTCGTCGTGTTCTTCATCGCTCGGCTCGATATCAGCGGCCAACACAGATCCCGGACCATCATCGCTGGCGCCAACCGCCCGCAGACACGCGGCGCGAACCTCCGCCTGAACCCGTTGGGCAAACTTTGCCCGAAGCCCAAGCATCGCCTCTCCGGCATCCGGCACGCCGATGAGGTCACCGACCTCGTCGAGCGCAAAGACGCCGTTCTTCTGGTCGCGCCGTTCGCTCGATCCATCGATGATGGCGACATCCACCTGGGACACGCCAGCGACCCGACCCTCGATGTGCAGCCAGTCTCCGGCAATGAGGGCTGCCGCCATCATGCGCCTGCGCAGCGCATTCAGACGTCGCTCGGCATAGGAGGCGAGCGAGCGATTGACGTCGAGTAGCAGGGCCAGGTGCCGGTCACGATCGACGAGGAAGAGGTCGGGGACGTAGCTCGTCGCGTGGTGCACCTCCGAACGAAGCCGCAGACCTTCCAGACCAACCCAGTCGTTGCGCTTCAGGAGTTCGACTGCCGCCGGAACGATCGGCAGCGCCGTCTCGGGCGGCATCAACACCAGGGACAGGTTCTCGGTGGCAAGGCGCGACACTCCCCATTCGAGCAGCTTGCCCTCATGATAGGTGACGGCCCGCACGATCGAGTTGAGTTCGGCGAAGGGTCCAAAGACCGGATCGGCGCGATCGCCTGCGGCCCTGATCGCGGCAATGGCACGATCGATCAGAACCTCGAAGTCGGCATCGCGCCGGGCGGCAGGCGTGTCTGAACTGCCGACTGCGGACCGGACAGTTCGACTGCCGGTCATGTCAGGTTGAGGGGCGGTGGCAGACCTTTGGACGTCGGCGGTCGGCCGCCGACCGGCGGCGGTGTGGTAAGCCATGGAGTGATCTCCCGATGATGCTGGAGGCGACTGCCTGATCAGGCGGCGCCGGACGTGGTCAGGCCGCGGCGCGGAGGCTGACGGACACGCAGGCGTCATCGGCCGCATGCTCGGCGGCGATTTGTGCCGCGCGGCAGATGCAGTGGCGATGATGGTCAGCGAGCTGCCGTTCGGCCGAACGCGCGCGCTCTTCTGCCGCCTCGAAGGCAAGCATCAGTGCGGCGACTGCCGAGAGCTGCCCGGCCGAGAGAGCTGCCAGCTCCAGCGTGGCATCGACATCAGCATCCCCTCCAGCAAGCTGGGGGCTCTTGCCAAGGACGGCTTCATTCCATGGGGAGTTGCAGGTAACGGTATCCATAGCCCAAGACCTCTACGCAGGTTGCGGGTCAGGCCTTCGTCGATGTTAGCGCATCGGCGGAGGCCGTCCAAAACGCCGGGACCGTCCCGACGCCAAAAACACCCTGGCAGGATCCGCGGGCGATCGGAGCCCGCAAAATGAGCGACTTGGAATCTTTGCGATCGATTGGTTAACGGGCGGCGGAGTGGCTGGACGCGCGTCAGGTCTTCGCGCGTTCTCGTCGTCGACCAGACCAGCCGCAACAAGCTCGGCATGCGGGGCTCGTTGTCGGAGCAGGCTCCAGACGGAAACGGCCCCGCGCAGGGGCGGGGCCATTTCGACATCGGGCGAGCTGCTGCGATCAGCGGCCCAGCAACCGCGCCAGCGCGGGGGACGTGGCGAATGTGCCTCGACGCTCGATCACCCAGCAATCCCGCTTGAGGCGCTGCAGGGCTGCCTTCGCCACGCGAGGTCCCAACCCGGTGCGAGCCCGGATCTCGGCCGTCTCCAGCGGGATATGTCCCGCAGCCGAGAGGCAGGCGACGATCCGCTCGTCAGCATTCTCCCGCGCCGCCCGCAGCACCGCCAGCCGCTCGGCCGGCGTCTTCGCGGGCCTCCCGTTGGCCACCGCCTCAAGACCGTGCGGCGCGATGCGAATCTTGGCGCCAGTCCCCACCCCGATCATCTTCGCCGCGAGCAGGTTTGAGATCGCCTGCTGGAAGGCGCCGCGGCGCTCGGTCGTGCCTGCCAGCAGCGCCAGCACAACCTTCGCCATGCCGCCGCGTCCCTGCTGCGTCAGGATCTCCAGCAGCACCATCTCCATCGACGCGTCTTCAGCGTCAGCGTCGAGCACGACGTCCAGCCGAACCGGGTCCGCCATCATGGCACCGGACGTCATCGCCTGCCTTGTCGAAGGAGGAGTTCTCGTCCCCTCATTCTCGGGACGGCCGCCAAGCTGCTCGCGGATCATTTCGATCGGCAGGATCGGGTTCTTCAGCCGCTCGATCATGTGATCCTTGCCTGCCTTGCCCGTCACCGGCATCCGGACGCGGACCTTGTCGAGCGGTCCGCCGAAGGCTGCGCCGCGCACCAGGAAGTCGCCTTTGTCGAAGCCGGAGAGGAACGCGGTCTCACGCGGTCCGAGGCCCAATTCTTCCGCGATGCGCTTTCGGTCGGTTGCATCCGAGACATGACCGAAGATGCGGTTTTCTGTCTGCGAGGTCACGGCCTTGGCCACATCGGCAATGCGCTGGGACGCCACGACCACGGTCAGGCCCAGTCTGCGGCCCTCCTTGACTGCATTGACGATCATGCCGGCCGCCTTGCCGGCGCCGCGTTCCGGCGCGAAGCGCTGCACCTCGTCGATGACGACGAGGTAGGGCTGCTGGAGCTCCGGGCGCAGTCTCAGCATCACGGCCAGGCCCCGCTTCACGACCGAGGCACGCTGGTCATCGTCCAGCGCACGGATGTCGAAGACGATCGAGGCGCGTCCGGCGACGATCTTCGGCAATTGGCGGATGGCCTGATCGATGGTGATTGCGGGATCGCCATCGTCACCACCGACGACCAGGATGCCGTTGGGAGCCGCGTTCCGCAGGCTCGACATGTCGCCATCGGAATCGAACACCATGATCGGATAGCCGGCAGCCAGCGCCAGTTCCTCGATCTTGCGCAACAGGACGCTCTTGCCCTGCCCGGTCTGTGCGGCGACCAGCGTGTGCTCGCCGATGATCTGGTGGAAGTCGATCGCAACGGGCACGCCGTCGGGCGTGTCGGCGTAGATGGCATCGGCGACGACGGTCGATGGGGAGAGGTTCATGAGACTGGTTCCTTGAACTGGATGAGGAAGAGGAGACATGTCCGGCGGCTGCCGGACGCCGATGCGTCGAGGGATCAGCCCCGTTCGTTGCGAGTGGACTTGGCGGCGGACGCCGCTGCCTTTGCGCGCGGCTTGCGTTTCTGCCCGAACATCTCGAGCCAGGGCCGTTGCGCGAGTTCGTGCCCGACCTTGACACTTCCATCCGCGAAGACCACGCCGAGGCGATCGAGCCAGTCGCCTTTGCGGTCCCTGGCATGGAGCCAGCACTCTTCCAGCAGCACATGCTCGAAGACGCGGTTACCGTCCGCATCGAGGACGCAGTGCCCGACCACGATCTCGTCGAGGCCGGGAGGGGTCACCAGCATCGTTGCCGCCTCCACCTGCAGATGGCGGAAGATGGTCAGTTGCTGTGGCGAGTTCAGTTCCTCACCGCCCCGGTGACAGATGAGGCTGTTGCCGAAGTCGATGACGTCGCGCTCGATATAGTACTGCCTGTCGCCCGCAGTGTCGTATGCGTCCGGCGCGGCAGACAGCCTCCACGCGACGTGCTCGAGCGCATGGAGGAGCCGCTCGGGCGTCGGTAGAATGATGGCGCTGTCGGCAAGGCGGCCGAGCAACTCGTCACCGACCCACCAGGCGCGACCCTCCAGCATGGCGCGATGCCAGCCCGGCTGCCCCTCCATGAGGACCAGGTAGTCGGCTCCCGACCATGCCCTGCTGATCGGAATCTCGAAGAGATGGAGGTGGAGTTCCGGCTTGCGGCCGGACAGCCAGGGCGTCTGGTCCACAGGCTCCTTGCGCTTGCGCCGCCGGACGGTTTTGCCGCGGGTGGTCGGTGTCTTCCTTGCAGTCCTGGATGCGTTGCGGCTCTTGGGGGAGGAGGAGTTGCTCATGTCGGATTCCTTGATCGGGGAGAGACGTGTCCGGGCCGGTCACGGCCCGGACGTCTGTCGATGGGCGGTTAGGTGTTGGCGTTGCCGTCGACCGCAGCGTCGTCGGCGGTCGTCGCTGCCTTCGCTGCTGCCCGGTCCGCGCGCAGGGCTTGGCTGTCGGCCTTCGCCTTGTCGCGCTTGGCCTTCTCGGCGGCCTTCTTCGCGTCAGCCTTCGCGCGCGCCGCCGCCTGCTCGGCCTTGACGCGTTCGGCTTCCGCCTCGGCTTCCATCTTCTCCATGACCGCATGGCTGCGCTGAGAGCGGTCGCCGAGCAGCCAGGAGAGCTGCGGCACCACCGTGTCGGCGAGCCACCCACCAACCTCGCCAGCCTTGGGCCAGCCCTCGAAGGCGCCGAGCTGCACCAGCGTCCGCCACAGCGCGTACCAGCGATCGTCGCTCGTGATCGGCTCCTCCTGCGTTGCCCCCTCAAGCGGACCGTTAAGGTCCTCGACCGTGAGCCAGGTGGTCCGCTCGATCCGCTTGCGCAGGATCCGGGCAGGCGCGATGAATGGGCGTTGTGCGTCCTTGACCACGATGCGCTTGCCCCGGCGGTACGGCTCCAGCGTCACCAGCGTCAGCGTGAGCAGCGCCTCGGCCTCATCCATGACCTTGCCGACCTCGATCGCGGTCCGCTCGGCGATTCGCGCCCTGAAGCCTGCCATGCCGCCATCGTCCGGGACGGCGCCAGGCTTGGCTTGCGCCTGGCCCAGCATGGCTTTGACCCGCTTGACCGAGAGCTTCTCGCCAGCCTCGGCTGCGACCAGCACCTCCTCGACCTTGTCGGTCCCGGCGGTCGCCATCACGTAGAGCGAGCTCGCCGCGATGCCGAGCAGTGCCAGCCGCGCGCGGTGTTCGCGCAGGTTCCGGTGGACCCGCGCGAGGTTCTCCGCCCCGGTGCGGGAGATCCCGAAGGCTCCCTTCACCAGCTTGCCGAAGGTCTTCTGGTCCGGTGCGATCTGATGCACCGCATCCATCACCGCGCCGCACTCGAAGACGTGCTCGGTCGAGCGGCGCCCGAGCTCGGTGTAGGCGAGGCGCAGCGCCTCGACCTTGCTTGCGTCCTCTTCCGAGAGACCATAGGCGGCGTAGTTGGGCGCGGCCGCGATCTCGTCCCTCACAGCGCTGGACTTGAGCTTCGCCTTGCGGCTCTGCTTCTTGGGCGCCACCTCACCCATGGCCGCGGCCACGGCCTCGACCGCCAGATCTGCTGAGGCTTCCGTGGTCGAAGCGACCCCCGCCTCGGAAGCGGCTTCCGCGGGCGTTCCCGCCTCGAATTCGGACGACTTGGTGTCGCCCGTTGCCTCGGCATCGCCCGTGACGTCCGTCACGCTCTTCGTGGTTGCGTTCTCGGTCGCCTCGACGTCCGTCGTGGTCTCGACTGCGTTCTGCTCGTTCTTCTTCGCCATCGCGATATCCTTTCAGCTGGCGTTAGACACAGGCACCGACCGTCCGTCAGGGCGGCCACCCGGGAACTCTCGGGCATATGCGGGCACCAGCAGCTTGAGGTTGGGGGACATGGCGCGGCAGCCGCTGTGCTGCAGCCGGGTCGGCGGGCGGACGCGCCGGAGCTTCAGCCGGGCAGGCTGCAACGCGCAGCCAGCTAGGCTCCGAGGACCGGAACGACATGGATTGACGGCTCCGCTCGGGACGAGCGAAGGGGTGAAGCGTGTTCAACGTGAACACTCCCTTTTTGCGGCACAAAGGGCCGCGACCGACGGAGCCCTCGGACGATCAGTCCGAGAGGCGATGGAGCGCCGAGGAACCCATCCGCACCCGCAGGGGCACGGCGATCGGCAGAAACGACAAGGGAGCCCGATCCGTCGGGCGACGACGGAGCAGGCTACCCGAGCAGGGCTATTCGCTTGTTGGGGTTCAAGGCACTGCCTCCGTGGCAGGCTGCTGGGTGGATCCCGGCAGCGCGGACCGGTCGTATAGACGAAGAGGTCGGACCGCGCAACAGGTAAAATAGCAGAAAGTGAAGCATAATCAGCTAGTTAAATTGCGATCGTCCGCGTTTGCAATCCGTTTACAATACGCCGTCGGCGGCGAATGATGCGCGCTAATGCATCCTGACGTGCCCGCACCTCATCTCGATTTGCGCAATCTCGATTCAGGATCGGATGCAGTAGATTCAAACCTCGACGCCAACGTTGCAAAACTGCCCAGCCGCGATTCAGAACGCCGGATATCCGTTACGGCAGTCGCGCCATCCGGAGGCTGAAGCATCTCGACGTGGCCGCACGTCGGATCGAAGCGAAACAATTTGCGGTCATCTGATTCTAAGGTCTGAGCAGGCGATTCAAAACTCGTTGGCAAAGTTGCGAAACTGCGGGTCCGCGATTCAATGATCCGGGCACACGATTCAGAGATGCGGATGCGCGATTCAAGCTGGCGGAGTGCCTGTCGGCAAACGGCGTTTGTTCCTTGCGAGGCCGACGGCGACCATGGCTGCAGGATTGAGGACGGACAGGGAGGCCACGATGCCAGGACGCAAGAGACAGAGCCGCGAGGAGGGGCTGCGCAAGCAACGGGAATACCAGCGCGCCTATAACAGGCGCATCGCTAAAGCGCGCGCGCCGGACCGCGACGCGATCGCGCGCGAGCTGCTTCACTACGCGATCACCGAGAACCTTCGGCTGGGACGCGAGGAGGAACTGTGGACGCTGGCGGCGTCGGTCATCGAACGGCTGGTTGCCCGCGACTACGATCGCGCGGCCACCGAGCAGACCTTCTCGGCCATCGTGGACCGCTATAAGGCTGGCTGGAATTTCCAGCGCAGGCTTCATCCCGGCGGCGACGGGGACGAGGCGGCCGGAGGCGACGGCGACCGCACGGGCTGAGGCTGCAAGTTGCTCGGCCGCGGCCGCCGTCGGGCAGCACTGGCGCGGTCTTGTGCCGGACCTGCCCGGCGTCTTTCCTTGGCGACGGCTGCCACCCCATCAGGGCGCGGTCCCATGGTCCCGGGGCTGGGGTCTGCCCCCATGGAGAAAGGCCTCGTGCAAACCCCGTTATCACCAACCTGTTCGTATTCCCCCCATTACTTCACCAAACGTTGTTTGCACGGGAGGCGATTCAAGACTCTGGAAACGCGATTCACGTCTTCAGCGTTGGACGCGGGTCACCATCCCGTGGAACATGATGTCCCCACACCAATTGCTGCCGCCAATGCCCAACGACGACACGATGCTGATCACCGGCCCGGAAGACGCCTTTACGACCATCCTGCTTGCCCATGGCGCAGGCGCGCCCATGGATTCTGCCGGCATGACCGGCATCTCGGAGGCGCTGGCGGGAGCCGGCTTCCGCGTCGCCCGCTTCGAGTTCGGCTACATGGCCGCGCGCCGCTCCGGCAGCCGTAGACCGCCTCCGAAGGCCGAGCTGCTGCAGGACGAGTATCGTCAGTCCGTCAATGCTCTCGCCGCTTCCGGCCCGCTCATCATCGGCGGCAAGTCCATGGGCGGGCGCGTGGCGTCCATGGTTGCGAATGAGCTCCACGCCGACGGCCGCATCGCCGGCCTGCTCTGCCTTGGCTATCCCTTCCATCCGCCCGCCAAGCCGCAGCAACTTCGCACCAAGCATCTGGGGGCCCTGCGGACGCAGACGCTGATCTGCCAGGGCACGCGCGATCCCTTTGGCACGCGCGACGAGGTCTCTGCCTACAGCCTCTCGCCCTCGATCGAGATCCTCTGGCTGGAGGATGGCGATCATGACCTGAAGCCTCGCAAGACGATCTCCGGCTTCACGGCAGCTAATCATCTGGCCACCGTCGCCGAGGCAACCCGGGACTGGGTCGAGCGCGTTCTGGCGCGATGAAGATCGCGACCTTCAACATCAACGGCGTCAACAGGCGGCTCGACAATCTGCTCGACTGGCTTGCCGAGGCCCAACCAGACATCGTCTGCCTGCAGGAACTGAAGGCGGCACAGGACGCGTTCCCGGAAGAGGCGATCGCTGCGGCCGGCTATGATGCGGCATGGGTCGGGCAGAAGAGCTGGAACGGCGTCGCCATTCTGTCGCGCGTTGGCGAGCCGGTCGTCACACGCCGCAGCCTTCCCGGTGATGCTACCGATGTACAGGCCCGCTACATCGAGGCGGCCGTCGCCGGCATCCTCGTCGCCTCGATTTATGCGCCGAACGGCAATCCGCAGCCAGGGGCAAAGTTTGCCTACAAGCTCACCTGGCTTGAACGGTTGAGGAAGCACGCTACGACATTGCGCAAGTCCGGCGCGCCGATCGTGCTTGCCGGAGACTACAATGTCGCGCCGACCGACCTCGACATCTACCCGACCTCGTCCTGGGACGATGACGCACTCATCCACCCGGACAGCCGTGCAGCCTACCGAAAGCTCGTCGGCCGCAGCTGGACCGACGCGCTGCGTCACCGGCATCCAAAGGAGCGCGTCTACACCTTCTGGCACTACAAGCGCATGCGCTGGCCACGCGATGCCGGCCTCAGGCTCGATCATCTGCTTCTGAGCCGCAACCTCAGAGACAGGCTTGTCGACTCTGGCGTCGACCGTGACGTCCGCGGACGAGACGGTGCGAGCGATCACGCTCCGGTCTGGATCACCTTGAAGGACGGTTGAGCGGCCAAAGGTCGTCATCCTCCCATCATCGGATTGAACTCGACAGGGGCAACTAGGACGCCGCCTTTTTGGGTCGCCGTCCGCGCTTGTTGCCGAAGCGGTCGCCGCTCTTCTTGCCCGCCCATGGCGGTGGCTCCATCTTCTCAACCCAAGGAAGCAGCCTGATCGGCTTCGGTTCGAGGTGCCCGGTGATGACGGGATATCGGGAAATGATCAGCTGGATCAGTGAAAGGCCCGCCGGATTGGTATACCGCGTCGCAGTTTCCGTCTCTCCAAGCCGCCCCGAAATGTCTTCGATCACGCCGTCGGAAACGCCCGCCTGCTTGAGCGTATTGGCAAAGCCATGTCGGAGCGCATGGAAAGGACGCTGCCAGAGACCGCCCGGCATGCACTTCTTGGCGATGGGCACGAAGTCCTTGTAGAATCGGTCACCGGGATCGCTCTTCTGCAGGTAGGGAGAGAAGAGTTCCGGAAACAGCATCTTGTGCCCCACCTTCTTCAGCCGCTCGACATACTCGATGAAATTGAGCCGCAGGAGCTCGTTCGGCACCGGCAGCAGTCGATGTGACTGGGCATTCTTGATGCGCCTGACCTCGCTCGCCTTGATCTGAATCGACCAGTGTCCTTCGCTTTGCACGATCTCGTCGACCATGAGGCCAGCGAATTCCTTCCGTCGGGAACCGAGGTAGGTGAAGAGCATGGGGAGGTAGTAGTTGGCGGAATGGAACACGAGGTCTCCTGCGACTTCCGGTGCCTCCACGCTTCTTCGACCAGTGAAGAACGGGATGTCGAAGAGCGGCCGGATGTCCTCCGGCTTCGGCTTGACCTGTTGGAGCCTGATCTCGCCTTTTGGCGGCTTCTTGGGTCGCAACCCCTCGAAGGTCCATTCCGGGACGGTGAAATGCGATGCGCGCAAGTGCTTCAGGAAATGGTCGAGATTGCCGAGGTGTCGGCGGATCGTCGCACGCGAGAGTCCAAGCTCGATCTTCTCGCCCGATGCTGCTGCCTCGTCGGCGCGCCGTTTGCTCTCGGCTCGCAACGCGGCAGGCGAAAGCGCGCGCAGGCGCGGACTGCGACCGTAGAGGGGAAGGATGTGATTGAAGTGCTGGCGGAGCGCAGCGACATGTTCCTGCGTGATCTCGCCGGAATGCGCCACGCCATGCTCTTCCAGGATGCCGCGAAAGATTCCGACCAGTACCCGAACGTCCGAGGCAGTGTCGTCTTCCCACTCGTTCTTCCTGTTCGAGATGAGGTTCTCCAACTCTCGATCGAAATCCGTGAGAGGGAGATCTTTACGAGCCGTCTTCGGCTGGGGTGGCTTGGCTTCAGCGACCGGTGGCTGAACGGTTACCGGCTCAACAGGGACAACTGAGGGCTCCGGCCTAAGATCTGGCTCGGCCGCCGCTCGCGCCACGGGCTTTTCTTCAGACCAGAGAACTGCCGGGCGAGGAGGTGGAGACCCGGCGCTGGCGGCAACCGATTGACGATCCGGCGGACGTTCTCCAGTGAGCTTTGGCTTTCTCGTGTCTTCGGCCGAAGCAAGCAGGGTATCGGCCCGCGCCCGGAAAATCTCCTCGATCGCAGCGTCCCGATGCAGCGGCGTGTCGTCGAGTTCGGCCTGTGCCATGCGGTGCAGAACGTCTCGAAGGAACGGGCTGCGCGTCACGCCCTTCCTGTCCGAATTGGTGATTTCGCGTTCGGACCGATAGGTCGCTTCGATAAAGGGGAGGTCGTCTGCGTGGGCGCCGGCTTCGATCAACGCTTCCCGCGTTTCGCTCCCTTCGTCAAAGGAAACGTCCTCTCCCGACCCGAACGTGTGCAGGAGGCGGTAGGCCCAGCCGACCTGACGGTCTGCCTCGCGATGTTCGGGATCGCGCAGGGTACCCGTCCGTTTTGCGGCCAGGTCCAGCGCCTCGATTTCGGCGCGCATCGCTTCGGCTTCGAGCGCGAAGATTCTCGCGAGCTGTTCCTTTGTCGCCATCCTGGCCTTCGGCACCATCTCAAGTTCGAGGAGCATGGCGTTCAAGCGCCGTGCCACGAGCGAAGCCTTCTTACGGTCCGACAGCCTAAGGCTCAGTGAAAGCCTTGCATTTGTTCCGGTGCCTCTGAAGCCGACGGGGATGCGCGCCCGCCAGTAGAAGATCGGCCCCCTGAGGACGAGGTTTTCGACCTGATGCCTGCGCAGTCCCATCCGCCCCATGCTCCGTCGGCCCGGAGCGGATGGACACCAGCTCTGGGCATCAGTTGTGGGCACCAGTTGCGGAAGGCCGATTCGACGCAAAGCGCGTCGGCTCAAAAACCCGAAAAGTCCAATGATTTCAATGGTTTAGTAAGAAGTCTGGCTGGGGAACCTGGATTCGAACCAGGACTAACGGAGTCAGAGTCCGTTATGAAGCATTGAAATCATTTGATAATTCACCGTCGTGTCGCCAATATGTAACTATTAGAACCATCTAAACTAACTATGCGACCAATGCGGCGGCGGCGGCGTCCATAGTCCCGGCTATGTCCGTGTTTGGGAACAGGTGCCCATAGGTATCGAACGTCACGGTTATGGACGAATGACCCATGCGTGATTGAACGACTTTCGGCGGCAAGCCTAGTCCGCCATCTTCCGGGCGGTTGATGCACCACGACGCATAGAAGTGGCGTAGCGCATGCAGGCCGGGATACTTGGCGACCATGCGAGGCTTGCCTTCGTCGTCGACCCCGTCCCGCTTAGTGACGCCAGCCGCGACCTGTGCGGGCAGAAGCCATCGCTTGATGATGTTGGCGTGCCACTCAATATTTCCGCTGCCGTTGGGAAACACTAGGTCGAGATCGCCTTTGGGGCATTCTGCCTGCCACTCGCGCAAAGTCGACACAAGCACGGCCATAAACTGCACTGTCCGGCGTCCGCTCTTGGACTTCGGCGAACCGATTTCTTGGTATGCGTCGGCACGCTGCCGCACGACAAGTTCGCTTCGATCTAGATCCACGTCCGACCATCGCAAGCCGCGAAGTTCGGAGGCGCGCAATCCGGTCATAGCCGCAGTCATGAGGAAAGGCCGCGCCGTGCCTTTTGCGGCGGCTAGAATAGCCTTGACCTCGGCGAGCGTCGGAATGTCCTTGCCGACCACTAACAGCCGCTGGTGGCGTTCCTTGGCCTTTGCGCGTGCCTTGCGTGACGTCATGAGGTTTACCGCGTTGCGCATGACGTCACCACGCTCCTGTGCGTCCGATAAAATCGCGCCGAGACTGACCCGCACATTCCGCACCATGGCGCTAGACCGTGGCGCCCGCCGCTTGTCGTCTAGGGGCAGGCTGGAGTCCCCTGCCCTGAGCCGGTCTAGGAACTTGCGGACGAACGGCACCGAAACGTCGGTTAGCTTCTCGTCGCCAACGAACGGCACAATATGAAACTCGACGTGCTGGCGGTATTGCGCTCGCGTGCTCTGCTCAAGTTCATGGCACGAGGCAAGCCAATTGGCAGCAGCCTCCTTGATGGTAGTGGCTTGGCGATCGGCAATATGGACGCCATCGCGCACTTCAAGGTGCGTCCCTGCCTGGAACGCCATCGCGTCCTTTTTCTTCGCGAAGGTCTTGAGGTGACGCTTTTTGTTCTGGTCATAGTAGTCGACCACCCAAGCGGTTCGCTCCTCGCCTTTGGATGTTTTCCACTCGCGCAATTTCAATGCCACTGCCCTGCCCTCCGTTTGGATGGATACCCATAGCACGACTAACGGATTTTTGGCAACATGCGAAATTTGTGGTGCATTTAGTGTGTGAGCGGCGCGGGCGGGATATATAGGCATATTAGCTCACGAAGGGTGAGCCGATCCGCCAATACCGCCAACAAACTTTCGTGGAAAAAGCATGAACGACAATACCCCACTCGCCGCGGACATCCTTCGCGGCGCCGGTGCGATAGCCGAGTTTCTCGGCTTCGAACGACGCGCGATATATCACGCTGTCTCGAAAGGCAGCATTCCGACCTTCCGAGTCGGCGAGACGGTTTGTGCCAGGCGCTCGACGCTTGCCGCATGGATTGCGGAGCAGGAAAGGCAAGCAGCCTGACCGCGACCGCGGAACTTCGCGATAATTGAACTTCCCCAGTTGAAAGTGGCTAAAATAGCCACTTTCAACTTCGTTGCAAATTTGCGACGAAGTTCATCGACGGTATCAATTGATACCGTCGATCCTGTTGTAAGAAATCTTACACCTGACCGGCACCTCCCCGTCGTTGCCAATTGGCAACGACGGCAAACAGAAGACCGGCACAAACCCGGCGCACCCTTTTATTCTAATGGGACCGAATCCCTTGAAAATTATTGAAGTTAGACCGGAGCCGCAGGGCGGACCCGGTGTCACAATCGCGCGCTTTGACGTGCAAGTTACACCCGATGTTCGCTTCATCAACATGAAGTTAGTTCGCACCCGCGAAGGCGGGTTGAGGGCTTACGCGCCTATGGCGTTTGGCCGAAGCACGGCGACGTTCTCAGCCGATCTAGCGGAGCGCATGGCGAACGCCGCATACGAAATCTTCAAGCGCGAGAATCCCGACAATGCCGACTGCAAAGAGTAAGGCGTCTCCATCACTAACCGGAGCCATTGCGCGCGCTCAGTTCTTCCCCGGCACAATTAGCAAGTTGCAAGACGGAACATACGTTGTTCACCAACTCGACGGCGAGATTTGGCGGTATGATGATAGCGGCCAGCCTGGCAAGTACGAAGCCGCGAACGACAACGTCCCGAAAATAAACCCGGCTGACTGGCACGGCTTGCCGGTTCCGCAAAGGCAATGGTTTGTCGAGGGGCTTATCCCCATGCGGCAGGTGACAATCTTGAACGGCGACGGCGGCGTCGGGAAGTCACTGCTCGCACTACAGATCGCCGCGGCATCGGCGCTGAGTTGCGACACGCTTCAACTCGATCCGCTAGCCGGACCCGCGCTTTACCTTGGCGCTGAGGATGAGGCGGAAGAATTCCACCGGCGGCTTTGGGATATCGTCGCGCTCCATGGCTTCCAAATGAACGACTTGGGCCGGTTCCGCCTCGTCCCTCTTGCGGACAAGGACGCATTGCTTTCCGTTCCAGACCGTAGCGGCGTCATGCGGCCAACTGCGCTATGGAATGACGTCGCGAATTTTGCAGGGGAATTTCGACCTCGCATAGTCGTCCTGGATACGGCAGCTGACCTGTTCGGCGGCGACGAGATCAAACGCGGCCAAGTGCGCCAGTTTATCGGCATGCTTCGAAATCTGGCGATCGAGATTGATTGTGCTGTCATCCTTCTAGCTCACCCCTCCTTGGACGGTATGCGTAGCGGCAGCGGCTCGTCCGGTAGCACAGCTTGGAACAACAGCGTGCGGAGCCGCCTATACCTTACGGCGGCTAGCGGCGACCTTGTCGATCCGGACTGTCGCGTTCTCACGACCAAGAAAGCCAACTACGGCAAGATTGGCGGCGAGATTAAGTTGCGCTGGCAGGATGGCGCTTTCGTCCTAGACGACGGTAAGGCGTCTCCTGCGCTCGGGCTGCTTAACAAGCGTCACGACGAACTATTCCGAACCTTGCTTTCCGCCATCAACCGCAGCGGCCAGCGCGTCGCGCCGACAAAAGGCGTGAATCACGCACCGTCAATCATGGCGGCAAGACCGGACGCGGAAGGGACGACAAAAAAGCAGTTGGAAGCCGCCATGCAGCGGTTGCTTGCCGCGGACCTTATCAAGGTGAAGACCGAAGGCCCGCCATCGAAATTGCGCCAGCGGTTGATAGTGGCGGCGGAAGACTTCGGGCCGGATGAGGCCGAAACGGACTAGATAGCGGGATATTCCACCACCCGCTTCCACCCCCGTTCCACCCCTATACCACCCCCCTACCACCCCCCTGTTCCTTCCACCCCCTTATACCCCCGGCAGGGTGGAAGCACCCTTGCTGGGCTGGAAGGCCCAGCGGCGCTACCACCCTTGAAAGCAATTAGGAGGCTTGAAAATGGAAATGAAAGAATGTTCGCAGTTACACCCTATTCGGCCTTGCGGCACGTAATCAGCATGAAGGACGGAAAGACCGTCGAGTCGTGGGAGCAGTGCCGGGTTGTCGGCATAGACGCCACGAAGGACGAGCCGCAGTACTTGGTTGAAATATTCACTAAAGGTTCGTCTTACGTCGACCGTGCCGACATGATCCGGAAGGAGCCTGCATGACAAAGCTTGAACCGGAAGACGACTCCGAAACCGTAGTGGTGCGCAAGATCACGCGCGAGAAGCTGTACCGGCTGCGTCCTGATTTGCGGCCAGCGAACGAAAACAAAAAGGCGAAAGAAAAACGCATTGTAACAAAAAGTGATTAAGAAAAGTGGTACTTTATGCATTCTCATGGTGAGGTATAGTAGAGGGTACTGCCGCTTTTTTCGTTTTCATGGTGAGGTATGTAGGGGGTAGCGTCCCTTTCTTCGATTTCGTTCGGAGTATGGTGAGGTGCTATTTCGCTCGCCAGCGCATGCGCAAACCTGCCTCCCGGAACGGGAGGGGTAGAGGCGCCTAGTGCGCACTAAAGCCCGCCGAAAAGTATAGAGGGTAGAGGCAGCGAGTGCGCACTAAACCACCCTTCCGGGAAGGGAGGGGTAGAGGCCACAGGCATCTGTTCATCGTGAACAGATGTCGACGCGCATTAGCGCGTCCTTTTTTATCCCCCAAAAGTTCGGCATTTTCGCAAATTAGGAGGTTCGCATATGGCGACCGCAAAGCAAGTCGTCGAGATTTGCGAACGTATTCTTATGCTGCCTAGTGGCAGCGTGACAGCAAACACGGATAAGCTCCGCGCGGCAGGCGTCCTATCGGCTAACCAGGCCGAACCGACACAGGCCACGCCACAGGAAGCGGCGCTTATCCTGCTTACCGCGATTGTCGGCACTCCGATGAGGCATCAACCCACAATCGCAACCGCTTATGCCGACCTGGAAGACGGCGGCGTGCGGCTTGGCGATCGGCTGGCGGCAATCCTGGCCGGTACAAGCGACTCCTTCGTTGTGTCGCTGGAGGTTGACCTAAGCGCACCCGCCGCAACGCTACTCGTCGCAACCGGGCCGTATGGCTTGCCTGAGCACTACCGCACAACGGATGCCTGGCCGCGACCCGCCTTCGAACGAACAGCGACGATACGCGGAGAACTTCTCCGCAGGATCGCGCACGAAATCAAAACCGCGCCTCCCGTCAAAAAGGGCAGGCGTAAAGCACAAGACAGATGGAAAACCTAATGGACGTTCTCG
This sequence comes from Aquibium pacificum, assembly GCF_040839445.1. Classification (NCBI taxonomy): domain Bacteria; kingdom Pseudomonadati; phylum Pseudomonadota; class Alphaproteobacteria; order Hyphomicrobiales; family Phyllobacteriaceae; genus Aquibium; species Aquibium pacificum. The sequence continues at coordinate 468,821 of NZ_JBDPGJ010000003.1, read as the reverse complement.
ACAGAATTCGCGCCCTACCCGGCGCGCCGACCCGTGGCGATGCCGCACTTGAATCCGCCGACATGGCATACCGGCAGACGCGCGAGGCGGCACGCTACGCACGTGACGACGTCAAGGCTTGCGAGGCCGACGACCGCGAGTGCGGGCTATTGCAGTCCTCCCTAGCAACCGACCGCGCACAGGCCGTGCTCGACGCTGCGGAGGCGGCAATGCGCGACGCCTGGGCTAAGTTGGATGCGGAGCGCAAGCGGTATGGCAAGCTGTTCTTGCGCGATATGACCGCGACGGCCGACGCGGTTGCGGCTATTACCGCGGAACTCGCTAAGGCGGTTGACGAGTTGCGCGATAAGTCGTGGGCAATCGCCAAGTATGCGACCGCAAATCACCTGCCGTTACATCGGTCGATCGATCACGCGGCATCGCTAGACGAGGCCAGCCGCAGGCTCCGTTTCCAGTAATCGAACAGACGCGCGGTTTCTATCCTATTGCCGCGCGTCCTGCGGCGCGCCCGCTGCACCCGTTTTTCCTATATGGCGGTTGATGCGCGGAGCGCGCCGCGGTCTTTTCTATTAGGACATTTTAATGGATCCATTCCCGAGGCCGGCGCTCGCGTCGGCCCGTGCGGCGCTTGCCGCGACGGCGCCACAGGGCGCCAGCCGGTTCCTCCGGCTAGACATCAAGGGCGACATTACTCCGGCGACCGCGAAACGCGTCCAGCGTGCCCTACGGGCGGCGCCAGCGGCCAAGACGGTTTGGTTAGTGGTGGACAGCCTAGGCGGCGACGTCGGCGCTGCCGTGGCCTGCTATAGGGCGCTACGCGAGCATCCCGGCAAAGTCATTTCGAACGCTTATCGAGACGTCGCCAGTGCGGCCATCTTGCCCTATCTGGCCGGTGACGTTCGCAACGCGCAACCAGGCGCGCGCTTCATGTTGCATGCCGCAGCAATCAAAATGCAAGGCACGGGCCGCTGGACAGCCGACCGCTATCAGATTCATGCAGACGCTATTCGCGAAGCCGATAACGCGGCACGCACAATCATCCTAGGCCAAACCGGCATGCACCCGTCTGTTCTCGACGGCGAGCTAGACGACGATGCTGACATGCCGATTCACAAGGCTGTCTCGACAGGCATAGTGCATTTTGTGCCCGGCTTGACCCAGCCACTATCGAAGGATTGGCCTGAGAAGGCACGGGCCGCAATGTCGGCAAGCCGCACCATTGCTTTCGGCGCGAACGGCTATCGATTTTCGGACAGTTATTTAGCCGCTTGCGCGGCATAAGGAATTTTAGACATGGATAATGAAACCAAGCCTGGCCTGCTGGCCCGGCTAAGGGCCGCGTTGCTCAATAGGGCGACAGTCCCGACGAAGCACCCGGAAAAAAGCCGCGTGCATGTGGCGTCGCGAACAATATCGGGGATCCACGTAAATCCCGACAACATCCTGACTTCCTCCGTAGCGTGGGCGTGCTGCAGGTTTATTTCGGAGTCGATTGCCATGATGCCATGGCGCGCCTTCCGCGAACTGCCGGGCGGCGGCGCCGAGATCGACAAGCGGCATCCCGTCGACCAGATTTTGTACATTCGACCGAATCCGGAACTTTCGACTTTCCAGCTTAAGGAAACGCTAATTCATCAAGCGTTGCGCTGGGGAAATTCATTCTGCGAAATTGAGAGGGACACGGTCGGCCGGCCTTTTGCACTTCATTTGCTCCACCCGGACAGGGTTCAAGTGCTCCGCGATGACAACGGCGTGCTCTTCTATCGCGTAAGCAACGGCATCGGTGGAACGGTCGATCTAGACGCTATGGACGTCCTCCACATACGGGGTTTCGGGGACGACGTCGTGGGTTACAGCGTCGCGGAATACGCCGCACAGTCGATAGGCTGGGCCATGGCGGCAAGCCTATTTGGGGCGAGCTTTTTCGGCAACGGCGCTAACGTCGCGCTGATTGTGAAAAACAAGACCGCCCTCTCTCCCGAAGCTCTTGCATTTCAGCGTAGCGAGTTTGACCAACTTTACAAAGGCGTCAACAAATCGCACCGAACTGCGCATGTGGACAACGATACGGACGTCGAGTCCGTAGGCACGTCACCGGCCGACAGCCAGATGGTGGAAGCCAACCGCTTCCTTGTGGACGAAGTCAGTAGGTGGTTTGGAGTCCCTCCTCATATCGCAAATGAACTTTCTAGAAGCACCTTTAGCAACATCGAGCACCAGTCCATCGAGGCTGTACAACGGTGCCTTGCGCCTTGGGTTGCCAGGCTTGAATGCGAAGCTGACTATAAGCTTTTCGGTATAAACCCGCGTGGCTATTATTCCCGCTTGGATATGGAGGAAACGCTCCGTGGTGACTTCAAGACAAGAGCGGAAGGCTTCAAGATATATCGAGAAATGGGCGTGATTAGTGCCGACGAAATCCGCGATCGTATCGATATGAACCCGATCGGTGGCATCGAGGGCAGCATGCGCACCATGAACAGCACCTATGCGCCACTAGAGCGCATAGCGGGAGGGACAGCACAGGCTGCGGCACCCGTGCCGGCACAGGCCACGGCATAGGTCTACGCTGACGGCGTTGACGGTTGTATCGGCTGATCGTCTTCGTCGGCCTCGTAGCTGACGACAGCAGACGGGCGATATGAGTGATGCGTATCGCAATGGCTACAGTAGACGAAGATCATACTGTCCTCACCTATTGCACGATTTTCGCCTTTGCTGGGATCGTCCACAATGGGAATCATGATGCCTGTCGAAGGGCATCGGACACCGTGAAGGTGAGGTTCTTGAGCCATAGCCGAATGTTCTAGCACACGCCACGGTATAGGCAATTCCCTACCGCCTTACGCACCGCGGAACGCGCGTGTCCTCTCCTTAATTGGCTAATACAGGAAAACGTAAGAGGACGAGACTAGCTGCGGAAATATCAGTTTTGGCAAGATTGCCGATACTTATTAAACCGCGCGCTCGGCTGCTGATTTGTTCGGTTTCGGCAACTCTGCCTTTTCCGAACAATTGGCACAGGTTGTGCCAATTGCGGACGCCAAACTGTCGCAACCTGCGACGGTTTCCCGAGCGTCTTATGCGTCCCAGACTGGGACGCATTGGCATCCCCTCACGCGCGTCTCAATTATCGCAAGTTGCGATAATTCGACAGCATCCCCTCGCGCGCGCGCAAGCGCGAGGCCAGGGGTATGTCGACATCCCTACAGGGCTACGCAACCGGGAACGCGCGTCCCCAACAGCGCACGTATTTCCGATTGAAATCATGAGGGTCGGCCCGTGTTTTCAATCGCGGACGCGTGCGGAAACTAGCCGGACCGTTCCCCCAAACCCATAGATTGCAACGATTTGAGCGTGCCCCTGGGTGCGTGAAAGGACTTCACAACATGACAAGTAATTACGAAATCGCGGAAGCGATTGCGGCCAGCTATGCGCGGCGAATGATGCGCGCCGGCTACCAGGCGGAAGACATCGCGGAAGCTTTTCTTGTGCAGGGCGTGGCGCTCGGGCGGCTCGTCAATGGCGATGCTGAAACGGTCGAGAAGCTGGACGTGATTGGAGACTACCTTGCTGATTGACCACGTAAAAGCAAGGTTCGGTGGCAAGGATGTTACGTTCAAGATCCCCCGCGCAGACCTTGAGGCTTTCGAGTCCTACACCGGGCAGAATTCCTTTGCATTGTTCACGTCGCTTGCGGGCAAGACCTGGGGGCTCGGTGACGTGTCGCGCGTCCTTAAATTCGCCATGGCGAACGCCAGCGAGAGGCGCCTGTATCGTACGCTGGCGCTAACTGGCGCACCAGCGGCGCGACTCGACGGCATCAAGAACAACCTTGTCGACAAGACTTTGGCCGCTAACGCTCCCGGTGACTACGTGCCCCTTTGCGTGTCGATTATCGGCGCGTCGCTGTTCGGTCTCGACCCGGAAGAGGCCAGCTTTAGCGATGGCTCCTAACAACGGTCTGGCAAACTTCAAGCGACGCCTTGCCAATATTCCGAAGTCCGTAAGGCGAGCCGCAGGCGCGGCGCTAGAGGCTAACGCTGCGGACCTTGTGCGAACACAACGCGCACTTGCGCCGCGCGATGATGGCGACCTCCAGGCTTCTATCCGGTGGAGCCGCGACGGCGAGATTGCGGTTGTTGTCGAGGCCGGCGGCGAGACGACCACGCGGCAGGCCAAGGGCGGCGCATATGAATACGACTACGCTCTAGCGCAAGAATTCGGAACAAAAGAACAGCCTGGGCAGAGTTTTTTCTGGCCTGGGTACAGGCTTATGCGCAAGAAAATGAATGCACGCACTAAGCGCGCCATAAGTAAATCCGTCAAAGAGGCTTACGCTAGTGGCAAATGACGATCCAAAATTAGTTGTGCGATTGGAGGCCAGACTAAAGGACTTCGAGCGTCAACTAAATAAGGCTCAAAAAGTAGCCGACAAGAGCATGGGACATATTGAAAAGCGCGCCAGCGGCATGTCTTCGAAGTTGTCCGGTATCGGCAAGATGGCGTTTGCACCCTTCGCGCTTGCCGCAACGGCTGCGTTGGCTCCCGTGCTTTCCGTTACGGCGGCGTTGAATGGTGCGAAGGAAGCTCTTAGCGAATTCGACGCCATAGCTAAGGCTGCCAAGGCTGGCGGCTTGGACGCGGAAGCGTATCAGGCTTACGCATACGCGGCCGAACTCGGCGGCGTTGCTACGGACCAGTTTGCGGCGGCGCTAGGCACATTTGCGAAGGCAAGCGGCTTGGCAGCCGAGGGCAAGGGCAAGATGGTAGGCGCACTCAAGGCGCTTAATCCGGAACTGCTCAAGAACCTTCAGACCGCGACCAGTCAGGAAGAACGCCTTCGCCTTGTGGCAGACGCGTTGGATAGGGAAACGGACGCAAGCCGCAAGGCTGCGATTGCATCGGCGGCGTTCGGCGACGCGGGAATCCGCATGGTCGAGATGCTGAAAGGCGGCTCGGCTGCACTAGACGAGACGGCGCGAACAGCACGCAAGCTTGGCCTTATTGTCGACCGCGAACTTATCGCTAGCGCAGAGACACTTAACGACGAATTCAGCACCGCGACAAAGATTATGGACCTGCAATTCAAGCAGGCTCTAATCAACCTCGCGCCTATCATGATCGGCATCGCGGAACGTGCGGCACGCTTGGCCGGTGATATCCGCGGTCTTATCGACAGCATGCGGGATCTGGAAAACCAGTCGTCGCAAAGTCTGTCTGGCGGCGTGACCGACGTCGACCGTGAACGCCTTCGTATCGAGAATGAAATCCTCGACCTAAAAGGCAAGCAAGCTGAGATTAGCGGCGCAACGGCTGAAGCTGAGCGACGCCTGCTAGACGGATCGATAAAGGCGAAACAGGAGGAGCTTGCCGCACTTACGGCCAAGGGCGCGACGATTGAAAGCATCCTTGCCAATCGCAAGCCGCTGGACCCTATCCCTAGCGGCTCACCTATTCCGGACGTCGGTGGAGGCGGTGGCGGTGGAAGCCGCAATGCGCGAGCCAAAGCGGCTATCGATGAGGGCAAGGCGGTTCGGGAACTTATCGCCGAACTTGAGCGCGAGCTTGAGCTTGTCGGCGCTAGCGACGTCGAGTTAGCGGTTTCTAATGCATTGCGGCAGGCCGGAGCTAACGCGACGGAAGAGCAGAAGCAGAAGATCCGTGAACTTGTCGAGGCTCTTCATGAGCAGAAGGCCGCAACCGAGGCTGCATCTGACGCCGCACAAGAACTATCAGGCGTCGGCAAGGACGTCATGGGCGGGTTTATTCGAGACCTGCGGGCGGGCAAGACTGGCGCCGAAGCGCTCGCAAACGCCATCGACAAGATAGCCGACAAGCTTCTCGATATGGCGCTTAACACGCCTTTCGGTGGTGGAGTTATTATCATGAAGGTGGCGGCATGACGGCATTCTTTGCGGCGGCTTATGAAGATCGTATCGAACTGCTTACGGATGGCTCCGTTGTTCGCGACGATGGAACGATAGCAAACCTGGCCGATAAGGCGTGGCGTTGCGATACCCTGCCGATTGCGTTCGCTGGGCGAGGCAACGTCGGCGCACTAATCATGACTGGACCCGTAACGTTGGGCATGCTTGCCGCGTGCGGCACTGTCGACGGCACGCTAGCGGCGTTCATCGATGAACTGGAAACAGGCTTGCCGCGCTTGCGAGGCGCCAAGATCGACGGCGTTATCTGCGCCATTAGCGAAGCTGACGGGCCGGGGATCTACTACTTCACTACGGCCGACACAGTGGCGGGCTTTGACCCGTTCGTGCTGTACAACGTCACGCCTATTCATGGCTGCGGCTCGGAACCAACCGAGGAAGCATTCGCCGCTTACGGGTTCCCGGAGCGGCTGCTAACCGAACCTTTGTCGGATTGCGGCGCCGATATGTTCACTGTGTTGCGCGCCACGAAGATGCCGCACGAGAACGCGGGCGGCCATCTGGTTTACGGCGTCGGCGGGCACGCCGACCTTACGACCGTGACGCCAGAAGGCGCCACGACGCGGCGGCTGCATACCTGGCCGGAAGACCAGATCGGCTTGCCTATCGATCCAATCGGTTCGACCCAGTGACGGCGAAGGGTGACTGCCGCAGGAAGGCGAGTCGAAATGAAGGCGAGCTAAACGGTCGAAAGTGTGGATCAGTCGCGTTCGCAAAGCCGCCAGTACCATTCTGCGGTGTGCATTTCGATTGTGGCGAGTGCTTAGGCTTGGGCGGCGCGGAGGTAGCCGGTGATGATGGGGCACTAAAAGCAGTGTTGCAATGCGCCTTATGATTGTGCTCTTGTTCGTGACATACAAATGGAACGTCAATCGGGAGGGGTTGTGTTCAGAAATGCTGTTTCGACGGCGATGGGTTTCACACGTCCTGTTGTCATTTCGCGTCAAGCAAAAAACGGGGCCTGTTCAAGCAGCATCGGCGCATTTGTTGTCGTAAACGAAGAAGGGTGGATACTCACTGCCGCACACGTGATGACGCAGATTTCTGAACTCTTAGCTCAGGAAGCTGCATTCAAGAAAACAGAACTTGAGCAACAAGAAATAGAGAAATTAGACATTTCTTCGAAGGAAAAACGGAAAAAACTCCACGCACTACCCAAATATTCAAATGATCATACAATCAACTGCTCGGTATGGTGGAGCCACAGTCACCAATCGGTACAAGAAGCTCACTTATTGCCTCATGCGGACTTAGCCCTAGCTAAGTTGGATAACTTTGATCCGAATTCAGTTTCCGTTTACCCGACATTTAAAGACCCCGGCAAGGACTATGAACCGGGAACAAGTCTGTGTAAGCTTGGCTTTCCGTTCCACTCGATCACACCTATATGGGAGACACAAACGTGTAGCTTCCGCCTTCCTGCCGGGGCCATCCCAATACCGTTTTTCCCTATTGAGGGTATCTTTACGAGAGTAGCGCAAATTGTGCTCAATGGAGCGCCGCCGCCTCCGATCCCACACTTGTGGGTCGAGAGTTCCTCGCCTGGTCTACGGGGTCAAAGCGGAGGTCCGACATTCGACACACAGGGGACGATATGGGCTATCCAAGCCAATACTGCGCACATGCCTTTGGGGTTCAACGCGAGAGTGTCACCGAATTCGCGCGATAATGTGCCACAGTTTCTAAACGTCGGTCGCGGCGTTCATATGAAAACGGTACTCGGACTTCTGGATCAACGCGGTGTTAAGCACATCGTATCCGCCTACTAACAAAGAGGAGATGAGAAATGACATCTGCGTACGAAACTCACATTATACTGCCGCCTATAAGGTCTAAAACTGAGTTTGTGGATGCCATCAATGGCACCTACAACTCAGGGTTCAATTGGGAATCGACAGATACCAATCACGAAGATCCTCATTTTGCGGTGCAGTCGGAGCTTCTATCCGGGGATTACTCACACAATCCCACGAACAAGGGGGCGTTGAAGGACAGTTGATGCTGTTTTCTCGCTCCTACTCGGGTCTTTTGGCAAGGCGAGAAACACATTCCGCCCGCTGCCAATATCCAGCCCACACGCAGCTAACTGGGTGATGCAGCGCGCCGCTGAGAAGCGCCGAGGGCGTTCACTGCCTTCGCTTGCTCTTGAACAATTCGAGCACCGCTTCCGCCGCACTAACGTAATTCGCCCACATGGCGTCCGTGCCGTGCCTGGCCCTGGCGATCGTGCGGGCGATTTCCTCGATGTTGGGCATCACCCCATCACCATCCACGCGACGAAGATCACCGCGAGCGCGAACCATGTCCCCGCGAAGAATGCGCGGCGGCTGGCGGTGGAGAAGAAACCGGGTGGGTCGTCAGGCCGCATCCAGGCTCTCCGGCTTCCGACCCACGAGATAGGACAGGGCCATCTCGCCCTTCCCCTTGACATTTACTGGCCCACGGTCCTCGAAAAGATAGGCGGACTCCAGTCCGCTGCGGACCGCCGGGGTAACTTGAATCCGTCCGGGAGTGCCATGCGACTCCATACGGGCGGCGGTATTCGCAGTATCGCCCCACACGTCATAGAACAGCTTCCGAGTGCCGATCACACCGGCTATGGCGGGACCGGTACTGATCCCGATCCTGATCTGTACCTTCTCACCTAGAGCGTCGGAGAAGCGGTCCGCAGCGTGAAGCATGTCCAAGGCCATATTAGCGACAGCTTCCAAGTGACCCGGTCGTCGGTCGGGGAGGCCTCCCGCCACCATGTACGCATCACCGATGGTCTTGATCTTTTCCAGCGAATGGAAGGCCACCAGGCGATCGAACTCCGAAAACACTTGGTTGAGAAATTGCACCACAATGTGGGGAGGCAACCGCTCGGCTCTTGGTGTGAAATCCACTATGTCGGCAAAGAGTATCGTTACCGCGTCGAACTGTTCCGCGATCGTTGTGCCGGGAGATGCTTTTAGCTGCTCAGCAATGGTCGCGGGGACCAGGTTCACAAGCAAGTTTTCTGATCGCTGGTGTTCCAACTCAAGAGCATCCTCGGCGGTTTCAGCTCTCCGAAAGGCGAAGTAGGCCGTTCCCAGGAGTACGGCAGCCGCAGTCCCGATAGCCCAAGTGAAGCTGAAATCCAAAAACCATTCTGGTTGATGCAGATAGGGAGAGGTATCGGGGGCGAGCTTCTCCAACGCCAGAAATTGGGCGACGCAGATTGCGGACAGAAGCGTCTCAAGTGGCCATCGCTTGTGACCTAACAACAGTACCGTCATGGGTGGTGCAGCGAGCAAGAAGTAGTGCGACCCGGTCCGTAGGCCGGCCGCGAAAGTCCAGAGAGTGATCGCCACCGCAAGAACGGTGAGGAAGTACAGTGCAGCCACGACCATTCCAAAGCGGTGCAACGAGGGGGCGATGAGGAACAGGGCTCCTGAGAATAGAACGCTGGCGTTGATCAACAGGAAATCGCTGCCTAGGAATATGGCAATCGATACGAAGACCAGTGTGTTCAGAAAGGAAATCGCGGCCAAACCGTTTAGGATTTCGACGCGGCGTACGTCCCGCTCACTCCGTCCAGAAGTTCCAATGGCGAGATAGCGACGCAACATGATCCGCAGGGTCGATTTCGTCTGGCATTCCCATCTTTCCCGAAACCGAGTTGTTTGAATAGTCCGTTGCATCGGTGGAACGACTACCCCAGGGGCGATGTTGAGTCCGGCTGTTCATGTGAGTGCGCGTACATGCCTGGCCACTTTTCCCCTCCCGTTCGCGTTTGTCTTGGCCGCGCCGGAAATGTCGCCCATGCCGTCACGTCGCCAGAGAAGGCCGCGGAGATCCTGCTCACGGACTGGCCGACCGGCTGGACACCGAAACACCTGGCCGCGCGCAAGGCCGTCCTGAAGGCGATGGAAAGCGCCTACACGACGGCTACGCTGGCAAGAGCTCGGAAGGCGTTCGCCGCCGCAGCCGACGAGGCCGGCATCCTCCTGCCAGAGCCGCCGAATTCAGCCGCGCGTCAGGGCTTCAAGACGCCGGATTGGAACCGGCCGATGGGGAGGCTGAAGCGGGATAGGTGACCGCTTGACAGCTCTAGGTATTTGTTCCTATTTTGTTCTCATGCCCCGCAGAAGCCGTCCCGACACCCTTTCCGCCGAAGACGCTGCCGAACTCTTCCGGCGCGCGCTACATCTGCGCGCCGCGGTCATACAAGCGCACTCGCGGTTGAGCCCATACGCGGATCAGTACCGCGAGCTAGAGGACGCACGCGAGGCACTCGACCGCGCGCTCGCGACGGTAGCGGGGCGGAAGCTGGATTACAGGAAGGCGGATCTCGGGTTGCTCGAATAGATCCTACCGGCGGTCCCACCAGGCGGCGAGCGGGATAAGGACAACGAAAACCGCCACGATGCTCAGCATGGCTATAGGTGCCGCGGTGTAGATCACAAACTCCAGCACGGTTCGATCCACTAGGAAAACGCCCGGCATTTTGCCAGGCGTTTTCACTCAGAGGCCGCGCGACGGGCGGGGAGGCGCGGCTCCTCACGCACAAACTCTGAAATCATAAAATGGTTCCGCTATTCCGTCGAATTTTACGCAGAGCAAAGCAGCGGCGCCGGCTTGCAACGAAGCAAGCAACTATCCGTTTTCGCACATTTTGGCAAAAGTAAATGTGCGAAAACAGATAGTATATTTTTGACATAGTGGAGCTAAACGGCTTGATTCCGACAGCATCTGCTGCCATGTTCCTCAATGAAAGCCGCCGCTGGGGAGGCTTTTCTCAAAGGGGGACTACCGATGCATACAGTTGAAGCGGACCTTTCGGCGAACGACATTCCGTCCGCGCTTGCCGCCGCGATCCAGGCGCCAGACTATGTGGAGGCTGCTATTCCGTTCGTCCCGCTTGGCTCTCTGGTGCGCGTCACGCTGACCGGCACGGTCGAGGCGCGAGACGAAATCAACGGCAACGTTGTTGTGGCGTTCGAAACAGAAGAAGGCGTGCGGCGCGACTGGATCGACGCGGCCGTCGTCGCGGTTATCGAATAGCTCCACCCGCGCACCTGCGACCCGGAAAGCCCGCCTCGCGCGGGCTTTTCTATGCGCGGCATGTTGCTATTCATGTTGCTATTCGCAGCCTCCGTCCATTCCCAATCCTTACAAATCAAGGGTTTGTGTTACCACGCCTTCCGAGGCACGGTAACATGGATTTTGGCGGTTTTGGCTGCTAAGTGCTTGATTTTGTTTGGCTGGGGAACCTGGATTCGAACCAGGACTAACGGAGTCAGAGTCCGTGGGTCTACCGTTAACCTATTCCCCAACACGCGGCTTGCGCCGCCGGGTGCCTAGCGAGACCGCCGGGGCACGCTCGTCTTGGCGGGCCTTTTATCACATCCGATCAGGCGATCAAGGCTTAATCACCCGGCGACGACGAGCGGAAACATGCCCATAACCGCCCGGCCACGCAACGAACCCTCGGGGCTTTGTCAGGTTCCATTGTCCCCGTTCGGTCCCAGAGTACCTCGGCGCAGGGTAGTGCGGGGACGTGTGTCGTCTCGGCGCTGCACCAACCGTGGATGGCGCCGCCGTTGTTGGAGTAAACGAGCCAACCGGCGCGCCGTACTACGCGACTCAAGGCATCCTCGGCCGGCCGACCCAACGCGACTGGATGGCCTCGAGGGCCTGCGCCCAGGCGCATCCCATCCCCTGCCCCCGCTTTCGCGCAATGCGGGACGTTGAGGCAGCGCAAACGGAATGTGAGGCAAGCCCAACTTGTCTGACCGGAGCCGGCATCCATGCTCAGTGACGCGCGGCACGCTCCGCCGCGGCGAGATCGGCCGTGGTCTTGGCGAGCCGGAAGGCAAGCTCGCGGATGATGCGGCGGGCAAGTTCCGGAAACTCCTTGATCAGTTCAAGGAAATAGCCCTTGCCGATCTTCAGCGCCGTCAGCCTGCCGTTCGCCCGCACCGTTGCCGAACGCGGAATGTCGCAGAAGACCGACATCTCGCCGATCAACGCATGGTCCCGCAGCTGTGCCACCACGACCTCGGAACCGCCCGATTCGGAAATGATGTCGGCCACCCCGCTCAGCACGATGAAGGCGCTGTCGCCGGCATCGCCCTGGCGGAACAGAACCTGGCCGTCCTCGAACTCGACCTTGTCCGACGCATAGGCCAGGAGCTTGAGCTTGGAAGGATCCATCGCCGCGAAGAGCGGGATCTTGCGAAGAACCTCCACCTCGTCCTTGAGAGTGCTCATCACCAGTGCCCTTTCAGTTGGCCGCTCCCGCGAGCGAGCCGTCGACTTCTGCCTTCCCGGGTTCGGCCGGGCGTTCCGGTTCGGTCTCGTGGAAGGCACCATTGGAGAACGTCAGAACACGGTCGAAATGTTCCGCGAGTTCGTCGTCGAGCAGCACGCAGACATAGCCGGGCGACCAGTCCTGTCCGGACAGCAGCGGCCTTTCGAGCAGCCGCTGCATGATCTCGCGCCGTCCGGGCGTGTCCATCGACCCCAGGACCTCGTTGAAGATAATCATATCAGGTTTCTTCAACAGCGCGCGCGCGACGTGAAGCTTCTGGCGCTGCGTATCGGAGAGCCGGCGGCCGCCATTGCCCATCTCGAAGCCCAGGCCGACACGCAGCAGGCCGCCGGAGATGCCCGTCTGACCGACGAGTTCCTGGACGGCGGCCAACACCTTCTCCTTGCCGTCGACAACGGTCGACGAGATGCGGCCGAGCAGGATGTTGTCGAGCACGGTCGCGGTCGGGTTGTAGCGGTCGGGATCGTGAAAGAAGACCGGCGCGACCTCCATGGCCTGGATTTCCTCGTGCAGGTCGCGGCGCGCGGCGAGGATTTCCTGCTCGGTCGCGGCGTCGAGCACGCCGAAGCGGCTCTGCGCCTCGCAATAATCGAAGGCGAGCTTGAAGACCTCCTGCCGGTCGTCGGTGCCGCGCGCGGACTTGCCGCGCGCCATCTCGGTCTTGCTGTCGCGCCCGGGCTCCTGCCGCTCCGCCATCTTGAGGCGCGCCACGATCGCTTTCAGGCGTGCGACCTCCTCGAAGCTCACGTCGGCGACCGTCTCGAAGATCTTGCTGTCGGGAGCGAGATCGCCGAAGAGCTCGATCCGCGCTTCGGCAATGCGCTGGCCCATGTCCTGGAAGGCCGTTCGCAGGCCGTGCTTCTCAAGGACCTTCAGCACGACGGGATTGCTGTTGAGGTTCGCCGGCGTCCATGCGGGATCGCTGGCGGTTCCGAACAGGAGGTTCTCGCCGATGGTCGCCTGGACGTTGTAGAGATCGGGATGGAAGGACTGCACGATGCCCTCGACGCCAAGGCTGGAGGCATTCTCGCGGAACTCACGCCGCACCTGGACGATCTTGTCGCAGAAGACCGGGTTCGCCGCCGGATCGACGGTGCCGATGAGGCCGAGGTCCTGGATCTGCCGCGACAGTCCCGAAAGTTCGAGCACGCCCGCGACGTGCCGGTCGAGCGCCTCCGAATCGGCGAGGCCGAGGTCGGCGAGATTGATCCATTCCGCGTTCGGGTCCGGCGGAACTTCGTTGAGCATGCCGGCCGAGACTTTTTGCGGCGGCGGCTCGCGGCCCGTGGCCGAGCCGACAGGCTGGTTCTTCACGACCATCAGCAGATTGTCGTTGATCGTGCCCGCCGGGAAATAGCTGCCGCTGTCGGCATAGCCGATCCGCCGGCCCGTGAGGCTTTCGGGATGTTCCTCGAGCGGCCGGCTCTCCAGGGCGATCGTGCCCGCGGCCGGCTGCACCAGCCGCACCAGCGAGGCGGCGAAGACGTTCGCCGCGATGCGGGCCGCATCCTGGCCGTTCGTCACGATCGCGATCCTGTCGGACGGCGCGATCCGCATGCGGAGATTGTCGGCGACCGTGCGTCCGGTCTCGTCCTCGAGCCGCACATGGTCCAGCTCGAAGCCCTGCGTGAGGCGCGGCACCGGCTCGTGCGGCATGCGCTGGAGCTCGGCTTCGATCAGCCCGTCGTCGCGGAAGCTGTCGACGGTCTGCTCGTAGCGCGCTTCGTTCATCAGCCGGATCTGGTCGTAGTCGATCAGTCCCTTGATCGGCCCGGGAAGGTCCTTGTAGGCGGCTATGACGGCCACCAGCTGGCCGATGTCCAGCCGTCCCGTGATGACGAAATAGCCGCCGATCAGATAGAAAAGGAACGACAGGAACTGCATCAACAGGTTGTTGATGTACTTGACCGTGAACTTCCGCTGGTAGAGCTCGAAGCGGATGCTCAGGATCGATTGCAACAGCCCGTAGTGGCGCGCGCGCGCGTAGTTCGACATATCGTTGACGTGGATGTCGGCCGCCATGTCGACGGTTTCGGCCACCTGCCCCGACAACCTGCGCGCCTGCATCTGCCGCTGCCGGCCGAGCGCGATCAGCTTGCGGCGCATGCGCGGGATGATCCAGATCTGGAAGGCCACGATCGCGATCGTCAGGAGCCCGAAATAGATCGATTGCAGGAACAGGAAGAGCAGCCCGGTCACCGCCTGCCCGCCGAGGAACAGCGGCAGCGAGAAGGCGTCGCCGACGAATTCGCCGAGCGGCTCGACTTCGTCCTTGATGACGGACGAAACCTCGGCGCCCTTCAGGTTGCGGAAGCGCGCGACGCGGTAACGCAGCACGCGGTCGAGCAGCGTGTAGCGCAGCTGGCGCAGCACCTCCTCGCCGAGCTTGCCCTTGTAGGTGTTGGTGTAGAGCTTGAACCAGCCGTTCAGGAAGACGAAGAACATGAAGGCGGTACAGAGCGCGAAGAGCATCTCGATGCGGCCGAACTGGAACCCGTCGAACAGGATCACCTCGCGGCCAAAGAATGTCTCTCCATACGGCATCGGGATTCGGAGGAAGGGCTGGGTCGCGCCGATCGCGTCGAAGTTTTCGCCCTGGATCGGCCCGTTGACGATCTGCTTGGGCAGTTCGAGCGAGAGGAAATAGAAGGGCATGGACGCGATGATGACGAGAAGCAGCCACGCCTGCTTCAGACGCGAGTTCTTCCAGATGAATTTGAGAAGATTGCGTTCCAAAGTCGCGGTGCCTTCGCCCTCATCCCCGGAGGGGCGCCCTACCCCACCCCGATGGGCGTCCTAATGTGCACGATGCCGGAAGGAGTTCAACCGGGATCGCGGCGCGGCGGCGCGTGACGGTTGATCGGGCGAAAGAATGGGGCCCGGTTCCAGCCGCTCAGCCGAAGAGCCGGTCGCCCTGCTCGTCGATCATCTGGCGTGCTTTGCGGAAGGAGACGTCGACCGCATCGTCTAGCGAGGCGAAACGGTCGGCGCGAATCAGCCGGTGCTCCTTCATCTCCCCGCCGACCTCCCTGGAGAGGATGGCGCAGGTCTGGTACTGGCCGTCGGCCTTGAATGGCGTGGCGCGGATCAGGTAGCCCTTGTATTCCTGCTCGCCCGCGGTCGCTGCTTCTTCGGGACCGGCATCACCGCCGCCGCCGATGCCGAACAGCCGTTTCAAGAATGACATCGGCGCCCTCTCCTCTTCATGTCGGTCCGGCCCGCCTCGGAAAGCGCGCCGGTCATTGCATCAAATTTAGCACGATCTCGCGCCGGTGTGGCCGGGAGCGATGCTCGAAGAGGTAGATTCCCTGCCAGGTGCCGAGCAATATGCGGCCGCCGGCGACGGGGATCGAAAGCGAGGTCTGCGTCAGCGCCGCCCTAATGTGCGCGGGCATGTCGTCGGGCCCCTCGGTCGTATGCACGATCCAGCGCATCGAAGGATCGTCGGCGGGCGGCACGAGGCGCCGGAAGAATGTTTCCAGATCGCGCCGCACGTCGGGATCGGCGTTCTCCTGGATCAGCAGTGAGCAGGAGGTGTGGCGCACGAAGACCGTGAGCAGCCCCTCCTCGACGCCCGTCTCGCGCACGAACGCCGCTGCCCGGTCGGTGAGTTCGGTCAGGCCGGGACCGTTGGTAGAGATCGTCAGGCGGGATTGGGGCATGCGGGCTTGTGGCTCAGCCTTCGGGATCCGGCGCGAGGCCCAGACCGGCGAGGTTGAGCCGGATCTCCGGCCGACGAACCGAAGCGAGATCGCCATCCGGCGCCACCTCGAAGATGTCGCGGTATCCTTCCGCGCCTAGCGCGCGATGCACCCGCGTCACCAGCGTCAGCGCGTTGACCACCCAGACCTCCGCCACGCCGTATGCGGCATAGATGCCGACCTTGCGGCCGAGATCGTAGGCAAGGCTCGTGTCGGCGATCTCGATCGCCAACAGCACGTCATGGCCGCCCTGCTCCACCGGCGCGATCGAGCGCGGCCAGATACAGAAATCAGGCTCGACGAAGCTGGTCTCGTCCAGCCATAGCGTGGTTTCCTGACCGACGGACAAGTCGTCGGCTACGATCTTCTGGAGATGCCGGTTGAGATCGACCTTCACCAGCTCGTGCCGGGCGCCCTTTGGCGACATCGGCACCACCTCCCCGCCGATCAATTCGAAGCGCTCGTCCTCGTCGATGATGCCGGCGGCAACCATCGCCTCGATCTCGGCGCGCGTCCAAACGCGCCGCGGCATGCCCTCGGCGGCTTGTGTCGTCGGTGGCCAAGGCAGCCTTGGCCGCTGCAGGTCCGGCCGCACCCCAAGCATACGCTGGCCATGTCGCAGATGCTCGTTCATGGCCGAACCATACCACGCCCCGCCGCCCCGCGCACGCCCGCCCCTGCCTATCTACGGTGAATTCGGATCGCGAAGCATCGGCTTGCTTGCGTGGCCGGTGCATTGAGGCGCACGGCAATGTGGTAACGCTCTTTCATGCCCTCACCATATCACGGGCAGCACCGGAAAGACGCGCAATGCCGTCCGCGCCGCGATCGCCCGCGCCCAATCCGCCGGCTTTCCTTCAAGCCATTTTTCTAGATCTTTCGGCGACGAGATCTTCGGCACGGCCTCGGCACTCCTCCCGCTCCGTCCACACCGTGGCAAACCAAAGCGAGCGGATCAAGCGCCATGCAACCGACGAGAGGGGCCCCAAAACGAATGAACCCGGCGTCGCCGCCGGGTCCTGTCGTTTCCAAGTCCACCGCCGTCAGCTGTCCAGAAAGCTCCTCAGCTTCCTGCTCCTCGACGGATGTTTCAGTTTCCTGAGCGCTTTGGCCTCGATCTGGCGGATGCGTTCGCGGGTGACGGAGAACTGCTGGCCGACCTCTTCCAGCGTGTGGTCGGTGTTCATGCCGATGCCGAAGCGCATCCTGAGCACGCGTTCCTCGCGCGGGGTGAGCGAGGCGAGCACGCGGGTGGTGGTCTCGCGCAGGTTGGCCTGGATCGCCGCGTCGATCGGCAGGATGGCGTTCTTGTCCTCGATGAAGTCGCCGAGATGCGAATCTTCCTCGTCGCCGACCGGCGTCTCGAGGCTGATCGGCTCCTTGGCGATCTTCAGCACCTTGCGCACCTTTTCGAGCGGCATGGCGAGCTTTTCCGCCAATTCCTCCGGCGTCGGCTCGCGGCCGATCTCGTGCAGCATCTGGCGCGAGGTGCGCACGATCTTGTTGATCGTCTCGATCATGTGGACCGGGATGCGGATGGTGCGCGCCTGATCGGCGATCGAACGGGTGATCGCCTGCCGGATCCACCAAGTGGCATAGGTCGAGAACTTGTAGCCGCGGCGATACTCGAACTTGTCCACCGCCTTCATCAGGCCGATGTTGCCTTCCTGAATGAGATCAAGGAATTGCAGGCCGCGGTTCGTGTACTTCTTCGCGATCGAAATGACGAGGCGGAGGTTCGCCTCCACCATCTCCTTCTTGGCGATGGCCGCCTCGCGCTCGCCCTTCTGCACCTGGTTGACGATCTTGCGGAACTCGCCGATCGAGATGCCGGTCTCCTGCGCCAGGTTTTGGATCTCCGACCGCAGGTTGCGGATGGAATTGCCCTCGTTGCGGGTGAACTCCTTCCAGCCGCGGGTCGTCAGGTTGGCGATGGCACGCGTCCAGTTGGGGTCGAGCTCGGTGCCCTGGTACTCGCGCAGGAACTCCTCGCGGCGCACGCCGTAGCTTTCGGCGAGCCGCAGCAGGCGGCCTTCGTTCTGCACCAGGCGCTTGTTGATGTCGTAAAGCTGCTCGACCAGCGACTCGATGCGGTTCTGGTTGAGCGACAGCGACTTCACAGCCGTGATCAGCTCTTCCTTGAGCTTCTTGTAGGAACGCTCCTGGCTGGACGACAGGTTGCCGGCGGCCGCGAGGCGCGCCTCGACCTGCTGGTCCTGCAGCTTGCGCAGCTTCTTGTAGGTCGACGCGATCAGGTCGAGCGTCTCCATGACCTGCGGTCGCAGTTCCGCTTCCATGGCGGCAAGCGACAGGCTCGCTTCGTCGTCCTCGTCGTCGTCCTCCTCCACCCGGGATTCGCCGCCGACATTGGTGATGTCGTCGTCCTCGCGCGGACCGCTGGAGCGACGGCCGCGCTCGTCAACCTTGGGCTTGGCGTCCTCCTCGACGCGCTCGACCACCGGCGCCTGCTTGGCCTCGGGCCCGGCGTAGGTGGTCTCGAGATCGATGATCTCGCGCAACAGGATCTTGGCCTCGTTGAGTTCGTCGCGCCAGATGATGATGGCCTGGAAGGTCAGCGGGCTCTCGCACAGGCCCGCGATCATCGTCTCGCGGCCGGCCTCGATGCGCTTGGCGATGGCGATTTCGCCCTCGCGCGACAGAAGCTCCACCGAGCCCATCTCGCGCAGATACATGCGCACGGGATCGTCGGTGCGGTCCGTCGGCTCCTTCTTGGCGACGGTCGCGACCGCGCTGCCGGTCTGCTCGGCAACCTCGGTCGCTTCTTCCTCGGCGTCCGCCGGCTGTTCGCCCTCGGCGTCGTCGCTGGTCTCGTCGTCCTCGACCACGTTGATGCCCATGTCCGACAGCATCGCCATCGTGTCCTCGATCTGCTCGGACGTGACCTCTTCGGACGGCAGGACGGCGTTGAGCTCGTCCATCGTCACGTAGCCGCGCTTCTTGGCGACCTTGATCATCTTCTTGACGGCATCGTCGGAAAGATCGAGCAGCGGACCGTCGGCGGCGCCTTCGCGTTCGTTCTCGGCCTCTTCCTTTTCTTTCGTCGCCATGCTTGTCTGTCTCCAACATGCGGGGAACATTCGGACGGCCAGTCTGTCGGACCGTCGATGGACGCGTATGCGCCCGCCCCGTATCAGCGAGTAGCGATCTCGCGTAAATGCACCATTAACCCTGTTTGGCCGGCGCGTCTCACCCGTTCGCCCCCCGAACGCCGATGTCACCAATGCCGCGCCTTGGCGCCGGCATGCGTCTCCGCCCCAATCAGAATGATCGTCGACCGTCCTGATTCCGTCATTTCACCGTCAGGTCAAGCCGCCCTTGCACGATTCGTCCCGGAAAAGCGAATCACCCGTCAGCTTCTCGCGACCCGCCCGGACGACACTCCGAAGCCTTCGATCAGCGCCTCGGTGGCCTGCACGTCGCGAAACTGCGTCTGGACTTCGAGGAGCTGCCGGTAGTTTTCCTCCGTCGGGTCCGTAGCCAGGGCCGCTTCAGCCGCCTTGAGCTCCTTATGTAGAACGCCGGCCGACTGGTGCAAGTGCAGGGCCTGGCAGAAGGCGTCGCGCGCGTCGTCAAGTGCCGCATCCTCCAGCGCCGGCCACTGCCTGGCGCGCCGGACGAGCGTGACCGCGGTTTCCATCACCGTTTCGAGACCCACCTGGCTCAGCCGCGCGAGGATGGTTTCGCGGTCCGCCGCCTGCCCTTCCGCGATTGCGTCGAGCAACCCGGCGTGAAGCCGCCTCAGGTCCTGGTGTTTCAGCTCCAACCGTTCGATCGCTTCGAAATACTCGTCGATCAGCAGGGGATGGTTGATCAGCGCGACCATGATCACCGTTTCGCGCATCGGCATGGTTCCTGCCGAACTGCGCACGAGGGAGGAACGCGCGAGGCTGTCCGATACGGCGAGGCGTCCCGACGCCTGCCCCGCCCTGCCCCGGCTGTGAGTGCTGCCGCCGCGATCGCCCATCCTGTCGGGATAGTTCTTCCGCTGCTGCCGCGCCGACCCGAAGAAAGCCTCGATCCGTTCTCGCATCTCCTGGCCATAGTGCCGGCGGACGTTCTCGTCGCGGATGCGCGAGGTCAGGTCACGCAGCGACTTCTCCAGCACCGATCGCCTCTCCGGCGTATCGAACACACCGCCCGATGTCTCGCGCAGCCACAGGAGTTCCGACAGCGGCCTGGCATCGGCGATCACGCTGCGGAAGGCCTCCGGCCCGCCATCCCTGACCAGATCGTCGGGATCCTGGCCCTGCGGCAAAAGCGCGAAGCGGACCGTCCGTCCGCCCTGGATCGACGGCAGGGCGAGATCGGCCGCCCTCCAGGCCGCCTTGAGCCCGGCCGGATCGCCGTCGAAGCACAGCACCGGTTCCGGTGCCATGCGCCACAAAAGCTCGAGCTGGTTCTCGGTCAGCGCGGTTCCGAGCGGGGCGACGGCATTGGGAAAGCCGGCCTGCGCCAGCGCGATCACGTCCATGTATCCTTCGACTGCGATGACGGTCCCTTCCCTCCCCTGCCCCTTGCGGGCCTTGGCGAAGTTGTAGAGCACGTCGCCCTTGTGGAAGAGCTCGGTGTCGGGCGAATTCATGTACTTGGCTGCCACCTCGGGCGACATGGCGCGGCCGCCGAAGGCGATGACCCGCCCGCGCGCGTCCTCTATCGGGAACATGATGCGGTCGCGGAACCAGTCGTAGGAGACCGGGATGTCGTCGCCGTGCCGCACCAGCCCGCAGGCCTCGATCTGCTCCTTCGCCACGCCGTTGGCGGCAAGATGCTCCTTCAGCGCGTTGCGCGATTCGGGCGCATAGCCGAGGCGAAAGGCCTGCTGGGTCCCCGATGCGACACCGCGCTCGCGCAGATAGGCGCGCGCCTTCGCGCCCGAGGAAGCCTGCAGCTGCTCCTGGAAGAATCGCGTCGCCATTTCCATGACGTCGTGGAGGCTCGCCCGCTGCCGCTCGCGCTTCTCCATTTCCGGATCGCGCGCCGGCATCGGCACCCCGGCCAGTTCGGCGATCCGCTCCACCGCTTCCGGGAAGCTCACGCCGTCGAGCTCGGTCAGGAAGCGGAAATGGTCGCCCGAGACGCCGCAGCCGAAGCAGTGGTAGCGCCCCTTCTTGTCCTCGCAGTGGAAACTCGGCGTCTTCTCGCCATGGAAGGGGCAGCAGGCCCAGTAGTCGCCCCTCGACGCGTTCGTCTTGCGCTTGTCCCACGACACGCGCGTGCCGATCACCGTGGATATCGGCACGCGGTCGCGTATCTCGTCGAGGAACTGGTTGGGGAAGCGCATGGGACGATCTCTCTGTCCCCTTACATAATGGTTCGCACGTGGACGCACGACTCCTTCTTCCGTCCGGCCCCGGTTTCCACAGGGCATCGACTCCGGTCGCCGCGTCGGAATGGCTCAGAACCGCCACTCGGTGTCGCGCGGCGCATCGACATTTCGCGGGGTTCGGATCATTATCCGGCTAAAAGAATGCAACGCGGAACCAGCTGCGATTCGAACGGTTTGGTGCACTATGATTCTCTCGAAATCTCATGATTCGCGTACCTTCCGGGGTGTTCGGGAATGACCGGCTCGCTCGTCCTTCTGAATCTCGCGGGCGCGGTGGCGCTCCTGCTTTGGGCTACGCGGATGGTACGCACCGGCGTGGAGCGCGCCTATGGCGACATCCTGCGCCACCGGCTGCGGCGCATCCTGCGCAATCCCGTGAGCGCCGTCTTTGCCGGTGCAGGGCTCGCGGTGGCGCTGCAGAGCGCCACGGCAACCTCGCTCCTGATCGGCTCCTTCGCTGGCGCGGGCATCATTTCCGGCACCGCGGGGCTGATCACCGTGCTCGGCGCCGATGTTGGCTCGGCCATGGTGGTCAAGCTGCTTTCCTTCGATCTCGGTCTGCTCGTTCCTCTCTGTCTCGTCGCCGGGACTGGCATGTTCCTCACCACGGCGGCCAGGAAATGGCGCCAGATCGGACGCATTCTCATCGGGATCGGGCTCCTGATCCTTTCGCTGCAGATGATCGGGAATGCATCCGAGCCGCTTCGCGACAGCCGCCTGCTGCCCGTCATCGTGGGGTACCTCGCGGGCGACCCCGTTACCGCATTCCTCATCGCGGCCGTGGTCACGTGGCTCTTCCATTCGAGCGTCGCGGCGGTCCTGCTGGTGGCGGCGCTGGCCGCGCGCGGCCTGGTTCCGGCCGAACTCGGGGTCGTTCTCGTGCTCGGCGCAAACCTCGGCGGCTGCGCCATCGCCGCGGTGCTGTCGCGCGCTTCGCCCCCGGCCTCCCGGACTGTTCCGATCGGCAATCTGATCCTGCGCGGATCCGGATCGGTCCTAGTGCTGGCGGGCATCGTTTTGTTCGAGCCGCCGCTCCATATGCTCGGCAGCGGCGTGCCGGCGCAACTGATACATGCCCACATCCTCTTCAATGCGGCACTTGCACTCGTCGGCATCCCCATCGCAGGTCCCATCCATGCGCTGGCTACCCGGCTCGTCAGAGTGTCGGTCCCGGAAACCGGAAACCTCGCTGTCGCCGAACTCAGCGCACTCAACGAAAATGCGCTGGACAAGCCGGCGCAGGCGCTTGCGAATGCCACCCGCGAGGTGGTGCGCGTCTGCGAGGCGATCGAGGTGATGATCAAGCGGGTCATCGAACTCTACGTGCATGCCGACGAGGAAGGCATCAAGGCCCTGGCTGCGCTGGACGATCGCGTGGACCGCAGACATGCCGCGATCAAGCTCTACCTGGCGAGGATGACGGTCCATCCGCTCTCGGAGGACGAAGCGCTGCGTTGCCAGGAACTGATCGGCGCCTGCGTCAAGCTGGAGCAGGTGGGCGACATCATCGTGCGCAACATGCTGGTCCACGTCCGGAAGAAGCTGGATCGCGGCCTGGAATTCACCGAGGAAGGCTGGCGCGAACTCGTCGAATTCCACGCCTCCGTCGCGGCGAATGCAAGGCTGGCCTTCAACGTGCTGGTCTCGCGCGACAGCGAAACGGCGCGCCAGCTCGTCTTGGAGAAAGACCGGCTTCGCGACATGGAGAAGTCCTCGAACCAGAACCATTTCGCGCGCCTGCGCGACGGCTCGGTCAAGAGCCTCGAGACGAGTTCCATCCACCTCGACACGATCCGCGATCTGAAGCAGATCAATTCCCTGCTCGCATCCATCGCCTACCCGGTGCTGGAGGATCAGGGACTGTTGCGCGACAGCCGGCTGAAGGCCAGCTGAACGGCGCGAACACCCCACGCTGTCAGCCCGGGCTCCGCATCGATTTGTTGCATTCGAGGTTTTGTGTCCGGGAGGAGGATCGGCCGCCGATGCGGGCGTATGCGATCAATTGGATGATCCCGCTACCGGAGCATGCCCTT
Organism: Aquibium pacificum; assembly: GCF_040839445.1. Lineage (NCBI taxonomy): Bacteria > Pseudomonadati > Pseudomonadota > Alphaproteobacteria > Hyphomicrobiales > Phyllobacteriaceae > Aquibium > Aquibium pacificum. The sequence goes on along the minus strand of NZ_JBDPGJ010000003.1, from coordinate 445,497 downwards.
GACGATGCCGCTGGCCTTGCCGAAGTCCATGCGGCCCGGGAACTTTTCGCGCAGGGCATTCATGCACTTGCCCATGTCCCGCAGTCCGTCGGCCCCGACCTCGTCGATCACCTGGGCGCAGGCCTGCTTCACGGCTTCCTCCTCGAGTTGCCGGGGAAGGAGGTCACGGATGATGCCGATCTCCTCGCGCTCCTGTTCGGCGAGTTCGAGACGGTTGCCCTCCTCGTAGAGCCGTGCGGATTCCTGACGCTGCTTGATCATCTTGACGAGGATCAGCGCTATCTCCTCCGTACTGACGGGGTCCTTCCCCGCGGAGCGGTTGGAGATGTCCCTGTCATTGACTGCTGTCTGGATGAGCCGAATCGTGGAGATCCTGCGTTTGTCGTTCGATTTGAGGGCATCTTTCAACGCCTTCGCGATCATCTCGCGCATTGGGACAAGACTCCTTTGGCGGCACTGGACAATAGCGCCGCCCAATTGTTGACGCAAACCGATTTTGCGGCACCAAGCCGCTGTTTTCGTTTGCGAAAGCTTTTCTCTTCGGGCCTCATTGCCACGATTGACCGCGCCGCCCGTTTTGCCTATTGTCCGCATCCTGCATGGACATACATTTAGCGCACGGTCAGGGCGGGCAAGTCATGCCGGGCCGGATTTGGCGCGCGATATGGCCCTTTCGCCGAGGGATATCAAGCCCGGCATGGCCGCCTTCGATGGAGAAACCCGCATGATCGCATCCACGGCGCCCTGGGGCGCGGAAAAAGCCACGGCTCTGCTCGTGCTCTCCGACGGAACTGTCGTGGAAGGCCGTGGGCTGGGCGCCACGGGCGACGCGATCGGCGAGGTCTGCTTCAACACGGCGCTCACCGGCTATCAGGAAATCCTGACCGACCCATCCTATGCGGGACAGATCGTCACTTTCACCTTTCCGCACATCGGCAATGTGGGCGCCAACGGCGAGGACATCGAGGATCTCACACCTGCCGCGCGGGCGGGCGCCGTCGGGGCGGTGTTCCGTGCCGACGTGACCAACCCGTCGAACTACCGCTCTGCCGAGAACCTGGACGACTGGCTGAAACGGCGCGGCATCGTGGCGATCAGCGGCATCGACACGCGCGCCCTCACCGCCCGCATCCGCGATCTCGGCGTCCCGCATGCCGTGATCGCGCATTCGCCGGACGGCATTTTCGACGTGGAAGACCTCAAGAAGCGCGCGGCCGAATGGCACGGCCTTGTCGGCCTCGACCTCGCCAAGGAAGTCACGTCCGGCCAGAGTTCCACCTGGAAGGAGACGGCGTGGGCCTGGAACGAGGGCTACGGCGAACAGACCGATCCTTCCATGCACATCGTGGCGATCGACTACGGCGTGAAGCGAAACATCCTGCGGCTCATGGCCGGTCTCGGCGCGGAGGTGACGGTGGTGCCCGCGAATACTCCGGCGGAAGACATCCTCGCCATGCGCCCCGACGGCATATTCCTGTCCAACGGTCCGGGCGATCCGGCGGCAACGGGCGAATACGCGGTACCCGTCATCCGCGACCTCCTCGACGCCGACCTTCCCATGTTCGGCATATGCCTCGGCCACCAGATGCTGGCGCTCGCGGTCGGCGGCAAGACGACCAAGATGCACCAGGGGCATCACGGCGCCAACCATCCGGTCAAGGACTACACCACCGGCAAGGTCGAGATCGTCTCGATGAACCATGGCTTTGCGGTGGATGGCGACAGTCTGCCGGAAGGGGTCGAGGAAACCCACGTCTCCCTCTTCGACGGATCCAATTGCGGCATCGCGCTGGCCGGAAAGCCCGTCTTCTCGGTCCAGCATCATCCGGAGGCTTCGCCCGGGCCGCAGGATTCGCACTACCTGTTCCGCCGCTTCGTGAACCTCATCCGCGAGCGCAAGGGCGAACCGGCCCTCGCGGAACGGTAGAACCCGCTGGGGGCGCGTCGCCAAGCGCCGCGGTTACGACGAAATGCGCAACCTCACGACGTTTTCGCGGATTTCCTGGAACACGTCGTCCAGCTGGCTACGCGATGGGGCGTCGAAGAAGTGGGCGGCGCTCGTGGCGCAGTCCTTCAGCATCATTCCCGTCTTCACGTCCGGCTCCTCGAGCCTGATCGTGTAGACGATGATGCCTTCCTTCTTGGCGTTGCCGCAGGCGGCCAGCGTCTTTTCGTTCATGATCTTGTTGGTGTCGGAGGACGACCCGTTCGCGATACCGATGCGGCCGTCGACCAGGTAGCCGTTGCTCGAATAGCTCGAACGCAGGCTGGTGTTGTTGTTGCCGAACACGTTGGAGCCGTCGGTCAATACGATCATGATCTTCTCGACGCCAGGTTCCTTCACCCGGCCTTCCGAGAATGGCTCGTGCGGCGACAGCACCCGCATGCCCCAGGCAACGCCTTCCATGATGTTGGTCGTGCCATTGGCTTCCAGCGACTTCACCCTGCTCTTGATGCTGGAGTAGTCGTTGTTGAGCGGCACGATCGGCTGGGTAACGCAGTCCCTGTTGGGACCCCTTCCGCCGCTCATGTTGGTGGCGGGAACGAACCATTCGCCCAGCCCGCTGATCGGAACAAGCGTCCCACTATCCGTGACCAAGCTGGTGACGCCGTACTTGACCAGTTTCCTGATCTGGGCAACCGCGCTGTTGTCGAGAGGATCGACCCAGGAGGCGATGTAGCTGTTGCCGTAGCCGTTGTCGGGCTCATCGATGGAGAACGAAGGGACGAAGAGGCTCTTCGTGTCGCCCTTCTTGGCTTCCCGATCGGAGACGTCGTAGTCTTCGCCAGGGCCACTGTAGCGGGTCTCAACGCAGCCCTTCCAGTCGTCCTTGAGGTTGTGCATGACCTCGAACCGGCTGACACCCTTCTTGAGTTCGAGCTGCGGGAGCTCGGCTCTCCCTCTCAGGTCGAGCCAATCGGCGCCGGTCTTGTTGACCAACCTTCCGTGCTTGTCGAATTCCGGGCCGAAATGTTTGCCGACGTTGACGAAATTGGCGAAGGGGACAACCGCGAACTTTAGCTTTTCATCGTCCTTGATCTGGGTGGACATCGTGTCCACGAGCCCGACGACGGCGTCTTTCATGGAGGCGAGCTTGCCGCCCTTCATCGATCCGGTCGTGTCGAGCACGAGGGCGATCTCGTACTTGTTGTACGCGATATCGGCCGAGGATTCGGCGCCGACCTTGGCAGTGTCGTAGCCGATGAGGCCGGCGAAGGCGAGTTTCTGACGCAGGCCGCCCTTGAGCGTGACCCGGGTACCGTTCCGCTTGAGATCCAGGTCGACGTCCTCGGGATCGAAGTTCGCGCGAATGAACTGCTGCGCGATTGCATTGGCATCCGCGTCGCTGATCTCCTTGCCTTCTCGGGCCACGGCAAGAACGGCGGCATCCAGAGCGTTCTGGAGTTCGGCCTTGCTGTTGCTCAGCGATGAGAAGTCGAGGGCGATACCGGCGCCGAGAACGAGAGGAACCATGGCAAACGCGGCCATGATGCCAATATTCCCGCTTTCGTTTCGCAGCAGGCGGCGGACAGAAGACGCCAACATCACTCTACCCCACTCCATTGTCGATGGGGCAAGACTAGACGTCCCGGGTTAAGGTGGAGCTAAACCGAATGCTTAGCGACGCATGAAGGAATCTTCCCGATTTGTCGAGATACCGGCAGACGTTCTCGGGATGGCTGGTCAGATATCGCCGTCGAAGGTGTCGCAATCCGACATGCGGCCGCTCTCGAAACCGCGCTGGAACCATTCCTTCCGCTGCGCGGACGTGCCGTGGTTGAAGCTGTCGGGAACGACGTAGCCCTGCGATCGCTTCTGCAGTGTGTCGTCGCCGATCTGATTGGCCGCGTTCAGCGCTTCGTCGATGTCGCCCTGCTCCAGAAGCCCCTTCTGTTCCGTGTAGTGCGCCCAGATGCCGGCATAGCAGTCCGCCTGCAGTTCCACCCGCACCGACATGCGGTTCGCCTCGACCTCGCTCATGCCCTGGCGCGCCCGGTTGAATTTCGGCAGGACGCCCGTGACGTTCTGGACGTGATGTCCCACCTCGTGCGCGATGACGTAGGCCTGCGCAAAATCGCCCGACGCGCCGAACTGGGTCGCAAGCTGGGCGAAGAACGATAGATCGAGGTAGAGCTTGGTATCGCCCGGACAGTAGAACGGGCCGGATGCCGCGGACGCGAAGCCGCACGCTGACTGGACCTGATCTGAGAAGAGAACCATTGTCGGTTCCGGATAGTCCCGGCCACCGGCTTCGAAGATGCCGTTCCAGACATCCTCGGTTTCGGCGAGCACCACCCCGGCGAACTGCGCCGTCTCGTCGGAGGCGGCACTCTGGACTGGCGTCCCGCCGCGCGGCTCTTCCTGCATCATTTCGAGCGGGTCGATGCCCAGGAAGCGCAGCACGAAGAAGACGATGACAAGGATGACGATCCCCGAAATGCCTCCGCCTCCGATCGATCGTCCGGCGGGGATGCGGATGCCGCCGCGACCAAAACCCCCGCCGCGCCCGAAGCCTGCGCTGCGGCCACGCTGATCCTCGACATTGGCACTCTGACGACGGCCTCTCCAGCGCATCGCGGTCTCCTCGTGTGTACGCCGAACCGGATGGTGCGGCGGGTCAGGCATCGGCTCATGAATAATGTCCGACGCCTGCGAAGTCATGACGATTCTGCATCGTGCGCGAGCCGCTCAGGTCAGCCGTCCTGGCAAGGCGTAGCGGCTGACTGCACAAGAATCGTCAGGTAGCCCCAACTTTTGACTTAGCGCAAAGTGCCCAAAACTCCCCCGGGTTAGTGCTCCAGTGCGGCGGCGGGGGGCTGCCAGGCGGGACCCGCTCGGAGGCGGGGGTAGCGGGTCCCGCCTTCGTATTCGCAAAAATATCAGTCCTGTTGCTTCGTCTCGACGCTTTTCCCGTCCGAGCTCCGCGACCGCTCCTCCATCCGGTCGGCTCCCTTCTTGAGGTCGCTGCCTTTCTGGGACTCCACCTTCTTCTCTTCGCGGGCGGTGCTTTCGCGAAGCTCGCGCGCGCCTTCCTTGCCCTGCGGTGTCGGTGCCTGTTCGATGCCCATCGTTTCCTCCATGCTTTCGCGGCTCGGACCGAGCGGTGATCGTCGGAAACGTGGGCTTGCCCTTCTGGTTCCGGGGCCTGCTCGCGCTGGCGCCGCTGCGGCCCGGACACAGGTACGAAAGGCGATGGGTCCGCACCGTCGAATGGGGGGTGACAGCGGGCAGCCGGGGCGCATAATAAGCGGGACGAAACCCGAAACGACGCCGAACAAGGTTCCTTGAGCATCCGAATGCCGCGAAAGCCTGCCAGCGCATTCGTTTCCGCCTTCGCGCTGGCCATCTTCTGCCTCGTCGCGCGGCTGCCCGCGCATGCCACGGAAATGGTCGCGCCCGGAGAGAGCGATGCGGTCGAGGCGGAGGTTCGAGGACTTTCGCCGGACGACCTCCTCAACGTCCGCGCCACCGCCTCCCCGACCGGTCTCGTGCTTGCGCGCATTCCCAACGGATCGCTCCTGCGGCGCCTGGATTGCGCGGACTTCAGGGGCTACGAGTGGTGCCGGGTGGAAATAGACTACCCGGAGCACCTCGTCGGCTGGACCCCTTCCCGATACCTGAGGGTCGGCGCGGCGCCGGGTTCCGACGAAGACGATGCTGGGGTCAAGCCGCCCCCGGTGGAGAAGTTCGACCGTTCGCAGATCGTCGCCGGCATCCTGCCCGATCCCCTGCCGAGCCTCGGCCTCGAAGCGGACGAAACCTCCGGTCAGGACGAAATCCGCACCGTGCTGCTTTCCCCGTCACCCGGTTCGGGCTCAGACCCAATGCTTGCCTTCGACGAGGAGCGGGAAAGCCGAAAGATCGACGCGGCTGCCCCCGCTTTCGCGCTCGCGATGGCCGCGAGGAATGCGCCCTTCGCGGCCGAAGTGTTCACGCCGGAGGGCGGCTCCGCGACACCGCCTGAAGCGGCTGACGGGACGGACGGCACCCTTTCCCTCGTTCCGATCCCGACTCCGCGTCCGCTCCGGTACGGCGAGGAGCCGGTGGCCGAGACCCCAGCTCCGGAGACGCCGGAAATCCCCGTCCAGGATCTTGCAGAATTCGCCCTGAAGGAGGCAGCCGAACTCCCCACGCAGGAGGCCATGGACGTCTATGAGCGGGAAGTCGCAGGCGCCCCGGCGTCGGGGATCGCGGATGCGGCGGCGCCGGAGGTGGCGCAGGTTCCCGCACCAGCCGCGGCCGAATCATCCGCGGAGGAGGCTGTGGACGTCCCCGTGCGGGAGATGGCCGCGCTGGAGCCGATAGAGGCTCCCAGGGGACTCGTCGATGCGGCGCTTTCGGTTCTTTTCCCGAAGGAGCGGCAGTCGCCGCCGGCCGCGGTTGCCGAGGAAGCCGCTCCGCGCGGGGCCGGCGCCGGCATCGCCGCTGCTGACGGCGCCGGAGTCCCCGCCACAGAGGCGTCCGGGAACGCCGCCGAACCGCCGGCGGCCGATGAGCCCGATCCCATCATCGTTGCGCAGACGGCGGTCGCGATGCCGCAGCAGGCGCAGGATGCATCCACCGAAATTCCCTGCGCGCGTTATGTCGGCCAGCCGATGACCCGTTGCGAAGCCAGGATCGCACGCAGCCAGAACGGAGACGCCGAGGTGACGGTGCTGTGGCCGGACGGCGGGTCGAGGGTGATCCGGTTCCGGTCCGGAAAGCCGGACGGGTCCAACACGCTGCAGGAATTCCGCTTTACCCGGGAAGCCGACCTCAACATGATCCGGATAGGCGTCGGCGAGCGGTTCGAGATCCTCGACGCCCTTCCGCTCGGGCGATAGTCTTGTACCGACCCGCCCTCGGCGGGTTATACTTGCGGTCACGGAAGTATGGGACAGGCCATGTTCCTGACTGAGGCGCTGCGCGGATGGGTGGGCAGCCGAGCCCTCGCCGGGGCTCTGGCAGCATTCCTCTTTCTCGTTCACGGGTTCGCCGCTGCGCGCGCATCCGGTTACGGCGAGGCGCCCGTCCTGCGCGGCGTCGCGCTCACCATCGGAAACGGCGACTACGCGGCCCTCCCCTCTCTCGCCAATCCGCCACAGGACGCCGACGCCATCGAGGAATTGCTGTCGGACCTCGGCTTCGATGCCGTGCGCCGCACCGACCGCGACGCGGACGACCTGCGCAAAGACCTCGACCGCTTCGTCGAGGATGCGGGGGACGCGGACGTGGCGGTGCTCTATTACGCCGGCCACGGCATCGAAGCCGGCGGCGAGAATTTTCTCGTCCCCGTCGACGCCGATCTCGCGTCGCTCGACGCCGCCGGCGAACGCCTGGTTCCGCTCTCCGATATCCTGAACCGCCTGCGACAGACCGTCCCGGTCACGATCCTTCTGCTGGATGCCTGCCGCGACAATCCGTTTCCCCCGACGGCGACCCTGCGGGTCCGGCCCGATGCGCCGGCCGAGCCGCTATCGGCCGGCGGTCTTGGCCAGACCCGCGGCGTACGCGCGCTCGATGCGGCGGCGCCGAAAACAGGCAGTCTCGGCATGGTGATCGGCTTCGCGGCCGAGCCGGGCATGCCGGCGCTCGACGGCGACATCGGCGGCCACAGCCCCTACGCGGCCGCGCTGCTGCGCCACATAGACGCCATGGCCGGCGAGGAGTTCGGCACCGTCATGCGCATGGTTGCCGAGGAGGTCTATCTGAAGACCGGCGGCCGGCAACGCCCCTGGACGAACGAGAGCCTGAGGCGGCTCCTCTATCTGGGCGACCGGCCGGACCCGGTCGAGGGCGCCGAGGGAGAGATACTGACCGAGCGCCGGCAGTTGCTCGTCCACATTGCCGCGCTGCCCGACCCGCAGCGCGCGCAGGCCGAAACCCTGGCCCGCAGCGGGCAGGTTCCCATGAGCGTCGTCTACGCCATGATGCGCGCCGCCGGGCTCGACCCCACCGACGACCCCCAGAAGATCGAGGCTCGCCTGAAGGCCGAGCTCGAACGCTTCGCCGAGCTTCGCCGCACCCGCAACGCAATGGAAAACCCCGATCCCGAGATCGAGCGCCTGACGCGCCTAGCCGACGAGGCCGAACTCGAAGGCGCGCTCCACGCCGCCGACGATTTTCGCGAACAGGCGAAGCAACGCGTCGCCTCCCTGCGTGACACGCGGCTTGACCAGCTGGAGGCGCTTCGCCAGCGCTTTTTCGAGGATGCCGAGGTTTTCGCCCGCAGCGCCGAAACGAAAAAGCTCCTGTTCCGCTTCGAGGATGCTGCCCGCGACTACGGCGGGGCGCGCGAGATCGTCGCCGAGGTCGACCGGGAAAAGGCCCTGCGCTACGGCCTCGAGGAAATCGACGCCTACCTCACCCATTCGGAGCTTCAGGGCTCGTCCGGATCGCTCGATCGCGCCGAGGCGCTCACCCGCGAGGCGCTTGGATCGAGCAGTGGGATTCCCCCCGCGATCGAAGCGGAACTCTCCCACAGGCTCGCGCTGATCCTTTTGCTGCGCAGTTCGCGCGCGGGCGACATGTCGGCCTTCGACGAAGCGCTGGGCCTCCTGGCGTGGGCGCTTTCGGTCGGCGAAGATCTTGCACCGGCTCAACGCGGCCGCATCCGCCTCGACCATGGTCGCGCCGTCGGCCAGATCGCCCTTGCGAAAGGGGATTTTTCGTCACTTACCGGTGCAGAAGCCGACTTCGAACAGGCAGCTTCGCTGGCACGACAGGCAGGCGACGAGGCTTTGGAGGCGGAGGCGCGCTTCAGGCAGGTGCAGTCGCTGTATTTCCGCTGGGCGGCGGCGCCCGATCCGGCGCTGCTGCAGGACGTGATCGGTCATATGGACAGCATGATGACGCTGCTGCCGGACGACGAGACGGCCGATGCGCTGGCCGCCCGCTACATCGCCAACGCCACCTACATCGCGCTCGACGTCGCCATGCGCCAGAACACGCCGGATGCACTCTCGATCGCCGGCGACATCAACGGAGCGGCGCTCGACATCTTTCCGGACGACCGCTTCCCCCTCATCGCGGCCGAATTGAAGAGCATGGCCGGCCGCATCGCGCTCGAATGGGCGGAGCGGTTCGGCGACGGCTCGGGCCTGTTGCAGGCGGAAGTGGTTCAGAGGGCGGCACTCGAAACCTTCCGCCAGGCCGAAGCCGCGGCGCCGGCGGGGGAGGCCGAATGGCGGCTCGGCATGACGCTTTCGGCAATAGGCCGGCGCGAACCCGGCAACGAGCGCCTGCGCGAGGCGATCGACATCTTCGAACGGCTCGGCAAAATCGCCACCGCGAGCGCCAACGCGGGGCTGAGAAATCAGGTCGACTTCGAAGCCGCCCGTACCCGATCCGCCCTCGGGCGCAAGACGGCCGATCCCGACAGGCTGCGGGAAGCTGCCGAAACGTTCGAGCGCCTGAAGCAGGCGGTTGCGCCCGGCACTCCCGACGGCACGCTGCGCCTCGACATGGAACTCGGCACGACGCTCGCAGCACTCGCCCGCCTGTCGGGCGACACGGCGGAGCTCCGCCGCGGCACGCAGCTACTGGCCGAAAGCGTGGCCCGCAACGAAGCCCTCGGCGCTCGCACCGCGAACATCGGGCCCTTCCTAGAACTCTACCAGAACTACGCCGATGCCGCCGCCGCGCTGGCGCTGGTGACGAAGGACCCCGCCGAACTCGAAACCGCGATCGCCGCCCACGGGGAACTGCATTCCATGTTCGGCGAGATCGGCAACGTCCAGGGCAGCGCGCTCGCCGCCAACGGTCTCGCCTACCTCCTGGTGACCGCTCTGCGTCTCGACTTCGACCCCGCCCGCCTCGCCCGCGCCGAAGAGCTGGCCGCCGAAGCCCGCGCCGGCTTCGCCGCGATGCCGCAACTCGCCGGCTACCTGGAAAACACCACCTGCGAAATCCGCACCGAACGCGCCCGCCACGACCGCGACCTTGCCATCGCGAAGGAGGCACTGGCCGAGTGCCGACACGCGCTTGAGCTCCTGACCGCCGCGCAGCAGACGGATGCGGTCGAAACGGCGAAGACGAGCGTCGAACGGGCGTTAGAACTGTTGGAGAATTTAGGGGATTGAACGCGACGCGGTTTCTGTTTTCGTCTCCCGCAAAAAAACTCTATATACTCTCGTATTGAACAAACGACCCTAATTGCATTTGGCCTACCGATGCGTGGATTTTTCATCATCCACCTTGCTTGCTGTTCGTGATTCTTCCATAATTCTGTTAGAAACAGCAAGATTGTAAAAGAATGTCAACAAATCCTGCCGCGCGTTCTCACCAGCGCACGCGCGCCATCCCCGGATTACAGAAGTTTGCAGACACAGTTGGTAGGAGCGCCGAAGCGGATCTCCATCGCATCGACGAGATAATACACAATGCACGAGCTGCTTGGGTCGCATTACTTGGCGCACTGGTCTTCGCCAGCATTACGCTCGCCAGCGTGCGTGACATCGCCTTTTTCTCGACCTCAGAACGCACGCAATTGCCCATTATAAATATATCAGTTCCAGTCGCCTCTTTCTTTTTGACCGGTTCATTGATCATAGCTGCACTCTATGTTCATTTTCACGTCTATATAGAGCGACTGTGGCAGGCGCTCGGTACTATACCCCCCCTTGTGGATCGCCAGCCAATCGCGGATCGGATTCATCCCTGGCTCGTCACAGATGCTGCACTCCGCTGGCGCGACAGCTTGCGTAACGCCGCAGACGAAGACCGAGCGTCCGCCCCGCGCGCCGTGGCGATTGTTGGCAATGTGACCGCCATCGTATTGGTGTGGATGTTCGGGCTATTCATCATCGCCTGGTTCTGGTGGCGTTCAATGCCTGCGCATGATCCGACCATGACAGGGTGGATAGCCGTCGTATTCGTAGTAACGATGGGAGTCTTCTTGCGCAGTGGCACTGCTGCATATGCCTATCTAGCTCAGCGAATACCGCACCCTCGTTGGTGGGCAATATTTGTTCCCGCCGCGATAACGATAGCGGGACTTACACTTCTAAGAACAAGTATCGACTTGTGGAGCGGACAAGACCGGACGACGGTAATGAAACTATTCCAATGTGACTCAACCGAGAAGAAGAGGGATATTTGTTGGAGTAAGGTGCAGCTCCGAATTGACTTCTTGCGTCCCGCGCGGGCGGATCTAAGAGAAGTAGTCTTCACAGAAAAGCCAAAGGATTGGCTCGGCCTCGAAATTGCCGAGGCAGAATTCCGAGTCCGCTGGTGCAACGAGAAGCGTGGCGTTTCTTGCTCCAATCCGCTGGCAATAGGCCACGGCGCCTTAGCTGCATACGACGAAGAGCTTTTTCAAAGGGAGTGGAAAAGGCGTCGGAGTGCTTTACTAGACGCCATGACAAAGCCCGACTTGCGCGGAAAGGACCTGCGTGGGGCAATACTTACTGGAGCAAGTTTAGAAGGCGCAAATCTAACCAGGGCTATTCTCGAGGGTGCAGACCTCAGCGGAGCTAGGCTCGAAGGCGCAGACCTCTACAGAGCCAACCTCAGCGGTGCCGTCTTTGGCCAAGCAGACCTTGAAGGTGCGGATCTCAGCGGAGCAACCCTCGACGGCGCGAGCCTCAGCCAGGCAAATCTAGAAGGCGCTGACCTCAGCGGAGCAAGCCTAGAACGCGCGAATCTTTTTCGGGCAAATCTCACCAGCGCAATCCTTGTTAAGGTAAGACTAAATGACGCAATTCTCAACGGAACAAGTTTGGAACGCGCAAGCCTTGATGGCGCAGATTTGGTAGGTGCCAACCTTGACGGCGCAAACCTCAGCTACGCGTCGCTGATCGGGATACCCGGACATCCACTTGCCCTCAACCATACCTCCTTGAGGGCATCGTTATGGAGGTTCTCAGTTCTGAAGAGCGTCGACATAAGCGCGGTAGATGTACGGGAATTGCAGGAGTTCCGTACAAGCTTTGGAGACGGTTCTGTGAAAGCACCAATGAGTTACGAATTGCCATGCCAATGGAAATCAGAAGAACTGACGGAGGAAGCGCTTTTTGGCGGCTGGCGCGGTTGGCGTGCCCTAAATGGCGACAAACTATCTGAACTTATCGGCTATGCCTCCATCCCCCACCCCGAGGCTGCGGTCCCGCTCCTCTCGAACCCCCAGAACCGGCCGCTTCTCCACCCGGCGAATAGTCCGCCCTACCCCCATATTTCCGGGGTTCCCTCCCCCTTCGTCCTCCCCTATAAGGCCCGCCTAGCCTGACAGATTCCCCTCGCGCACCGGCCGGGCCTTTCCCCGCGTCCGGCGCTACGCGCAGGGCTAGCAAAGCGGATTCCCATGCCAAGACGCACCGATATCTCCTCCATCCTTATCATCGGCGCGGGACCCATCGTCATCGGCCAGGCCTGCGAGTTCGACTATTCCGGCACCCAGGCCTGCAAGGCGCTGAAGGAGGAAGGTTTTCGCGTCATTCTGGTCAATTCCAACCCGGCCACCATCATGACCGACCCGGAATTGGCCGACGCGACCTATATCGAACCCATTACCCCGGAAGTCGTGGCAAAAATCATCGCGCGCGAGCGGCCGGACGCGCTGCTGCCCACCATGGGCGGGCAGACCGCGCTCAACACCGCCCTGTCGCTGCGCCGCATGGGCGTGCTGGAGCGCTACGGCGTCGAGATGATCGGCGCCAACGCGGACGCCATCGACATGGCGGAGGACCGCTCGCTGTTTCGCGAGGCCATGGCCCGCATCGGGCTCGAGACGCCGCGCTCCTGGCTCGCCAACGCCAGCGAGGTCAAGAACGAGGACCGCACGCGCCACGAGGCCGAACGCGCCGCGCTGAAGGCGTCGGCGCCGGACGATCTCGACACCGCGCTCGACGACCTGGAGACGCGCTGGAACCTCGGCGAGGGCGACCGCAAGCAGCGCTACATGAGCCACGCCATGGCGGTGGCGGCCCAGGCGCTCGACCATGTCGGACTGCCGGCCATCATCCGCCCCTCCTTCACGCTTGGCGGCACGGGCGGCGGCATCGCCTACAACAGGGCGGAATACTTCGACATCGTCGCCAACGGTCTGGACGCCTCGCCCACCACCGAGGTGCTGATCGAGGAGAGCGTGCTCGGCTGGAAGGAGTACGAGATGGAGGTTGTCCGCGACAAGGCGGACAACTGCATCATCATCTGCTCGATCGAGAACCTCGACCCGATGGGCGTGCACACCGGTGATTCGATCACGGTCGCCCCGGCGCTGACGCTCACCGACAAGGAATACCAGGTGATGCGCAACGCCTCGATCGCGGTGCTGCGCGAGATCGGGGTGGAGACCGGCGGCTCCAACGTGCAGTTCGCGGTCAATCCCGCCGACGGGCGGCTGGTCGTCATCGAGATGAACCCGCGCGTGTCGCGCTCGTCCGCGCTCGCCTCCAAGGCCACCGGCTTCCCGATCGCCAAGGTCGCGGCCAAGCTCGCGGTCGGCTACACGCTGGACGAACTGGAAAACGACATCACCGGCGGCGCGACGCCGGCCGCCTTCGAGCCGTCGATCGACTACGTGGTGACGAAAATCCCGCGCTTCGCCTTCGAGAAATTCCCGGGCGCGGAGCCGGTGCTCAACACGGCCATGAAGTCCGTCGGCGAGGTCATGGCGATCGGCCGCACCTTCGCCGAATCCCTGCAGAAGGCGCTGCGCGGGCTGGAGACGGGGCTGACCGGCCTCGACGAGATCGAGATCCCCGGCATCGGCGTCGGCGACGACCGCAACGCAATTCGCGCCGCGCTCGGCACCGCCACGCCCGACCGGCTGCGCATGGTCGCGCAGGCGATCCGCATGGGCACCTCCGTCGGCGAGGTGCATGCCATGTGCGCCATCGACCCGTGGTTCCTGGAACAGATCGCCGCCATCATCGCCATGGAGGCGCGGGTGCGCGAGCACGGCCTGCCGCAGGACGCGGCGAACCTGAGGATGCTCAAGTCGATGGGCTTTTCCGACGCGCGGCTGGCCTCGCTCGCCCGCAAGGACGAACAGGACGTCGCGCGCCTGCGCGGCCGGCTCGGCGTGCATCCGGTCTACAAGCGCATCGACACCTGCGCGGCCGAGTTCGCCTCGCCGACGGCCTACATGTACTCGACCTACGAGAGCCCCTTTGCCGGCGAACCGGCCGACGAGGCCAGAGTGTCGGACCGCCAGAAGGTCGTCATCCTCGGCGGCGGACCGAACCGCATCGGACAGGGCATCGAGTTCGACTACTGCTGCTGCCACGCAGCCTTCGCGCTCGCCGAAGCCGGCTACGAATCCATCATGATCAACTGCAATCCCGAGACGGTGTCAACCGACTACGACACCTCCGACCGGCTCTATTTCGAGCCGCTGACAGCGGAGGACGTGCTGGAGATCCTGCGCGTAGAGAAGGCAGCCGGCACGCTGGTGGGCGTCATCGTGCAGTTCGGGGGCCAGACGCCGCTGAAGCTCGCCGAGGCGCTGGAGAAGGCCGGCATACCGATCCTCGGCACCTCGCCCGACATGATCGACCTCGCGGAAGACCGCGATCGCTTCCAGAAGCTCCTGACCCGGCTCGGCCTCATGCAGCCGCGCAACGGCATCGCCTATTCGGTCGAGCAGGCGCGGCTGGTGGCCGGCGAACTCGGCTTCCCGCTGGTGGTGCGCCCCTCCTACGTGCTCGGGGGCCGCGCCATGCAGATCATCCACTCGGAGGGCATGCTGCAATCCTACCTGCTCGACACGGTGCCGGGCCTGGTGCCGGAGGACATCAAGCAGAAGTATCCCAACGACAAGACGGGCCAGATCAATACGCTCCTGGGAAAGAACCCCCTGCTCTTCGACACCTATTTGTCGGGCGCGATCGAGGTCGACGTGGACTGCCTGTGCGATGGAACCTCCACCTATGTCGCCGGCATCATGGAGCACATCGAGGAGGCCGGCATCCATTCGGGCGATTCGGCCTGCTCGCTGCCGGTCCATTCGCTGGCTCCGTCGCTTGTCGACGAACTGGAGCGCCAGACGGCGGCACTCGCCAAGGCGCTTCACGTCGGCGGCCTGATGAACGTGCAATATGCGGTCAAGGACGGCGATATCTACGTGCTGGAGGTCAACCCGCGCGCCTCGCGCACCGTGCCCTTCGTGGCCAAGACCATCGGCAAGCCCATCGCCAAAATCGCGGCGCGCATCATGGCCGGCGAGAGCCTCGACGACGCCTTCGCGCATTACGGCGACAAGCCGGACCCGCGCGCGCTCGGTCACATCGCGGTCAAGGAGGCCGTCTTCCCCTTCGCCCGCTTCCCCGGCGTCGACACGCTTCTCGGCCCCGAGATGAAGTCGACAGGCGAGGTGATGGGCATCGACACCGACTATGCGCTCGCCTTCGCCAAGAGCCAGCTCGGCGCGGGCGTCGACCTGCCGCGCTCGGGCTGCCTGTTCGTGTCGGTGCGCGACGAGGACAAGGCGGCCGTGCTGCCCCCAGTCAAGCGGCTGGCCGATCTCGGCTTTCGTGTGCTCGCCACCGGCGGCACGGCACGGTTCCTGCGCGAGAACGGCGTCGATGCGGAAAAGATCAACAAGGTGCTCGAAGGACGCCCCCATATCGAGGACGCCATCCGCAACCGCCAGGTCCAGCTCGTCTTCAACACCACCGACAGCCAGACCGCCGTCTCCGATTCGAAGTCGCTGCGCCGCGCCACGCTGATGCAGAAGGTGCCCTACTACACCACCATGGCCGGTGCCGCCGCCGCGGCGGAAGCCATCGCGGCGCTGAAGGCGGGCAGCCTGGAGGTACGGCCGCTGCAGTCGTACTTTTCCTGATGCGCGGCGCACGACCTCCTTTCCCCACTCGGGCGTTTGCAGGCGCTTGACTTGAAGCCGCGCACGCACCTATATCGCCGCCTGTCGTGGGCTTCGGCCCGCGGGCGGGCGCGTAGCTCAGCGGGAGAGCATTCGCTTCACACGCGAAGGGTCACAGGTTCAATCCCTGTCGCGCCCACCATCCGGAAACTTCCAGTCACCTTCCAGCCTTCCGCCGCGTGACAAGCGCGGCTCCTTCCGCTAGGGTCCGACTCGTCCGGGGCTAAGTCGCCCACTGGTTTGCGGGAGAGAGCCGAAAGGCCGCCGAAGGGGAAATCGCCCGAAATCTCTCAGGCAAAAGAACCGTCAGCCGGAAGGACGCTCTGGAAAGTCGGGGTCATGCCCGCGCCGAAGGTGTAAGCGCAGCCGACAGGGTTCCGGTTGCGCAAGTCTCTCAGGCTTCCGACAGAGGGGCACGAATCGTCCGCATTCCGCGGCCGATCGTGCATGCCTCTGGAGAAGCAATGACCGGCCAGGAAAGCCTCAAAACCCTCCCGCTCGGGGATCTTCACCAACATGCAGGCGCCCGCTTCGGCGGCTTCGCCGGTTGGTCGATGCCGATCACCTATCCGCTCGGCGTCATGAAGGAGCATCTTCACGCACGTCAGAAGGCCGGGCTCTTCGACATCTCCCACATGCGCCTGTTCGTGCTGTCCGGCCCGGACTGCGAGGCAGCGCTTTCGAAATCCTGTCCGCTCGTTCCGGCCGACATCGCCGTCTCGCGCTCCCGCTACACCTTCCTCCTGAACCCGGACGCCGGGATCATCGACGACCTGATCGTCACGCGGCTGGGCGCCGATCGCTTCATGATCGTCGCCAATGCAGGGAACGCGGCTATCGACGAAGCCGAACTGAAGGCGCGCGCGAAGGGGCTTCACGCGGAAATCGAACCGCTCGACCGTGTGTTCCTGGCCCTTCAGGGTCCCGCCGCCGAGGCAGCGCTTGCCCGCGCCGGCGTGGACACCGGCGATCTGCACTTCATGCAGGGCATCGAACCGCGCGAAAACTGGTTCATGTCCCGCTCGGGATACACGGGCGAAGACGGGTTCGAGATCGCCCTGCCCGGAGCCGACGCGCGAGCGTTGGTAGCCATGCTACTCGCCGACGACGACGTCGAGTGGATCGGGCTTGCCGCGCGCGATTCGCTGCGGCTCGAGGCGGGCCTTTGCCTGCACGGGCAGGACATCACGTCCGCAACGACACCGGTCGAAGCCGGGCTGCTCTGGGCGATCCCCAAGCCGCTGCGGGAGGGCGGACCTTACGTCGGCGCCGAAGCGCTGGCCGCGGCGATCGCCAAAGGGCCGGCGCGCCGGCGCGTCGGGCTGAAGGCCGAGGGCCGACAACCGATCCGGGCCGGCACGCAACTCATGGATGCAGACGGCGAGCCGACCGGCGAGGTCACTTCCGGCGGCTTCGGTCCGTCGGCCGGCCACCCGGTCGCCATGGGTTACGTCCGCGCCGACCTCGCAGCTCCCGGCACGCAGCTCATCGCCGAGATCCGAGGCAATCGGGTCGGACTTTCCGTCGCACCCCTCCCCTTCACGCCGCATCGCTACCGCAGAGGATGAACCGCATGGCCAAGACCTACTTCACCGAAGACCACGAGTGGATCCGCCTCGACGGCGACATCGCCACGGTCGGTATCACCGATTATGCACAGGAACAGCTGGGCGATCTGGTCTTCGTCGACCTGCCGGAAAAGGGCAAGGAGCTCGCCAAAGGCGATACCGCCGTTGTCGTGGAATCGGTCAAGGCGGCGTCGGATGTCTACGCGCCCTGCGACGGCGAGATCACGGACGTGAACGAGGCGCTTTCATCCGAACCGGCCCTCGTTAACTCCGCCGCCAAGGGCGACGGCTGGCTCTGGAAAATGCGGCTTACCGATCCGTCGCAGCTCGACGGGCTGATGGACGCCGACGCCTACGCCAAGCACGTCGCATAGGGAGAACTCGATGGCCGCCTCGTACCACGCCGCCACCTTCGCCGACCGTCACATCGGCCCGCGCCCGGAAGACGAACGCGAAATGCTGAAGAGGCTCGGCCTCACCTCGCGCGAGACGCTGGTCAGCCAGGCGATCCCGAAGTCGATCCGGCTCGACCGCCCGCTCGATCTGCCTCAGCCGGCCAGCGAAGCCGAGGCGCTGGCCGAGCTGTTGACGATGATGACCAGGAACGTCGTCGCGAAAAGCTTCATCGGCCAGGGCTATCACGGAACCTTCGTTCCGCCCGTCATCCAACGGAATCTGTTCGAGAATCCCGCCTGGTACACGGCCTACACGCCCTATCAGTCGGAGATCAGCCAGGGACGGCTCGAACTGCTCTTCCACTTTCAGACGCTGGTGACCGAACTGACCGGACTGCCCGTAGCGTCCGCCTCGCTGCTCGACGAGGCCACCGCCGTGGCCGAGGCGATCGGCGTCGCGCTTCGGCACCACAAGGACAAGCGCGCCCGCGTCGCGCTCGCAGGGACCCTGCACCCGCAGGTGCTCGATGTCGTGCGCACGCGCATGGAAGCGCTCGGCGTCTCGGTCGTCGAGGGCGAGGCGGACGCCGACACCGCCGCGCTGGTCGTGCCGTGGCCCGACACCTTCGGCGTGTTCGGCAATCACACGGCCGCCATCGCAGCGGCGAAGAAGGCCGGCGCGCTGGTCATCGCCGTCGCCGATCCGCTTGCGCTGACGCTCGTCGAGGCGCCGGCAAGGATAGGCGCCGACATCGCGGCCGGGTCCATGCAGCGCTTCGGCGTGCCGATGGGCTTCGGCGGGCCGCACGCCGCCTATCTCGCCGTGTCGGAGCCGCTGACCCGCCTGATGCCAGGCCGCCTGATCGGCCAGTCGGTCGACCGCCACGGTCGCCCCGGCTACCGGTTGGCCCTCCAGACCCGCGAACAGCACATCCGCCGCGACAAGGCGACGTCCAACATCTGCACGGCGCAGGCGCTGCTGGCCAACATGGCCGCCGCCTACGCGATCTGGCACGGCCCCGAAGGACTTCAGTCGGTCGCGCGCCACGTGCACGCGCTTGCCTGCCGCTTCGCTGTCGCCGTCCGCGCCGAAGGCCACGGCACCGCCGGCGACGCCTTCTTCGATACCGTCGTCGTGCACGCGAAGGGCAAGGCAGCGGAACTGGCGCTGGCCGCCCGCAAGGACAGCCGACTCCTGCGCGTGATCGATCCCGACCGGATCGGCGTCACCTTCGACGAGACGTCGACCGAGGGGGATCTCGCCGCGCTCTGCGCCCTCTTCGGCGCCACGGCACCAAAGGAAGCGCCCGCCACCCTGCCCTCCACGCGTCCGCTGAAGGGGTTTCTCTCCCAGCAGGTTTTCCACGAAAGCCGTTCGGAAACCGAGATGATGCGCTTCCTGCGCCGGCTTGCCGACAAGGACCTCGCGCTCGACCGGGCGATGATACCGCTCGGGTCCTGCACGATGAAGTTGAACGCCGCGGCGGAGATGATGCCGGTCTCGTGGGGGAGTGTCGGCGCCATGCACCCCTTCGCGCCGGCCGAATACACGGCGGGTTACAAGCGCATGACCGACGATCTCGAGCGCTGGCTGGCCGAGATCACCGGCTTCGACGCGGTGTCGCTCCAGCCCAACGCCGGTAGCCAGGGCGAATATGCCGGGCTGCTCGCCATCCGCCGTTTCCACGAAGCGAACGGCGGCAAGACGCGCGACGTCTGCCTCATCCCCTCCTCCGCCCACGGAACCAATCCGGCGAGCGCAACCATGGCCGGCCTGCGCGTGGTGGTGGTCAAATGCACCGCCGAAGGCAACATCGACGTCGCGGATCTCGAGGCGAAGGCGAAGCAGCATGCCGACGCGCTCGCCGCCCTGATGATCACCTATCCTTCCACGCACGGCGTGTTCGAGGAAGGCGTGAAAGACATCTGCGCGCTGGTCCATGCGCATGGCGGACAGGTCTATCTCGACGGCGCCAACCTCAACGCCATGGTCGGCCTCGCGCGGCCGGGCGACATCGGCGCCGACGTCTGCCACATGAACCTGCACAAGACCTTCTGCATCCCGCATGGCGGCGGCGGTCCCGGCGTCGGCCCGATCGGCGTCAAGGCGCACCTGGCCGACTACCTGCCGGGCCATGCCGAATGGGGTTCCAGCCACGCCGTGGCGGGAGCGCCCTATGGAAGCGCCTCCATCCTGCCGATCACATGGATGTACATCCGCATGATGGGCGCGGCCGGCCTGAAGCACGCCACCGAGACGGCGATCCTGTCGGCGAACTACGTCGCGGAACGGCTGAAGGACCGTTTCCCGGTGCTCTATTCGGGCCGCAACGGCCGTGTGGCGCACGAATGCATCATCGACACGCGCGTCCTCAAGGAGACGGCCGGCGTGAGCGTCGAGGATGTCGCCAAGCGCCTGATCGACTACGGATTCCACGCGCCGACCATGTCGTGGCCGGTCGCCGGAACCCTGATGATCGAACCGACCGAATCGGAGCCGCTGGCGGAGATCGACCGCCTCTGCGACGCCATGATCGCGATCGCCGAGGAAGCCCAGAGGATCGCGGACGGGCATTGGCCGAAGGACGACAATCCGCTGGTCAACGCCCCGCACACCGCGGCCGAGGCGCTCGCCGCAGACTGGCCGCACCCATATTCGCGCGAACGGGCGACCTTCCCGCTGGGCGACATGGCGTCAGCGAAATACTGGCCGCCGGTCTCGCGCATCGACAACGTCGCCGGCGACCGCAATCTCGTCTGTTCCTGTCCTCCCGTCGAGGCGCTGGCAAGCTAGCCAGCCCCGCAAGCGAGGCGGCCCGGGCTGTCTTGCTTCGTTGCAGGCGAAGAACACCGGCTGAGGCGCGGTCCGAGGATCGACGGTCCGCGCTTCCGCACCCGAATGGAGGAGTTCTGTTGCGTTATTGATGTGCATCAACGAATCCGCCTTCCGGAGGTGCTTCCTTTCCGTTTCCCGAACAGGAAGGATACGCTGATGTCAGTCTCAAGCTTGAAGAAGGCCTTCATGGCCGGTGCGCTGTTGATGATGGTGGCCGGTCCCGTCGCGGCCGACGACGATGACGATTGGAGCGGGTCGGGTCCGCGCTGGGGCATGGGTCACATGATGGGGAGCCGCGGCGGCCCGATGATGGGCTATGGCTGGGGCGGCCCGGATACGATGCTCGATCGCATCGATGGCAGACTTGCCTTCATGCGGACGGAGCTCAAGATCACCGACGAGCAGACGCCCGCCTGGGAGGCATTCGCGTCCGTCGTGCGCGACACGGCCGAGACGCACAATACGCTGATGCGTTCCACGATGGAGGAAGTCTGGAGCGGTGATTTCCAGAAGAAACCGCTTCCGGAGCGCCTATCAATCCAGGAAACACATCTGGAAGCCCGTCTCGAACAGGTGAGGCAGGTCAAGGAAAAGGCGGACGCGCTCTATGCCGTGCTGGATGACGAGCAGAAGAATGCGGCCGACGACGTGGTGCTGCCGATGATGGGCATGGGCCATGGCCGCGGCTTCGGACGCGGAATGATGCCGTTCCGCGAATAGAAGCTGGCATTGGGATGGGAGTTCGCGCGGTCCGCAGCCCGGGTGTCGGGGCGGACCGCGCTCATGAATTCCCCATGGACTGCGACTTCGAGACCGAGGGAAAGGTCATGCGGCGTCATGCCTGCAGTCGCCAGCGCAGCAACCAGCGCTCGATCTGCGACAGCATGAGAGCCGAAGCCAACCCGATCAGCCCGAGTATGACGATCCCCGCAAACAGGTCGGCCGAGCGGAAGCTGCGAGCGGCCAGCATGATCCATTGTCCGAGTCCGGTGCGGCTGGTCAGCATTTCTCCCACGATCGTAATGATCAGCGCGACCACCAGTCCCACCCGCATCCCGGACAGGATGTCCGGCAACGCGTTCGGCAGCGCGATGATCCGCAGGTAGCTGAAGCGGCCAAGCCGCAGCATGCGGCTGACCTCGACCAGGCGCACGTCGACGGCGGCAACGCCGTAGGCAGTGGCGAGCAGCATCGGCCACACCGCGCCGAAACCTACCGAAGCGAGAACCATCGCGTCGGACAGGCCGAAGAAGGTGATCGCCACGGGGATCGCTGCAGAGGCCGGCAGCGGCCGCAGCAGTTCGAGGGTAGGCATCACATAATTCCGCGCGAAGGCCGAGATACCGATCCATGCGCCGACCATGATCCCGAGCACCGACGCCAGCAGCCATCCCAGGAAGATGCGCTCCAGCGTTTCCGCGGTGGCGGAAGCCAGCCGGCCGTCTTCGAAACCATTGGCGAGGGCGTTGAAGGCGGCGAGCGGCGGCGGCAGAAACACCGGCGCCACCAGCCGGTAGGCACTGATCAGATGCCACAGGAAGACGAGCAGCGCCGCAAAGCACACGCTCGCCAGGCCCCAGAGGAGGTCGCGCTGCCTCATCGCCTGGGTCCAGTGAAGTTCATGCGGCGCAGCACGATGCCTTCGATCCGCACCAGCAGGTAGTTGAAGCTCCATCCGACGATGATGAGCCAGACGAGGTAGGCGAACATCCACTCTGGCCGCAGCGCCTGCTGCGCGATCTGCATTCCGTAGCCGAGGCCGAGCGGGTTCACCGCCACTTCGACGGTGACCGCCACGATCAGCGAAACGGTGGCGGCCAGGCGGAGCGCGACGAAGATCCGCGGCAGGGCGGAAGGCAGAACGATCTTCCAGATCGCCTGAGCGCGCGACATCCCGAGCACGCGCGCCACCTCCAGCAGGCGCGGTTCGATACCGGCGACCGCTGCGCGCGTGAGCACGAGAACGGTCCAGACGACGCCGAAGGCGACGACCGCGATCTCGAGCCGGAAGCCCAGCCCGAAGACCAGCATGAAGAGAGGAATGATGGCGACGGAAGGCACCGGCCGGACGAGTTCGATCGAAACGGTCATCAACCTGTTGAGCACGCCGGAGAGGCCAAGAACGATGCCGGCGAGAATCCCAGCGGAACCGCCCACGAGCAGGCCGCCAAGCGCGGCGCCCAACGTCTCGAGCGTGGCTCGGATCATTGATCCATCCGCCAGCGCCTGCAGCAGCGATGCCAGGATCTCCACGGGACTCGCCAGGGCGTCGCTCTGGATGCCGTATGTGGTGGCGGCAAACTGGGCGGCGGCAATCACGGATACGGGGAGGATGGCGCCCCTCCAGTTCATGACGCCGGCTCGCGTTCCGTGTCCCTGATGAAGTCATACAACTCGCGGCGGATCCGCAGGAACTCCGGGTCCTCCGGAGTCGCGACCTGGTCGCGGGGCCGGCCGATCCGAACGTCGAACACCTTGCCGATCCGTCCCGGATTGCGCCTGAGGCCGATCACGCGATCCCCGAGATAGATCGCCTCCTCGAGGTCATGCGTGACGAAAAAGACGGTCATGCGCTGCTGCATCATCAGCCGCTGCAGTTCGTCCTGCAATCCCTGGCGGGTCATGGCGTCGAGCGCGCCGAAGGGCTCGTCCATGAGCAGCACCTGTGGCCTCTGCGCCAGGCTGCGCGCGATCTGCACGCGCTGCTGCATGCCGCCCGAGAGCTCCGACGGAAACTTGCCGCCGTCGCCTTCCAGGCCCATCAGGGCGATAAGGTTTGCGATGATCGCTCCCCGCTCCGCACGCGGCGTGCCTGCGGCCTCGAGCGCGAGCTCGATGTTCCCCGAAACCGTTCGCCACGGCAGGAGCGCCTTTCCGTAATCCTGGAAGACAATCGCGATCTCGGGCCGCGGCCGGGCGATGGCCTGACCCGCATAGGAGACCACCCCTTCACTCGGTGGATGAAGTCCGGCGATGAGACGCAGCATCGTCGTCTTGCCGCAGCCGGAGGCCCCGACCACGCAGACAAACTCTCCTTCCGCGATGTCGAGGTTCAGGCCCTCCAGCACCTGCTTGCTGCCGAACGCCACTCCGGCGTCCCGAAAGCTGATCAGCGGAGTCATCTCAGGAAGGAGCCCCGACCGGTGCGGCGTAGGCGGGCGGTGGCACGAAGGCGTGGTAGCGCTCCTCCATCAGTCTTGCGAAGCGGATACAAAGGATATCGTCGAGCTGATCGCCGACGATCTGGACCCCAATCGGCAGTCCATCGTCGGAAAATCCGACCGGTGCGACGGTGGAGGGCAGGAAGAACGCGCCTGTATAACCGGCCCAGAAGAGCTGCCGACCGAACGGCACATCGCGGCCGTTGACGGTGAGCGTGCGCCATGCCGGTGCCCGCTCGTCATGCGGGAACGCTGTGGTCGCCAGTACGGGGCAAAGCAGGATGTCGCATTCCTCGAAGAAGCCGCGCCAGCTTGCCGCGATCGCGTGTCGTTCCTCGTTCAGCCGCAGCCATTCCCGGTGACTCATGGTGACACCCTGGAGGAACATCGTGCGCAGTTGGCTTTTCGGACCCGCAAGGTCGGACTTTTCGATCTCGAAGGCAGCGATATCCGCATCGGTCATGTCCTGCGAGATCGCCGCCCGCATCAACAGCTCGTAGACTTCATGGACGCGCTGGCTGTCGAGCCCGGGGCGCCAGCCGACGCGAACGTCCGCACCCTCACCACGCAGGAATTCAGCCAACCGGGAGAGCTGGCGTTCTATCGCACTATCGACCTCGGCATAATCGTCGTTGAGGATCACCCCGATCTTCAACCCGCGAAAGGAGTCGATCTTCCGTTCTTCGGCGCGCCGGTACTGACCTGGGAACCGTTCGTGACTGGCATCGGCCAATATGCGGAACTCTGTCTCGAGATCCTCAGCGCTTCGGGCAAGCGGACCGATCACGGAAATGTCGCCGGCGGCGTGTCGCGTTCGCAGGGAGTGGCCGGCGGAGGAACAGAGCCCGTATGTGGGCTTGTGGGCGAACACGCCGCAGTAATGAGCCGGGTTGCGAAGCGACGAGGCTATGTCGCTGCCGAGCTCCAGAGCCGAGAGGCCGGCCGCCAGCGCCGCGGCGGAACCGCCCGAGGAACCGCCAGGCGTCCTGTCCAGGTTCCATGGGTTGCGCGTGCGTCCATAGATTTCGTTGGCGCTCTGGGCGTCGGCAAGACCCGGCGGTACGTTCGTCTTGCCGAAAATGACCGCACCGGCAGCCTTGAGGCGGGAGACGGCGACCGCGTCTGTCACCGCGACGTTGTCGCGGAAGGGGAGCAGGCCATAGGTCGTCGGAGTACCGGCGAGATTGAAGGATTCCTTGATCGTCATCGGCACGCCGTGGAGCGGGCCGAGCGGACCGTCCGAGGCGACCGCATCGTCGGCTGCCTTCGCGGCGCGTCTCGCCTCCTCGATATCGAGCACGACGATGGCGTTTATGGAGGGATTGTAAGCGTCCACACGGTCCAGATAGCCCTCGAGGAGCTCTTCCGCGCTAACCTCTCTGGCCCGAATCCGGCGGGCCAGCGTCGCTGCCGAGCTGAAAAAATCGTCTGCCACTCTGGGTCTTTCGAAATTGGACGCTCGGCCAGGGAGGTCGACCGCCACCGTCGCCTGCTACCTGAAGTAGGACGGGATCAGATCCTTCCCCTCGACGTCCGATGACAACATCCCCTGATCCTTCATCGTGTCGATCCAGTACTGGATCCCCTCAGCCGGCACCACGGAGGTGAAGGTGCCCCAACGGGAGGTCGCCACTACCGGCTCCGGAAGCTTGGTCCATTTTGCGAAGCTCTTGCGTGCCTCCGCGTCATTCGCCTTGATGAACTCGGCCGCTTCCGCGAGGGCATCTCGAAACCCCTTCACTTCCTCTGGATGGTCTTCGGCCCATTCCCGGGAAGAAACGAAGATGACGATGGGCGCCCCGTCGGGCATCGTCGCGACGAAGTCGCCGAAGTCATAGCCGGCGCCCTCCTTGATCATCTTCGAGTAGAAGGGATCGACGGATACGACCGCATCCACGTTGCCGCTGGTCAGCAGGTCCTGCATCTGCGGGAACGGCACCTCCACGAAACGGACTTTCGAGTAGTCGCTGTCGTTTTCCCGCATCCAACGTTGCACCATCGCCTGGTGATACGATTCCAGGCCGACTACGCCGACCGTCTTGCCCTCGAGTTCCTTTGGCGACTTGATGTTGCTGTCCTTGCGCGCGAGCACGCCGACAGCCGGCGGCTGGACCGAGGGGAAGGCCGATGCTCCCGCGATTACCGAGAGTTCTATGCCTGCCTGCCAGGCGGCAAGGACCGGGATGAGCACGGTGTGCCCTACCTCGGCCGACCCCGACGCGATCGCGCTGATCATCACCGAGGGGTTCGGCGCCGCCGTCAGTTCGACGTCCAGCCCTCGCTTGTCGAAGAACCCTTGGTCCTCGGCCACGAAGAGCGGGAGACCATCGCTGATCGGTACGAAATTCACCCGGATGGGATCTGCCGCGGCACCGGTGACGGCAAGTCCACCGGCGAGCCCTACGGCAGTCAAAATACGGCGCAATGTGCCCAGCATCACTCGTCCTCCCTTGTAAGGTTGTCTGATATAAGGATTGCTTATTTCAATCCTGTCAAGGGTAAGTGCAATGCTCTTCGCCGTTGCATCTGCCGTCGGCCCGGCCTCGGTTCCATGGGAATCAACCGCCGCCGGCTGCCGATGCCAGATCAGGATCCGAGAGATCTGAGCACGTCGCGCTGTTCGGATGCGGTCTTGGCGTGGGAGGCGCGAAGTTCGCGGAGCAGTCCCGAAAGGATTCTGCGCAGTTCCGAAAAGTCATCTTCGGACAGAGACGAGAAAGCCGAGCTTTCGACAGAGTCGGCGATGGCGTCGGCCTCGGCCAGAATCTCCCGCCCGGCTTGGGTGAGCGCGGCAGCGAGAATGCGCCGGTTCTGAGGGTTAGGAGAGCGGTGCAGCAGACCGCGACGCTCCAGCCCCGCAACGATCTCGATCATCGACTGCTGCGTGACGAAGAAACGCCTCGACAGCTCCGCCGAGGAGATCCCTTCACGGGAGCCGACGATGCTGAGCACGGTGTACTGGATTCCGGTGAGACCGACTGCCCGCAACTCTTGCTCGAGCTGCGTGCGCATGGCCTGATTCGTTTGGTTGAGGAGGTAGATCGATCGCGGCCGCAATCCCTTGCGGCCTTCTCGGGTAGGTCTCTCGCTTGACAATATCAGGTTACCTTATTTATGGGACCTTGATTAATGTAGTCCATGGAGGATTCCGATGACAGCCGCAATCGCAACGGGCGGGGCCAAGGAGGGAAGCGGTCGCGGCTGGGGGGAATTCGTCACGGTCGAAACCGAAGACGGGATTGCGTGGATCACCCTCAACCGTCCCGAAAAGCAGAATGCGATCAATCCCGGCATCGTCCGTGAAATGATTGCGGTGCTCGATGCGATGGAGGAGGACGATTCCGTTGGCGTGGTGGTGATCACCGGGGCCGGCGACGCCTTCTCGGCGGGCCAAGACCTGAAGGAGTACTTCCGCGTGCCCGATGCGGGACCACCACTCGATCGGGAGCGGCTCTATGCATCGAATGCGGCCTGGCAGTGGCGCCGAATGATGTATTTCCGCAAGCCGACGATCGCGATGGTGAACGGGTGGTGCTTCGGTGGCGCCTTCCAGGTCCTCATTGGCTGCGACCTGGCCGTCGCGGCGGACGATGCGGTCTTCGGCCTTTCCGAAATCAATTGGGGGATCATCCCCGCCGGTATCGTCACCAAATCGGTTGCGGAGGTCATGTCGCAGCGCGACGCCCTCTACTACATCATGACCGGTGAAACATTCGACGGCCGTCGCGCAAAGGAACTTGGCCTCGTCAACATCGCGGTGCCGCGTGAGGAACTTCGGGACCGCACCAGGGCGCTGGCAGAGACGCTGAAGGCGAAGAACCCGTTCGTTCTTCGCGCCGCCAAGACCGCCTATCACCACGTCAAGTCGATGTCATGGGAGTCGGCGCTCGAGTACCTGATGGCGAAGTCGGACGCGACCAAGTTTCGCGACCCCGAGAAGGGCGACCAGGCGGGCATGAGGCAGTTCCTCGACGAAAAATCCTATCGTCCGGGGCTGCAGACCTACGAACGAAACGGTTAGCCCCATGGCGGTGGTGCCGGGTGTGGAGAAGCTGTTGCGACCGCGTTCGATTGCGGTGATCGGCGCCTCCGCGGAACCGTTCAGCCTGGGCAACAACGTCATGGCCAACCTGGCGGCATTCGGCTACGAGGGCGAGATTCTGCCGGTAAGCCGACGTTTCGAGAGCATCGACGGCATCGCCTGCATTCGGTCGGTCGCCGATCTGCCGGAGGGAATCGATCTCGCGGCGCTCGTCGTGCCAGCCGCCGCGGTGCGCCAGACGATAGCGGAATGCGCCGCCGCAGGTGTCGGCGCAGCGGTTATCTTCGCATCCGGATTCGCAGAACTTGGCACCGCAGGGGCCGAGGAACAGGCGGAGATAACCCGCATCGCCCGCGCGGCGGGAATGGCGGTCCTCGGTCCGAACTGCCTCGGCTTCACGAACTACGTAGCCGGGGTGCCGGTTACCTTCGAGCGGATGCAGCCGGTTGCGTTGACCAAAGCGGGTGTGGCAGTCGTGGCCCAGAGCGGTGCGATGACAGGCAATATACGAGATGCGTTGCGCAGCCGTGGCCTGCCCGTCGCCTACGCAATCTCGACCGGCAACGAAGCGGTACTTTCGGCAGAGGAGGTACTCACCGGGCTGCTCGACGATCCCGCCGTCGCCACGTTCGCGGCGTTCGTGGAGCAGATCAGGGACCCCGCCGCTTTCCTTGATTTCGCCAAGCGCGCATGGCAGCGCGGCAAACCGGTGGTGCTGATGCACCCGGGACGCAGTCAGCGCTCGCGGGAGGCGGCACAGTCTCACACCGGTGCGATGGTCGGAGACCATGAGGTCATGGAGGCCTTCGTGCGCTCGTCCGCGGTCACGCTCGTGGACAGTTTCGACGAACTCTTCGACACGACGCTGCTGCGGCACCGCTACCCCTCGGCGCGGATCCGCGGTCTCGGCGTGGTCACCAACTCCGGCGCTGTTCGCGGCTTCTGTCTCGATTTCTGCGAGGAGATCGGTCTGGCTCTGCCGGACCTGCGTCCGATGACCTCGCAGGCGCTCTCGGGAATCTTGCCCGACTTCGCAACCATCGACAATCCCCTCGACATAACGGCCATGGGAATGAGCAAGCCCAACCTGTTCGGCGACAGCTGCGCGGCGATGCTCGCCGATGATTCGGTCGATGCACTGTTGGTCGCTGCCATGGGGGGAGCGCCCAAACAGGTCCTTGCAAAATGGGAATCGCTGAAGCCCGTGCTTGCATCATCGGACAAACCGGTAGCCCTCGCGTTTCTCGGCGACGAACTGCCCATGTCCGACGCGTTCATGGCCGACGTGCGCGCGGCCGGTGTGCCATTCTTTCGCTCGCCGGAACGCGCGATGCGGGCTTTTGCCGGTATCGCACGGTTCCGGGAAGCCCGGCAGTTTCCGGCAGCGGCTCTCGCGGCATCCGGCGAGGCCGAGGCGCTGGCCGAGTATCGCGGCAAGCGACGCCTGGAGCGGGCGGGCTTTGGAATTCCGCGAGGAGCGCTGGCGCGCGACGCCGACGAGGCGGTCCGGATCGCGAGCGAAATCGGCTATCCAGTCGCTCTGAAAGTCCAGTCGGCGGCGATTGTCCACAAGACCGACGTCGGAGGCGTCCGGCTCGGGATCGCCAACGAGGCGGCGCTTAGGGAGGCCTTCGCCTCGGTGGCAATGAGCGTCGCTGCGGCAACCGCCGACGCTGGACCGGATGGGATGCTCGTCGAGGAAATGGCGCCGCGTCCGGACCTGGAAATGGTTGTGTCCGCCCGCCGCGATCCGTCTTGGGGCGCAGTGCTCGTGGCAGGTCTCGGCGGCGTGCTCACCGAGTTGCTTGACGATGTTGCCCTGGTTCCGGCAGGATCGCCGCGGTCCGACATCGAAGTTGCACTGCGGAGCCTCAGGGGGGCTCGATTGTTCGACGGTTATCGCGGTTCCAGCGCGCTCGATGTCGAAGCCGTTGTGGACCTGCTCGACCGGCTTGGCCGCCTGATCCTGGAAGACGGGGACATCTCGGAGGTCGAGATCAATCCGATTGCCGTCTACGCCAAGGGCGACGGCGTTCGAATCCTGGACGTTCTGATGAGCGTAAGAGCACCTGTGGCCGGAGACCCCGCGTAGCAACTCGTTTCCCTGGTCAGGCAATTGCGGGAGCTACATCTCTTAGACCCCAATGGGCTTCGAACTCACCCGGCGGCTCCGCATACGGTCCTGTTCCGGACAGCGTCGCGCAGGATCAGGCGTGTTCGGCGTGCCCGAGGACGCGCGGAGTTTAGGGAAAATCTCAAGTGTATTCCTTCCGACCGGATTTGCTTCAAAGATTGCATGAATTTCTCCACCTTCTACGTGGAAGCAATGTCGTGGAATGCCAGATCGAGCGCAATCACGCTTTGGAACCATTGTGAACACGCACGACACCACGAGGATCACTATCGGGATATCCTCAACGAGATCGGTTTCGTCGTAAACAACTATATTTTAACTTGCTGATTTCATTGAAGCAATGGCGGACGGGACGGGACGGGACCGGGATCGAACGTTCTCTGCCTCCTAAGTCACTGATATTATTACCACTGCACTAGGGTTGGAATCCCAAGCGCATCAAATGGAACTGGCAACGAACCTAACGACCTAGGGGCTGGATCGCATGCCTTCGATCCGTCGTTTGCGGATCTCAGAGGTGAACATCGGGCCGAACCTGTGTCACCAAAACCGGACTGTCTCGTGGCGTGCATTGATGCCGCGCTCATCGTGCAGGTCTTCGACGTTTCGGAGCGAGAGCGGGAAGCGGACATAAATCATCACCGCTAGGCGGATGATCTCTTCGTTCATCTTGAAGTACTGGAAAGGTGTGCGCTTGGTCATGCGCGCAGACTAGCCAGCGCCCTGTCTCGTCCCAAGCCGAGTTTGTCTGATGGTGTGGACGGCTCCACCCGAACGGCATCGCATTCTGCCATGTTGGTGCTGTGTGACAGCCAACACAGGAGAGGAGCCGACCACATGGGATTTCAAAGCCGAAGGAGAGCCAGACGGCACGATGGAAAATCACTGGCGGGAAACGGTGGCAGGCGTAGGAAACTCGGCGCATGGTTTCCAATACTGGCGGCCTAGTGCGACCGCCAGCCACTTAACGTGAGACTGCCACGCCAGCGAATAGCGCGTATACATGTCGAACCCGTATAAGAACTTTGATAGAATGAGTGGCATTCCGGCAAACTCGGTTGGGCAGGCCGGTCACATAGTCTCGCCGCCCTGACCGGGTTAACCCGATTCCGAGGCTCGAGTACGCCCTGAGGGCACAGGTGTGCTTGGCAGGGTTCGCGGCTTCATGAAGGGGGGATTGGATGCATCCGCTCGACAAGAAGCTCTTGCGAGACGTCCGGCGGCTCTGGGCCCAGGTCACCGCGATCTCGCTCGTGATGGCGGCGGGCGTCGCGACGGTACTCTTGGCCATCGGTTCCTATCGCTCGCTCGAGGAAACACGTATCGCCTATTACGAGCGTCAGCGCTTCGCGGATGTGTTCGTCCGCGTCGATCGCGCGCCGCGCAGCGTTGCGGACCGGATTGCCAGGCTCCCGGGTGTCGCGACCGTCGAGACCAGAATCGTCAATTCTGCGCTTGTCGAAATCGACCGGATGCAAGAGCCGGCCATGGGCCTCTTCGTCTCGGTCCCGGACGGGGCGATGCCGGTGCTCAACCGGCCCTACCGGAAACTCGGACGCATGCCGGCTGCAGCTTCAGCAGACGAGGTTGTCGTCAACCAGGCCTTCGCCGACGCGCACGGGTTCCGGCCCGGCGACAGGTTTGGCGCCATCCTCAACGGGCGGAAGTACACGCTCCGGATTGTCGGCACCGTCTACTCCCCCGAATTCGTTTATGCCGCCGGGCCAGGCGACATCATGCCGGACAATCGCCGCTTCGGCATCGTCTGGATGAACGAAAGTGCCCTTGCGGCGATCTACGATCTGGAGGGCGCCTTCACCTCCGCGCTTGTCCGCACGACACGCGGCGCCAACGAGGCCGGTGTGCTCTCGGGCATCGATGTCCTGCTCGAGCGCTATGGCAGCCAGGCCGCGCATGGCCGGCGCGACCAGTTCTCGCATGCCTTCCTGAACCACGGGCTCGACATGTTGTACAGTATGAGCCTGACCCTGCCGCCCGTCTTCTTCGGCATCGCGTTCTTCCTGATCTACCTCACGCTCAACCGCATCATATTGCTCGAACGCGGCCAGATTGGTCTGCTGAAGGCTTTCGGTTATGGAGATGCAGAGATCGCCGGGCATTACCTCAAGTTCGTCGCGTGCATCTGCCTTCTTGGGATATTGGCCGGTATGACGTCTGGCGTGCTGCTTGGCCAATACGTCACCCGGCTCTACGCCGACTACTTCCGGTTTCCGCTGCTGATCTTCGCCCCGGCCGCCGATATCTATCTTCTGGCTGCCCTGCTGCCGGCGCTGGCCGCAGTTGCAGGCGCGTTTCAGGCGGTCTCGCGGGTCCTGGCGCTTTCGCCGGCTGCCGCGATGCGTCCAGCGGCACCACCGCGGTTCCGGCATGACCAAAGCAGGCTGTCGAAACTCACGAGAAGTTTTCCGCCCCTCACGAAACTCGCGTTTCGCAGCGCGATCCAGAACCGCCTTCGCTCGGCCATGACCATGATCGGGCTTGCCATGAGTTCGGCGATCCTGATCGCGTCGCTCTACTTGGCGGATTCGATGGAGTATCTGGTGGACGTCAAGTTCATGCTGTCCGAACGTCAGGATGCGACCCTCGTCTTCACCGCTGAGCGTCCTGTCGCCGCGCTCGGTGCCGTCGAGCGGTTGCCGGGGGTGCTTGCCGCCGAGCCGGTCAGACTGGTGCCCGCCCGGATCCGGAACGGCACGACCGAACGGCGGATCGGGCTGTACGGCCGCCCCGCCGATGCAATGCTCGGCCGTATCGTCGATGGAGAGCTGCGCATGGTCACGCCGCCGACGCATGGCGTTGCGATCAACGCCTGGCTCGCGGGCGTGCTGGAAGTCGGGATCGGAGACCGCGTCGAGATCGACTTGCTGGGCGCGCGGCGCCGGACTGTCTCGCTGCCAGTGACCGCGCTAACGGAGGAATTCCTGAGCCTGCAAGCGACGATGGAGCTCTCGGCGCTTTCGCGGCTTCTGCGCGAGGGTCCAAGCATGGACCGTGCCGAGCTGAGGATCGACCCGGCCAGGATGGACCGGCTTTATCAAGCGGTCAAGACCTCACCTGCTGTCGGCGGCATCGCGCTGCAAGGCATTTCCCTCGCAAATTTTCAGACCGCGCTCGGCATCATCGTCACGGCAATGGCGTCGATCTATACCGGTCTGGCGGGCGCGATCGCGTTCGGAATGGTCTACAATGCGATGCGGATTTCGCTGTCTGAACGCGCCGCGGAACTGGCCACGCTTCGCGTGCTGGGCTTCAGCGAAGGGCAGGTCTTCTGGGTCCTCGCCGGCGAACTCGCGCTTCTTCTGGTGGTCTCGCTGCCGCTTGGCTGGGCGGCCGGATACGTGAACGCGGCGATCATGGGGAATGCCATGGATGCCGATCTGATGCGGATGCCTCTGGTGATCGATCGGGGGACCTACGTTGTGGCCAGCGTGGCGGTGGTCGCGGCCGCTGTGCTGTCAGCGATGTTCGCTTGGCGTAGGATCAAGGACTTCGATCTCGTCGCGGTCCTGAAGACGAGGGATTGAGGCATGACGAAAATCGGGATCAAATCGCTTCTCGCCGGGCTCTGCGGTGTTGCCTTGCTTGGCTTCGTGATCTGGTTCCTTCGGCCGCAGCCGGTTCTGGTGGATATCGGCGAGACCAGGATCGGAACGCTCGCCATCACCGTGGACGAGGAGGCCCGCACCCGGGCGCGCGCCATCTATACGGTTTCTGCACCCGTAGCAGGGCGGGTGGTGCGCAATGCGCTGGTTGCGGGGGACGCGGTGACACGGAATGAAACCGTCGTGGCGATCCTGCGCCCAACCATGCCCGCCTTCATCGACGAGCGGTCCAGAGAAGAGCTGCGCGCGGCACTTTCTGAAGCCGAAGCCGGTATCGAGTACGTTCGGCACGAGGTCGGGCGCATCGAAACCGAAGCCGAGCTGGCCCGCAGCGAACTGGCTCGGGCTCAGGCTCTCGCCGACAGAAACGTCGTCTCCGTCGAGAACCTCGACAAGGCCCGCCGCGCGACCGAGGCCCGCGAACACGCGCTCGCTGCGGCCCGCGCGGAGCTTGAGGTCCAACGCAACAGATATGCCGCGATCGCGGCGCAATTGTCCGAGCCCGGGGATTTCAAACAGAATGGCCAGGGCTTTCAGGAACTGCATCTGACCGCCCCCGTCTCTGGCGAGGTGTTGCGGGTGGTCCAGAAAAGCGAGTCGGTCGTCGCGGCCGGTACACCCCTAATCGAGATCGCTGACACGCGCGATCTGGAAATCAGGGCGGATCTGTTGTCGACCGACGCGGTCCAGGTCGAGGTCGGCGCGACGGCTCGGATTCTCGATTGGGGCGGCCCGCCGCTCGAGGCGCGCGTGACCCGTCTGGATCCGGCCGGGCTCGAGAAGACGTCCGCGCTCGGGATCGAGGAGCTACGCGTCCCGGTCATCCTTGAATTGACCAGCCCCGATGAGACATGGTCGCGGCTCAAGCACAATTTCCGCGTGACAGCGGAAATCACGCTCGCAAGGGTCGAGAATGCGCTTCTGTTGCCTTCGGCCGCGCTCTTTCGAAGCGGCGATGGCTGGGCGGTCTTCGTTTTCGAACAAGGGCGCGCCCAGCTGCGCAAGGTCGAGATCGGACCGGGGAATGAGAGTTCTACATCGGTCCAGGGTGGGCTCGCGGCCAGTCAGCGGGTGATCCTCTACCCCGAC
Source organism: Aquibium pacificum (assembly GCF_040839445.1). NCBI lineage: Bacteria > Pseudomonadati > Pseudomonadota > Alphaproteobacteria > Hyphomicrobiales > Phyllobacteriaceae > Aquibium > Aquibium pacificum. The sequence goes on along the minus strand of NZ_JBDPGJ010000003.1, from coordinate 410,846 downwards.
GAGCGGATCGCCGAGGGAACGCGGGTTGCAGTCCGCGTCGACGGCTGAAGCCGCGTGCAGCGCAGCCTTCCGGCGCCAGGATCACCGTCCCTGGAAACGGCATTGGTGTGGCGAATTAAGAGGAAGACGATGGAAGACAGCCACAAAGCCACGCCGCGGTCGAAGACGGTCTTTCGCACGAAAGGACTGACGAAGGTCTACGGCGAAGGTACCGCGCTGGTCCATGCGCTGCGCGGCGTTGACCTCGAGATCCCAGAAACCGAGATCGTCTTTCTGCTGGGGCCGTTGGGCTCGGGCAAATCGACCTTGCTCAACATCATCGGGGGGCTCGATCAAGCCAGCGAGGGCCGGGTCTGGTTCCGCGACCGGGAGTTGACGGCAATGACCGACCGCCAGCTCGTCGCCTACCGCCATGACCATGTCGGCTTCGTCTTCCAGTTCTACAACCTGATACCCACTCTCTCTGCCCGTGAGAACATCTAACTTGTCACGGTGAATGCGCGCCGTTCTCTGGATTCGCGCGAGGCACTGGAACTTGTCGGGCTTGCCGAGCGCGCCGATCATTTCCCGGCCGAGCTTTCCAGCGGAGAGCAACAGCGGGTCGCGATCGCCCGTGCCGTCGCCAAGCAGCCCGACGTGCTGTTCTGCGACGAACCGACCGGCGCTCTCGACAGCAAGACGGGCCGCGGCGTGCTGAAGATGCTGAGCGACGTCAACCGACGCCTCAACTCGACCATACTCATTGTCACCCACGCCGCCGCCAGGGCGCAAATGGCCGACCGGCTGATCCATTTCGCAGACGGACGGATCCGTGACGTCGTTCGCAACGCGACCAGAAAAGACCCCGAAGAAATCGACTGGTAGACGTGCGGCCGCCGCCATCAGTCAGACCCCCATACTCCCCCATATCCGCAGCCTCCATCCCCTGCCCCGCGGCACATGCTCTGGCGGTTGGTGACTTCCTCGTTTTGCGATCTTGCGAAGGTCGGAGCCGGATCGACGACAAGGGAGTGACCGGTGACCGCGTGATCCTCGCCGCCTTGGAGGATGGGTTTCTTGCCGCCTCCCCGATAGGTCTTCACGTTCCTGGCAGCCACCTCCGTCGGCGATCAGGTCTGCGGTCCCGAGCGGGCCGTCCAGTGCGCCGGCGAGGCCGAGCCCGGCTACCCTCGCCGCCATCTTCATCCGCAACATGCCGTGATGTCTGAGTCGCCCGTGAGCTCAATGTCGTTCTGCGCAGCGACCGCCCCCGCCGCGCGCTTGCCGATAACTCACTAGCCATTTACTGCGACGCGGATTTTCGATTGTTCGGCCATGTTTCTACTCCTTCTCCTTCGTCGCAGAGCCGACAGGCGCCGCCACCAGGTTCTGCGGCCGCCCTTCCGCGAAGGCGCGGATGTTCTCGACCGTCGTCACGGCGATCCTCTGCACCGCCTCGCGGGTATTGAAGGCACTGTGCGGCGTCACGATCACGTTTTTCATGCGCAGGAGTACATGGTTGGCGACGAGGTCGCGCAGGTCGTGCTGCTCGCAGTATATGGAGCAGATCAGCTCCGCCTCCTCGCGGATCAGCGGCTCGTCGGGCAGCACGTCGAGGCCCGCCGCCGCGACCTTGCCGCTGGTCAGCGCTTGGATCAGCGCCCGCGTGTCGATCAGATCGCCGCGCGCCGTGTTGATGACCACGACGCCGTCCTTCATTTGCGCGAAGGCGTTGGCCGACAGCATGTGGCGCGTCTCGGGGAGCGAGGGCACGTTGAGGCTGATGACGTCCGCCTCGCCGTAGAGCGTTGCCAGGTCGGTGTAGTGGAACCCGAGTTCCGCCGCGAGCCGCGCCTGCGGCGCCGCGTCATGCGCAAGCACTTGCATCTGGAAGCCGCGGGCGATGCGGATGACGTGCTGGCCGATCCGCCCTGTGCCGATGACCCCCAGCGTCCGGCCGGCAAGGTCAAAGCCCTGCAGCCCCTCGGGCGAGAAGTATCCGCGCTGAGCCCGATCCATCGCCTCGGGCAAGCGGTGGCTGATCGCGAGCAGCAGCGCGAAAACGTGCTCGGCCACGGTGTTCTCACCATAGCTCGGCACGTTCGCCACTGCGATGCCGTGCGCCGCACAATAGTCGAGGTCGATGTGGTCGAACCCGGTCGATCGCGTGGCGATCAGCCTGAGCGCCGGCATCTGTTCCAAGACCTGCCGGTCGAGCCGGGAAAAGATGAAGGTCGAAACGACCTCTGCAGTCGCATGTGCTCCCGCGTACTCAAAGTCGAGAGGTTTTTCCGTATGACTGACGTCATGGTCTGTCCCCATGGCGGCGAACACCGGAAACTCGCGTGGCTCCATCTCGAAGAGGACGACCTTCATGCGCCGCCTCCCCCAATGCCGGAATGTTCCCACGCGGGACGGGTCGGCTCGCCCCGCCTTAGCCGCGCCTTGGCCGCCGTCGCATCGATCGCCATCGGACTGTTGAGATACACCGGCACCCTCGGGATCTCGCCCCGCGCCATGAGACGAGCGACGTGATACATCAGCCCCTGCGCGCGGCCGACCGCGAAGGACGGGATGAGGACTGTCCCGCCGCGGGCGAAGGTGCGCTTGAGCACGGGGGCAAGCTCTGCCTCGGGGTCGATGTCGGGATGGCGCCGGTTGCCGTAGGTCGACTCGCAGACAACCACGTCGGCGCCTTCGAACGGCGCAGGCGGTCGCATAGGCGGATCGGGATCATGGCCGAGATCGCCGCTGAAATGGACAGTTGAGCCGCCGATCTCGAGCCGGATCTGCGCCGCTCCGAGAAGGTGCCCGGCGGGAATGAAGGTGGCAGCGATGCCGTCTCCTAGATCGATCCGTCGACGGAACTCAACGGCGTCGAACCGCTCAAGCGCCTTCTCGGCATCCTTCAGCGTGTAGAGCGGGATCGGGTTCCGGTGCTTCGAGAAGCCCTTGCGCGCCGCATAGCGCGCTTCTTCCTCCTGCAGATGACCGCTGTCGGGCAGGATGAGCCCGCAAAGTTCGGCCGTCGCTTCGGTGCAGTGCACGCGCCCCGCGAAACCCGCGCGGATCAGGGCCGGAAGATATCCCGAGTGGTCGAGATGGGCATGAGTCAGAAGTACCGTGTCGATCGCGGCGGGCCGCGCCGGGAACGGCTTGCGGCTGCGATCCCGCAGCGTCTTGAAGCCCTGGAAGAGACCGCAATCGACAAGAATGCGGCGCGACCCGGCCTCCACGAGATAGCGGGACCCTGTGACGGTTCCCGCCGCCCCGAGGAAACGCAGGCTGGGACGGGCAAGGCGGGTCATACCGGCCCTCCGGCGCGCTATGAGCGCGTTGTAGAGACCACCGAAGACCAGTGCGACATACCAGCCGTAGAGGAAGCTCTCCACCAGACCGATGGCGAAACCGGTCGGTGTCAGCCACACGAAACCGGGCAGCAATCCGGCCCAGGTCTCGTACATCACGTAGCGCGGGAACAGCAGGTCGAAGGCGACACAGACCACATAGGTGATGGACAGAAAGAGGCTCAGCGCCCAGCCGAGATCGGTGATCGGGAGGCTGTTGTGGCTGCCGCTCGCGGCATGTCCCATCACGCGGTTGCCGCACGAAAACCGCAGCGCGAAGAACAGTATTGCGGCGATACCGGCGAAATAGAGGATTGGCATCATGGCCCGGTTCCTTTCGGTACTGGCCAGACCCGGTCCCGACCTAGCTCGTCCAGCCGGGTCGGGACCGGGTCGTGACGGTGTCAGTTGTCGGACGGCATCCGCCCGTCCATCATGTCCGAGGCTCCGGGCATCCCGCGCCGCATCTCCATCCGCCGAGCGGGTGCGCCCATCTCGGTCTCGGTGATCCTTCCGTCGCCGTCGGCGTCGAGATGCTGGAACCGGTCCACTGTGGTTTCGCGGATCATCGCCGCGTGTAGAGCCTCGAATTCCGTCAGCGACATGGTCCCGTCGCTATCGGCATCGAATTCGGCAAGACGGGCCAGCATCGCCTCGCGCGCAGCTTCGGGCTCGGGCTCTCCGGCCATGCCGTCGCCCATCATGCCCGGCCCCATCATCATGCGCATCATGTCGCCGTCCATCATCGACACGCCGCTGCCTGGACAGGCGCCCGTCATCTGACCATGCATCTGTACCATCATCCGCATCATATCCTGCATCATCTCGCCCTGGCCGACGGAGGGTCTGCTGTCTTTCGCCAGCGGCCCGCTGCCATGACCATGATCGCTGTCGGCAGCGGCATGGCCTGCAGCGGCAATCGAGAGGCTCAGCGCGGCTGCAAGGGTAGCTATCGTCTTCATGTCTGGTTCCTCGTGTATGGTTCGGTGACTCTGCGGGCCAGGTAGCTGGTGCAATCAGCTGCTTGGGGACAGAGCTGTCGATAGTTGAATCTGCAGGGGTTAGCGTCTTCGCTGCGACCGCTGACGGGCGGCGTGATTTCGTCTGTCGCCTGAAGGTCTGAAGCGTCGACACTACCAGGCGTGACGTTTCACGCAGTGAGACCGCTGAGGATCCGTCGTGTCGAGAGGTCAGGCCCCAGACTGGACGACAATCTGACGCGCGTGGTTCTAACCGCGACGGGGAGGCCGCAGGAGCCCGAAAGTCGGAGATGACGCTGCGGCGGAATCGACGATCGCGAAACGAACGAGACTCGTCTCGGGTGCCGGCAGGAGCACAGGCGCCAATGGAAGGGCCGCGACGCAGATGACCCCACTCCCGCAATGTGTCGCCGAAGGGGGATGAACTCCGACGTCCTGGTGCGAGCCGTCATGGCCCACGTCGACAAGGATGCCCGTGTGAGTCACCGCGTCGCCAACCACGATGCCGTGGGCGTGCGGCGACGTTCCGAACCCGATGACGAGCACCACGGTGACCAGCGCGAGGGCGCGGGTCACTGCGCAGAGCAGGCCAAGCAGGCTGGTGCGACTCACATCGTTCTCCGGTTCCCGCCAACTGGCATCCTGTCTGGACTTCCTCGCAGGACCTCTCCTTGACGCAGATCAAGGTTACTTCCTTTTTTTTGAAGTGGGCGGTATTTGGAAATGCCATGGCTTCTTCAATGAAACGCGCGGTTCCCGTGGAGGGGGATCTACTGATCCCTTCATTCCTCGGTCATTTCGCATGGACTGCCAGCCTGGCTCCACCGTCCCAACACGGCCCCCATCCCGTAGGTCAGCAACACGCCCCCAATATCGGCCGCTAATGCGGCAAGGCTGCCCTCACATAAGCTGCCAGTCTACCCTCTGCGTGGGATAGCTCCCCCCCTCCCCCCGACAGCGGTCGGACAGGTCGTCCACCGATGATCCTCAGAAACTCAAAAGCGCGATAAGAGTAGCGCGAGAGCAAGGGGGTCAACCGGGATTGCAGTGCACATCTCAGGGCGTACACACCAGTTCAGTGAAAGCTGCAATCACGCGAACCCCGAGACCCGGCCCGCGGTTCGCACATGACTGTCGGCAGCCTGCGCTCATACTTGTATGCCGGGCGCAAACCTTTATTTGTATCAGATATGCTGATATGCAGCGGCATCCATCCCCTAGCTACGGACCGACCGCATGAGTGGCAGAGTGCTCGTCATTGACCCATCGGAACGACTGGACCTTATTCGAGGGCTGGCAAGCGAGGTACGCGTTTCCATTCTCAAGCTGCTGCGCAATGGTGAAGAGAAGAACGTCAACCAGATCGCCGAACAGCTGGGGCTGCCACAGTCGACCGTTTCGTCCAACCTGCAGGTACTGGAAGATACGGGGCTCATCACGACCGTCACCCGCAAGGCGCGCAAGGGCAGTCAGAAAGTCTGCAAAACGGCCTTCACGGAAATCCTCGTGGGATTTCGCGACAACCTGCCGGAGGCCGGGGATGGCGCCATCGAGGTTTCCATGCCACTCGGTCTCTACACCAGTTGCGACGTAACAGGGCCTTGCGGGCTCTGCTCTACGGACGGGGTAATCGGTCTGCTTGACGTTCCCGACACATTCCTTGATCCGAACCGCATGAAAGCCGGGCTTCTCTGGTTCACCAGGGGATATGTCGAATACCAGTTTCCCAACAATACAAAGCTCAATCGCACCAGACCCAAGGCGCTGGAATTCTCGATGGAGCTAAGCTCCGAAGTGCCCGGCACGGCGGCTGACTGGCCGTCGGACATTTTCCTAGAGGTCAACGGAGTCGATATCGGAACCTGGACCTCGCCGGGCGACTTCGGAGACAAACGCGGGGTCTACACGCCAGACTGGTGGAAGCTTGCGGGTTCCCAATACGGAAAGCTGAAAAACTGGCGGATAACCGGCAAAGGCAGCTTCATCGACGGCATGCAGATATCCGACGTGACCCTGGATGACCTGCTCATCGATCAGCACCGCTCGATCCGGATGCGCGTCGGGGTCAAGGAGGACGCCGAACATCCTGGTGGTATGAACATATTCGGCAAGGGTTTCGGCAACTACGATCAGGATATCGTGCTGCGTATAGCCACGTGAGGGCCGCCGCTTTGGAAAAAGCGCCTTGACGAACGGCCTTTTCTCATCGTTACAATAACGTCAAATCTGGTATAAACCAGAAGTGACGCTATAAATCTGGGAGGAGCGGCGTGAAAGCGCACGTCACGGCGCATGCGCGCTATGTGGTCGCCGAAATCGACAATCGTCTCTACGGGTCGTTCCTCGAACATCTTGGGCGAGCTGTCTACACCGGCATTTACGAACCTGATCACCCCACTGCCGACCAAAATGGTATGCGCCGCGACGTCATCGACCTCGTTCGCGAACTCGATACGCCGATCTGCCGCTATCCCGGCGGCAATTTCGTTTCCGCCTACAATTGGGAAGACGGGATCGGGCCGAAGGAGGAGCGGCCCACACGGCTGGACCTTGCCTGGCATACCTCCGAATCCAATCAAGTCGGCATCCACGAATTCGCTGACTGGGCCAAATCCACGAATATCGAGATGATGCTGGCGGTCAATCTCGGGTCGCGCGGGCTCGATGCCGCGCGCAACTTCGTTGAATATGTCAACCATCCCGGTGGCAGCTACTGGTCTGACCTGCGCAAGAAAAACGGCCGCGCAGATCCGTGGGATGTCAGGCTTTGGTGCTTGGGCAACGAGATGGACGGCCCTTGGCAGGTCGGACACAAGAGCGCCGCTGAATACGGGCATCTCGCGAACGAAACGGCGAAGGCGCTGCGTGCATTTGACGACAAGCTGGAACTGATCGTATGCGGCTCATCCCATTCCGACATGGCCACCTACCCGCAGTGGGAAGCCACCGTGCTGGACAGCACCTACGACCAAGTCGACTACATTTCGCTTCACATGTATTTCGAGAACTACGAGAAGAACGCCGCCGAGTACCTCGCGCTTCCAAAAAAGCTCGACCGATATATCGGAACGGTTGGCGGCGTCATCGACTATATCAAGGCGAAGCGGCGGGCCAAGAACGACGTCAAGATCTCCTTCGACGAGTGGAATGTCTGGTATCACCAGCGAAAGAACGACGCGAAACGTGTGAAAGAGTGGGGTTGGCCCCATGCGCCAGCGCTCTTGGAAGACATCTATAATTTCGAAGACGTGCTGCAGGTCGGCTGCATACTCAACACGTTTATCCGCCGATCGGACCTGGTCCGCATCGCATGCATAGCGCAACTCGTGAATGTCATCGCCCCGATCATGACAGTCCCGGGCGGCCCGGCCTGGAGGCAAACAATCTACTATCCGTTCCAGCTCGCGTCGCGTCACGGCCGCGGAACTGCACTTCACCTGGATATCGATTGCCCCGCATATGATGCCGACATTGCCGCCGGCGTTGAGTATCTCGACATCGCAGGGGTGCACGACAGCGATACCGGAACGCTGAACTTCTTTGCCGTCAATCGGAACGGCTCGGAGCCGATGGAGATTGAAATCTCCATCGAAGGCTTCGGCGCAGCGAAGTCAGTCGCGCATACCTTGATCAAGCACGACGACTTGGAAGCGACGAATACAGAGAACAATCCCGAAAACGTCAAACCCGCAAAAGCAAAGGGAGCGAAGCTGTCAGGCGGCAAGCTGTCTGTCAGCGTACCGGCACATTCCTACTCGATGATCAGCGTACAGCTTTAGGAATGACTTCACCGCGGCGCCATGGCCGCACAGCGAAGGGAGGAGAAGCAGATGTTGAACCTGAGTGCTCTTAAGACAACTGCGCTAGCAGCGACGATGCTGATGTCGTCCGCCGCCTATGCTCAAGAAACTGTGGTGTGGTGGGATTTTCTCGGCGGCGGCGACGGCGTCCGCATGAAGCAGATGATCTCTGACTTCAACGAGGCGCACAAAGGCGAGATCACCATCGACGCAACGACGCTGGAGTGGGGCGTTCCCTTCTATACCAAGGTGCAGACGGCCGTGCCAGTCGGCGAGGCGCCCGACATCATGACCTATCACGCCAGCCGCATTCCGCTGGCGGTCGACCAGAATCTGCTTTCGGAAATCACCGCTGACGACTGGTCGAAGATGGGCATCAGCGAGTCAGATTATGCTCCGTCGACCTGGGACGCCGTAACCGTCGACGGCAAGCAGTATGCCGTCCCGCTCGATACGCACCCGATCGTTCTCTACTATAACAAGGAACTGCTCGAGAAGGTCGGCCGACTCAGCGACGACGGCACGCCGATGGGTATGGACAGCCGCGAGGGCTTCACCGAAACTTTGAACGCCCTCAAGGAGTCTGCCGATGTCACGTTCCCACTCGGCTCGGTCACCGCGGACGGCAACTTCATGTTCCGCACCGTCTATTCGCTGATGGGCCAGCAGGACGGCGAGTTGATGACTGACGGCGAGTTCCTGGCCGGCGACAATGCGAAGAAGCTGCAGAACGCGCTTGCCGTGCTCGCCGAATGGACCAATGAGGGCCTGCAGTCGACCTACACCGACTACCCCGCAACAGTTGCGCTGTTCACGTCCGGCGAAGCCGCGATGATGATCAACGGTGTCTGGGAAGTGCCGACCATGACCGACCTGCACAAGGAGGGCAAGCTCTTCGAGTGGGGCGCAGTCGAACTGCCGGTTATCTTCGATCATCCGTCGACCTATGCAGATAGCCACACCTTCGCGATTCCCGCCGGTGACATGACCGCGGAAAAGCGTGCGAAGGTACTTGAGGTGATTAGCTGGATCTCCAAGAACTCGCTGTTCTGGGCGACCGCAGGCCACATCCCGGCCTATGGGCCGGTCACCGAAAGCGCCGAGTACAAGGCGATGGAGCCCAACGCGACCTATTCGCCGCTTACGGAGAACATGATCTTCGATCCCAAGTCGACACTGGCAGGCATAGCCGGCCCGATCTTCGACGTCATGTCGACCTATTTCGTTCCGACGCTAAACGGCGAAATGGACCCCGCGGAAGCGGTTGAAGAAATCAAGGTCGAACTGAACGACCTGTGATCCTCCCCGGCAGGGCGCTCGCATAGCGGGCACCCTGCACGCCTGGAGTTTCGCCTTGATACGCGATTCCAAGAATGAGTGGCTGATCGCCTTTGTCTTGCTTACACCCTTCCTGGCGGTGTACGGGCTGATCTTCGTCTATCCTACGATCGACATGTTCCTGCTGTCCTTCACGGACGCACCGCTGATCGGTGACGGGGACTATGTCGGGCTCGATAACTACACGCGCCTCGCGAGCGACCGACGCTTCGGTACCGCGATCTGGAACACAGCCTACTTCGTCGCCATGTCGGTCGTTCCCGGCACTGCAGTCGCACTCGCCATTGCGCTTGGCGTTAGCAGACTGACAGGCCGGATGCAGACCCTGATCCTGGCACTGTTCTTTCTGCCCTATATCCTGCCCGTTTCGGTTGTCTATCGCCTTTGGGATTGGACGATGAACTTCCAGTTCGGCATCGCCATGCACGTCTTCGACATGCTGGGCATCGACAGGGTTCCGGTTTTCAAGACGACGACCTGGTTCATACCGGCGGTCGCATTCATCACGATATGGTGGACCTGCGGTTTCAACATCCTCCTGTTCCTGGCTGGCCTTCGCGCCATCCCGCAGGAAATCTACGAGGCGGCATCGCTCGACAATGCCGGGCGGTGGACGACGTTCCGCAAAGTGACGTGGCCGCTGCTGTGGCCGATCACAGCGTTGAACCTCACAATCCAGCTGATTTTGCAGATGAAGATTTTCGACCAGGTCTATCTCTTCTCGACAGGAGGGAGGCCGAACGACAACCTGGTGATGGTCTACTACATCTTCCAGCGAGCCTTCCAATCCAACCATGGAGGACGGGCTGCCGCGATCGCCGTGGTCCTGTTCGTCATCGTCGTGGTCGTCTCCATTCTGAATTACCAACTCACCCGGTTTTCCGGGAGCGGCAGGCGATGAACCCGGCCACTGCCCGCCGGGCTAGTATCGCCGGACTGGCGATCACGTTGCTCACGGTGGTTCTGGCTGTGTTATGGGCATTCCCAATCTATTGGGGTGTCGTGAGTTCGCTCAAACCCGACAATGAGGTAGTGCGGCCCTATATCGAGCTGTGGCCCGATACGCTGACCTTCGAGCACTATGTATTCGCCCTCACCCAGACACAGATCGGCTACTGGTATCTGAATTCCATCGCCACGGCCCTGGGCGTGATGGTCCTGACGGTGGGAAGTTCCATCTTTGCCGGCTACGCCATCTCCCAGTTGCGTTTTCCGTTCAGGCGCGCGCTGTGGTGGTTCATTCTTGCGAGCTTCATGGTCCCGACGCAGGTCCTGATCATCAATCACTTCGTTCTGATGGCGAATATGGGCCTTTTGAACAGCTGGGCAGGCATAATTCTGCCGCAGCTGATCCATCCCGTAATCATTATCGTCTACAAGCAGTTCTTCGATCAGGTGCCCAAGGATTTCCGTGAGGCTGCCATCATGGACAATGCGTCGGAATGGCGGATCCTGTTCAAGGTCTACATGCCAATGAACTGGGGCGTCACCACCGCGCTGTCGATCGTCACGTTCATCTGGGCATGGAACGCGTTCTTGTGGCCGTTCCTGGCGGTTACGAAGACCGAGATGATGACCATCACCGTCGGGATTACCCAAACCAACGACAGTTTCGGCATCTATTACGCCAGCGAATTGGCGGCCGCGGTCCTCGCCGGGTTCCCGGTTGCCCTGGCATATCTGCTGTTCCAGCGCCGCGTGACCGAAGCCATCACACTGAGCGCCGGCATCAAGGGATAGCATCACCGAATCCGGACCCGGAGGGATCCTATCTGCTTAAAGCCTGCCCGCAGCATGCCGGCAGTTCATCCCCCGTGGAATAGCCGACGAGCGTCAGGCTGTTACCGAGGCGGCCGCGACCACGGCAGGGAGCGGTTCTCCGAACAGATTCGACACACGCAAGCAGTCCGGCGACAGGTTTGCGATGCAGCCGGCCGAGAAACCACCCTTCTCGGACGACCGAATACGGCGGTCACCGGGTCTTTCAGAATGCGAGCACAAAAGCTCTCTGATCCGCCGGCAAACCGCCGGCAGGCTCAGTTACGCGCGTGGTAGGCTTGCCCCGACTGATCGAAGAGGTGTACCGCCGAGGGATCGAAATCGAGATCGACGTCGTCGCCAGGCGACACGTCGGAACGCCCACTGTCCTGGGCAATCACTTCGGTGCCGTCCTTGAGGGTGCAGTAAACCAGCGTCCGTTCGCCAAGCCGCTCGACCACGCCTGCCTTGGCCCGGATGGTTGCCGCATTCCGTTTGCCGGGATCGACGACCCTGATACCTTCGGGACGAATGCCAAGTTCGTAGGAACCGGAGACCGGATTGTCGAGGTAGAGCGGCATCGAGGTGCCATCTCCAAGTCGCGCGATTGCCCGATCTCCGCCCGATATGTCGGCTCGCACGAAGTTCATGCCCGGACTGCCGACGAACCCCGCCACAAACCGCGATGCAGGTTTGAGGTAGACCTCCATCGGCGTTCCGATCTGCTCGATCTTCCGATCGTTGAGAACGACGATGCGATCGGCGAGTGTCATCGCCTCGGTCTGGTCATGCGTGACATAGATCATCGTTGCCTTGATGCGCTGATGCAGTTCGGCAAGCTCGACACGGGTGCGGGCTCTCAGCGCGGCATCCAGGTTCGAAAGCGGTTCGTCGAACAGAAACGCCTTCGGTACCTTCACAATCGCGCGGCCGATCGCAACGCGCTGTCGCTGGCCTCCAGAAAGCTCGGAAGGGCGCCGTTCGAGCAGTTCACCCATTTCAAGGATGCGCGCGGCATCCTGGACGCGACGCTCGATTTCGTCGGCCGGCATTCCGATATTATGGAGCCCGAATGCCATGTTTTCGCGAACCGTCATGTGGGGATAGAGCGCGTAGTTCTGGAACACCATTGCCACGCCGCGCTGACCAGGCGCCAAATGCTCGCTGCGCCTGCCTCCGATGGTCAGCGTCCCACGATCAATCGTTTCCAACCCTGCGATCATTCTAAGGAGGGTCGACTTGCCTGAACCGGAAGGCCCGAGGAACACCACAAGCTCGCCAGAATTGACGGTCAGCGACAGGTTATCGATCACCTGCACATTGCCGAAGCTCTTGGAAACGTTAGCCAGTTCGATATCCGCCATCGGGCTCCTCCCAAACATGTACGTCCATATTTTCGGGTATACATCCATAGTCAAGATATTGAATGTCGCGAGACGATCGGTATGTATCGACGAAACACGCTCGAGGTGCTCAGGAACCTGAACGTACCCTGTGAAGCGCTCGATCGTAGAGGCTGCATCAAAGTCGAACCGCCGCTTGCCGAAGCTCCGGCCGAGTTCGTCGGAGGACTGAGGCTGCCAGACGACGAGACGGGTGACTGCCGGCTGTTCACCGAGCGTCTCGCGGCCATGGCGGAAGTACTGGGCGTAACGTTCTCCTACAGCACGGAACTTCTTTCGCTCGTGACCGACGGCCGCGCCGTGACGTCGGCCGCGACATCCCGGGGCCTGCGGATAGCTGACGGGTACGTGGTCGCGCTCGGAACCCGCTCCCCTGTCGCGCTCAAGGAGCTCGGGATCAGGCTTCCGGTGCATCCGGTCAAGGGCTATTCGCTCTCCATCCCCATAGTCGAAGAGACTATGGCGCCCGTGTCGACTCTCATGGACCAAACCTACAAGACCGCCATCACGCGTCTCGGAGTAAGGATCCGCGCGGGGGGCACCGCAGAACTGGCCGGATTCGATACGACCTTGCGAACCCTTCGACGGGCGGCGCTCGAGCATTCAGTGGGACAACTGTTCCCCTTCAGCGGGAACATGCAGAAGGCCACGTTCTGGAACGGCCTTCATCCCATGACGCCAGATGGACCGCCCATCCTCGGGAACACGCCCCTTGACCGGCTCTTCCTGAACACCGGCCATGGCACCCTGGGCTGGACCATGGCATGCGGCTGCGGACGCGTGTTGTCCGACATCATCTACGGAGAAACGCCAGAAGTGGAGACCGCTGGCTTGAACCTCTCGCGGTATTCGCGATGACTACAACAGTGGAACGAGGCGGCGCGGTCCTGTCGGTCGACCTTGCGGTACTTGCGTGGAATTTCGCCAGCTAAGGCGGCGGCTCCGCCGGTCCGCCTGCGCTGCCGTGGTGTAGGCCGATGGATACGGCCTCAGCGCCTCAATCGCTGGAAAAACGGTGGGGCGATGCCCCTCTCACCACATCGCGGTGACTGCAGAGATACCCGCCGCCGGTGCCCGGACGTTACATCCCGTGAGCTGGTCACAGAGTCGCTGGCTCACCTGAAATCGTCGGCAGCGATGAGAGCAAGCCTCGGGGGTTGTGGCGCACTCGGCAGGAGCTGTCCCCGCTTCGGCCATCGCTCTTTCATGCCGACCGCGACAGCTTTGAGGAAGGTGCGACCCATCGAGGGATTGATGCCTGCCGCTATCCGTTCGGCCAAGCGTCCGGTCATCCCTCCCCCGCGTCTCCGTCTACCACCGAACGGCGTCGGTGCAGGCTATCGTCCGTCCACAGCAGCCGCGTTCGAGCCGGCGATCCCGTTCATCACCCTGTACTCTGCCATGCTTGTACGCTGCCTGCGTCAAGTCGCCATCGGGGCCATGTCGGTTGCTTCGGCAGCCACGCGATTGCTCAGCACCATGCTCGCCACCAGATCGCCGGTAACGTTGACTGCCGTGCGGCTCATGTCGAGGATGCGGTCGACGCCGAGGATGATGACCATGCCGGCGGTGGGAATGCCAAATCCGGCCGCGACGCTCAATAGGATCGCGATGCTGACCCCGGGCGTGCCCGGCGCACCGATCGAAGAGGCGACCAGCGTTGCAGTGATGATGGCGATGTCGCCGAGCGACAGTTCGATGCCGGCTATCTGGGCGAGAAACAGGATCGCGACCGACTGATAGAGCGCGGTGCCGGCCATGTTCATGGTCGCACCTATCGGCACGACGAGATTGGCCGTCGCGTCCGAGACGCCGAGACGCCGCGCCGTCTGGATGGTCATCGGCATGACGGCCGACGAGCTTGACGTGGAGAAAGCCAGGAGCAGCGTGCCACCCGCCGTCTTAAGGAAGTGCATCGGTGCCACCTTGGCAACCAGCGCCGCGATCGCGAGATAGAGCACCAACAACAGCGCCAGCCCGAGTAATACGGTGCCGACATAGGTCGACATTGCGGCAACGGTCTCCAGTCCCACTCGCATGACAAGTTGGGCCATAAGCCCGAACACCGCGATAGGAGCCAGAAACATCGCCCATTTGACGATGGTCATGGCAATGGCGAGCAGCGCGTCGAGGAGAGCTATGAAGGGTGCCACCTTGTCGCGATTGACCTGTGTTGCAGCTATGCCGACCAGCATCGCAAGCACCACGACGGCGAGCAGGTCACCCTGTACGATCGAGGCGGTGGGGTTGGTGGGCAGTATACCGGCGATGATGTCGGGAGCCTGGGCGCCGTCGAAAGGCGAATCGCCGGCTTCCGGTATCGCCGCGCTGTCCGTTCCCGACAATACCTGGACCGATGCGCCGGGTTGCAGCCACCCGGCCAGCCAGACGCCTATCCACGCAGCGGCGAAGGTGGTGGCGAGGATGAAGCCGGCCAGCCTGAGGCCCGTCGAACGCAACTCCGCGCCCGACTGCGCACCGTTCAGCGCGCCGACGATAGAGGCGAAGATCAATGGCACCAGGACCATCGCGATCAAACCGAGAAAAATCCGCCCGGGCAGGGCGAGCCACGCTCCAAGCAGTTCGGCCGTCGCGGCATCCAGAACGCCGATATCGGGAGATAGGATGGTGCCGACAGCAAACCCGAGCGCCATGCCGACCAATACCTGGGCCCACAGTCTGGTGCGGATCCATGCATGGAGCTTGAAACGCTGCTGGTACAGGTGGATCGACTGCGGATTTTGCGCTTCGCTCGTGCCGCCAAACACCGCCATTTCCTGTCTCCGAGTTTTCGCCGTTTGATAACGCCAAAGGGGTGTGCAGGGCAAACGCGGGAGCTTGGCTCCGCCTAAGTTCAGAGAGGGAAAGTCGGAGTGCCGCAAGTCCGCCAAAATCTTTCCGAAAATCGACCAGACGCGTTGCCAATAAATCTTGGTCCTGCGGGGATCATCCGTTCCCTTGACGGGTACTGGTGGCGGCGAACGCCCGATTGCTGCGGTTCCGCGCGAAGAACTTGCGGCCCGGCGTTGGCCCCTTTGCCGCCATTCCGGACGGCGGCTCGATTCCCATTTTCGTTGTGCTGGCAATGCGAAGATTCCACTCGATTTCATCACCAAGCAAGCATTGGTTCGATCGTCGTTGCGGCCCGCGCGATATCTGAGATCCGCCTGGCAACTTGCCGGGCTTGTTGTGATAGCGGTGCAGGATGGTTCTGCGCCCTGGGGCAAAGGAGCCAAGCCATGACAGCCAGCAATACGATTTCGACATCTGTCGAGGGTTCGCGGCATGCAGTCGACACCGCAACACAGGCCGCCAGCGCAGACGAACAGTTTCGGGCGGATGAAGCCGACCAGCGGCCTGACGAACGCGGCGCTGCGATACTCGCCGAGAACGAAGTTCTGGAGCATACGAAAAAGGAGGGCAGCGGAGTCAAGCCTGCCCGCATGCAGTCGGCTCGCACTGCGGCCCAAAGGAGTGCGAAGGTCTCGAAGACGGAAGCGGCACTGAAGTTCCTGCGCCGAAAAAATGGTGCTGCGCTCTCTTATCTGCGGGAGGCAACCGGCTGGCAGGCGCACTCCGTGCGAGGTTTCTTGTCTGGGACGGTGAAGAGGAAGCTGGGCCTGAACCTGTCGAGTGAGGTGAGCAAGCTGGGGGTGCGCCGCTACCGAATCAGCACCGTGGCCGTGGACTGATTGCCATGCGCGGCAACGACAATCGGGAACGAGAGGTCGCCGCGATAGGCGACCTCTCACGGGAAGAACTCATCGTGCTGTGGCAGAAGACCCATGGCTGCCCGCCGCCGAAGGGCATCAACCGGCTGCTCCTGGAGCGATCGGCCGCTTGGAACCTGCAGGCAAAGAAGCTTGGCAGGCTCTCAGGGGCTGCTCGGGCTGGCCTGCGCCTCGGATCTCGTACGCATAAGAAGACACCCCGCTCGACGACGCCGGGCGGCGGTGCTGATGGTATTGTGCATGCTACCAGCATGAACGTTCCTCCTCCACAGGAGACCTTACCCATCGCTTATCAGAAATCCTTCGCACCTGCGCTCGCCGTGGCCGGGTTCATTCTCCGGGTACTTCCGCCGCGGGAGGCGCTACACTCCACATGCGCGACATCTAAGAACGCTCGCACGTAATGATTGAGCATAACTGCCGCCGATCGTTCTTCGTTGGCCGCTGCTTGGATGGCCGATCGGAAGAGTGCGGCAAGGGCGAGTGTCGAAAGCTCCAGTGTCGCGCTTTTTAGCACTGTGAGACTCCCGTGATGCAAGGCCCACGTGCCGATTTGCCTCGCTGTCGCTGAAGCCCGAAACCCCCGGGCTGCGCTAGCGCTTCTGCGTTCTTATGATGAGCGATGGCATGTCGAATTCGATGACTTCATCGCCGGTCAAAAACGGCTTGAGAGCCGTCTCTGATTCCTTGAGAAGCAGCTCGAACTGTTGATCGGTGAGCACGCCTCCGAGCGTCCACACGCAAGCACGCTCAGTTGATACCATCGCGTCGATCGACTCGAAGCGCACCTCTTCATTGCGCTGCACGACCTCGGCGTCTTCGATACCCGCCTCGCGGCAGATTTCGTGGAGTTGGCCGGCATCGCCGAGGCTGAAGGGGGCGCGGAAGGCGTCACCCACCCGTCGCCCGAAGAGCCGGTCGAGCAACAACGCGAATGCGCCGTAACCCGCAGAGTTCTCGACGGCATCGCACACGGCAACCGCCAGTCTCCCACCTGGTTTCAGAACCCGCATCATCTCTCGGAGAGCTTGCGCCTTGTCATCGAAGAACATGAACCCGAACTGGCTGACGACGGCGTCGAAGCTCCTGTCTGGCAGCGGCAAAGCTTCGGCCCTGCCTTCCAACCATTCGATGTTTACGGGCTTGCGCTGTGCTACCGCGAGCATCTGCGGATTGGCGTCCAACCCGACGACCGAGCCGGACGGGCCGACGATCTCGTCCGCGGCGAGCGTCAGCGCGCCGGTGCCGCAGGCCACGTCGAGCACGCGGTCGCCTTCGCGCAATTCCGCTTCCGCGGCGACAACCGGCCCCCATTGGGCGAACAGCGCCGGTACGAAACGGGCATCGTAAATTTCGGCGGGACTGCGGACTTCGTTGATTGTGTTCATTGCCTTCCTCCCTCCACGCTGGTTGCCCAAGAAGGGCATAATCGCTGGATATGCCAGTGCGGGAAGGTTATCGTAGCGTCATGCCGCAAGCCCATGACCGTTCGTCTTTCTCGCTTGCCGCATCGTCCAAAGTTCTGGATGCGGAGCAGTCGCACGACGTTTCGAAGGTGGAAGGACCACCAGCTTCATGCCGGACGCGGGGCACCGACCCCCTCTCGGACGTGTTACGCGCTGTCAAGCTGACGGGCGCGCTGTTCTTCCTGGTCGATGCGTCTTTCCCTTGGGGCGTGGAGGTGCCGCACGCCGACGCCTTCTCTCCAATCATCCTGCCGCGCGCACAGCATGTGGTCTCTTATCACATCATCCTCAAGGGCGCGGGATGGGCGAACGTGCCCGGCGTCGCGTCAACCTGGTTCGAAGCGGGCGACGTGCTGGTGTTTCCGCATGGCGATCCCTATTCCATGCTCAGTGGATCAGACCAACCGCCGGAATTCGATGCCGAAGCTACAATCGCCTATTTCCGCGAGATGGCGGCAGGCAAGCTGCCCTTCGTGAGCAAGGAAGGCGGCGGAGGCGAGCCGCGCAGCGAGTTTGTTTGCGGCTTTCTCGGCTGCGACATGCAGCCATTCAATCCCGTGCTTTCCACGTTGCCGCACATCCTGCGCGTCAAGCGGTCCGAAACCGGAAGTGACGATCTGCTTAGCCACCTCATTGACCTCACTCTTCTCGAAGCGCGACAGCCGCGGGTCGGTGGTGAGACCATTCGGCTAAGGCTGAGCGAGTTGGTCTTCGTAGAGGTGATGCGTCGGTATCTTGAGACCTTGCCCGCCCATGAGACAGGCTGGCTATCGGGCCTGCGCGACCCGTCGATCGGCAAGGTCCTAATCATGCTCCATGAGCGACCCGCGTATCCGTGGACCCTGAATGAGCTGGCCAGCCGCGCCGGCATGTCACGCGCGGCCTTGGCCGCTCGCTTCACGCATCTCATCGGGCAGGCCCCGATGCAGTATCTGACGCTCTGGCGCATGCAGATCGCTGCTCGTCTCCTTGCCGACGGTTCGACCAAGGTCGCAGCGGTGGGACGCGAAATTGGCTATGAATCTGAAGCCGGGTTCAGCCGGGCGTTCAAGAAAATCGTTGGCGTGTCCCCTGCCGCATGGCGCCATAGTGCCTTTAGAAACGAATGATCGCAAAACGGTGGATTGGATACTCCGAGCAGAGTCGGACGGAGGCGAAAGAGACCTTCGGCGTGAAAACCTACGCGAAGATTTCGAACTCGCGGCAGGCTCTGATCAATGGCGACCTGGTAGCGTTCGCCGATACGCTCGCCGCGTTCGGCCGGGCGGCAGCGGAGACAGAGGTGCAGTTGATGGCCGACCCTCTCCTGGCCAATAGCGGGCTTGGACCGACCTTAGACGACGGCAAGACGCTTTTTCACGCCGACCGGAACAACATCGGCACGAGCGCAGCGATCAACGTGGCGGCTCTGTCCGAGGCACGGAAGATCATGCGCGAGCATAAGGTCTCGACGGCACAACGCCGACCACTGCCAACATCGTCGAGGAGGCAAATCCCTTCGCTAAACTGTACGAGCTCTACGTAGAGCCGCGTTTGGAGAAACATTCGTGGCGCCTAGCTACCTATCGCCGGGGGCATTCGCCTTCGTGGTTAGCCAGACGTTAGACGTTCGGGTGCATTCTTACCCTGCGTCTGATTGTGTTCCGGGTATCAGAACGCCACTGAAAGCCTCACCGGCAACCGACGCCGAGGCTTGCCGATGAGGCTCTGAACCTTCGGAGAGATATCCGGTGGATGGATCACAAAAAGGCAAGCGAGAGGTCTTCGGATTTGACATGTGCCTGGACGACATCAAGGTGATCGTCTTCAAGGAACCCGTGACGCTTGGAGCCTGGACCGACCCCGAGATCGATTGGCAGATCCAGGCGCTAAAGAACGATCTGGACACCCTCGCAGCCGACATGAAGAAGGCGGCGCTGAAGCACTTCTGAGGGGTGTAATTGCCTCCATGTACGGCGGCCACCTGCCGCGACTGCGGATATACCAGCGCGGCGGGAACGAAATCGACAGAATGTCGAAGCAACTGGCGCGGTCGACTACTCATGGTCCCTCCGGTTCACGGCATCATGCCGAATTTCAGGCAGAATTTCACTTGTCTCGAGTGTCCAGTTCTCACGAGCCAACTCTGCACATGGTTGTTCAGATCGGCCGAGAGTCGGTCGGCCAGCATGCCAAGAAGCGGAACCGGCACCGGCGATGAGTAGTCGAAGTGCCGTCCGCAATCATGTTTTCCACGAACTGCGATGTGCCTATCTGCCGCCGGACATGACGACGTTCGCGCCGACGCAGTAGTCGGCTTCTGCGGAAAGCAGCCAAAGGATGCCCCGCGCGATCTCGGCAGGCTCGGCGACCCGGCCGATCGGAACGGTTCCTTCCAGACGCGCCAGTCGCTCGGGTGGATTGAGCGCGGTGCGGGTCAGCCCGGGGCTGAGCAAGTTGACACGAATGCCCTCGCGCGCCACCTCGCGCGACAGTCCGACCGAAAAACTGTTCACCGCGCCCTTGCTGGCGGCGTAGTGCACGCGTTCGCCGGAGCTGCCGTTGGTCGCAGCGACGGAGGACACGTTGACGATGCTGCCTCCCTTGCCGCCATTGCCGGTCGACATGCGCCGCACCGCCTCGCGGCAGCACAGGATGCAGCCAAACACGTTGATCTCAAACAGCCGCACCATTTCCTGCGCCGAAAGCCCGTCGAGGCGCGTTGGCCCGCCCATGATGCCAGCGCTATTGACGAGCGCTTCAATCCCGCCGAAGCGCCCGGCGGTGGCGTCGAACAGATCGCGCACCTCTGCTTCGACCGAAGTATCCGCACGGAAGGCGAAGGCCGCACCGCCGAGCGACTCGATTTCGTCAACAACGGCCTCGGCTTCGGCGCGCGAACGCAGATAATTGACGCAGACGCTATAGCCCCTTTCCGCCGCGAGCCGCGCCGTCGCCGCGCCGATACCGCGCGATGCGCCAGTAATGATAATTGGACGGTGCGGTTTTACGGTGTCGGGCATTCAGTCGGTATCCTTTGTAACGCGGTCGAGGAATTCGATCACTGTGCCGGAGAATTGCTCCGGCCGCTGGTAGGGAATGAAGTGCGCAGCGTCAGTGATCTCGACGAACTCGGCCGTTGCCAGGTGACGATGGATGTCGTGCGCATGTTCGGGCGGCAGCAAGCCGTCGCGGCCGCCGGCGAGGATGAGGACTGGGCAGTGAATCGCCTGCAGGTGTGACGAGATGTCTGCATCGAGCATGCCTTCGATCTGTAAGGCGTAGCCGACCGGGTCCTGCGCCGCGAAGCGTCTCGCATAGTCCTTCAGGCGAGCTTCGTCCTCAAATCCTACGAAGGCATTGTCGACAGCGCCCGGCATTACCGCCCGCATCCCTTCGCGGCGCACGCGGTCGGCGCGTTCCGACAGCATGACGCGTGCGGAGGTCAGTGTGCGGTAGCCGGGGTTTGAAAGCACGAGCGCGTCGCAGAGCTCGGGATGCAGGCCAGCAAATGCGGTGGCGACCATCGCGCCGACTGCGCACCCGACAGGCACGACCTTTCCGGCCCCGCGAACGGCCACGAGCGCTGCCAGGTCGCGTGCATGCGCATCGACGGAGATCGGCCGGCCCGACGCCGGCGAGCCGCCGGCGCCGCGCAGGTCAACGGCGATACAGCGGTGACGCTGCTGCAGGAAAACGCTGCAAGCATCCCAGAAGTGGCTGTCGGCACCCATCGGATGTATCAGCAGCAGGACAAGCCCGCCCGCGGCGCCTGCCTCGGTAAAACTCAGCGAAGAAGCGTGCACGGCGGCGCCATCGTTAGCGGGCGTCCGGCACATTGTCATCGACCGGCCGGTAGGGAAGGTTCAGCGTGCCGACTCTTTGGAAGTAGTTTTCCAGGCTGACCAGCGCCGCCGTGTGGTTGCCGCGCAAAATCGCCCCGGCCAGATTGGAATCGTGGTTTTCATAGGCCTTCACCAGCTGAGTGTGGTCTTCCATGGACTTGCGCATGCGCGAAGGCTGGGAAAGGCTCAGGCGGCGGATCGACAGGCTGCGCAACAGCAGCGAATCATGTATGCGTTTGGCAGTGGCATTGCCGGATAGGCGCGTATCGGTGTCGTGGAATTCGACGCTCAGCCAGGAAAATGCCGTGACGTCGCCGAGATCCGCAGCGCGCTGCATGCGCGCCAAAATGGCGCGGAGAGTTTCGATGTCGGCCTCGGTGGCGCGCTTGGCGGTGTCGATGGCCATCAGCTCGAAAAGAACGGTGCGGGTGCGGTAAACCTCGCTGACCTCGGTCAGAGTGTGGAGATGCGCGCGCGGCCGGCGGCGCGGCGGGATGTCGACGAGACCTTCGTGTTCGAGCAGGATCAGCGCCTCGCGGACCGGGGTCCGGCTGGTTTGGTAGCGCCGCGCCAGTTCGACCGTGTTGAGATCATGCCCCGGGGGGATCACGGCCTCGACAATCTCGGCGCCGACCTCGCAGGCGATCTGCGCTACCAGCGACGGGCGGTCGTGCCGGCTGGCAACGATCGAGCGGATGACATGCTGGGCCTGGGCCATCGACGTGGAGCGGTCCATCATCCGCGGATCGCCGGAACCTTCGCCGGAGTCGCCGACGGCGACCGGCTTCGCGGCAGACAGCGCGGGCCGGGTTGGCCGCTTGATCGGAGTCTGTGCCATCGCCGTCATCTCCCGCTCGCCTCCGAGCCCGCCGCTCGCGGAATTGTTTCGTCGAGTTCCAATCCGAGGCCATAGGTGCGGTTCGCGCAGCCGAAGAACAATTCATGCCTTTCGGTGGGCGAACCATCCGCGACAATCTTCTTGAACGCGTTCCACACCGTGCAATAGGAAGCAGTTCCCTTATCCACGGGAAAGTTGCTTTCGAACATGCAGCGCGCCGCGCCGAACAGTTCGATACAGGCCCGCATATAGGGCGCCCACGCGTCGGCCAGCTGCGAGGAGTCAGCCGGCACCGGATGCTCGGCGAACGGGAAACCGGACATCAGCATTCCAAAGCCACCGAGTTTTACCGAGATGTTGTCGAAGCCGGCAAGCTTCTTCATGAAATACAGCCAGTCATCGAACACCTCGGCACGCCGCCCGGCGTAGGGGCCTATGCCGATCGGGCCGCCCTGATGGTTGAGCACGAAGCGCGTGTCGGGCGCCGCGTGCGCGAGATCAGCCAGTTCGTTGAGCTGGGTGTGGTACATCCAGGCATCGAAGACGAGGTTGCGGCGAGTCAGCTCAGCGAGACCGCGGCGGAAGCCGGGATCGTAGAGCTTGCCAGGGGGCGGCAGGATGACTGAGCCGCGCGCTTCCGGATCGGCGTGCCAGGCGGAAGTGTCGCGGATGCCGCGCAGTCGTCCGCCGGACACTTCGGCATGGCGGTCGAGGGCGTCGCCCGCGGCCTGGCCGACGGACAGATCGACATAGCCGACAATGCCGGCGGCGATCCGAACCCTGCTTCCTGTCTCCGCCACGCAGCGCTGCGCGAGGGCCGCGATCATCTCCGTCTCCCCAGCCGGCCGCAGATGCTCGGGCCCGCCCGTCCAGAAACCGGTCTTGCCCTCGGCGGAGATGGTGGCAACCACATTGTGGCCGCTGGCGAGATCGGCCGCCATTTCCTCGAAGAGATAGCGGGCGCCAGGCTTGTCCCAGAGATGATGGTGCGCGTCGATGATCGGGAAATCCGGCTCGATCGGCGCCTCGACGTGCTGTGCCAGCCATTCCGGCCGGATCGGGATGTGCCGCGCTTTAGCTGCCGTGGTCATCGTGCCGCGTCCGCAAGCCGTTCAGGGGATTAGGACACTGGCGCCCTGGGTGTTGCGCGATTCCAGGGCGCGGTGCGCCTCGGCGGCGTCGGCGAGCGCGAACGTCTGGTTGACCTGCACCTTGATGGCGCCGCGCAACACTACGTCCATCAAATCGCTGGCGCGCGAGAGAAGCTCGGCGCGGCTGCGCACGAACCAGGCGAAGGCGGCGCTGGTGATGCTCAGCGAGCCGAGCCGGTTGAGGGTGAACAGATCGAATGGCGGAACAGGTCCCGAGGCAGTACCGAAGCTGACAAGCGTGCCGCGCGGCCGCAGGCTGTTGAGCGACGCTTCGAAAGTATCGCGGCCGACACCGTCGAAAACGACGGGCACGCCTTCGCCGGCGGTCAGCTGGCGGACCCGCTCGGCGAAGTTGCCGTCGCCCGAGATCAGGGCATGGGTGCAGCCATTGGACAGCGCGATGCGCGCCTTTTCCGGGGTGCTGACCACGCCGATGACGCGCGCGCCAAGGTAGTGCGCCCATTGCGTGAGGATCTGTCCGACGCCGCCGGCCGCGGCGTGAACGACGATGGTGTCGCCCGGACCGACCGGATACACGCTCTTGAGAAGGTACTGCGCGGTCAATCCCTTGACGATCATCCCGGCAGCGGTGACGTCATCGATCTCCTCGGGAAGCAGCACCAGTCGCGTCGCGTCGAACAGTCGCGCCTCGGAATAGGATCCGGGCGGAAAGGCAGGTCCGCCGGCGGCATAGGCGACGCGATCGCCGACCTTGACATCGGTGACGCCGGGCCCGATCGCCTCGACCACGCCGGCTGCCTCGCCGCCCAGCACATGTGGCAGGCTGGGCAGGGGGTAGCGCCCCTCGCGGTTATGGGCGTCGGCGAAATTGAGGCCGATCGCGGTATGCCGGACACGGGCCTGGCCGGCACCCGGCTCGCCAACCTCGACATCCTCGTAGCGCAGCTTGTCGGGTCCCCCATATTCATGGACGCGAACGGCTTTGACGATGGGCATGCGGGTACTCCTGGATTGTCGCTTTGCGTCAGACCGACCGCCGAAAGCGCGGCAGCGCCACGCCGTCGTCCATCTCGACCACCGTCAGTTCGACGCGGCTGCCGATGATGCCTTCGCCGTGCGGGTTGTCGACGAGATTGCTGATGATGGTCGGGCCTTCGTCGAGCCGGACCGCGATGACATTGTGGGGCGCCGGATAGGCCGGCAGATACTGCCTGTGGAAGATCACCCAGGACAGCAACTCACCGCCGCCGCCGACCGGCTTCCACTCCGCACGGGGCGACAGGCAAGCCTGGCAGACCGGGCCAGGCGGATAGCGCCAGGTTCCGCAATCAGCGCAGCACTGTAGGTGCAGACGTCCCTCGCTCTTGAGCAGCGCCCAGAACGGCTCGTTGTAAAGGCCGAGAACCCGCGGCGGCGTGGTCTGCGTCTGCATAGAAGCTCTCCTCAAACGCCGTAGATGATCGAAACGGCCTTGCCGGCAACATCGGAGGTGTAGTGTACGCGCCGGCAATCGGCGATCTGGCGGTCTCCGCATTCGCCGCGCGCCTGGCGCACGCATTCGATCTGATGGTTCCAGCCCTGCATGTAGGATTCCGAGAGATGGCCGCCGCTGGTATTGGTGGGCAGCCTGCCGGACAGCCCGATGCCCTGCTCGCGCATGAACTTTCCGGATTCGCCAACCCCACAATAGCCGTAGCCCTCGAGGGCCAGCGGGACATGGACCGAAAAGCTGTCGTAGACCTGCAGGACGTCAATGTCGGTCGGATCGAGCCCGGTGCCGCCGAAGATCTGCTCGGCGACGGCCTGCTGGGCGGGCCGGTAGAAATCGGTGAGGCGCGGCTCGAGGCTGGTCGCCCCGGCGTTGAGATCGTAACGCCCGACCGCCTCGATGAAGACCGGCCTCGGCGACAGCCTTTTCGCCAGCCCCGCCTCGGCGATGATCAGCGCGACGCCGCCATCGTTGATCAGGCAGTAATCAAACAACCGCAGCGGCTCGGTGATGTAGGGCGCGGCCATATAGTCTTCGAGGCTGATCGGCTTGCGCTGGATGGCGTTCGGGTTACGCGACGAGCCCTCGCGCTGCGCCACGGCGACATGGCCGAGGTCGCGTTCGGTGATGCCGTTGAGTTCGGCGTAGCGCCTGAACATCAGCGCGTAGAGCGCTCCCTGCGAGGTCATGCCCCACGGCGCATGATAGATATAGGAGAGGAAGGCATCGCCGCCCATCGCCTGCGGCCCGCCATATTGTGTGCCGACCGAGCGCTGGTCGTTGCCGTAAGTCAGCGCTACTACGTCGGCGCGGCCGGTTTCGATCGCCATGCAGGCCTGGACCACCGAGAGGACCGCGTCGGCCTGGTCGCCCCAGCGGACATTCATGGCCAGCACCTCGGCCATCCGCTCATAGGCGGTGGTCGGGCCGACGATCAGCCCGTCGATCTGGTCCCGGGTCATGCCGGCGTCAGCCAGTGCGTTGCGGAAGGCGCTGGCGGCGTAGCCATAGCAGTCGTCGGGACGTTCGCCGGCGCGCACCCGGTGCCAGTCCGAAACCCAGTCGCTGTGGCCGACGCCGACCACAGCAGCCACGCGATCTCGAGTGCTCATTTGAAGACTCCACGGGTTTCGAGCTCAGCAATCTCGGCCTGCGAGCGGCCGACCAGTTCGCCGAGAACCTCGCTCGTATGTTCGCCCAGCAGGGGCGGGCGCGACAGTTCGACCCGCTCGCCATCGATTCGGTAAGGCGGCGAAGCGTAGAGGCTGTTGCCTAGTTCGGGATGCTCGACGCGCTGCCAGTAGCTGCGGGCGCGCAGTTGCGGATCGTCTTCGACCAGACTTCGCGCACTGGCGACGCGTGCAGCCGGTATTCCCACCGCGCGCAGCTGCTCCGCTGCCTCGTCGGCGGTGCGCGATGCCAGCCAGGACTCCACCACCGCGTCGAGTTCGCCGCACGCGGCGACCCGCAGAGCCGCGGTGGCGTAGCGACCGTCGTCGGCAAGGCCGAGAAGCCCCGCAAGGGCGCGCCATTGTGCATCGCCGGGCACCGCCACCGCGCACCACTCGTCGTCGCCGGCGCAGCGGTAGATGCCATGCGGTGCCATCGCCTCCGATGCGTTGCCGATCTGCGGCCGGTCTGCACCCTCCAGGGCGCTGGCGACGACAGCCGATCCGATGAAGTTGATAGTCGATTCGACCTGCGACAGGTCGATCTTCATGCCCTCGCCGGTGAGCCTTCTACGACGCAGTGCAGCCAGCACGGCGAAGGCCGCGTGATAGGGATTGGCGGCATGATCCGGATAATGCGTGCCGGGGCCGACCGGATCGTCCTTACGATATGCCGTCGACCACATCAGGCCGGTAACCGCGCTGATGGTCATGCCGACGCCGAGCAGTTCGGAGCGCGGACCGTCCTCGCCATACATCGGCATGGAGAGGTAGACGATGTCGGGCTTGACGGCCCGCACGGACTCGTAGTCGAGGCCGATTCGGTCCATGGCGCCAGGCCCGAAATTGTTGGAAATGACGTCTGAGCGGCGGATGATGTCGAAGGCAAGCGCCCTACCCTCCTTCGACTTGAGATCGAGCACGACGCTCTTCTTGCCGGTGTTGCGCGATGCGAAATAGCCGCTGCGGTTGACCCCAAACCGGCGGTCCTTGAACGGTCCGCCGGTACGCACCGAATCCAGCCGCGTCGCGCTTTCGATCTTGATGACGTCGGCGCCGAAATCCGAGAAGATCTTGGTGCAGAAAGGTCCGGCGCCGGCCCAGGTCAGGTCGGCGAAGCGTACGCCCTTGAGGAACTGCGGCTTCATGGCGCGACCCCCGCGATGGTTTTGCCGTGTTCACCCAGCCGCGGCGCGACGCCGGCGCGCCAGACCTGCGGCGTCGTGCGGTAGGGCGCTCCAGGAAAGCGGATGTAGCCGTCGCCGTCGACGCGCATTTGCGTGAAGAATTCGCGGTAGGCCAATTGCGGATCGTCGAAGATGTCCGAGACACGACTGACCGGGCCGAGCACTATGCGTCGGGCAATCGCCTCCCGCGTAAGGGTCTCGCGGTCGATGTCCACAACGAAATCGGTGAAGATGGCGCGGAACGCATCGCGCGCTTCTCTTGTCAGCCGCCATTCGCGGTCCTGCCAGCGCGGTTCGGAAAGGCGCTCGCCGGACGGATGCTCGTTGTCCTTCATGTAGCCCACCAGCGCGCGGAACGAGGCGCCGAGCGCCAGCGGCGCCGCCAAAAAGACGAATCCGTCGGCGCACGGAAAGATGTCCTCGGTGGCGTCGCGCGTGCCGATGCCGCCGCGGATCGAAATGCGCTGCTCCAGGTCCCAGACCTGGATCGCGTTCTGCAGCGAATGCGCGATGCACTCCTGCGCCGAGACGTCGATCAGATGACCTGCGCCAGTGGTCTCGCTGTCGACCAGCGCGATCGCGGTCACCGTGGCCGCGTAGACGGAAGCGACCATGGTCGCTTGGTCGAAGGGCAGGCTGAGCGGCGCGTCCTCGATGCGTCCCGACATCCAGGCGATGCCGCCGGCGGCCTGAAGCGTCAGGTCGCTGGCTGGGGCGTCGGCGAGCGGCCCGGTCATGCCGAAGGGCGAGATCGCGGTGATCACGGCGCCCGCCGCCATCGCCTGCAATTCGCCGATGCGGTCGTAGAACGGGCCGTCACGCTCGACAAGGATGATCTGTGCCCCGCCCGCCAGTCGTGACAGGGCGATCCGGCGATCTTCGTCATCGAGATCGATCTCGACGCTGCGCTTGCCAGCATTGAGGAACAGGAAGCGCGCCCGCGCGCCGGGTATGCCATCGGCGACCAGGCGTCGGTCGGCAAGGCCGCCCGGGGGCTCGACGCGGACGACCTCGGCGCCGAAATCAGCGAACAGCCGTCCGGCATAGGCGCCGAGCGCATGGGTCATGTCGAGGACGCGAATGCCGGCATACGGAGGGCTGAGGACCGTCTCGGCGATAGATGATCGGGAATGTGGTTCCATTACATGAGGCTCGGCAGATAGAGGGCGACCTGCGGAAACAGCAGCATGATCGCGAGCATGACGAAGGAGGCGACGATGAAGGGGGTCAGAGCCGTGAAGATTTCCTCCAGGCTGACCAGGTTGCCAGCGGCCCCCTTGACCACGAAACAGTTGATGCCGACCGGCGGCGTGATGGCGCCAATCTCGGCGAGGACGATGACGTAGACGCCGAACCACAGCGGATCGAAACCGAGGCCGATCATCACCGGATGCGTGATCGGCAGCGATATCGCGAGCAGCGACGGGGCGTCCATAAGCATGCCAAGAACCAGATAGAGGACGGTGACGATGGCCACCACGGTCCACACCCGGAAGCCTCCGTCGATGAGGACGCTCTGGATGGCGCCGGACACGCCGCTCAGGGCGAGGAAGCGCGCGAACAGCAGTCCGCCGATGATGATGGAAAAGATCATCGCGGTCAGTACGACGGTGTCGAGCAGGGTGCGGCCCAGTTCGATGCCGCCGAACCCGCGCTGCCGCACGACCGCCATGACGAAAGTGACGAGGGCGCCGATGCCGCCGGCCTCGGTCGGCGTGAAGACCCCGCCATAAAGGCCGCCGAGCATGATGACGATGACCAGGAACAACGGCCCGACCATGCGCAGCGACCACAGCCGTTCGCGCCAACTGTAGAGACGGTCGTCGGCCGGAGCCTTCTCCGGATCGACCAGGGCGACGATCAAGATGGTGGCAGCGATGATCGCCGCGAAGATGATGCCGGGCACGATGCCGGCTATCAGAAGCTTGCCGATCGAGGAGTTTGTCAGGATGCCGTAGACGACCATCAGCGCGCTCGGCGGGATGAGCACCGCCAGTGTTCCGGCGACGGCGATCGAGGCCGCGGCGAAGCCTCGGTCGTAGCCGCGATTGATCATTTCCGGGAGGGCCAGCTTGGTGAACAGCGTCGCCGTTCCGACGCTCGAGCCGGAGGCAGCGCCGAACGCCGCCGCCGCTCCGGTGCTGGCCAGCGCCAGGCCGCCGGGCAGTCGTCCCAGCCATTTGGTGCAGGCGTCGAAGAGGTCGCCACCGATGCCGGCGCGCATGGCGAAGAAGCCCATCAGCAAGAACATCGGGATGACGCTGAAATGGAAGCTGCTGACTACCGAATAGTAAATCGTCCCGAGGATCGAGATGGCGCCCGCGAAATTGCTGAGCAGGATCAGGCCAACGAAACCGACGCCCGTCAGCGCCACCATGATCGGCGCACCGAACAGGATTGATGCGAGCAGGAAAAAGACTCCGGCGAATCCAATGCTGAGACTAGACATTACCGTGCAGCTCCGCGTTCTCTTCGTCGTGGTCCCGGAAATCGGGAATGAGCGCGAAGCCGAGCGCGTCGAGCAGAAACTGGATAGTGATCAGCAGGGTGCCGAGGCTCACTGCCATCTTGGCCGGCCAGACGGCAAACTGGATCGTGGCGCCCCAGATCTGTTCGTTCATCCGGAACGAGCGGAGCGCGTACTGGAAGGTGCCATAGGTCACTGCTGCGAACAGGAGCAGGCCGACCACTGCCCACAGCAGATGCAGCCAGCGGCGGGAACCGGACGACAGCCGCGAGGTCAGGAACACGGTGCTGACATGCTCGCGCTTGAGCAGGGTGAAGGCGAAGGGCAGCATGATCGCGCCGACCAGCAGTTCCTGGGTAATCTCAAGCGCCGCCGGCAGCGGCCAGTTGAACAGCTTGCGGGTCAGCGCGTTGGCGTCGATCACGCACATGATGGCGAAGGTCAGGATGCCCGCGAGAAGTGCAAACGCCCACAATATCCTGCCGTAGTAGCCATAGATCCTGAGGAATGTGTCGTGCACGAGCGGCCCTCCCGACCTGGCAGAAATGGCGGACGCGACCCGAATCGCGCCCGCCCAACTCAATCAGTTGTTGATTTCGTTGACGACGCGCTCGGCGTCGGCGGCCGGCATGCCGGCGGCGATGGCACGATCCTTCCAGCTGTCGCGGACGGCCTGAACCTTCGGGCTGCCGAGCGTCGCCTTGAGGAATTCGTCGGCCGGAAACTTGATGATCTCGACGCTGCCGTCGGCGGTCCATTGCGCCTTGAGTTCGTCTTCCTTGGCGCGGAACAGCTTGAGCAATTCGGTCAGGTGATCGCCCTTGAGCGAGTCGATGACCTTCTTCTCGGAGTCCGTCAGCGAAGCGTACTTGTCGGTGTTCATTACAATGATGTGGCCCCACGAAGCGCCCATCGGAACGTCGATGAAGTACTTGGCGACTTCGTTGAGCTTGAAGGCGTCGACCAGTGCGATATCGGCAGCCGAGCAGTCCAGAATGTTGTTGCTCATCGCCTCATAGGCCTCGACGTCGGGCATGCCGACCGAAACCGCGCCAAGCGCCTCGAGCATGGCGGGCAGAGCGACGCCATAGGAGCGAACACGCTTGCCCTTGAAGTCCTCTAGCGTGCGGATCGGCTTGTTGCAGATCAGGCCGTAGGGGGGGAGCGGCCGCACGGCAATCAGCTTCAGCTTGTACTTCGCCAGTTCATCGCCGAAAGCAGGAATTTCCTCATGCCATTTGAGCATCAGTTCGCCGAGCTGCTGCTGGCTCTTCGGCTGGGGCCAGAAGAACGGAATGGCATTGTTGATGACGAACTGGTCGGGGAAGTAGGGGGTGACCAAGTTGCCCATATCGATGACGCCGTTCTCTACGGCGCTCGGAATTTCGCCGACGGTGGCGAGCACGCCACCAAAGTTGATGTCGATCTTTAGCTCGCCGTTGGAGCGCTTAGCGGTCTCGTCTACTGCCCATTGCGCGGCAGCCGCATACATCGAGCAGCATTGAGGCAGATGCTCGCCCCATTTCAGCACCGTCTCTGCGTTTGCCGTCGCGGTCATTCCGCTGCACGCGGCAAGCGCCAGTGCAAAGTTCCTAATCGTCCGAAGCATTCCGTATCCTCCCAGTCGGTCCAGCGCAACAAGGGTAGAGTCCAGATGCCGCGCTTGCGCATTCGCGGTCCGGTCCGTCGCGGCAGGTTGGTCGCGCCGCGACGTGCGTTCTGCTATCGGCAGGCATCAGCCATTGCCCTCGATCGGCCGCAGGAAGCGACCATCCTCCATGCGCACGTCGCCGTCGACGTAGAGTGTCGGCTCGAGGATCACGCCGTCCATGTGAATCTTGGACCGGATCGAACCGCCGACATCGATATTGGTGCCGAGGCCGAAATGCATAGCGCCATAGACGTTCTTGTCCTCGCGCTGAACGCCGCGGATCAGGGCCTTGGCATTGACGCCGATCGAGGCCTCGGCCGGGCACATATAGGCGTTCTCGTCGCCATACTCGACGAGATAGTCGCGCAGGACGCGGGCAGAGGCGCCGCCTTCGATCCTTATGACGCGGCCGTTCTCGACATGCAGTTCGATCGGATCCTCAAGCCGCCCGATATGGTGCATGGTCAGGTCGATCACCAGCTTGCCGTTCGCGGTTCCCTCGATCGGGGCGACGTTGAATTCGCCGGTGGGGAACAGGTAATAGTAGAGATTGCCGCCCTTGCGGTTCTCGTCCTTGTCGAAGTCGACGATCTTGTAGGGGTCGAAATTCTTGCCAGGCAAAGGCGGTACGAAAATGCGGTCGTCGACGCGGTATGTGAAGTCGGTGCCGTAGCGCGACGTAACGCGGCATTCCTTCGCGTCGGCGCCGAAAATATCCTTGGCGACATAGTGCTTGCGCACCATAACCTGCTTCATATCCTCGGTAACGGCGCCTGACTGGAACCATTCGAGCGTCATTCCGCCATCCATGCAGATTGACGGGATACGCGCTTCCATGGCGCGGAAACTCGCAGGCGAGTGAAGCATGCCGGTCGAGGCGAGCAGAATGTTGACGTCCGACTTCATCATTGCCTCGCAGACGGCGGACGGCGGATCGTAATAGTCGGCCGGGCGTCGCTCGAACAGCGCGACGGTCACCTCAGCGCCGATCTCCTGCAAGATGCTCATCACGGCCTGCCAGACACGCGGGTCGTGCGCCGTGTCGGTCAGCACGAGCGCGCGGTCGCCGGACTGGATGTTCCGGATCAGCGGCCGGCGGAGATACTCCATGCTCCCAGTCATGAGTGCTGACATGCATTTCCTCCTTTTGCCCGGGCGGTCGAGGTTTAGACCGGGGCTTCGTCATAAGGGCAGCTTTTCACGCAGATTGGAAAAGGTCAACATGTGTCGACACTTTGGTGGGAGAAAATTGGAACGGCCCTTTCCTTCGGCGGAGTTTCATACCGACAGTTCGCGGCAAGAGTGACGGACCAATCGATTTGCGCGCGGTCGAGAGATCAACTCTCGCATGTTGGGGCGCCGGCTTTCCCCTGAAACGACATCTCTTCGGTGAGGAGCGCCTGGACCGAGCTAAGTTTCGACCCTTGACGCCACTCCCATACGTAAAGATAAGGACCTATATTGTGTCGACATTAATTCGATGGCGGTGAGGCCGATTTCCAGCGGACGGCATTCATAGGACTCGGCGCCATGGCCGAACCGCTGCCTGCGGCTGGCTTCGGCATGCTTCATTCCCCGACGATCGCCCGCATTGCCTCAGCCGAAGGGTCGAACGTGGTCATGCTCCAACTGGCCAGCGGAAGGCTTTTTGCTGGCCGGTACACCATGCACCGCCGCCGCACGGCCTTCTCTTCACCGAGCATGATGCCAATCCGGGTGCGCTCTCTAACCACCGGATCGAGACATTTCTTCGCCGGCGATGGCACTCGCCGTCGACCAGAGCGCCGGCTCAGCCGCGGTAGGGTCGGTAGCTTGCCGCCATATCGATGCGCCGCGCGCACGGACCGAACACCTCCAGATCGAGTTCGGGAACGTGGATACCGCCGAATTCGACAAGCGCCAGCATGAAACCGGGTTCGGGCCCAACGCCTTCAAACACCCGCCAGGTCCGGCAGGTGCTGCGGCCTGCGAAGTTGGCCTCGAGCCCGCCGGCGATGGCCGCAGCGTCGAAGGACGTCGTCCCGCGAAACTTGAGGATCAGCAGCCGAGGCGCCTCGCCTGTCGGCCCGACTGGTCCGCCGACCTGCTGCGCCGTGATCCGGACAGGTTGCGATAGGGCCGTGACACGCCGGGTCCAGGGGCTAAAATTAGCGCCTGACACAGCAAGATAGGCCGATGATTCGAGGACCCCGAGATCGCGGAGATCGTAAAGCGCCGCATATTGCGGGCCATCGCCGAGCGAAGTGAAGCGCCGTGCCGATACGAAACCGGGTAGGGACGCGCGCTCCGGCAGATGCTCGCTATCGTACCAGGCATTTAGTTCCTCCTCGAGCGAGGGCGCGGGATCGACCAGCACGAGCAGCAAACCGTTCTTAGGATTCATCGCTCCCCCTCCGCCAGCTCACCGATGAAGGTGCTGAGCGATGCGGAAAGGCGGGCTCCGCATTCGATCTGCATCATGTGCGGCGCGCCGGCGAGTATCTCCAGCCGGCTGCCGGGAATCGCCGCCGCTAGCGCACGCTTGGCTTCTAGCGGCGTCGCCTCGTCGAGTTCGCCGGCAAGAAGCAGTGCCGGCGCGCGAATCGCTTCAAGTTCTGCGAGCGCGTCGTGCTCGGACACCGCTTCCCAGGTCGCGGCCCAATTCGCAGGTGAATCCGCGAGCAACCGCGCACGCACATCAGCGACCGCTTCTGTCGACAGATAATCCGGCGTGAACCAGCGCGACAGAGTCCCGTCGACCACCGATTTCATGCCGCCACTCTCCGCGTCCGCGCCACGCTTCAGAATCGCGGAACGCGCGGTCTGCGGAATGACGCCAGGGCAGGCGGCAAGCACCAGGGCCGACACCAGATCGGGCCGCCGGCAGGCCAGGTTCTGCGCTACCATGCCGCCAAAGGAGATGCCCACAATGGCTGCGGGTCCGGCCTCGAATTCACCCATAAGCCGCACTATGTCATCGACATGCGTCTCCATGCGGCCCGGACGGTAGGCATCGGGCGATTTGCCGTGGCCGCGAAAGTCGATGGTCACGACCCGATTCCTCTGAGCAAGTGCATCGGGGATGGCACCCCAGAACCGCGAATCTAGGCCGACCGGATGGAGCAGCAGCAGAAGCGGGCCGGTCCCGGTGATTTGATAGTGAAGGCCGGACACTCGGATACTCCTGGTGGGGGGCGTTCAAGCAAGACGCCACGTAGAGTTCGATGGCGACTATGTCGACACTAGTAGTCAGTCCTCCTGGCGTAAAGCCCTGACGTAATCGACGTCGTCATCGCGAAACGGCGGTCGATTCGAGAAAGTCGGTGGGATGGTGTCCCATGTTCTCCAATCGCCTTGGCCAAGCTTGATCTTTCTGCCTTCATCATGCGCGCCGGGACCTTGGGTTCTCTCATCAGTCGTCGCAACGAGGGCTGGGTTATATCGAAGTGGTGCGAGATAGTTGTCGTCGTGCTTTTCGTAGCGCGTTGCGATGGCGCGGCAGTGTTTGATGCGGTTGAAGAAGCGCTCGACGACGTTTCGGAAGCGGTAGAGCCAGCGACTGAAGGGCGGCTTCTGACGCCGGTAGGACACCGGCTTGGCGCAGAGCCACCCGCCTTGGGCCTTCATCTGCCGACGCAATGCGTCACTGTCGTAGGCCGCATCCGCCAACAGCGCCTGGCCCGAACCGATCCCGCTCAGCATGTCGGCGGCGCTGCGTCCATCATGGGCCTGTCCGGCGGTGAGCTTCAGCTTCACCGGCAGGCCGGCCGCATCGACGAGAGCGTGGATCTTGGTGGTCAATCCTCCTCGCGAACGCCCCATGCAGACGGTGCCGGATCGTGCCAGGCCGGCGGTCTCGGCACCCCCTTTTTTGGCCGCCGGACGTTGCTGGCGTGTTGGTGGACCTTGATGGATGAGGAATCGACGGATTGCAGGTCACCGTCGTAAGCGGTCGAGACCGCCTCGAAGATGCGGCCCCAAACGCCCAGCTTGCGCCAGCGCACAAAGCGATTGTAGCACGTGGTTCCGGGCCGTAGCGCTCCGGGATATCGGTCCAGGGCGATCCCGTCCTCAAACGCCAGTAGATGCCGTTCAGCACCCTGCGATCATCGACCCGCGGCACGCCACGCGGCTTGTTGGGAAGCAGCGGTTCGATGACCGACCATTCGAAATCGGTCAGTTCGTAGCGGCGTTGAGACATGCCAAACTCCTTTCGGAGCTTGAATCATCCTTCGCCGCGAACCGCTACCCGTTTATGAGTTGGTGTCCTACCGCGATCCCACCAAGCGACCGACACGTTCTTCACCGCGAGACGAAACGAAGCACCATCTCGACGGTGCTCTCGCGGAGCTTCGCCTGCTCGTTCGGCGCCCCCATGTCGCGGCCGAAGATGCTGGAGAAGGTCGCCCGATTGGAGACGTTGAAGAAGCACAGGGCGCTGACCTGCCAGTGAAGTTCGAGCGGATCCAATCCCGGCCGGAAATCGCCTGAATTGACTCCGCGGCGATAGATGGAGGCAATGTTGTCGATCGCCGTGACATTCAGTCCCCGTATGACGTCGGACCGCTCTAGGTACTGGCCATGATGGATGTTCTCGATCATCACCATGCGGATGAAATCCTCATGCTCGTGGTGGTGGTCGAAGGTGAATTCCACCAGCCGCCGCAGGGCCTCCGGCGGGGGCAGGCCTTCGGTCTCCAGCTTCGCCTCGCCCTCCCGCACCGTACGATAGGCGTTCTCCAGCGCCTCAAGGTAGAGACCCTCCTTGTCGCCGAAATAGTAGTAGATCATCCGTTTTGAGGACTTCGTCCGCGCGGCGATCTCGTCGATGCGCGCTCCCGACAGGCCGTTCATGGCGAATTCGCGCAGCGCCGTATCCAGGATGTCGCGCCGCGTCCCGTCTGGATCCTGCGGTCGCTTCGGCGGCGGTCGGTCCTTTCGGCTCGGTTTCGGATCGGACATGGACTCCCCATCGGCGGCGCATGGCGTTGACAAACTAACTGTTTCGTACATAGTGCCATGCAGGCTGGATCCCATTTACCGGGTCGAGCCGAACGAAGACAAGCCGTCTGCGGGCGGCCCGGGAGGAACGATGCCGGGGAATGCCGCGATCGCGAAGGCGATCGAAGGACTGATGCGAGGCCGCATGGCGGTACCCGGCGCCCGTCCGGACGTGCTGGTGGGTCTTGCCGGCCGCGGCATCCAGTTGTCGCGGTCTCCAGACATGCATGAACGCGAGGCGGCGCGACTGGGCCTTTCCTGCGCCTATGTCCTGATCGACTTCGACGCGATCGGACTGGCAGACGATGACCTGCGCGCCGCAATCGACGCGGCGGCGCTGTTCGGCTTCCACGGCCTCAACATCACCTACCCGTTCAAGCAGAGCGTCATGCCGCTTCTCGACGTGATCGACGCGGACGCCACTGCGATCGGCGCGGTCAATACCGTGGTGTTCGGGCAGCGGCGTACCGGTCACAACACCGACTGCTGGGGTTACGCAGAGAGCTTCCGTGCCGCGATGTCGGGTGCGGCGCTCGGCCATGTGGTGTTGGTCGGCGCGGGCGGCGCCGGATCCGCGGTCTCCTACGCGCTGGTGGCGCTCGGCGCGCGCCGCATCTCGATAGTGGATGCCGACGTCTCCCGGGCACGGACCCTCGCCGCGCGTCTCGGGGGCGCCGGCATCTCCGCGCTCGCCGTCGCCGACATCGGGACCGCACTGGCCGACGCCGACGGCGTCGTCAACACCACCCCCGTCGGTATGGCGAAGTTCCCCGGAACGCCGTTCGACACGCGGCATCTTCATTCGTCGCAGTGGGTGTCGGACGTCATCTATTTTCCGCAGGAGACAGAGCTCCTGCGGCAGGCGCAGGCTCTGGGTTGTCGCACCCTGCCCGGAATCGGCATGGCCATCGGGCAGGCCGCGCGCGCCTTCGAACTCTTCACCGGGCGCGCCGCGGACCTTTCGGCCATGGAGAGACACTTCGAGGCGGCGGCATGACGACGCGCGTGGCACCACCGCCCTTCTCGGCTCCCGCACTGGAAGCCCGGCACATCTGCCCGCGTACGAAGAATCTCGCATGCCCGCGTTCCGCAAAGCTGCCGGAAAGGGTCGAGGCGAGGATCACCGCTTTTTGACGATCAACCAGGGAGGAAGACCTATGAATATCATGACCAACCGCAGAACGTTTCTTGCCGGCGCCGCCGCGATCGGCGCTACCGCAGCCATTCCGGTGTTTGCGCAGGACAAGCCGAAGCTGCGCTTCTCGGCGGTCTTCTCGGAGCAGGACATCCGCGCCGAGATGATGAAGATGTTCTCCGACGCGATCGCCAACGACTTCGCGTTCGAAGGCTACTATGGCGGCAACCTGTTCAAGCAGGGAACCGAGCTCGTGGCCCTTCAGCGGGGCAACCTGGAGATGGGCAACATCGCCCCGCAGGATATCTCCAAGCAGATACCGGCCTGGTCGATCCTTACCGCCGGCTACCTCTTCCGCGACGCGGCGCACCTCAAGGCCTTCTTCGCCTCGGATGCCGGTGCGGAGATGAAGCAGATGACCGAAGACCAGCTCGGCGTGAAGGTGCTCGGCCCGACTTATTTCGGCGTGCGCCAGGTCGGCCTGAAGGTCGACAAGGAGATCAAGACGCCGGCCGACATGGCGGGCATCAAGCTGCGCATGCCCGGCGGCGACGCTTGGCAGTTCCTCGGCGAGGCGCTCGGGGCGAATCCCACTCCGATGGCCTATGCAGAGGTCTATACCGGCCTGCAGACCGGGGCGATCGACGGACAGGACAACCCGCTCCCGAACGTCGAGAACATGAAGTTCTACGAGGTGATGAGCCAGATCGTGCTGACCTCGCACCTCGTCGGCTACGACCTGCTCTCCGTTTCCAAGAAGGTGTGGGACGACATGGGCGCGGAGAAGCAGGCGACGTTCCAGGCCGCCGCCGACAAGGCCATCGACTTCTCTACCGAGAAGCACCTCGCCCGCGAGAAGGAACTGGCGGAAAGTTTCAAGTCCAAGGGCCTGAATATCTACGAGCCGGACGTCGCCGCCTTCCGCAAGCACGTGCAGGACAAGTATCTCGCTTCCGAACAGGCCAAGGCGTGGCCTGCCGGCATGGTCGACAAGATAAACGCCCTCTGAGGTTCGACGCGGCCGCCGCCGCCGGAAGCAGATCTTCCGGCGGCACTTTCTCCGGAGGATGACCTGATGGCCAGCGGATGGGCGCCCCTCGGCGCATGGCTCTACCGGAGGGCCGAAAACCTGCTCGCGGCGATGCTCGTTGCGATGTTCGCTGCCTTCCTGCTCCAGATCACGTTCCGCTACGTTCTCAACCTGCCGATCGGCTGGACCAACGAGATCAGCGTCGTCCTGTGGATCTGGATCGTGCTCTTCGGCGCGGCCTTCGTCGTGCGCGAGGAGGAGGAGATCCGCTTCGACCTGATCTATGGCGGGGTCGGGCCCCGCACGCGGCGCGCAATGACGCTGGTATCGGCCGCGGCACTGATCGTGCTCTATGGCATGTCGTTCCCGGCCGTCCTCGATTACGTCACCTTCATGAAGGTCGAGAGCACCGCCTATCTCAAGATACGCTTCGACTGGCTTTTCTCGATCTACATCGTCTTCGTCGTGGCCAGCATTCTCCGCTATCTCTGGCTCGGCTTCCACGCGCTCAGAGGCGATGAAACCGACCGGCTCGACCCGACGAAGGCGAGTTCCGGCGTATGAACCTGGCCAGCCCCTTCTCGCTGTCGCTGATCGCCATCACGGCGCTCGCCTTGCTCGGCCTGCCGATCGGCCATTCGATGATCGCGGGCTCGATCCTCTACCTCGCGCTCGCGGGCCTCGACATGGGAACGGCTGCGGAGCAGTTCCTCAACGGGATGTATTCCAACTATATCATCCTGGCCGTGCCGCTGTTCATCCTCGCAGCGGAGCTGATGAACATCGGCTCGATGACCGACCGGCTGATGACCTTCTGCAACGCGGTCGTCGGCCGGTTCCGCGGCGGGCTGGCGCACGTCAACATCCTGCAGTCGATCATCTTCGCCGGCATGTCGGGCTCGGCCATCGCCGACGCCGCCGGCACTGGGAAGATGATGCAGTTGCTGATGACCAAGGACGGAAAGTATCCGGCGAGCTATGCCGCCGCACTGACCGCCGCAACCGCCGTGATCGGACCGATCATCCCGCCCTCGATCCCGATGGTGATCTACGCACTCGTTTCGGACGCTTCGATCGGCTACCTGTTCCTGGCAGGCGTCGTTCCCGGCCTGTTGATGGCCTTCGCCCAGATGGTGATCGTGGTCTTCGACGCGCGGCGGAAGGGGTTTCCGGTCGAACGGCCAACGCCGCTGCGCGAACTGCCGCGCGTGACCTGGCGCGCGCTGCCCACCCTCATGATGCCCGTCGTGCTTCTGGGCGGCATCTATTCGGGGGCGACCACGCCGACCGAGGCTGCGGCCATCGCGGCCGCCTATGCCCTGTTGATCTCGGTGGTGCTCTACCGAAGCGTCAGCTTCGGCGAGTTCTACCGCTCGGTGCTCAATAGCGCCCGAACCACCGCCTCCATCGGCATGCTGATCGCCGGCGCGCTGGTCTTCAACTACGTCGTGACGGTGGAGAACATTCCGCAGTCCCTCGCCGTCCTGCTGCGGGCTTGGGACCTGTCGCCGACCGGATTCCTGATCCTGGTCAACGTCGTGCTGCTGCTGCTGGGCTGCCTCCTGGAAGGCACCACAATCCTGCTGGTCATCATTCCCGTATTGATCCCGACGGCACAGGCGCTCGGCGTCGACATGGTGCATTTCGGGGTGATGGTCGTCGTCAACATCATGATCGGCCTGATCACGCCGCCCTACGGCCTCCTGCTCTTCATCATGACCCGCATCGCCGAAGTGCCGCTGCGCGATCTGGTGCGGGACACGATGCCGTTCCTGATGTCGATGCTGGTCGCGCTCGCACTCATCACCTTCGTGCCGGACCTCGTGCTCTGGCTGCCTCGCCTCCTCGGATACCAGGGATAGACCATGAAGCCGATCTACGTCCTCAACGGGCCGAACCTCAACCGTCTCGGCAAGCGCGAACCGGAGATATACGGCACGACGACGCTGGGCCAGATCGAGGCGATGTGCCGGGAGGCAGCCGCGGATCGGCCGATCCGTTTTCTTCAGACGAACGCGGAGCACCAGCTGGTCGACTGGGTGCACGAGGCCATCGACGAGGGCGCAGGCATCGTCATCAATCCCGCCGGCCTGTCCTTCCGCTCCATTCCGCTGCTCGATGCGCTGAAGATGTTTTCCGGGCCGATCATCGAGCTGCACATCTCCAACATCCACCGCCGCGAGGAGATCTACCATCATTCGCTGGTCTCGAAGGCAGCCACGGCGGTCATCGCCGGGCTCGGCCCGCGGGGCTATCCGGTTGCGGTGCGGGCGCTGGTCGACATGATCGAAGGCGGCGGACCTTGAAAACCTCGATCGCCACCGTCTCGATCAGCGGCGACCTGCGCGAG
Source organism: Aquibium pacificum (assembly GCF_040839445.1). NCBI lineage: Bacteria > Pseudomonadati > Pseudomonadota > Alphaproteobacteria > Hyphomicrobiales > Phyllobacteriaceae > Aquibium > Aquibium pacificum. Next base: position 369,812 of record NZ_JBDPGJ010000003.1, on the reverse strand, counting down.
AAGCTGGCGGCGATCGCCGCGGCCGGCTTCGATGGCGTCGAAATCTTCGAGAACGATTTCCTCGCCTTCGACGGCACGCCAGCCGAGGTCGGCCGCATGGTCCGCGACCATGGCCTCGAAATCACGTTGTTCCAGCCGTTTCGCGATTTCGAGGGAATGCCGGAGCCGCACCGCACGCGGACCTTCGATCGCGCCGAGCGCAAGTTCGACCTGATGGCGGAACTCGGTACGGACCTGATGCTGGTCTGCTCGAACGTGTCGCCGCTGTCGCTCGGCGGCATCGACCGCGCGGCGGCTGATTTTCGCGAGCTCGGAGAACGGGCGGCCAGGCGGGGGATGCGTGTCGGCTACGAGGCGCTCGCCTGGGGACGGCACGTGAGCGACCACCGCGACGCCTGGGAGATCGTGCGACGCGCCGACCACCCGAACATCGGGCTCATCCTGGATTCCTTCCATACCCTGGCGAAGAAAATCGATCCTGACACGATCCGAGCGATACCCGGCGACCGGATCTTCATCGTCCAGCTCGCCGACGCGCCCCGCATCGACATGGACCTGCTCTACTGGTCCCGCCACTTCCGCAGCATGCCCGGCGAGGGCGACCTGGCCGTGACGGACTTCATGCGGGCCGTTGCGGCGACGGGCTATGACGGGCCGCTGTCGCTCGAAATCTTTAACGACCAGTTTCGCGGCGGCTCGCCGCGGTCGATCTCGGTCGATGGGCGGCGGTCGCTGATCTACCTGATGGACCAGGTTGCCCGGCTGGAGCCGGCTATGGCCATCGAGGTCCCGGACATCCCGGACCGCATCGAGGCGCAGGGCGTGGAGTTCGTCGAGTTCGCCGCCGACGAGCAGGAGGCAGAGGAGCTGGGCAGGCTGTTCGAGGCGATGGGCTTCGCCGCGGTCGCCCGTCACCGCAACAAGGAGGTCACGCTCTACCGCCAGGGCGGCATCAACCTCGTCGTCAACACCGAGCGCGACGGCTTCGCCCACTCCTCCTATATCGTCCACGGCACGTCGGCCTATGCGATCGGCTTGCGTGTCGCGGACGCGGTCGCGACAGTTGAGCGTGCCCGCGCGCTGGGCGCGGAGACCTTCGAACAGCGCCACGGGCCGGGTGAACTCGCCATCCCCGCCATCAGGGGCGTCGGCGGCGGCGTGATCTACTTTATCGACGGGCGGACGGCGCACGTGTGGGACGTCGAGTTCGAGCCGCTCGCACCAGCGCCGCACGGGTCCGCGAGGCTGTCGCGCATCGACCACATCGCGCAGACGATGAACTACGAGGAGATGCTGACCTGGCTGCTCTTCTACACATCGATCTTCAGGACGCGGAAATCGCCCATGGTCGACGTCGTCGACCCGTCCGGCCTTGTGCGCAGCCAGGTCATCGAGAGCGATGACGGTGCGTTGCGGCTTACCCTCAACGGGGCCGAGAACCGCAAGACTTTGGCCGGCCATTTCATCGCGGAAACCTTCGGGTCGAGCGTGCAGCACCTCGCCTTCGCAACCGATGACATCTTCGCCACCGCGGCGCGACTGCGCGAGAACGGCTTCATGCCGCTGAAGATATCGCCGAACTACTTCGACGACCTGGAGGCCCGCCTCGGTCTCGCTCCGGAGCAGACGGAGCGGCTGCGCGCGTTCGACATCCTCTACGACCGCGACGAGACCGGCGAGTTCTTTCAGTTCTACAGTCAGAACTTTGGCGAGGGCTTCTTCTTCGAGATCGTCGAGCGGCGGGGCCCCTATCGCGGCTACGGCGGACCGAACGCTCCGTTCCGCATCGCCGCGCAGAAACGTACGACGCGGCCAAGAGGAATGCCTAGGATCTGACACTTCGGTTTACGCAAAATGCGAACTGCACGCTCGACCTGTTCCTTCGTACGCAGCCTCGCCAACTGATCTTCCGACGGGTCTGGGGCCGACAGCGGACGGTTTGGTCTTGGATCTCCTCGACGGATAGCTGACGAACCGGAGCAATATTCGAGGTCGGTAAAAAGGCCAGGCGTCTGCGGTCGAAGCGGTCATCCGCAGTCTCTCGCATGACCGCTCGATATCAGGTCTCTCGTGGGCAACGCGGCAAGAGCAGGCAAATGCTCGAGCCGGTGCGGCGGTGGTCGCATGAGAATACCTTCCAACCCTGAGCGTCGGAAATTTCCTTCACGATGGCGAGACCGCTGCCGGTTCCTGCCTCATTCGTCCGGTCACGCTCGAGTCGGTGCCCGCGGGCAAGTGCCTGATCGAAGTTTGTACCGCGTAGGCCTTCCCGCCGGCCGCACGGCCCTTCGCCTTCACTTTCGGCAGTCCGCAATTATCTGCGGTCTACCTCGCGTGCAGTCACTACCTGATCTCAGGCCGCTGCGCGCAGGCGGACACCTCTATTGCTATACTCGCTGCAGGCCCGGACGAAAGACATCTTGACCGGGAGTGCCGCCAAAGCTGGGCAGGGCGGAGGGTCGTCATCATCGTCCTTCCCCTGCAGTCGGTTCATGCCGCGCGGCCGGCGAGGCTGCATCCTTTGGCGAACGACAGCCAGCGCCCAGCGCGACTCCCGCGCCTGAAGCGGCTCCGGTTCATCGAGAGATTTCAGCGCTTGAATGATATCTCTGACATCGACGACCGCGCCGCTATCGAGCTGGCGCAGCGCAGGCGCTCCTTCAACCGCTCTTGCGTCGGAAGCCCACGAAGCGAGGACGGCGCGCTTTTCCGCCTTCGTCAGGTGAGGATGGTTGAGAATGTCGTCCAGATGCGCAGCGAGACCCGACATCTGGCGCGCACATCGATTCCCGTCCGGGACATGAAGTTCGTTTTCCATCTCCGATCTCCGCTGTCGCCGCCTCCCCGGAAGAAGGCGGCTGCAGTCCAGGGAACAGTCAGGCGGCGTTCTTCTGCCGCTCCGGCTCGTGATCGATCTGCTTGCGCTGGCTGTCCTGCTTCAGGGTGCCAACGGACGCGCCGATCTCGATCTTGCGCGGCTTCATCTCCTCGGGGACCTCCCTCACGAGGTCGACCGAAAGCAGGCCGTTCTCCAGATGCGCGGCCGCCACCTTTACGTGGTCCGCGAGCTTGAACGTCTGCTTGAAGTTCCGGAGCGCGAGGCCTTGGTGAAGGACCTGCCGTTCGTCCTGTTCGACCATCTTCTGGCCCGTCACCAGGAGCTCTGGGCCGTGCTGCGTCAGTTCGATCTCCTCAGGACCGAAGCCGGCGACCGCCATGGAGATGCGATACTCGTTGTCGCTCTTCTTCTCGATGTTGTAGGGCGGCCAGTCGGGGCGCGCACTGTTGTCGAGCATATCGAAGAGGCGGTCGAAACCTACCGTGGCGCGGTAGAAGGGTGCGAAGTCGATAGTTCTCATAGCCATATCCTCCTTGAAGCAACATGGGTACAAGGGCACCGGGCACTTGCGGTGCCTGTTCTGTCGAGCCTCCTTGGCCTCGACGGAAATCGATTTGGGAACGGGAAAAATTCCGTTCAAGATGCCGCCCCAAAATTTTTCCTTGGCGCTGCCAGCGGTCCTGATCGGCGGGCAACCGGGGCGTGGCAACCTCTGATGCCACAGGCCGGTGGAACCGTCGGCATGGCGCTGCGCACGGCCGACAGTGACGGCGCCTACCATGGGCGCGTCGCACTATCAGCGACGTGCTGCCGCACAATACCTGGTACTGCCCTCCGGTCCTTGTCGGAAGATTCGTAGGAGGGTCCGCCGCACTGGGTCATGGCCTTCCTGGCCCCGCGCTCCTTCATAGGCGGGAAAAAGATCTGTGCATGCTGGCTGCACCGGTCCAGGGATGAAGGTCGCCCGAAGTTTTGACCCGCCATGCGGTCACCCTGGTTCCACATGCCAAGCGAGACGATACCATCTCAGCCAAGCTACGACAGGCATGACATTCACGTGCGTCACACGGCTTAGTCCGGTTGCTTCGGCGCTGATACTCAGCGGCTGGGGATGGCGAAGTTCAGTCCGAGATGTTCGCGGCCATCCCGCTTTCGATGCAGCAGGAAGCTCCGGCTCTCCCGGGTTCTGGCCGAAACGTTTGGCGGATCCCACGAGCTCACCTGCGTCTTCCGACGCGACCCACTGATCTCCGCAACGGGCAGCTTGACCAACGCCGGCCGACGATGGAGAAATTGGCCCTTGCAGGTCGCGGAGACGCATCGATGCGTTGGGTCCCGAACATCGCGTTCGGCACCAAGGGCTACCCGGAAAAGGTCGCTCGTCGGCTGCGCGCCATGAACATCGCGGCTTGGATTTGTGCAGCACAGGCGGGATATTTTGCGATCCTGCGCATGCTCGATCCAGCGCCCGGGATGTTCACGCGCGGGCTGACGAACGCCGGCATCGCCGCCGCATTCGCCGCGCTGCCGTTGTTGCACCGGTTAAGCCCGCTGGCTGCCCCGTTGGTGTTTCTCGCATTTGCCTACTGGGCCATCTTCCGCTCTGCCTACCAGATCGGCACCGGTGGCGGCAGCGACATGTTCTATTTGACCGCGACGGCGCTCTTTGTGCTGCTGATCGGCACCGAGCATATCGTGCTTGCCGCCCTCGCCGGCGCTGTTGCGGCCGGCCTGCTCATCATGCTGCGCCTTGTCGCGCCCTACGACACGGGGCTGGTCTCGCCAGAAGTCCAGTTCTGGGGCAGTTTCGTCACAAGCGCGGTCATCAACACGGTACTGCTCTTCACGGTGATGGTCTATGTACTGCGGCAACTCGCGAGCGCCGAGGCGACAGCGGAGCGCGAGTTCCAGCGATCGGAATCGCTGCTTCTCTCCATCTTGCCGGCCCCAATCGCCGCTCGCCTCAAGGACAACGGCGTCGTCGCCGACCGATTCGACGACGCCTCGGTGCTGTTCGCCGATATGGCCGGCTTCACTACGCTCACCGGCGACTTTTCGCCGGACGAGCTGGTCGCCTTCCTCAACCGAACCTATTCCGAATTCGACCTGCTGGTCGAACGACACGGGCTGGAGAAGATCAAGACGACGGGCGACGCATATATGGTGGTCAGCGGCGTGCCAGCAGCGCGGGGCGACCATGCAGAGGCGCTGGCCGACTTCGCCCTGGCCATGCGAGACGCGGCGCAAAACCTGCGCGACCCCCTCGGACGTGCCGTGCCGATGCGTATCGGTATCGCCGGCGGCCCCGTCGTGGCCGGCGTCGTCGGCACGAAGAAGATCTTCTGCGACGTCTGGGGCGACGCGGTGAACCTCGCCGCGCGAATGGAAACGACCGGCGAAGCAGGCCGCATCCAAGTGCCGAAGGCGATGGCCGCGCGGCTCGATCAGTACTTCCGCCTCGAGCCGCGGGGGGCGGTCGACATCAAGGGCAAGGGGCGGATGCTGACCTGGTTCCTGGTCGGCCGGCGCGACGTCAGGCAGGCTGGGCCGACTTAGAGCTCGTTGCAGGAATTGCGCGGCGGACGCGACCGTTGGCAAGATCGAGGTGACAGAGCCGGAGCAGGAATGAAGGACCGCAGCGGAGGGATGCATGATCGTAGGCAAGGAATGCACCACGGCGGAATGATGCACGGCGGCGCGGGAATGCGGATGATGCGAAATTCGCGAATTCTCCCATCCACAAGATCCCACCGAAGCAAAGTAGCCCTGGCTGGGCCCGAGTAGCCCTGGGTTGGTCCTCCGCCACCCCCGGTAACCTTGGTAACTTGGTAACTGGGGTAGCCCAACCTGTTGAGTTTGTTCATGTCGAGAAGGTTACCGACCATTGGAGCAGCGGTAACCTTGGTAACCTGTTCCCTGCTCCCGGTTACCGCACGGAGCCGAAGTTACCGGGGCAGATCATGGCGGTAACCTCCCTGCCACTCATCATCCACCTGATTTTCATGAGAATTTTCGCATGGGTTACCGCTGTTACCAAGGTTACCGGGGATTGCCAGGACATAGAGACCGCGAGACTGGCGCCTTATCTCACCGGCGTTCGCCATCACGAACATCATCTTCTTGACGGAACCGGATGATTTGCCCAGAGCGGCGGCGACATCCGAGGGTGTCATCGGCCACAGACCGGTGCGCAGGACATCCAGGATGGCCCGGCGCTCTTCCGACCGCCGGACGTCGGAGGCGTCACCGACGATCGAGCCGTCGGCGGCCGTAGACATACTGATCACAATTCCGGGCTTGGCAGAACGCGGCCATGCGTCATCGTACTCGTGCAGCCTCGAAAGGACCTTGCGCGCGAACGGAACGCACCAGTCGATGACCACTCCGTGAGCCACCTCATTCCCGTCAGTTGTGAGTTTGACAGATAACCTCTTCATGCAGCTGCCTCTCCCGGCCGTGCCAGATTTTGTGTATCCCCAGAGGACACCAATGTAAGTACAGACCTCTCTCTCCTCCTCTCCCCTCCTGCATGCGGTAAGGCGATACTGATAAGGATGGCGCCTGCTCGCTCGATCACCACATCGCTCCAGCAGGCGGAACTTCAGCAGTACCTCGATCGCGTCATAGATCTGGCGGCGTCCGATCTTCAGGGCGCCCGATAGGATAAGGGCATTGGGAACGACCGCAAAACGGACATCCCCTTTGTGTCGGTGGTTGGATTCCAGAAGCAGACACAGCGACAAAGGGACGATGTGGCCTTCGGCCAACATGTAGTCGACGACCTGCCGCGACACGGAGAAGCGCGAGTAGTCTGCGCCCCAGAGTTCACCGAATTCCTTCCTGTCTTGAAGTCGATGGCGATGTTTGGGAGGCGGACTGCCTTCGGCGGCTTGCCATCGATAAACTGATAGTAGAGATGAAAGCCTCTTTTCGTCCGCGTGCGGGCGCCGGATGCAGCGAAACGGTGCTCCACGTAAGCGCGCGCTTCGGGCGTGTCTGTGTCCACATCGATCACAAGAAGCCCATCCAGCCGGATGCCATAGGTCAGGCTGCCCCCCGCCGCCATCCGGTTCACGATCACCCCGAGCGGAAGCCGCTTTCTTCCCTTGAATTCCACGATCGGCTTCTTGCCGTTCGAACCACCCAGAGGCAGTAGGGAAAAACCCGCCGAGAAGAGCTGGGTCATAAGCGTGGTGAGTTCCGCCGAAAGTCGCGGATGTGCAGCGTCGTCAGCGTGAGCATCTAGGTTCACATCGGCCATGGATCTCACCACCGGCCGATGATGGAGGAATGTGTCTCGGCGCGGCGGCGCCGCTCGAAGGCAAGTACATCTTCGGTCGAGTAGAGCACCTTGCCCCCAAGCCTAAAAAAGCAGGGACCGGTTTTAAAGCAGCGCCAGCGCTCCAGCGTCCTTGGGCTGAGCCGCCATCGGGCTGCCAGTTCCGTTTGATCGAGGAACGCGAATTTCGAAGCAGGTTCGTTGTTTCGATTCATGGCAACAGTATAGAGGAACACTTTCCTTGTCGCTAGATTCGCGAGCAGTTTCCACCGCTTACACGCTGACTTACCCACACGTACGCACCGCTACCTGCCTCTTCGCGGTAGAGTGGAGTTGGAGGTGGCATTCGGTAAGCGTGTCGTCATGTACAACTCCGCGAACAGTTGGAAGTCCGGTCCGAACCCCCTCGCCCCGGATCGCCTTTCACCCGCGGAACGGCGCCACGAACTCTGCGCGATACTCGCCGCGGGTCTGGTTCGTCTCCGGGCGCGACAGTCAAGCGGTGTAGTTGCCGGTTCGGAGAACAGTTCGCTGGACTTCAGCCTCCGCCAGAGCGGTGGTCCGTTCGCAAACGACGAACGGAGAATGCTATGACCGACATGATCCCGGCCCAGCTGGCGGCGCTGAAGACGAGTTCGACGCCGGAATTGAAGCAGCAGTGGCGCGACCTCTTTCAAGCCGAACCGCCCGTCTTCAACCGCCGCTATCTCGAAAGCCGCCTCGCCTATCGAATTCAGGAACTCACCTATGGCGGGCTGAAGCCGGAGGCGGTCCGGCGGCTGGAGCGGTTGGGCGAGGAACTCGACGGCGGCGGCAAGAAGAAGCGCACCATGCGCCTCGATCGCGACCGCCCAATCATCGGCACCAGGCTGTTGCGCGAGTGGCAGGGCGTCGAGCAGATCGTCACCGTCACAGCCACAGGTTTCGAGTGGCAGGGGCGGCCCTACAAGTCCCTGTCGGCCATCGCGCGCGCCATCACCGGCACGCGCTGGAACGGATGGGTCTTCTTCGGCCTGAAGAACCACCGGAGGACAGCATGACAGCCCCTGTTGTCCGAAAGCTCCGCTGCGCGGTCTACACCCGGAAATCCTCCGAGGAGGGGCTGGAACTGGAGTTCAATTCGCTCCACGCCCAGCGCGATGCCTGCGAAGCGTACATCGTCAGCCAGCGGTCCGAAGGCTGGGTGCTCGTCCGAGATCAGTATGACGACGGCGGCATCTCGGGCGGGACACTTGAGCGCCCTGCCCTGCAGCGGCTTCTTCAGGATATCGAGGAAGGGCTGGTCGACGTCGTGGTCGTCTACAAGATCGACCGCCTCTCCCGCTCGCTGATGGATTTTGCCAAGTTGGTCGATGTGTTCGACCGGAACAGCGTGACCTTCGTCTCGGTGACGCAATCGTTCAACACCACCACCTCCATGGGCAGGCTAACGTTGAACATCCTGCTGTCCTTCGCCCAGTTCGAGCGCGAAGTCACCGCCGAGCGCATCCGCGACAAGTTCCGGGCTTCACGCATGAAAGGCATGTGGATGGGCGGCTACCCGCCCTTCGGCTACAGGATTGAGAACCGAAAGCTGCTGGTCGAAGAGGATCACGCCGAACAGGTCCGCTGGATCTTCGGCCGGTTTCTGGAGATCGGTTCAGGTACGCAGTTGGCGCGAGAAGTTGCGGAGCGAAAAATCCGCACCTCGCGCGGAACGGTGATCGACAAGAAGTCGATCTACCGGATGCTCAACAACCGCACCTACATCGGAGAGGTCGTCCACAAAGGCAACAGCTATCCCGGCGAGCACGATGCGATCATCGACCGCGATGTGTGGGACAAGGTGCATTCCATCCTGCGGGAGAGCCCCCGCAAGCGCGCCGCCCGTACGCGCGCCGATACCCCTGCCCTCCTCAAGGGGTTGCTGTTTGGCCCCGACGGCGCGGCGTTTTCTCCGACCCACACCCGCAAGGGCGGCAGGCTCTACCGCTACTACGTCAGCCAGACCGTGCTCAAGCACGGTGCCGGATCATGTTCGGTGGGCCGCATGCCGGCGGGCGAGATCGAGGCGGCAGTCATCGACCAGCTCCGCGCCGTGTTCCGCCAGCCCGAGATCGTGGCCGGGACGTGGAAGGGTGCTCGCATCCATGCCGACGACATCACCGAGGCTGATGCCCGCGCCGCGCTGCACCAACTCGATCCGCTGTGGGAGGAACTCTTTCCTGCCGAGCAGGCGCGCATAGTGGCGCTGCTGGTCGAACGGGTCGACATCGGCACCGAGAGCCTGAATGTCCGGCTCCGCATCGACGGACTGACTGGTCTCGCGCGCGAGATGCGGGGCAGTGCCCTGGAGTGCGCCGCATGAACCACGGTACATCCTTGCCTGAGACCATCACGCTCCACGTCCCGTTCCGCATGGTGAAGCGTGGCGGTCGCAAGGAGATGCAGATGCCCGACGGCGCCACCCAGCCGCGCCGGACGGATAACACATTAGTGAAGGTGCTTGCCCGCGCCTTCCGCTGGAAACGGATGCTCGAATCTGGGGAGTTCGCCACCATCGCCGACCTGGCGCGTCAGGAAGGGATCAGCCGCTCCTACGTCACCCGCCTGCTCGGCCTGACCCTGCTCTCGCCCAGAATTGTGGAAGCCATACTCGATGGCAAACGCCAGGGTGGAAGCATCGATTTCCTCGAACCTGTCTCACTCCTCTGGTCGGATCAGGAAGCAGAAGTGGACACGTGGAAGACCATTTCTGAGCAGGCAATCGTCCCCGAGAACGAGAACTCCCCCGCGAGGTAGTCCGATAGCAGAACGTCGAGACTGCGCCTCCGTTCCGGACCTTCAGGTTGACTTGGTCGCTGCGTGGAAGCCGACATTGCTGCGGGATACGGATTGATTTGATTGCACCACGGGCAGATTCGAATCGATGAGCAGGGGCGAGTGCAGCAGCCAGTACCGGTCGCCGCTCGAGCACATCGGATCCCTTGCCGGTTTCCACCTCGGTGAAGGCGTCGAGAATATCGCAGCCCTGTGCTGCGGCGAACTGCTGGACGGCGGCACGCTGCGACTCAAGGCCCAGTCCTGAGCGACCCTGCCGCTGGGTCGAGACACGGTAGTAGGCAATTGCGCGCTGCAACATGGAATTGGCCCTGGGGTTCAGATGTCGCCGATCCTTGGCAGACTTTCGGAGGGGCGGCACCCCTATCGAGGTGGTGGGCTCGGAGTGAGCACTCCGCCAGCCGTCACGTCGCTTGGCTGTGTCCCTGCTGATGGTGTAGGAGGCGGCGGGCGGGTGACCGACTGGAACTTCTGGCGGTACCGCGCCGGGGTTACACCAGTTCGTCGCTTGAAGAGCCTTCGGAAGAAGGTTGGGTCCTCATAGCCGACCAGAAGGGCGATTTCCTCCACAGGAGCGTGCGTGGTCTCGAGGAGCTGTTTGGCCTCTTCGACACGGAGGGCCTGGACATAGTCGATCGGCGTATAACCGGTGGCGGACTTGAACCGCCGCTTGAAACTGCGCTCCGGGAGACCGGAGGATGCCGTCATCGTCGCCACGGGGGACGGTCGGGCGTAGTTGTCGGCAAGCCATTCCTGGCAGCGGCCGATCACGGCGTCCTCATGGCTGCGCGACCGACCCATCGCGGCGAAGGGAAGCTGGCCGCTCGAACGGTCACCAAGCAAGAAGACCTTGCAGATCCTGCGTGCCTCCTTCTCGCCGCAGAAGCGGGCGATCAGATAGAGCGCGAGGTCCTCCCAGGCAGCCGGGCCCCCTCCTGTGACAATTCGATGCTCCGGTCCCGCGGGGCAGAGGATGCGCTCTGGCCGCAGCAACACCTTCGGATAGCGCGATCGAAGGAGCTCGATGGCGCCCCAATGGGTGGTCGCTTCGATGCCGTCCAGCAGACCCGCCTCGGCCAGCAGCAGCGATCCGGTACAGACGGAGCATATCATCGCACCGGCGTCGAATTGTTCCCGAAGGAAGGCCGCTTCCCGTGCCCAGGCGGAGCCGTCGAAGTCTGGCGCCAGAGCAAGATCGGTAACGATGAGGACATCGGCCCTACTGACTTCTCCCAGCGCCTTCCCAGGGGCGATCGGCGGGCCGACGGGCGAGGCATAGGGCTGAGTGTCGCGCGCAACCATGCTGACTTCCAACCGGCGGCAAGCCGCTGGCTCGCCGGTCAGTTCAGTCCAAGCCGAGCCTACGGCCCGAAAGACCTCGAGCAGGCCGTAGAAGGTCGCCGGCGTTGTCTCAGGCAGCGCCAGCAGACTGACGGCGACCGGGGGCGGGGCGACTGGGCTCATGCTGCCAAGCTGGCACGAAAGCCCCGTTTCTGTCCAATTTGTCACTCGCGGTCGTACGCCGCGACACCTAGGCCTTCTCGTACTGAGGCAATCCTCAAGACGAGAAGGAAGAGACAGATGAAGACCTGGACCGAACTCCGAGATCGGAAGCATCTCACCGCGATCGCTGCGGCAGGCATTGCGGCGGCGGTGGCCTCGCAGGCTCCGGCGCTGGCGGACGACGCATTGACCCGGCGCGTGGATGCCGTGATCGACCGCTGGGTCGATGCCGAGCGCATAGTCGGAACCGTCGCCATGATCGCAAAAGACGGCGAGGTGATCTATCGCCGAGCCGCTGGGTTCGCAGACCGCGAGGCTGGCAAGCCCGTGGCGGAGGACACGATCTTTCGGCACGCGTCCATGACAAAGGCGATCGTTTCGGCGACGGCCTTGGCATTGATGGAGGAAGGAAGGCTCTCGCTGGACGACACGGTCGCGCAGTGGCTGCCCTACTTCACGCCGGCACTGCCAGACGGTCGTCGACCCGACATCACGATCCGCCAATTGATGACGCACACGTCCGGACTGAGCTACAGCTTCCTCGAGCCGGACGAGAGCCCCTACCGATCGGGCCTGATCTCGGAAGGGCTGGATGATACAGGGGCGCTGTCGCTTGAGGAGAGCATGCGCAGGCTCGCTTCAATCCCGCTGGTGTATGAGCCGGGAACGGAATGGCGGTACTCGCTGTCCACCGACGTGCTCGGCGCGGTTATCGAGGAAGTCTCCGGGATGACGCTTCCCGATGCGGTGGCTCATTACTTCATGGGACCGCTCGGCATGACGGATACGACCTTCCTCGTGAAAGACCCGGTGCGGCTGTCGGCGGCCTATCGCGACGGAGACGGCAGGGCGGTGCGAATGAATGACGCCGGAGACGAAATTCCGCTCGGAACCGGCGTGAGGGTCTACCCCGGACGCGCCACCGATCCGGACGCCCATCCATCAGGCGGCGGGGGTATGAGCGGCACGGCCGCCGACTACCTGCGGTTCCTAGAGGCGATCCGGACCGGCGGCGGGCCGATCCTTGAGGAGGCTTCCGCCCTGGCGTTCGGAAAGCACGTGATCGGGGAACTGCGGGCATGGACGGAGGGTGAAGGCTGGGGTCACAGCATCGGCGCCGCCGTGCTTCTCGATCCGCAGGCGGCCGCAACGCCGCAGACGGTAGGCACCTGGCAGTGGGGCGGGGCGCTGGGAAGCCACTGGTTCGTGGACCCGGCCGAGAAGTTGACGGTCGTCGTCCTGACCAACACCTCCGTCGCAGGCGTCATCGGCGAGTTCCCGGCTGAACTCCGCGACGCGATTTATGGAGTGGATGCCGAAGGCTAGAATGTCACTCCGGGCGGAGGCAAGGCCCTCCGCCCGCGGCAATTCGAAACATTTGGAGGTCCGGCATGGCGATCACATCCGACGCACGTATGCTGGTGCGCGCTTTCGTCGACGCGATCAACGAGAGGAACTGGCGTGCCGTCGGCGATGTCGTGACAGAGGACTTCCCCCGACACAGCGCCGCCGCTGGGGAGCGGCCGGTTCTCAGCCGCGCCGACCTGATCGAGTTCCTTCAGAGGGAGTTCGAAACCTTCCCCGACGCCGCGAGACGATCGAAGAAATGCTCGTGGATGGCAACAAGGTGGCCGTCCGGCACCGGTTTACCGGAACGCAGTTTGGCTACCTCGACGACCTTGCGCCATCTGGCAAGAGGCTGACTGCCGACTACATCGCGATCTACAGGATCGAAGACGGCAGGATCGCCGAAGCATGGGCGGAATGGGACAATCTGAGCGGATTGAGGCAACTCGGCCACTGGAAGCCATAAAGTATCCGAAGCCGTGGTGACTTGTGTAGTCGCCAACCTCCCAACTGACTCCTGCGATCACAACGCAATCGCCCGCTCTGCGAATCTTGCAAGCGCTTCAGTCGCTTCCTCTGTCATTGTCCGCAGGATCTCCGCCGCGGGCATCACCCGGTCGATGTTGCCCACGCTCTGTCCAGCGGTCAGACAAGTCTGCTCGATGTCTCCGTCGAAGTCCTGCGTGGGGAGGATCGCGCTGTATCGCGACAGCGGAATTCGCTGACCGTGGAGCAGCGTCGTTCCGACGGCCGCACTCGAGGCCTCGTGGACATCGTCGGCATGCCCGCCAATTGCCACACGCGCACCCTCGTTCAGGATCGCGCGCATCGGCTGGCCGGGCCACTCGGGTCCGTAGATGGACGTCAGGACCGTGTCGCCGACGTCGGCCTTGAGGGCGTGGTGCTTGTAGTCCGGGTGAGCCGCGGATTCCGCGGCAGCGAGGAAGCGGCTGCCGCACCAGACGGCGTCCGCCCCGAGCACGAGCGCCGCCGCCATGGTGACACCATCGACCACGCCTCCCGCCAGCAGCATCGGCAGGTCCGGATGGAGCCGCCGCAGCCGCGGGAACAGGGTCATGGAGGAGGCTTCGGAACGGTTGTGCCCGCCCGCCTCGGCACCCTGGACGATGAGCGCGTCGATGCCGAGCGCGACGGCGTCGTCGGCTTCGGCCACGCTTCCCACCTGGATCCAGACCTTCGTCCCGCTCGCCCTTATGCGCCGGACCTGCTCCGCGTCGGGCAGCGTCCAGAAGAAGATCACCAGCGCGACCCGCTCCTCAATCACGACGTCGATGTGTTCGCCGGTGACGAAGTCGCCGATGAGATCGACGCCGAACGGTCGGTCGGTGAGGCTGCGGGTCTCGCGAACGAGGTCGCGCAGGACGTCCGGCGGGCTGATGTCGCAGCCGATGGTGCCCAGCCCTCCGGCGTTGCTGACCGCCGCGGCGAGCTCGGGCCGGGCGATCATGGCCATTCCGGCATTGACGATGGGAGTCGCGAGACCGAAGTCGCGCGTGATGGGCGTTTCGAACATCTTTCAAACCTTTCAAACGGGAGAGGAGAGCCGGTCCGCGGGGCGAACCGGCTTTCCGTTGGCGCTCAGGCGCCGAGCGCCGGAACGGCGCCGATCTGCGACAGGAGCACCATCTCGTTGATGTGCAGCCAGGTCTCGGCGATGAGGCCGCGCTCCATCCGGTAGAGCACCATGCCGTCGAAGCGGATGCGCCGTCCGTCCGCCTTCACGCCGGCGAAGTCGCCGCTGAAGGTCGCATGGATCTCCCAGCGCGCGGACACGTGGGTTTCGTCCGCCACCAGCGCATGGACGGTCCAGTCCATGTCGGTGAAGGATTGCCGGAACACACGGAAGAACGTCTTGTAGCTCTCGTGATCGTCGATCGAGAAGCCCGGGAAGCCGTGGCAGGTGATCTTTTCCGCAACCGTCTCGTCGATGATGTTAACGTCCGCGATGTTCCGCGAGTGCGTCCCGGCGAGGAAGCGCTCCACGGTGCGGCGGTTGATGTCGATGATGCTGTCGTTTCTCATTCTCTGGTCCTTTCATGCGTTGGAGGTCGCCGACGGCCGGGCCGCACCGGCCGCTCCGGCGCACGTGGTCCCAGGCCGCCCGCGAGGGCGACTGGCTTGCGTCGGCAATGGCGAGGTCAGTTTCTATCGTCGCATCCAGGTGCGACGGCGGCAGTTCCGGTTCAGTCCGGAAGTCCGTGGACGCGGTTGTGGATCGCGCCACGCGAGATGCCGATGTCCTTCAGCATGTGATCCGGCATCGCGGCGAGTTCGCGCTCGGCACGGCGCAGTTCCGCCTGCCGGTCCAGCGCGGCAAGGCCGTTCAAAACGGTCCCGGCGATGGCGGAGCCGACAGCCAGCAATGCGGCTGACGCGCGCGAGACCGGACTTCGGCGACACGCCCGGACGAGTTCTAGCGTGGTCATGGGACTTGTCCTTTCTTCCTGATGGTGTCGTTATGCAAAGGCGGCTTCGAGGTGCTCGATGGCGAGCGGATCGATCGCGCTGTTGGGTCCGCGGCAGTAGGCGCGCTCGATGTGACCGGTCAGACGCCGCACCCCGCAGCGCGCGAGCGGCAAATGCCCGGACAGCACGAATTCGGGGTCCAGGCGCTCGATGCTTCTGAGCGTCCGGCCAAGCGTTGCCTGGTTGGCCGTGGTCAGCCATGGCGCGTCGATCGACGACCAGCCGACCAGGCCGTCGCGAAGCGCTTCATCGTCCACGGCATCGATTTCGTCGGCTGTGTCGGGCAGCAGCGCACCAAAACTGTCGGCTGCGAAGAAGACCTGGTCCGTGGCATCGAAGAAGCCGATCGTCTCCGGCGCATCGTAGTAGGGCGGCCGCAGCGGCACGAGACTGCGGTCGGCGAGGTCGAGGCGCTCTCCCGGCTCCAGCAGATGGACGCGCGAGACGTCCAATCCCGCGAGGTTCATCTTGCCCATGCCGAGGAAGTTCGTGACGACCCTGGCGTTCGGCGCCCGCTCCAGCACGCCGCCGAGATTGCCGACATGGTCGGCATCCATGTGGGAGAGCCAGATCCACCGAAGGTCTTCCGGATCGATCTCTTGCTCCAGCGCATCCATGAACTCCGAACCGAGCGCGGCAAGCCCGGTGTCGACGAGGACCGGCTCGGAGCCCTCAGGAGGAAGCTGTTGACGGGCAGCGCGCCCATTGCAGGCACGGGCAGCCAGGACGGCAACGCCGTCCATTGCGGGGTGACCCGCTGGGCGGGGTGCATTGTCGGGTGTTCAGGGGCAGGCATCGAAATCTCCTTATTCAGTGAACGTATATGTTCACTGAATTCTCGATACGCACATCGATCTGACTTGTCAACAGTTGATTGAACACCTATGTTCATCGAATGGAGAAGAAGCGATCCTACCGAATGTCTGAACGCGCGCGATCGCAGGAGGAAACCCGCCTCAAGATCGTGGAAGCGACCATGCACCTCCACGAAGAGATCGGTCCCCGGGCCACCACCATCAGCGCGATCGCCGAGAAGGCCGGCGTGCAGCGGCTCACGGTCTATCGCCACTTTCCGGATGAGACCGCCGTATTCCAGGCCTGCACATCGCATTGGCTGGGTCTCAATCCCCCGCCCGATCCGGCTTCGTGGAACTCCATCGAGGACCCGTGGCAGCGGTTCAGGACCGCACTTGGTGCTCTTTATGCCTACTTTTCCCGCACGCGGCGCATGTGGTCGGTCTCGCATCGCGATGTAGCGGACGTTCCCGCACTACAGGCCCCGATGCAGGCGTTCTTCGGTTTTCTGGAGACGGTTTCGAAGGATCTTGCGGCCCGCTTCCCACTCGGCGAGGATCATCCTCACCTGGCGGCGACGCTGGGACACGCCGTCACCTATGCCGCATGGGAGGATCTGGACAATCGCCAGATCGACGATCGAGAGAAGGTCGCGCTCGTGGAAAGATGGGTCAGAGGTGTGCTGCTTGGGTCTCCGGCGGATTGATCTCGCGTTGGAGTGGCCAACGACGGTTCTGACGCGGAAGGCGTGCGAAGGTCACAGTAGGATCACTTGGCGCTGTCTGGGAAACATTCGTCCGAGAAGCCCTTGGCGACCCTCCTGACAAACCGGGATCGCTTGTTGCGTCGGCCATCGGGGTCATTTGTTCGTCGCCATCAAGCGTGCTTTCCCGAGAGCATGGGATCGAGGTGGTAGCGTCGGCGATTGGGGTTCCGGCATTCCCCCCACCGGCGATTCCGGGTGACCGTCGAGGCGCCACTGATCCATCGAACCGAACTTACCATCCTGCCTAACACGCTCGCTCAAACGAGGAAGGGAGAAACGCCGCTGCAGCCCGCGACGACCGTGGGCTCCAGGACAGCGGAGCTACGCCATGGACCACTCAGGAAAACCCGGAGCCGTTCGCGATGCGGAACCGGGGCGCGGATCATCCGTCTGACCGCTGGGTCATGCTCTGCCTCGCCGCGTTGGGCCTAGCGGTCGCCTATGGCGGCATCGGCACGATCAGCGTCCTCGTCGTCCCGCTTCAGGCGGACTTCGGCTGGCCGAAGGCGGACATCTCGATCGCCTACACCCTCATGTCGCTCGGCGCCGCAGCCGGCGGACTCCTGGCCGGGCGCCTGGCAGACAGATTCCCGACCGGGCCGATCGCCTGCGCCGGCGTCGTTGTCATCGGCCTGGGGATGATGCTGCTTTCCATCCAATCCTCGATCCGCGTCATCCAGGCCGTCTATCTCGTCATAGGTCTCCTCGGATTTTCGTGCCTCTATTCGCCTCTGCTCAGCACCGTGTCTCATTGGTTCGGCGGCAAAGGCGGTCTGGCGATGGGTATCGTCACTGCCGGCGGCGCAGTCGGGCAGGCGGTGGTTCCGCCGGTTCTCCAGTCGCTGCTCGGCGATTTCGGATGGCGCGACGCGATCGCCCTTTTCGGAGCCGCCTACGTCGCGCTCTTCGCGCCGGCCATGCTGCTGATGCGCAAGCCGCGCACGACCGGCCTTCCCGCATCGTCGCCGGATGCGGCTCCGGCAGACCGGGCGATGTCCGGGCATCCCGTCCTCGGCATCGGCCTCCTTTCGGCGGCGGGGCTGTTCTGCTGCGCCCTGATGGGAATGCCGACCGTGCATCTGATGTCGTTCGCTGCTGGGCAAGGCCTGGAACCGCTCGCGGCGGCGGCGATCGTTTCGACGGCCATGCTCGTCGCCTGCGCCGGGCGCGTCGTGACAGGGCTGGTCGTCGACCACATTGGCTCGCTGCAAGCCTATGCTCTCGTCTCGGCGGTCCAGACCGCGGCCGTCCTGGCCTTTGCCGGTGCGCGGGACGAGGCTTCGCTGCACCTGATCGCCGCGATCTACGGCTTCGGATTTGGCGGTGTCATGACTGCGCTGGTCTGTGCGGTCCGCGATGCCGTTCCGGCGAACCGGCTGGGAACCGCGATGGCCATGGTGGGCCTGCTCGCATGGATCGGCATGGCCGCGGGCGGCTACCAAGGCGGGCTGTGCTTCGACCTGACGGGCAGCTACGACCTGTCGTTCGCGATAGCCGGCGCGTCAGGTGTCGCCAACCTCCTCGTGATCGGCGTTCTCTGCCTCCTGGCGAGGGGCGTCACCCTGGCGCCTGCCCGGTCCTATCCGACACTGGCGCGTGCGAGATCGCGGCGCGTACCGAATCGAAGGGCAGTCCGCTGATCTTCACGGCACTGCGCACCGCCTCGAGGTCCGGCGCCGCATAGATGCAGGCCATCCGGCGCCTGTCCAGCGAAAGGAAGCTGCCCACGAAGCGGACCCGGTGGATGGTCATGCACGAGAACTTCGCGTCGAACATGGCCTGGAAGGCTGCGGGCCCGATGGGGTCCTCGAAGGACCGGTCGACGAGGGCGAAGGTTGCCTCGCCCTGGAGGAGCTGATGGCGTGCGTTTTCCGCTTCGCCGGCGGGAAAATGGGACGTCGCACCCCAGATCCGGGGAGCCGGGTCGGCGTCGAGTTCCGTCGCCGCCCGGCGCATCGCCTCCGCGTCCGGAGCATCGTAGATGCACATGGAGTCCAGCCCGTCCTGCGTGATGCTCTGGAAGATCGGATTGCACCGGTGGACGTCGAGGCACCACCGGGCCTGCCGGTCGAGATCCCGGAGAACGTCGATCGACAGCGCCTTGCGGTGTGTCCGTTCCATCGCCACCGCCGCCATCGCCGTCAGGCCTCCGCCATCGCCTGGTGCGGCAGCACCAGGGCATCTTCCGCCGCGCGCAGGGCGGCCTCCGAGACCCCGAGCGCCATCACCTCTCCGAGCCGGTCAAGGTAGCCGGTTCGCGCATCGCCATCGCCTTTCGCGCCGGCGATCCGGGCGAGAATTGCAAGTGCCGAGACCATGTCGCTGTGGCGCTCCAGGAGGGTGGCGGCGGCGAGCGCCTCCAGCGCCAGCCTTTCCGCTCCAAGGTTTTCGCTCTGTCCGAACAGGATGCGCGCGGCCGTCATGGCGGCAAAGGCCAGCCGGTGCTTCGCATCCGCCGCGCGAAGATCATCCATGGCGGCATCGAAGGCGGCGAGCGTCGTCTCCCTGCCATGCACGTAGCGGCAGAGCGCCGCGAGCGACTTCGCGAAGGGAAGGTCGCTGCCGCTCGGCAGGCGGGCGGCCAGTTCCACCGCCTCCTCGCACAGGCTGGCGGCCGCTTCGAGTTCGCCCAGTTCGATCTCGAGCGTCAGCAGATGTTCGAGAGCCAGGAACTCGCAGGCGCGATCGCCTTCGCGCCACGCCAGCATCCGCGCCTTGCGCAGGAGGTCGCGCCCCTTCTCGAATTCCCCCTGGTGGCACCTCAGCAGGGCCGTCGCGTCCGCGATTGCATTGGGCTCGACGCCTGCGCGCCGCGCCAGGGCATCGGCTTCCAGAACCAGGGCCTCCGCGAGCGGCAGGTCGCGTTCGAGCATCACCAGGCAACGCGCCGCTTCGCCGAGCGCCACCGCGCGCTGCCTTTCGTCGGCGCCCCGGCTCACCAGTTCGCCCCGCAGGGTGTCCCGCTGCGCGTCCGACCATGCGCCGCCCTCCCAGCGCAGCGTCGCCAGCATCCGGTAGCAGCGCCCGGCAGCGTCGCCGCAGCCATGGTTGAGCGCCGCTTCGGCCAGCGCCTCGAGGCGTTCCATGAACCTGGCCGGATCGTCCGGGCGGCTTGTCCGGAGTTCGATTTCGGCGAGGTCGACCAGGCAGTCCAGACGGTCCGGATCCGGCAGCGCCTCCGCGTAATGCTGCCCGTGGCGGACCAGCGCCATCGCCTCGCCGTGCGCGAAGAGCCTCATGCAGTGGCGGCCTGCGAGCACGCAGGCGCGTGCCGCCATCCGTCCGTCGCCACCCGCGGCCGCATGGCGTGCGATGTCGAGCGCCGATGCGCCGCCCGGGGCCTGCTGAAGGACACGGGCGATCTTCAGGTGCATGACGCGCCGTCGAGGCTCCGACAGGCCGGTATAGATCGCCTCGCGCAGCAGTTCGTGTGCGAAAGTGTAGGCGCCCTGTCCGCTCACCTGATCGACGGGCACGAGGAGGCGGTGGCGCTCGAGCTTGTCTGAAATCTCCAGGAAGTCCTGGAGGTCGTAGCCGGCTACCGTCTGCAGCGTGTCGCCTTTCATCACCGGGCCCAGCACGCTGGCCCAGTTCAGCAGATCCGAGGCCTCCGGCCCGAGGCGTTCGATGCGGTCCCGCACGAGTTCCTTCAGCGTCCTGGGAAGAGTGCCCGCGCGGTCGGCGCCGTTCTGCGCCAGTTCTTCCGCGTAGAGCGGATTCCCGGCGCTGAGCCTGACGATCGCATCGGCATCGGCTAAGCTCGACACCCCCTGCACCAAGCGCACGATGTCCTCGGGCGGAAGCGGGTCGAGCACCATCTCCTCGACGAGCCGGTAGCGGCGCAGGGACCGCAGCACCGAATTGGCGGGGATGTTGTCCGGTAGTTCCCCGTCGCGCGCGGTCAGGACCACGAGGAGCGCCCGGTCCTGCGCACTGCGCACCACGTGGTGAAGCAGTTCCGCCGAAGTCTCGTTGATCCACTGGAAATCGTCCAGCACCAGGATCGGCAGGCCTTCGCCGGCGAAGACCCGCTTTGCGACTTCCGCGAACAGCTTCTCCCGACCCGAGGCGGCCTCCTCGTCCGTCTCTGCCAGGGGAAGCTCGCCGACCGCTTCCGCCCAGGGGCCGAGCGCGGTCGACAGGCGGGCATCGTAGGCGCGTCCGATCATCGGCCCGGCACCGCGCCGGCGCATCGATGCCGTGAATTCCTGTACCAGGCGGCTCTTTCCGATGCCGGCCTCGCCCATGAGCACGACCACCTTCGCGCTGCCGCCGCTGGCCGCCGCTTCGGCCACCGCCTTCAACGCATCCATTTCGCGCTCGCGGCCGACGAACCGGGCGGCATCGGCGAGGGCCGACGGTGCCGGAGGGGCTTCGGCGGCTCCGGTTCCGTCCCGAGGGAGTGTCTCGACCCTTTCCGGCCCCTGGATCGCCAAGGGAGCGCGGGCACGCTCTCCCGCCGCTTCGCGGCGGATCGTGCGCCAGGCGCCGGCTAGCCGCTGCGATGCTTCGGGGCCGATTTCCCGGAAGAGCCGCTCGGCAGTCTCGAAATGGCTTTCAGCCTCCTGCTGACGGCCGGTCCTGGCAAGCAGGCGCAGGAGGTCGGCCCGGGCCGCCTCGTTGAACGGGTCGACCTGCGCGAGCTGCCTTGCTGCGGCCAGGGCGGATTCCGGGTTGCCTGTATGCCGCTCCTTCAGTTCCTCCAGAATGCGTATCTGCAGACGCCGCAGGTCTTCGCGTTCGGCCACGCACCAGGCCTGGAACTCGTGCTGGGCAGGCAGGTCGAGGCCTTCGAGGAATTCGCCGCGGAAACGCGCCGCTGCCGCCTCGAGCTGTTCCGTCGATAGCTTCTCCAGCCCCGAGGACACGAGCGAGCGCAAGGCAAGGAGATCGATCTCGGCGCCATTCGCCTGGAATGCGACCGACTCGCGATTGGCCACGATGCGCGAGCTGTCGGGTTCGTCCACGAGCGGGCGCAGCCGGCTCATGCTCCAGCGCAGCGAACCGCGCGGATCGTCCGGGACTTCCCAGAACATGGAACAGAGCCGCTCGCGGCGATGCTGGCGCCCGGTCGAGGCGAGGTAGGCAAGAAGCGCGCGTGTCTTGCGCGACGGAGGCAGCGCGACGCGGTCTCCGTCACGCAGCACTTCCAACTCCCCGAGCAGGTTCAAAGTCAGCATTTCCGGCCTCATGAACGCGTCGATGTTCGCCAGAGCGTGCCGGCCGCCAGCCGAAACGGCGCCTAGCTGCGGTATTCCACAAAGCCGTTGGCAATTCAACTATCGCTTCCACTGTCACTCACACGGTCGGCCCTCAAGCAGTCTCCGTCTGAACGGGACGCGTTCCCGAGCATCAACCTCGAACCAGGAGAACATCCATGCAGGTCCAGACCAAGGCTCCCCGCCCGCCGCTCAACGGAGTCGATACGCCCACCCTTCTCGCCACCATCAACGTCGTCGCCGGGCAGCCGGAACTGGCGAAGTTCCAGTTCCGCGCCGACAACGAGTGGATCTCGGGGACGCACAGCCGCAGCGCCATGAAGAGCTTCAACGGCGCCGGCGGAGAACAGAGCCACGGACGCAGCTTCTTTGCCGACGGCGACCACCCGGCCGTGCTCTGCGGTGCCGACAACGGGCCGACGCCGGTCGAGTGGCTGCTCCACGCGCTCGCCACCTGCCTCACCGCGGGGATCGGCAACATCGCCGCCGCCCGCGGCATCAAGCTCACCAAGGTGCAGTCCCACATCGAGGGCGAGATCGACCTGCGCGGCATCCTCGGTATCACGGACGAGGTGCGCAACGGCTTCCAGAACATCTCGATCCGCTTCGAAGTGGAAGGCGATGCACCGCGCGAGAAGCTCGAACAGCTCGTCGAGCAGGCAACCGCCCGGTCGGCGGTGTTCGACGTGCTGACCAACGGAGTGCCGGTCTCGGTCGGCATGAAGTCGGTGCAGTAGCCCGACACTCCCACGGAGGTCCGCCACCGCGGCGGGCCTCCCCAACTCCGGAGACATGAAGATGCTATCGACCGACGTCGCCATCATCGGCGCCGGCCAGGCGGGGCTTGCCATGAGCCGCTGCCTGAGCGACCGCGCCATCGACCACCTCGTCTTCGAGCGCGACGAGATCGGCAGCCGCTGGAAGACCCACGCCTGGGACAGCCTCAGGCTGCTCACGCCGAACTGGATGAACGCGCTTCCCGGAAGCCCCTATCGCGGCGCGGAGCCCGACGGTTTCATGCCGTGCAGCGACTTCGCGGCGTCCTTGCCGGCATATGCCGCCTCCTTCGCCGCCCCGGTCCTGACGCGGACCATGGTCGAATCCGTGGCCGCGCACTGCGGCGGTTTCCGCATTGCGACGAACCGCGGCACCTGGCGCGCGCGTTGCGTCGTCGTGGCCACGGGCCAGTGCGATCAGCCCCTGGTGCCCGCGATCGCGCGGGCGACCGAGCGCGTCGCCACAAACATCCATTCCTCAGAGTACCGCTGTCCCGCGGCCTTGCCCGACGGCGCCGTGCTTGTGGTCGGCGCGTCGGCATCCGGGGTCCAGATCGCCAACGAACTGCGCGCCGCCGGGCGCGAGGTGGTGGTTTCGGTCGGCCGCCACACGCGGCTGCCCCGGACCTGGCGCGGCTGCGACATCTTCTGGTGGCTCGATCGCATGGGGGTGCTTGCCGAGCGTACGCGTGACATCGCCGATCCTGCTGCGGCCATGCGCCAGCCGTCCCTGCAGCTTGCTGGCCGGCCCGACCGGGCGAGCGTCGATCTCGCCGCCCTTCAGTCGAGGGGTGTTCGGCTGGCCGGCCGCCTCGTCGCCGCCGAGGGCGGTTCGGTCGCCTTCGCCCCGGACCTGCCGGTGAACGTCATCGCGGCGGAAGCCAAGATGCATCGCCTGCTCGAGCGGATCGATACATTCGCGGGTGTCGGAGAAGGCGGGTGCGGATCGGCACGGATGCCGGTTTCGCTCCCGCAGAGCACGCCGCGACGCCTCTCGCTGGCGGCCGAGAACATCCGCTCCGTCGTCTGGGCGACCGGCTACCGGCGCTCGTTCCCATGGCTGATGGCACCTGTCCTCGGATCCGACGGCGAGCTTGTTCACAGGGAGGGCGTGACACCCGTCCCGGGACTCTTTGCGCTCGGCTACCGGCTTTTACGCAAGCGCGATTCCAACTTCATCGGCGGCGTCGGCACCGACGCGGCGGTACTCGCCGGACAGATTTCTTCCTTTCTTGGACAACGCGGCGAAGAAGCCGCCTGAGGAGACGACAATGACTTACATTCCAGAGCTGAAGTCCGACTACGACTTCATCATCGTCGGTGCGCGCTGCGCCGGCGCGGCCACCGCCATGCTGCTCGCGAAAGGCGGTGCACGGGTCCTTGCCATCGACCGGCAGGGCTATGGATCCGATACGCTTTCCACGCACGCGCTGATGCGCCCGGCGGTGCTCCAGCTGAAGCGCTGGGGATTGCTGGACAGGATCATTGCCGCCGGCGCACCGGTCGTCACATCGACGACCTTCCACTACGGACCCGAAAAAGTCGAGGTGCCCATCCGTGCCGAGCCGGGCCTGCCCGGCCTCGTCGCACCACGCCGTACGCTGCTCGACCGCATGCTGGTCGACGCTGCGCGCAGCGCCGGCGCGACAATTGTGCATGACGTCGTCGTTCAGGACCTCGTTTCCGACAGCTCCGGTCGAATCCGGCAGGTCGTTCTGAAGGATGTCGGTGGCCACAGTCGGACGGTCTCGGCCGGCTGGGTGGTCGGCGCCGATGGCGTCGGTTCCCTCGTTGCCCGGCAGGCCGGGGCGCAGACACTTGTCCGCGGTCGGACGTCCGCCGCGCACATCTACAGCTACGCCGAAATGCCCCGCATGGAAGGCTACCACTGGTACTACGACCTCGGCATGGGGGCAGCTTTCATTCCGACCGACGGCGGCCTGGCCTGTGTCGGCGTGTCCGTTCCGACCGCGCGTTACGATGCGGAGATCCGCCTGGACATTGCCGGCAACCGCATGAAGATCTTGCGCAGCCTGGACCCCGGACTCGCCGAGCACGTCGCTACAAACGACCGGACGCCGCTCAGGGCGTTTCGCGGCACGCCGGGGCACTTGCGCCAGGCCTTTGGCGCCGGATGGGTTCTCGTGGGCGACGCCGGCTTCTTCCGGGATCCGATCACCTCGCACGGCATCTCGGATGCCTTGCGCGACGCCGAAGGCGCAGCCGATGCGTTCCTCGCCGGAAACGAGGCGGCGCTGAGGCGCTTCCAGCAGGAACGGAACGAGCTTGTGCTTCCGATCCTCGAGGCCACGGACGCGATCGCGACATTCGACGGAACGCTGGACGAACTGCCGGGACGGCACAGGCGGTTCAGCGAGGCGATGAAGCCGGAAACCGCCGTTCTGGCGGCTCGTGAGCGGTGCACGCGATCGGCCGGGGATCAGACGCCGCTTGCGCAGACCGCATGATCCCGATCATTCAAAGGAGAGAACGATGATCCAATCCACCATCCTGTCCCCCTGGACGAAGACTCGTTTCGGCAAGCCGCATGTCGGGGCCACTGCCGAGCGCCGACGTGTGACCCGGGAGGCCGACATCGTCGCCTTCACGGAAATGACCGGGGACCGGAACCCGCTCCATTATGACCGAGAACTCGCGAAGCGCTCGGTGTTCGGGCGCCTGATCGTTCAGGGCGGCGTCACGTCCGGACTGCTCAACGCGCTCGTCGCCGAAGATCTTCCCGGCCCGGGAACGGTGTTCCTCGGCGTCGAATGGCGCTTCGTGAAGGCGGTCGGCGTCGGCGAGGAGATTTTCGCGCGCGTCGAGGTCACCAGCGTGCGCGAGGACAAGCCGATCTGCATGCTCGCCACGACCATCGTAAACGGGTCCGGCGAGGTCTGCCTCCAGGGCACGGCGATGACCTACACCGTGCCACTCGCCTGACGCGTACAATTCCGTTTCGATGCCTCGCCCGCCCATCGACTGAGCGTTTTCCCTGCCCCGCCCACTGGCGGGGCGTTTTTATTGTCCCTCCCTGCGGAGAGTTTCGATGCTCATGCACACGGTCGTTCTCACGATGGGGAGCGAAAAGCTCCGTGAAAGGCGCGGCAGTCGCGCCTCAGACACGGAGAAAAGATGATGAACACGATCATGAACACCTACCAGCAGTTTGCTGCCTCTCCAGCGACGATCTCCACCGCAAACGCGATCCTAGCCGGCGCCCGAATGGTACAGCGCTGCGTCCGCCTGCATAACGACCGGGCTCACCTGAACGAGTTGCCCGACCACATGCTGCGGGATATCGGCATCACCCGCTCGGAGATCATGTCAATCACCAGCTTTCATGGCCGGGACGCAAGCAGGCGCTCGAGAACGTGAGCGTGCCGTCTGCGGCCGCGAAGGCCGCCGGCCACGCGACGCTTTTCTCAAGAACGCATCTGGAAGGCAGGAAACCCAAACGTTCCTGCCTTTCACAATCTTGGTTCAACCATCAGCAATGAACCAGAGGTGCGGATCGGGAAACTGTTGCCCGGCGTTGCTCCAAGACTCCTCCGGCGAACGGGAAAAAAGCGCCCTCAAGGCGGTCGTTTAGACTGACGAAGACAGCACTCGTGCTCAGAAGCGAGCCGTAGCGTCCGCTATTTCAGCGTACCACAGAAATGCAGACCGGAGCGGATAGCGGCCATGATGTGGTCGGAACTAGCCGGTGGGGTCACCCCCGCTCGACGGTAGCTGTTTGATCCTTGGCAGCAAGACCGGAATGTCCGGACACGGCCTTCTTGCCGTCGTTGCAAGTCGGTCTCTGGTTCGTTCTGGGTCGCTTCCGTGTCACCAGCGACTGAGATCCAACGCGAGTTCGTGGATCCGGAAAAGCTAGCTAAATCTGTCACTTAGAAGCTGTCCACCAAATCGGCGTAGTTGCCAGCTTTGGAGAAAATGGGGCTGGAGAGAACGAAATTGCGGCTTCCGAAGATTGGGAGGTGAACAGTCCTTGCCGTATATCCCTCGGAAACAACAACAAATTTTCGCTTCGGCGTGAGCAGGAGAATGAGTTGGTAAGGGTGTCTGGCGGAGGGAACGGGCCTGACGTCTAACCTTCTCCACTTTTGTAGAATCTGCGAGCTCGCGTATCGACGATTGAACAGTCGGCGACGGCGGCGGCGGTCAGTATCTGCCGGTGCCGGGAGCGGGTTTCGTGCGGCCGATTCGCGTGTAGTAAGATTCTGGAATATCCTCAGCGCGCTTGTAGAAGTACCACGCGCAGGGCTTCGATGCGTCGGGATCGTAGCCGGTAACGCAGGGCGGGTGTCCGCCCCATTCGGCGGCGAGCTTCTCGTTGAGGCAGCAATGCAGGCAGTAGTAGAGAACGTCCTTACGATTCCAGCTCCAGTCGTGCGCCTCCTTCGTCGTTCCGAATTCGTACGGCGGTCCCAGTCGGCTCGGAGTGCCGTTTCCGGATCACCGCGCCTCCTCCGTCCGCCACTGCCGCAGGGCTCCATGACCACCGCGTAGCGGTCGCTCTCGTCTAGGATGGCTATCTCGCCACCAGAGTCCTCGATCACGGCACCGGGCAGGTTGATCAACTCCGACAGCCGGAGCTTGACCTGTTCCCCGAGCAGCCGTGTATGTCGTGTAATGGCACGGCCGATCTCCGGAGTATCGATCCCAGAGACGTTCGGCGCCCCTCGCCGATGATCCTCATATTCTGGCCGTTACACTAGATCGTGTCACCGTCGACGGCAGAGAGCGAGCGGCAATCGATCCGATCTCTCCAGCGGTTGCGAGGGAGACAGGCGGGAATGTGGCGACCATTAGGAGCGCGGCTGCGAACAGCGGAGGCAGAGCTGCAATGGTACGGAACCCCCTACGCTCCAGGAGATTACTGCCTGCAGAATAGGCAACAAGGAGCCGGTTCATGGTTTTTCTCCGCAAAGTCATATGGGCCATACTCGCAGCCAGTTCTGTGTCGTCGATCGCTGCGGCCGCGGACGCCTACACAACAGCTAATGTGAGCCTCCGAGCTGGCCCATCGATCGAGTTTCCAGAGATTGTCACCGTTCCCGTCGATGAACCAGTCTCTGTCTATGGGTGCACAGGGGACTGGGAATGGTGCGACACCAACTGGTCTGGCGTCAGGGGGTGGGTGAGCGGGCGACATCTGGAGGCCCGTTATGGCGGACGTCGGGCGCGGATCGAGGGGAGACGTAGCGCCACCGGCCTTCCCGTCATCCGATTTGATCTGAGCGGCTATTGGGACCGGAACTACCAGGATCAACCTTGGTATGATGAACGCGACCGGTGGGTTCGCCGCTGGTCAGACGGAGGATGGCAAAACGGTGAGCATCACGGTTCATCGGATCCCACGGAGGTCCCGAGGTCGTCGCGCGCACAGGAGGCGCTGCCTCCTGGGATAGCCAAAAAGCCAGGCTTTTGCCCTCCTGGACAGGCCAAGAAGGGGCGGTGCTGATTCCCTGGGCTGAAGATGCCGCTCTCCTTCAGGGCTGCTCCCGTCTCCACTCGGATAATCCACGCACGGCGGCGGATCATCAGCATGGAACGGGCATCCGCCAGAGCGCCGCATAGAAGGCCGCTTACGCGACGAGGGCGTTGCGGCCGAAAGCTACCAGCCCGATATCGTCGTGTGCGTAGCGACTCGATCTCATAGACCGTGAAGCCAAGATCGTAGAAGGGGTTTTTCATCGCGATACTGCAGTGTGGTGGACTATCGCCGCAAGAGGGGAAGATCCCTACACTATTTCACCGCGGATGAACGAACTGCTCGACCAGTCCTTCGCGCTCATCACGGCTCTTGACATGATGAAGGTGGCCCGGACTTCAAGCCCAGTGAGGGGGCAGTCCAGACGCCTTCTTTGCTCGGTACCGAACTCTCGACCCGGGCGGCTGCGGTTCAAAAGAGCGAGGCGATGAACATCACCAGCAGCACGCCTGCGCAGAATGACAGATCCGCGAACAAAAATCTTGCTTCGATCTGCTTCTCGTTTAGGTCGAGCTTCTGTTCCACGGCAGCCTCCATTCAGAAGGATCATCCGCCCACAGGGGAAACTTACTCCTCTCATGCGGTGACATCTGCGAAGAAGTTCACGGACCAGACATGACGCTTCGGCAAGCTGTTCATCTTCAGACCGGAGGAGTAGAATGGAACCGGATTGATCACGGCCAGGGTGACTTGTGAGATCGATCCATCGGGTGACTTCACCCCTGGCGGCGGTTAGCAATGAGACCGCAGCCCACCTTGGCTTCGCGGGAGGAGATCGCGATGTCCGGAATTAGAATGGCGCTATCGTTGGTACCGGCTTTCTCGGCCGGGTTGGTTCTGCCGGTCTTTGGACAGGACACACAAGCCATCATCGGTGATGCCCTCAGCGCTGCGCCGCCACAAATAGCGGCGAACGCCAAAGTCATGACGATGGAGGGTGAGACGCTTAAGGAAGGAGATGGCGCGTATACCTGCTTCCCCGGAGTTGAAGGTGGTCCAGGACCGATGTGCCTCGATTCCGAGTGGATGCGATGGGCTGATGCCTGGATGAACAAGAAGGACAGTTTCCAGCCGAATGGCGTGGGATTGGCCTACATGCTCGCAGGCGACATGCCCGGCGGAGGCGCGAGCAACATCGATCCATTCGCCATGGAGGCAACACCCGACAACGAGTGGGTGACAGAAGGCCCACACCTGATGGTGATCCTTCCTGATCCCGCAGCTCTCGAGGCGATTCCAACGGATCCGGACGCGGGAGTCCCATATGTAATGTGGAAAGGAACGCCCTACGCGCACATCATGGTCCCGGTCGCCGAACGGCCTCAATGAGGCGTCCGCAATCTTCGTTCAGTGGAACCCGGCCGCCGAGACGTGGCCGGGTTCATTCTCTGGGTACTTCCGCAGCAGAAGGTGCTACACTCCACATGCGCGACAACGGAGCTTCTAGGTGGAGGAACTGGACATGGAGTTGTTTGCCATACGCCGTCGCAGCGCTTGGGCCGATACTTCCGAACTCGAGAAGACAGCCGCGAAATCGGCCCGCATCGGTGATGAGGAAATGGCCAATCAGGTGCGCTGGATCCGTTCCTATGTCGTCGCGGAGAGCGACGGCCGGCTGGGGACGATCTGCATCTCCGAGGCGAAGGACATGGCGTCTCTGCGTGACCATGCTCGACGGGTGGGAATGCCTGGCGAAGACATCGAGGCGATAGTCAAGACCGTGGTCGTGCGGACGGACCCACAAGACGCGTCTGCCTCTGCATCGCGTTCGTATCGAAACGCCCGGCTACGGTGACGTGGCCGCCGACAACCTTCATTGAGACTTGTTGTCCCCCGGCGTAAGTCGAACGAACTCCGTCGGGCGCCGAAACCGTCCAGACTGATCCTGCAGCCTGCGCGGCGCACCTGAGCGACAATTCACAATGTGCTGGGCAACCTCGAAGCTGGTGACGGCGACGGTCTCGGTGATCTCGAAAGCAAAGCGGTCGAAACATGCTCCCGCACGACAGACCTTGGTTTCAATGTCGGTTCACAGATCCGGATCGCTCAACGTCCGGGCAGAGGGGTTGAAGCGGAGCGACAGCATTCCGGTCCGGACAGCAGAGCCGTGGCGTTCAAGTGCCGTCCAGGCGATCAGGCGGTCCAACAAGGCGGCACGAACGAAACGCTCGGCCGCGGGCACGAAGTCGGCTGGTGAGCTCAAGCGGCAATTTCGATCCAGCAGCCGTACGAGGATCTCGACGCGTGCGGAGCTCCTATCCGGATCGGAGAGGTCCCTCGCCTCACGGCTATAAAGCTTGAGACGATCTTCATCCATAGCATCGAAGACGTTCCCCACAATTCCTGCGGATGTCAGCCGGGAAGATAGTCGATGATGTTCGCCGGAGAAGGTGGCGGTGGCTTCCTTGGCGAAGCGCAACGGCTTAAGCGAAGCGGATCTCGACGTCTCTGCCAAGTTCCGAAAGGAACGCCTCGACCGGGGACCGATAGCCGAGGCATTTGCGCGGGGTGAGATTGATGGTCATGGCGATCTCGTGGATGTCGGCTTCGTCGAGTTCCTCGAGGTCGGTGCCTCGGGGCAGCCATCTTCGAATGCGCCCGTTGGCGTTCTCGACCCCGCCCTTCTGCCAGCTGGCGTAGGCGTCGCAGGAATGGGTCATGGCGGAGAGCATGCCGCGCAGCAGCATGTGGCGGGCGAAGGAGGTGTCGTTATCTAAGGTCACCGAGCCAGTTCGATCATGCCGGCGTCGCGCGCGGCCTTCCGCTTCTGCTGCTTCGCCGGCCGCGTGGCCGCCAACTCCGACTTCGGCTCCGCGACCACCGCCGGAACAAAACAACGGTTCGGGCGCCGGCGATTCCGCCAACGGCATACGAGCGGCCCGACGCCAGGCGAACAGCTGCTGCGGGGAAAGTGCATATCGGCGTGCCACCGCGCTCACGCTCTCGCCGGCTTCGTGGCTTTCCGCCACGATCCGCGCCTTCTCCTCCGGCAGCCATTCGCGCCGCCGGCCGGAACCTGTAAACACCTCAAACCGCCGCGCGGGCTCGGGATCGCTGGATTTGAGCGTAAGCTCTGAAATCGTCATCCCTGTCGAAGTCCTCAAAGGCTTCGAACATCGCGGCTCACAACCACCCGCGAAAGGTGGCACCGGAACTGCGCTTACGCTGCTGGCGTCACAGCCGGCTATCGACTACACTGAGCATAGTCCAGCCGCAAGGATGTGATCAGCAATCTTGGCCAAGTCGGAGTGACGAAATGAAAGCCTTGACTTTCCTTCAAGTCAAATCCCGAAACGGCAACAATCGACGAAGGCCAATCAGCGATTTTCGCGTGTTTTCGATCCCCGAAAAGGTGACTTCGGCCGCGGGCGGGACGAAGACGCTCATTACCGATAGTCTCGCTTGGTCCGAAGTGGTTGGAAGCTACTATTCAGTCCCTGAAAATGCCTGGCGTGACCTCGCTGGCGACATGGCGGCCTGGCGCAAGTATCAAACAGCCTTAAACCGCTCCAGGCGTACCGTCGGCATTCACGGCGCGGTGTTCGGCGAAGTCTTTGAAGAGCCCGCGCCGGTCGCGAGCTTGCCGACCGGCACCATCGCCAGCTTCACGGACCTCGGCTATCTCGGCATGGTCGAAAACGACCTCGACACGCAGAACGAGTGGGACGAGGGCGACTTGCCTTCCAAGCCAACGACTACAACGTCTGTTGCGGGCGTGCTGGTACGGTTAGCGCGAAACAATGCCGTGTACTTCATTCCGCAGAAGCACCTGGACAAGTACGAGGTCTTCAAAAATATGCCAGCCAAAAAGCAGAAGGCCGAAAAGGCTCTGTTTGGCCACGCTCCGAAACAAGCGGGAACGGCAGCGAAGAGGGTGCGGGTTTCACCATCGCCCAGGCTGATTGGCGTGAAGAATATTCTAAGCTCGATCGGGGACAGCACGGACATGGGCGGCGACGATATCGATGGTGTCTCGCCGGCGTATGTGGCGGGGGCGACCGACACCAATCCGAACCTCTCGGGAACGATTACAAGCTTCACAGAAGGCCGCTTCTGGAACCTGATGGAAGAAATCCGCGACTTCGACGACGATTTTGGCGACGTTGACGGCGATCAATGATCGACATCGAAGCCGCCATCGGCGTCACCCGCATCGGGGACCTCACGGGGTATGACCGTATCGGCATACCGGTTGCCATGGCGGTGCGGCCGCTCTCGCGAGGCTACTGCGTTGCCCAAGGTAAGGCGCTGACCTTCGCGGGCGCCCGTAGCTCGGCTCTGATGGAAGCGGCGGAAGGCTATCACGGCGAGAACATCGACCGGCCGCTGCACTACGCGTCCTATGCAGAATTGAAGGACGCAGGTGCGGTCGACCCGCAACTTCTGCCGCGCGTTCGCGGCCGTATCGTGGGCGCCTACGAACGCTTTCTCTGGATCCGGGGACAAACCCTGTCGGGCGATGCTGCCCTCGTGCCCTTCGAGTGCGTCCACACCGACTACAGCCTGCCCAGCCGCGCGTCACCTGGCGTCTTTCTTTGCTCTTCGAACGGCCTCGGCGCCGGTCGTAGCTTTGCTGATTCCGGTTTGCATGCCCTGTTGGAGGTGCTTGAACGCGATGCGGAGGCGGTTTTCCGGGCCGCCGGCCTTTGGACTGATATGAAGTGGCGAGTTGCTTTTGATGCGCTTCCCGAGGGCGACGCCAGCCGGGTGGTGGAGCGGCTACGATCTGTCGACATCGAGCCGCACGCCTGGAACATCACCTCCGATCTCGGCGTGCCGGCGATCTACGTGACGCTTGTCGATAAACGCGAGCCCCTGCACTCACCCGTCAAGCTCGTTTCCGGCAGCGCCTGCCGCGAAGGCGGCGAGGCGGCGCTGCTGGCGGCCTTGCTGGAAGCCATCCAGACCCGCGCAACCGTCATCGCCGGAACGCGCGACGACCTCTATTTTGACCACTACCTAGACATCGACACGCAGTTGGTGTCGGCCAAACTGCACCTCCTGGAAACGAGTGTCGCAGGCTCCGTGCTTCCCTCCTCCTGCAACGCTTCGATTGATGCGCTTGGAGGCCTGGTTGAGGAGGCACTTGGCTGTTCGATTGTGGTAGTCGATCTGTCGTTAGGTATCTGTGGCGTGCATGTGGTCCGGGTGATCGTTCCGGGAGCTGAGGGAGTGCCGGGCCACTCGGAATACGCGCGAGGTGTGCGCGCACGAATTGCTGCGCGGAAGCAATGAACTCGATCCGCATCTTTGTCGGCCCGTCTCTTGCGCAGGCGGACGCTAAGAAAATAGCCGGTTTTGACTACCGCCCGCCGGCCCGGCGTGGCGAGATCCACGCCGCCGTCGTGGACGGAGTGTCCGCGATCGGACTCATAGACGGATACTATGGCACCGTGCCGGCTGTCCTGCACCGCGAGATCCTCTTTGCGCTCTCGCGGGGTATTCCGGTTTGCGGCGCTGCCAGCATCGGCGCCGTGCGTGCCGCGGAGCTTGCCCCTTTCGGCATGGTTGGAGTTGGCGCGATCTTCGAAGGCTACCGCAGCGGCGAATTGACCGGTGACGACGAGGTCGCGATCCTGCATGCGCCGGAGGAACTGGGATACGCGCCGCTGGTCGATGTCCTGGTCAACATCCGGGCTACCCTCAAGGCTGCCGAAAAAGCGGGCATGATAGGGCAGAAGGATGCAGCAGCCCTGATTCAGCTGGCCAGGTCGAGGTGCTTTCGCGAACGCAAGTTCGAGAAGATTGTCAGGGAGTCATCGAGCCACGGCCGAACAGGGGACGATGCGCAGCGACTGATTGATTGGGCCCGCGCCAACTGGGTGGACCAGAAGGCGCTAGACGCGGAGGAACTGCTTCGCGTAATGCTGCGGCCGTTGCAGCCGCCGCCTGCCGTTCGGTTCATTGCGACGACACACTGGCGTGCAGCAATAGAGGAAGCGGAACTGTTCCTCACCTGAGAAGCTACGGCAAGCGCGCGGCGATTTCCGCCGTACGGAGGAATTGCGGCAGGTCGAGTACCGGGAAATGCTTTCCGGTGTTCTGTACACTGTCGTCGCCATCATCAAGTGTCGTCATGGACTGAACTAGCCAGGATCGGACATCGGCCGGCGCCGGCAGGCGGTTGGTAATAGACTTGTAGAGCTGCTGCGCCCGCAGTACCGCGCCGGTGACGATCGGGGCGGACTGACTGGTGCCCTGAAGTGTGGAGAGGCCGGTATCGGAGAGGTGGCTCGCCGAGATGAGGTGGGTTCCGGGCGCGAAGACCGCAGTTCCGCCGGGATTGGCTAGGCTCAGACGCTGCGAATAGGGGACGATCTTGTTTGCCGCGGCGTTGGCGGACCACAGGCCGCTCGGGTGCGTGTAAGGACCTAGATCGGAATCGAACACCGCCCCGACCGATACCGTTTGGCGCATGATTGCTGGGAAGGCCAAGCCCTCGGCCTGGTAGTAGTGATACGCATTGCCAGCAGCGCAGACCACCACCACGTCCTGCCGGATCATACGGTCGATTTCGCGGGAGATCGTCCGGAAAATCTGGTTGCGGCGCAGCGCGTCCGCTTCCGACACGTAGTTGCCGGGGTCTCCGAGCGACAGATTGACTGCCGTCACGGTGCGTCCGTTTGCGCCGTTCCAGCGGCGCAGCCATACGAGGGAGCGCGCCAGCGCCGCAAGGTCGCCTGTGCCGTTGCGGTCGAGTATCTTGACCGAAACCAGACCGGCACCCGGCGCGACACCACCGGAAGAAAATCCCCCGACCACCAGTTCCCGGCCGGCAATCAAGCCCGCGACATGGCTGCCATGCCCGTGGGTGTCCCAAGCATCATCGGCCCATCCGCCGTTCTCCGATGAAAAATTCCGCTCCTTGATTATCCGTGAATCGCCCTGCAAAACAAACATCTGGTGTGTTGGCCGCACGCCGGTGTCGATTACAGCCGCCGCCATACCCGAACCATCGATCCCCGGAAATTGCTCGTTCGCCTCGGGTAACCGGATGAGTGAGAATGCCTCTTCGCTCAGTTCCTGCAGCTTCGCCGCCCCACCGCTGAGGGAGCCCGGCGGGATGGGCATTGGCCTCTCGGTGAAGCGCAGCCGAGCGCTCGGTTGTGCGGCAACAGCGGAAGGCCTTCCACCCACGGCTATCCCGCCGATCGACTTTGCCTCCGCGAAGCTTGTCGGAATGAGGCTGAAGCTGCCTGCAGCGAGCGCGGCGGAGGCTCCCAGGATGAACTGCCTGCGATCAATCACGAAGTTGTCGTTGCCCGCCATCGTCCCCTCCTCCTAAAGTCCCGCAAGTCTGAGACCAGAGACGAAAAGCCTCATGCCTTCGCCGGTCTGCTCGGGGATGACCCTCGCCCATTCGTCCACGGAAAAACCGGGGTGCTCGGCGCGGATGAGCGCGGCTTCGCGCTCCGCGGCCTCCAGCTGTCCAAGATGCGCGTAGCACACCGCAAGTATGCGCCGTCCCTGCGCAGGGTTGACCATTGCGTGGATCTGCTGAATCGCCTCCTCGAAGCGCCTGAGCAGCATCAGCGCACCGGCTCGGTCCCACAGATACTGATCAGGATAGAGGGGATTGAGCCGCATGGCCCGATCGAAGTGGGCGAGCGCGTCTCCGGCTCGTCCCGAATGCGTCAGCACGTCGGCATACTCAGCGATGATGTTGGCGTCGTTGGGGTTGATTAACAGCGCCCGCTCATACGAGGCGATAGAGCGCGAATGCTCATGGCGATAGAGTTGAACGAACCCGAGTTCGCCGTGACCTCGAGCATCGTTGGGGTCTGCAGCGACGGCATCCATGGCGTAGCGCGTCGCAAGGTCGAGACCCGCCCGGGGATCTTCGCCCCATCCGTACCGCCAGTTGAGCGAATGCGCTCGTGAGAGGGCCGCCAGCGCGCGAGCGTAGTCGGGCGCCAGTATCAAGGCGCGCCTATAGAGTTGCAGCGCTTCGCCGTTCGCCTGCGCGGTAAATTCCAGCGTCTTTGCCTGACCGCGCAGCACCAGGCCGTACGCGTCGATGCTGCGGGGAGGCAGTGCCGTCAGGCGTTCCCGCTCAGCCGCCTCCACCCGTACAGCCATTGCCGCCACGGCGAGTTCGGTGATCTCGTCCTGGATGGCGAAGATGTCCTCCAGCGGTTTGTCGTAGCGCTCCGACCATACCGAGTGCTGCAGCTGCGTATCGTCTAGGGCGACGGAAACCCGTACCCGGCTGCCAGCTGGCCTGATGCTGCCCCTGACGATGTACCGGGCCCCGATCTGCATGCCCAGTTCGGAAAGCGGCAAAGCAGAACCGCGGAACGCGAAGCTCGACCCCCTGGCTATGACATTGAGCCCGCGGAAGCGGGTAAGGTTCCGAATGATGTCCTCAGTTACGCCGTCGGCGAAAAAGTCGTGCTCGCCGTCGCCCGACTGATTCTGGAAGGGCAGAACGGCAATGGACGGCTTCTTGCCAGGCGCCGGATACTCGCGTCCAGCGATGGCGGCCTCGCCAAGCCGTTCCCGATTGGCAGGCCGCAGCGTCACCGCCGCCGAGCCGTCATACACGCGATAGACGTCGGCCGGCTCGGCGATGTTCTTCAGCGAGAATGGCCCGACATACTCAAACCCGAACTCGCTGCGGCTGCGCACCGCCTCGTAGAGCGTCGAGCTCATCCAAACCGAACCGGCCGGAGTCAGCCGTTCGATGCGCGCAGCGATGTTGATGCTGTCGCCGAAGGCGTTGCCGTCGATCTCGATGATCTCGCCCATGCTCATGCCAATCCGAAACTCAAAGGATTCGCCGCTTTTCTCTCTGCGTATGTCCTCGAACCTCTTCTGGATTTCGATGGCGCAGCGTGTTCCAGTGACGGCGCTCTCGAATGCGGCGACCACTCCGTCGCCGGTGCGGTTTAGGATCCGACCGCCGCAGCGGTCGACTTCCCTTTCGATCAGCCCGAACGCCGCATGCATCGCCTGCGACGCAGACAGTTCGTCGCGGTGCGTGCGCTTGCTGAAATCAACCGCATCGGCAAAAAGGACCACATAGACGCGGGATGCGATGGCGTCACCAGCCGTCGGAACTCTTGCTCCCGAACCCTTGGCTCCTGAGTCGGCGAGGTTCATCGGCTGGCCTTCGATCCAGATTACACTTTCACAGCATACTACATCCGGTTCGTATTGCGAGGCTGGCGGCGCGGCTCGATCCGCACGGCCCCTAGCACGGTCTTCACCGACCCCGGGCCGGCCTTGTCTAGCTGGTGCTGGTGTTCATTAAATTAGGCAACACTGTCTTGTTCCCACAGGCCGGTGCGGGGGTGTCGTTCGCCGCGCCGGCTCCTCCGCCTGTGACGACAGCCAAACCGCAGCGCCCCAACGCCCCAGTGGCGGGGATAGCACCGCTCAGCCTTTGTCATGCGCTCTTCCGCTCGCTAATCACGGCAGATCTTGAAAAACGTCCCGTACTTGGGTCGCCATAATGTCGGTCAATGGCTGGCGCGGATCGCGGGCCATTAGCATTAGGTACTTCCAGTCCGGCAGTTCGGGAAGCCCTTCATCACTGCGCACAAGCCTCAGCCCAGGCGGAAGACGTTCGTCTGCCAGGGCACTCATCACCGCCAGTCCCGCCTGTACCGCGGCGGTCTGTCCTTGCGTGGTGGCCGAGGTCGAAACAACCCGGTAGCGGCGCCCGGCATGCTCCAACGCCTTGAAGGCCATCCCGCGCCATGGACATTCGCGGTTGTCCGGTAGCCACTGGCAGCCCGGCGGCGATGTGGAGAGTGGCAGTGGATCGCGTAAATGCTGGCCATGCGTTTCAGACGTGATCCATCTGGTGGAGCTTTGCCAGACTTCCTCGGCGGGCCACTGGCGCGGCTCTAGACCTTCTCGCAGGAGCACCAGATCCTTCTTGAGCTTCACGGCAAGGAGGCACGAGGTTGCGAGTTCGACGTTGACTTCCACGGCGGGGGATACTTGTGCAAACCGATCAAGGATCCTCGGCAGATGTTGCTCCGATAACTCCGTCGCAACGCCGAACCGTATGGTTCCATGCACCGGAGCGGCGCGCATAGCCCGCATGACCTGGTCGTTTAGAGCGAGAAGTTCTCGCGCGTTTCCAAGCAGGTAGAAGCCCTGCTGGTTCAGTTCGACGTTTCCGCCCTTTCCCCGGATTATGACGATTTGGCCGAGAACCCCCTCCAGCCGCTGCATCTGAAGAGAGACCGCCGATTGAGTGCGACCTACGCGATCTGCCGCGCGCGTAAAGCTTCCCTCCTCAGCGATGGCTATAAAGCTTCGCAGCAGGTCCAGGTCCAATCCCGCGGGGACGCCCATACCGATTAACTTCGCTCATCGCGGTCATTCACGCAACTCGTTTCCCTTCGGCAAGCGGAAACCCCATCCTCCTCACATTCAGGAGGTACAGAGAAATGATTATCAATCACGGAGCGATAAAATCGGGCTTATTTGGCGGTTTGTTCTTCGCTATGGAGATTTACTACGGCCGGTGGAAAAAATTTTCCATTCTGTCAAATGCAACGAAAGAGGAAAGCGACGCCTCGAAACTTCCGCCGCATCTTCAGCATGACATTGGCTTTATGGATTGTCGTCCTCCACACCCTCTGCCGCTCGAGAAAGTCCTGAAAGAAAGGCAGAATACGCTTGAGAGCATGTGGTTGCGCTACTTCTAGATTACTAGCAATCGAACTTATCTGTCCGATGCGGCGCAGAGCGCAGTAATGTGCGAGTCAGGGAGTCCCATGATCAGTGTCATCTTATCCGCCCCGATCCGAATGCCACGGCGCTGGCTGCCGCGCCCGAAAATTCCGACGCTTGCAGTTGGCTCAATCATCATCGCTCTGTCGAGCGCAGTTGGTAAGGCCTTCGAGATGGCCTACGTGTATCCCGCCGCTACCGTGGTAGGTTTTCGCACCGCGCGCTCAGCTGCCATGCCGCGGAACAGGTGCTCGTTGAGGCATTCGTCGCGGAAGCGGCCGTTCAGGCTCTCGACGAAACCGTTCTGGGTGGGCTTGCCGGGTGCGATGCAGTGCCAGTCGACGCGATTGTCCTCCTGCCACTGCAGGATCGCGCGCGACGTCAGTTCGGTGCCGTTATCGGACACGATCATCAGCGGCCGGCCACGCGCTTGGGCAATGGCGTCCAGCTCCCGCGCCACCCGCATGCCGACAGCGACGTGTCGACCACGAGCGCCAGCCACTCGCGGGTGAAGTCGTCGACCACCACCAGAACGCGGAACCGCCGCCCGTCGGCCAGCATGTCGGAGATCACACTACACGACAGTGGCTTGGTGAGAGGCCGGGAATCAGTTGAACTGGAGGATTCATCCCTGCAAGGAAGGATCCTCCGATGTCTCGTCTTCCCGACGCTCTCGCAGCGACGTTAGCGCGCCACACCGACTTGAGCAACGACAGGCGTCTGACGCTGGCAGTGCTGATCCTGGGGTTCGTTCAGGCCCGCACCGTCAACCTGACGCATCTTGCCGGCGCGTTCTGCGGGCCGGCGAAGCTGTCGTCGAACTACCGTCGTCTGCAGCGCTTCTTCCAGTACGTTCGCTTCGATGCGGACTGGTTAGCGCGCACGCTGGTGGCGCTGGCGAGGCTGGCGCCGCCCTACGAACTCATCCTCGACCGGACCAACCGG
The DNA here is from genome assembly GCF_040839445.1 of Aquibium pacificum. NCBI lineage: Bacteria > Pseudomonadati > Pseudomonadota > Alphaproteobacteria > Hyphomicrobiales > Phyllobacteriaceae > Aquibium > Aquibium pacificum. Next base: position 329,850 of record NZ_JBDPGJ010000003.1, on the reverse strand, counting down.
AAGATCGGTGCGCGCGACGTCAACCTGCTGGTGCTGGCGGTCGTCACGCGGCGTGCGCGACTACCGGTGCTGTGGGAGGTGCTGGACCGTGGCGGCGGCTCGACGATGGCCCAGTGCATGGCGCTGATCGGCCGCTTCGTCGCGCTGTTCGGCGAGGGTTCGATCAAGCTGCTCACGGCCGACCGCGAGTTCGACGGCAACCAATGGTTTGAATTCCTTGTCGAAAACGACATCCCCTTCGCCATCAGGGTCTCCGCTTGCCTGCACCTGCGCCTCGCCGACGGCTTTCGCGGCACGCTCGGCCGGCTCGCCTGCACGCCGACCGGACGCCGCCGCCTGAGGACGGCGGGGGGCTGCTTCGCCGGCATGGATCAGCGCTTCGACACGGCGTTGCGCTTCGGCGTCGTCAACCGTGCCGAGGACCCCATCATCGTCGCCACCAACCGAAACCCGCGCAAGGCGATCAGCGCCTACAAGGGCCGCTGGCAGATCGAATGCCTGTTCGCCGAGACCAAGACGCGCGGCTTCAACATGGAGGACACCAGGCTCACCAATCCCGCCAAGCTCTCCCTGCTGCTCGCCCTCGTCGCCATCGCCATGGCCTGGTCCCTGGCATGCGCATCAGCCCTCATCGGCCGCTCCGACATTCCCCGCGCCAAACACGGCTTCCGCCGAAAGTCCTGCTTCCGAACCGGCTTCGACGCGCTCAGGCAATGGATCACCTACCAGCCCGACATCGCGGTCCAAACGTGGCAGCGAATCTGGAGACGACGCACGAACCCAGACCATCGAACAATCAGAGTCGTGTAGTGTGGTCGGAGACAAAGTCCAGCCTCCACCGCTGGTTTGGCCCCTGCGGCAGCGTCATGGGTGCCCGAGTGGCGAGCGCCCGCTTGCGACCACCGCGCTTCTTCACCGTCAGCCGTTCCTCCCGGTAGAACCGGAACAGCTTCTTGTGGTTCAGCTCGATGCCTTCCCGCCGCAGCAGGATGTGCAGCCGACGATAGCCGAACCGGCGCCGCTCAAGCGCAAGTTCCTTCAGCCGCGCCCGCACGGCAGTGTCGTCCGCACGCCGCGACGCATAGCGGAAGGTCGTCGTATCAAGCCCGACCAGACCGCAGGCGCGCCGCTCCGAGTAGCAGTTCTCTTCGATCGCCCAGGTCACGATGCGCTTCCTTGCCTTGGGCGTCAGAACTTTCCCAGCGCTCCTTCAGCGTCGCGACATCCAGCATCGATTCCGCCAGCAGCTTCTTCAACCGTCGGTTCTCGTCCTCAAGGCTCATAAGCCGCCGGGCGTCCGACACCTCCATCCCGCCGTAGCGGCTACGCCAGTTGTAGAGAGTCGCGTCCGAGATCCCGTGCTTGCGGCACAGCTCGGCCGTGGGGATTCCCGCCTGATGCTCGTTCAGAACGCCAATGATCTGGTTTTCCGTGAACCGGCTCTTCTTCATCTCCGTCTCCTTTCGACGGAGTCCAGTTCAAACCGAGGCACTCTCGGAGGCAACGTCACCGGCGCGCAACGTGGTCTCTTCCTCAGCTGACCGCGGCAAATCTTAGCTGCGCGTCGCCTGGAGGGATGCTGGAGGAGGAGTCGGATACTCGGGCTCTCACGAGTGCTATCGTCATCCTTGTGCGATCGATAAGAATCTATCGGTTTTCGCAAGCGAACCTTGGGGGAGAACCTTTCAAGATCACCTCGTATCATGGGGGTGCTTGCATGTCTGGTTCTGGGTTCCTCGGCGACCGCCGGGCCAACATAGCTGTCGTCACTGCCGTATCGGCTCTCCCGCTGATGGCAGCTGTCGGCACTGCCGTCGACGTCGGCAACATGGTCCGGACACGAAGCGATCTGCAGTCTGCGCTGGATGCAGCGACGATGGCGATCGCGGTGCGGGTACCGGACGAATATTCAGACGACCAACTGGCGCTGATCGGGCGCGACCACCTTGCCGCTCATGTGGACGTTCACTTGCTCGATGAAGAGGAATATCTCGACTTCAGCTATCATGGTCTTACAATGGGCTCGAACGGTATCCAGCGGATCGCCACCAGCCTCTCGTTTCCGTACGAACTCGTCTTCGCAGACGCCCTCGTCCCTTTCGGGTTCGAGCGAAGTGCAGTTCGAATTCTCAATCTTAAGAGCGAGATCAGCGTCCGAACCGGGGATACGGCTTGTGTGTACGCACTCAGCCGCACCGCCCCGCGCGCAGTAGACGCATCCGGAGCCGCGTCGATCATCATGGACGGGTGCGTCGTGGCCTCGAACTCCTCGGCCGAGGATGCGATCTATGTTGGCGGCAGCGCCTCATTCGAGGCTGACTGCCTCCAGAGTTCCGGCGGGATTGTCGCAACCGGCGGCCTCGTTTTGGATTGTGCCGCTCCCAGGGAAAACGCATGGCCGCTTCCAGACCCCTTCGCAGATCTGCTGGAACCCACCCCTCCTTTCCTTCGAACGTCGCCTCAAAGGAATGATCTGATCGTCTATGCAGGACGCTACACCAACCTTGACCTGAGTGGCACCAAGCACCTGGAGCCCGGGCTCTACTATGTCGAGAACGATCTCTCGATCAAAGGAGAGGTCACCGGGGACGGCGTGATCTTCTACGTGAAGGACGGCTCGGTCACGGTGAACGGCGATGCCTCGCTTTCGCTCAGCGCACCCACGAGTGGCGACTACGCCGGGATGCTCTTCATGTCGCATCCCTTCAACACCTCGGCCCACCTCTTCAACGGCAATGGTGTGACGGATCTGAACGGGTACCTCTATTTTCCTTCAGGCGATCTCACCTATGCCGGCAACAACGGCACGACCAGCAACTGCCTGCGGATCGTCGCCGACACCATCGAGATGACGGGCAGTTCCATCATGCGCTCCGACTGCACCGAGGAACTCGGAGGCAGGGAAGCAGAGGTCTCGGGGCCGCTGTACTACAGCAGATGATGGTCCCTTCTTAGTCCTGCTCTCACTGCGTCAGGCGTGCTGCGTAGCGGAATCGCGAGGGCGTGGCAACTTCATCCTCCTGCAATATCGACACTTCGCTGGCGTCCTGGAAACGGAACCGATCCGCAACCATCGCGACTTCCGAAGTCCTAACGTTCACATGGCTCTTTCCCTTTACCCAGACGCGCTGTTCAGGGAGGTACATTGCGCCATCGTAGGTTAGGGTGGTGCTGGAAAGTGTGAAAACCTCTTCACCGATCTTCCCGGGCAATTTCACGCCGTCAGACATAAACTGGATATTCTTGTAAGTGCCGGATTTCGGCGAGCTAAGAGTGATCTGAGAACCGGAGTTGCTGTTTAATGTGCTTCCCGGTCCAAAGAATGCGAGGGTGACCTCATCACCGGTAAGGACCGAGTTTGCACCTATCGTGAGCGGCCCATCAAGCATCACATACGTGCCCGGAAGGAGGCGCACGGCAGCGCCCGGACTGATCGATAAGCCGCCGCAATAAGTGCCTGGTTTCAGCTCGAATTCGCCCTTCGACAGCTTGCCTGGCAGGCTTGCGCAAGATTCCAGCTTCGGATCGGGAAGGTTCACATAGGGATCTTCAACTGGATGAACGTCGCCAATAGGAGTCGGATAGATATTTTTCCCCGAGGAAGAGCCGGTGATCCCGATCCGGAGCGCTCGGAGTTCCGCCTTGTTGCCAACCTGTTTGACTGCCTGGCGGTTTTTCGAGTTCGCCATTGCCGTGCAGTTCGGTGCGTTCACGCTCGCATTGCCATATACGGAGAGAGAACCAGCGCTCGTGGCGTCAAGTGCAAGCAGGCAGATTGGCTCCGATTCTCTTTTCTCAGCGCGTGCATGAGCGACGATGCTTATGTAGTCAGCGCCGATTATCCCGGCGAACAGGTTGGGCATCTTCAGTTCCGCAGTTCCTGCCACGATAGTTCCCTGGGTTACAAACGACGGCGCATCCGAATTAACGGACAGAAACGTCTTCCCATCAGACCCGAATTTTGGTTGAAAGACACCCGCATGCGCATAGGCGAGTGCAAGCCGATCCTTGTCCGTTGCGCTGTACCCAAGGGATGTTGCGGCCAGCACAGCGCTGTCCAGAGTGTTTTGAAGCTCTCCTTTCTGGAGAACCGCACCGCCGTACGTGAGCGCCAGACCAGCGGCTCCGACGATGGGAACCGCGGCGACCACCCCCACAATCGCGAAATTGCCGGCTGTCTCAGTCCAAAAATGTCTCGCAAGACCAATCATGGTGAGCACCCGTGAAGTAGCACTCGTATCCTTACGCTAGGGGATATAACGCTGGGTTCACGAAGTCAGCGCAAATTTACTGAATGATCGACCCTGGGGCTCGACGCCCCCATACAACGAATTGCCCAGCGCCTTCGCCACGTTCGCAACAATGGCGCAAGTCGGCTGGCACGGGAGAAAGAGCCGGGCGGCTCGTCAGCCTGCCCCGATGCTCTCCGGCTTCGGCACGATCATCAGCCTGTCGTCCGGGAGCGGACGTTGCAACGCCTTCGCCTCTTCCCATGGTGCGCGCATCCACACATCCATCTCTTCCGTCGTTATGAGAATCACAGGCATCGCTTTGGGGTGGATCGGCGCCACGACCGCGTTGGGATCGCAGGTGAGGAAGGCGAAGATATCGGCACTGACCGGACCTTCGTTCGCCTTGCGGACGCCGCTCCAGTGCGTCCAGATGCCGGCGAAAGCGAATAGCGGGCACATTTCGTCGAGACCGAACCAGGACAGCGGCAGGCGCCCTGTGTCCGGGTCGCGCACCTTGCCGTATTCGGAGAAGGACGTCGCCGGCACGAGGCAGCGGCTCTCGACGCCAAGCCATGGCCGCCAGTGCATCGATGAGGTGTTGCGGATGTTGGTAGTGCCGGGATCAGGCTCGTTGCGCAACAGCTCCTTGAAGTCGACCGATACGCCCTTCTTCTCCATCTTGGCGGCCCGCGTCGCCGCGGCGTCGAAGATCGCTTTTTGGGATGATGGCATGCCCCAGCGCGCCCGCGTAAGCTCGCGGCCGGAGGCACCGTTGCGGACGATCGGCGCCGGGTAGTCGGGGAAGATGTTGCCCGGTTGGAGATTGCCGGCATTGTTCTCAAAAGCCTTGGTGAACTCAAGGATCGCCTGTGGGCCTTTGGTGAGGTTGTAGAGGTTGCACATAGCGCCAAGGTGGCGCGCGGGCAGGGCGAAATCAAGCGACAAGCGGCGTACCGAAGGGCAGGCCGCCACTCCCCTTCAGTTGATGGGACACTCAGGTGGTTTACCAACTTTCTGCCGGAAGGCAGATGCCGGCATTGACCTACCTTAGGCGGACTCCCCCACTCCTATGGAACGCCCAAAACTACCGACGTAACTACCAAGCCGACGACAAGCGACAGCGACAAGGCGATAAGCACTGACATGTTCCATACTCTATGGCGGGGCTTCAATCGATCGGCAGTGGTCTCGGTTCCGGAATGGTAGCGGAATTTGGGGTCGGTTGGTTAATTCGACGGATTTGGCTGAACCGCACTAGGCAACGTCGGTCGTGTCGGCGTCGGGTTTCGCTGAGATTGCCGGACGAAAAACCAGGCTTAGGGCCATCTGCGCGACCTTCTCCGAGTCGCACGGTTTCTCGAAGGAGGGGAAGTTCTGAACTTCGACGGGAAAATTGTCACCTCTTTCGCCCGAGCAAATGATTATCGGCACGCCACGTGATTTCAAGGTGCCCACAAGCTCGAGACTGGAGCCATCGCGCAAATGAAGATCGATGATGGCTACACCAGGCGTCTCCGTTTCAAGCCAAGTGCGCGCGTGCTGTACCTCCGCAAACGTCATGACGCTAGTAAATCCCTGGGCCAGTAGTGCATCCTCGAAATCCAGTGCGATCAGCATCTCATCCTCCAGGAGGAGAGCATTGGGGCCTAGACGGTGGGGACTTGACATGACCGTCCCTCCTTTCGCTGCTTAACTTCCGAACAACGGATGAAGAAGCCAAAGAGCGTTCGGCGGTTGTTCACCTTTCGACCCGCGTTGAAAGTAGGATTTATGGAACCGGCGCGCGCTAAGTTAGGGGAACCGACCCGAAAGCCTGCGGGTTAGATCGACAGTTCTAGTGAGGTGCGTTTTTGCCCGGCTATTTCTCCCCTCCCGTCCGCGTGACCCTCGGCCGAGCCGGCAATATTACCCACGCGGTCACGTCGCCAGAAAAGGCCGCTGAAGTGCTCACAGACTGGCCGACGAACTGGACCGCGAAACATCTAGCAGTGCGCAAAGCCGTTCTCAGGGCCATGGAAAGCGCGTACACCGCCGCGACACTAGCGCGCGCGAGGAAGGCATTCGCGGAAGCCGCCGACGAAGCCGGCATCCTGGTACCGGAACCGCCGAAGTCGCGGGCGCGGCAGGGCTTCAGAACGCCCGACTGGAACTGACCGAAGCGGAAGCCGAAACGCGATCGGTAGCAACTCCACGGACCTGAAGCCCAGGGTCAGGACTAGCGTTCTTCAGGCTTCCCCACGATCCAAGGGGCGCTAGGCACTTGGAACAACATACTTCCTCCCTAGAAAGGATAGCGCCTTCCACCATGAGATGATTGCTTGCCCCGCAATCCTGCAAGTTACCCTTATATCCAACAAGGGATGCTCCTTTGGCCGATCGGCGGGAGTGCGCACCGGAATGAAGGCGTCTCTCTGGCGCCGGCTGCAACGCAACTTCCGACGATGGTCAAGCATCGCACGAATTGTTGGGACTGGCGACTCTCTGGCCGGCCTGAGCTGCTGCCGGCATCGAATGTTTCCTCTTCCCCACGAACTAGCGGCGCTACGCCAGTAAGATGCCTGCTTGCCGCGCTGCAGCTTCGAACGCGCGCCGGCAAAGTACGGGTGCCACATTGCCATGGATCGCGTTGTGGTATGCCTTCAGAGCAATTTCATGCTTTCGCCCGCGTTCTGCCGGCCAGGTTTCCCCGAGAACGACGGCGGCCTCCCTCGCGCTTCGAATGCTTTGAATGCCAAGACCCTCAATCGAGATCGTTATCGAAACATCGAACCAGCCTGTCTCCATTGTCCAGATCTAGTCTAGCGGGGCCGCGCCTGCCATAGGCTCTCCCATCACGGATGATGGAGACCGCACGCCAATTATTCAGGCAATCCGGGAAGCGCGCGAGTAGTACATACTCGGCTGCTTGACCGAAGAGGCATTTGTTCCTAATCCCTGTTCATGCCTCGCCGACGCCGCGCCGATAGGCTTTCAGCCGAACAAGCCGCCGAACTGTTTCGCAGGGCTTTGCGCCTACGCGCTGCGGTCATCCAGGCTCATACCGGGCTCGATCCCTACGGGGAGCAGTACAAGGCGCTGGACGCGGCACGGGAGACGCTGGAGGCGGCGCTCGCCACTGTGGCCGGTCGAAAGCTGGACTACAGAAAGGCTGATTTGGGGCTGCTGGAGTAGCGACTAATTCCGCTCCATCCACAACACGATCGGGATCATAAGCGCCACGGCAATGCAGAAAACAATCAAACTCAAGGGGGTTGCGGTATCCATCACGAATTCAAACATCTGCGGAACCGTGGGAAAAACGCCCGGCACGAGGCCAGGCGAGTTTCGAATAAGGAGCTAGGAAGGCGGGGGGGATGCCAAAGCTCCTATCGCATCAACTCCGAAATCGGAAAGTTGTTCCGCTGAAGCTGGTAGACTGAAGGCGCGTCTCTGCGCCAACCATCGACTGAGCACACTTATGCGCCATGTGAACGAACATGTGTTGCGGGTGTGAGCGATTGAATAGCTTCAGGAGAAGAACTTATCGTCCTCGTCTACCGCCGTCTCCCACGGCTTCGGCCCCATCGGTCGTGTCGTCACTCGGCTGCGCGATACCGGCGACAGGCCCAGTTCGCTCATGAACTTGTGCATCAGCTCCAGGTTCTTGTTGGAGATGGCCAGCCAGGGCGAAGGCTGCACATAGCCGGCCGGGTCCTCAGCAGCGTCGGTGTCTCCTTCAGCTTGCGTTCGGCCTCCACCCAGCGACCGTAGGCCTGGCAGTAGGCGGCAAGGGCGGCGCGATCGAGTTCGCTGATGATGCCGAGATCGTGCAGATATCGGGCCAACCGCTTCCACTCGGCCTTGCCCGTCGGCGACAGATGCGCCGGACAGGTCGGGATGGCGGTCACCGGCTTCGGCTCGTTGCGGTTCAACGGCCGCTTGCCGGGATTGCCGTTGATCAGCTTGAGGACCGTCGGAACAGGCTTGCGTCCGCGCATGGTTCATTCCCTTTCAGGCCAGATGAACTCCGGAGTCGGTCGATCCTCGTTGACCCGACCGTCGGATGCTGTCAGTCGACAAGCCCGCAACAGCGCCCGGTTCCGTCGCCTTCATCCCGTTGCCACCCCCCGTGCACTGCAACAAAAAAAGCGGGCTCTTAGCCCGCTTCCCGTGGTTTCCGAGACTTTTGTCCGGCGCCGGTACATTCATGGTCGCCGAACCGTCAACCGCTGCAAATGCAGCCGAACCGGGGAAACCTCAACACCAATCTGGAAAGACGGTCCGCACAATCGACGTGCCGATCCATTCTGGGTAGCGCAAGCCTAAGCCGTTGCAACTGCCGCCCGGAGAAAACGAAGTTCGACCGCGCGGACCGGGCCCGTTTTCACAGTGAACGAGCCTTGGCGGGCGTGGGAGATTGCAAGGGCTCACCGCATCAGACTCGTTCAAGGCAGATGGTTCCGCTTCGAGCATCCATCCACTGAATTCTTCAAGGCAACAAACGGCTGGCACGGGCGTTGGGCGCCGAACTGCCGATGGGCGCATGACAATGATCGACTGGATTTCCACCAACAGCGAAGAACTCAACTTGGCCGCCAACTGGCTCATGGTGGGAATTTGGCTCGTCTACCTACAAGTGTTCCTGCGAAACTTTCGGCGGCAGACGCTGCCGAAGATCGTGATCAACCGTGCGGCCGGGTCCTCCCTGGACGCCGCATGCTTCGTGAGCAACATGAGCTCCGAAGCGATCTACATTGAACGCGTCATCGTCCGTATCAAAGCTGGCGAATGCACGCTCGCCTGCACGGTGACGGACTTCGCGATTGCCGAAGGCGAGGTAGAGAACGCGGATCCAAAGCAGCGGACGTTCCAGGGGACCCTTTCGCCTGGGCAATACTCCTCCCTGGGCAAATTCGACGACCTCATTGGAATGGTGGCCAAGCGGACCGGACACAACCACGAGCAGCTGAAGTCCTCCGGCGATATGATTGCCGTTGAGATAACGATTGTAGCCGACTATGCGTCGGAACGGCTGTTAGTTGGTGCGACGCGGACGTTCGATGCGTGCTGGCAGGGCAAATACTGGAAGCTAACCGCCGCAAGTCCGGGCACGCACCAGATAAGATCCCGACGTGAGCGAAGACGTCTCTACAACACCGTTGCCGAGATGGATTAGACCAACCTGCTCACGCTGCGTTCGCAACTCCTACCGTACCACATATGCGAACATCAACACAGAACCAAGGGCGGGCAGCGAAGAGATCGCCAGCAGCGGTTCGCCACGGCCGGGATCCTCAGGTTCCGACCGGCTCGGAGACACAGTCAATATTCTTCTTCGAGTCACTGTCTGGAGAGATTCCGGCCTAACGGCGCACGGGGCAGCTTAGCGAGAGGGCTTGATCGGGCAGCCATGCACGAGGCCTTCGCACGATCCAGATCGGCTCGAGCGTCCGACTTGCACAATGCCAACTGGTCGGCGAGATCACTGAGGTTTGCTTCGCAGGCTTTGACGTTGTCGTAATAGTCGTTCACGGCCCGGTTCTGACAATAGATCTCCTCGTTGGTTGGCCCCGAACCCGTCTTCTGCTCGGCAAGGGCTGGAGATATGGCCAGCACGTTGGCCAGCAGGCCTCCAAGCAACCCGGTAGCGATCAGTCGTTGGTGTGTGAGCATATTCGTTCCTCCTCAATCATGATCGAAGTCGACCGCCGAACGGAGCTCCGATCCGCTCGACTGAGGTCCTTCTAGGATAAAGATGATGATCTGGCCCTGAAGGACCCGTTCAGAATCAGTTAAGCAGGCGATATGCGCAGTTCAACTGCAGACCTGAAAGCGCGACCTGTGTTTCTAGACTAGTCCTTCTTCGCCTTGAGAATACCCTCAACGCCGGCAACGGCCTTCCGGCCGCGCATCAGAGCCGTGGTGCACGTCTGATCCTTGCTGGTCAGCGCCGGGCACTGCACACATTGTTTGCCACCCGTATTGTTGACGCAGATTGCCTAGCCGCCCTTGTGTTGGTCACCGAGCAATCGGTTCCTCGCGAGACGCACATCGAAAGAGCTTTGCTCGTATTCGTCGCGAACGCCGACGAAACCGAGCCCAGTGACAATGTTGCTGAAATCAGGATGATAGATCGAGAGACCCTGTAGCGCATCTGCTTCGCCTTCACCGAACTTTCAACTTCGGCGGGTTGTTCAGAATTGTGGTACCTAATCTGTTGGGAATCCGGCTGGCGGCAGCGCGACAGTCTGTCGGGTTGGAGTATTCGGTTTTCAGGATGCTGCAGTCGATCTTGCCGTCCTTTGTACCGCAATAGGTGCAGAAATCCCACTGGCAGTTCAGCTTCTCGCCTGTTGAAGCATCTTTACCGTCCCTTCTCACTGTACCGGACTTAGTGCATGTCTCTCCGTTCGAACTCTTAATGGGGGCCGAGTCGGCGAAGGAGATCATGCCAAACGACATCAATATGCAGGCAAGCGACTTCGAGATTGTCATCTATTCACCCCAGCCTAAGCAGCCAAAGATCGCAAAAGACGTGATTCAGCAGCAAGAGAATATAAGTAGTGCGCAAACGATCAGCGCTCATGGGCATCTGCCTCCTTGCGACAGATCCACACCCGTATTTCACTACAGAATGCGCCCAGAGAGAAAACTTGGCAATCGAATATTTCCGGCTCGCCCGCTGTCGATCGCAGGACGCGAATTTGTCAGAATCAGGACCTCGAAGTGTCCTGGTGTTCTGTCGATGATATCGCGGAGCAAGGTGTAGCTGCCGATCTGTTCGCGGTTCCGTCGGCCGACTGATCAGCGCGCTATGGTGGACCGGCTGCGCCTCTCGGGCAACAAGTCGGCGCTCCTCCACCGTAGCGCGGGACATCACCGATCTTCACGTGTTCATCCCAGGTACATGTCGGAACCCATATCTTGCTCGAACAAGACAGAAGCGTTCAAAGAAGCGCTAATGTTCTCTGCTTTGAATACGTTCGAAGGAGAAACAGCAGAACTGGGAGAACTCCAATGAAGCGCATCATTTTGACCGCCTGCGTGATCCTCCTGCCCATCGGGGCCTTAGCCGCTCAGAAGGATTCGGAACCAAAGGATGTGACAGTCAAGGACTTGAAGGACAAGGGTTACGACTGCGGCGTAACCGGGGGCGGCTATGTATGTGCCGGCAAAGGTGAGATCTGGGCGTGCGAAGGGTCAGGGAACTCCGACAAATGCACGAAGATCCGCCGGCAGCCGCCGCGCTCCATCAACCCGGCCCGGCAGATCCAGACGAGCCCCAAGGCGATCCACGATTAGGCTACTTGACGGCGCGATCAGCAGCTGGTGCTTGGGGCCGCAAGTTTTTCAGGAGGCTTCGTCTCGGAAGATCCCGTCCGCACTTCTTCTTGGCGAAGCCGCACTGTCCGGCCTCGTGAAGTTCCTTGAGATCCTTGCAGCGCCCCGAGTCATAGTTGCCGTCACACTCCTTCGCGGCACAGGCGATCTTGGAACAGGTGGCATCGATGGAATTGATGCATCCTGCGGCCGGCTTGCAGGTGCCAAAATCCGTGCTGGAGTTGTCAAGGGCCGTGGCCGTGCTTCCCGCGATCGAAAGTAATACCGCTAGTGCCGCCATTGGAGTGATTGTGTGGATCAGAAGTCGCATCGTTCATCTCCCTGATGCCCGAATGAACAACGACATAATAGCATGCATTGGCTTTGCAGGGAAAAACCTCGCCATCGAAGCCATCCTCCTGAACGCACCGCCGACGCTTCAAGCAGAGATCGAGGAAAAGGAGATTTCAACATGCAGCCTCTTCGAACCTCCTATTGCACACTGCTTATATTGGCGATCACGTCGATCAACTCCCCTGCAGCAGAACGCCTTCCGAAGGGAGGACCCGGTTCGGACACCCGGCTGGAATACTGCAAAGCTCGCTACATCGATTGCATGCAGCGCGTCGATGCGGAATGCTCAAGCGAGGCATGTCGCGACGAAGGTTATCATTACTGCGATGTCATGTTCTTCCCATATCCGAAGGGGAAATGCATGACCGAGGCTGAACGTCGGCTGAGCCCAAAACAGTTCATGGCGCCGGGCGGAGACCGGATTCTGCGCGAATAAGGTGCCCTGTCGCGAAGCGGTTCTCCTTTGCTGCGCCTGCGGATTGAGCGGTGCCAGAGTTCGCCGGCGTCCGCTCACGCGAAGAACTCATCGTCCTCGTCTGCCGCCGTCTCCCACGGCTTCGGTCCGATCGACCGCGTCACGACGCGACTGCGCGATACCGGCGAAAGACCGAGTTCGCTCATGAACTTGTGCATCAGCTCCAGGTTCTTGTTGGAGATGGCCAGCCAGGGCGAAGGCTGCACGTATCCGGCCGGGGTCCTGAGCAGCGTCGGCGTTTCCTTCAGCTTCCGCTCCGCCTCCACCCAGCGGCCATAGGCCTGGCAGTAGGCGGCAAGGGCGGCGCGATCGAGTTCGCTGATGATGCCGAGATCGTGCAGATATCGGGCCAACCGCTTCCACTCGGCCTTGCCCGTCGGCGACAGATGCGCCGGACAGGTCGGAATGGCGGTCACCGGCTTCGGCTCGTTGCGGTTCAACGGCCGCTTGCCGGGATTGCCGTTGATCAGTTTGAGGACCGTCGGAACAGGCTTGCGTCCGCGCATGGTTCATTCCCTTTCAGGCCAGATGGGCTCCGGGGTCGGTCGATCCTCGTTGGCCCCGAGTGTCGGATGCTGTCCTGCGACAAGCCCGCAACAGCGCCCGCTTCCGTCGCCTTCATCCCGTTGCTACCCCCCTGCCAATTTCGCGGTTGTGCAAAATGAGGGATCGCGCCGGTCTAACCCTCGAAGGCCCCAGGTATTCGACCTCCCCCCCCCCCCGCGGTTGTCTCGGCTCGATCACATACCGCTGTCACCGATGCGGATCGTGAACGTCGTCGGAGCTTCATGTGCGCCAAGCTCATGCACGGATGTCTCCTTCCAGCGGGCTCGCGTCTTCAGCCAGAAGATGGCGGCGGTGACCGCCTCCCTGCCCTCTCCCGTCGCCTTGCGGAACAGGTTCTCGGCCACCCGGGCATTGGCCTTGATGTGCCCCGCCTTCAGTTCCTCGGCATAGGTCGTTCTCATGTCCTCTTCCTCGATCGAGAGCACCACAGCGATGTCCTCCGGTGCGATGCCGTAGCCGGCCAGCGACTCGACCTTCGCGCTGTGTGGCTTCTCGTCGGCCGGATCGAACACGAGGTTCTTCATCGTGGCAGCCCCTGCCGTATGGTCCGGCCGTCATCTCTCGGGGTCGACGGCAGCGACAGCGGTTCTGACACAGCCACCGACCCGTCAAAGGGCACCAGAACAATGCGATCGATCTGGTCGACGTGCTCGATGGGCTGGCCCGGAACGCCGCCGAGCTCGTGGATCGAGACTTCCTTCCACCGGGCTCGTGTCTTCAGCCAGAAGATCGCAGCCGTGACGGACTCCCGGCCATCGCCGGTCGCCTTGCGGAAGAGGTTCTCCGCCACCCTGGCATTGGCTTTCGTGTGTCCGAGGTCGAGCTCCTGCCGATAGTGTCGCCGCAGCGTTTTTGGATCGATGCCGATCATCGCTGCGATCTCGTGCTCGGGAGTGCCGTAGCCGGCGAGAGCTTCGACTTGCCGGCACTGCTGGGGATCGGGCTGATGGCGGGGTCTGGGCATCAGGCTGATCCTCCCGGACAGACCAGAACGACCCGGTCGCCATCACATGCCCCGCCTTTGCCGGAATCCTGCCCCTGGAAGCCAATTCCCGACCACGAGCTGCTCTCGGGTACCGGAGCGCCTACAGCGGGAGACTGATCAGAACTGGCCTCCTGGAGGGCGTTTGTGGTGTAGGGATGCCGTCCGGCCCGGAACGGCCACAAGGCGCAGTCGACCGCCTCGCAACGCTTGACCTCCGCCAGCTGATGGCCGGAGCAGTCCAGGCACTTGCGCCGGATCGCCTGCATGGGACTGATGCGCTGGTGACCGGCTCTGGCGGCAACTGACCCGTCGGGCGGCCACACAGAAGCGAGGGCGGCGCGGTTCATGTCCCGCTCGCCGCCCGCTCGGCCGCTACTTCGCAGAAGATCCTGCCGTCGCCTTCGAGCGTGGCAGCCTGTCCGGTAAAATCCTGCCAGCGCATCACGGCCATGTCGACATAGGCCGGATTGAGCTCGATGGCATGGCAGACACGCCCCGTCATCTCGGCGGCGATGATGGTGGTGCCCGATCCGCAGAAAGGCTCGTAGACCGCCTGCCCCGGGGAAGAATTGTTCTCGATCGGCCGGCGCATGCACTCGACCGGCTTCTGCGTGGAGTGACCGCTCTCGCTCTTCCGGTGCGGAATGGCCCATACGGTGGTCTGCTTGCGATCGCCCGCCCAGTGCCCCTTCCTGCCTTTCCGGACAGCATGCCAGCAGTTGTGGGTGACCAGACCGTCTGCGACGTAATGAAGGTCCCGATCCACGTCCATCGAGTAGACGGGGCCGCTGAACGGCGATGCATCATTGCCCGTCACGGTGACCCACGAGAACGCATCCCCCTCGGCCGGCTTCGGGATCTGCATTATCTGCGCGAATATGTTGCAGGCTCTAACAAGCCGGGTTGCCTTGCGCCAGAACATCAGTCGCTCGCCTGCAGTGACGAATGGGTGGTCACGCTCGAGACGATGATCGCGCAGCAGCAGCATCGCCCGTGAAGCAAGTGCACCCAGATCCAGCTTCGCATAGATGTCCGCAATCATCTGAGGCGAGCGAACGCGCTCGGGTGCAAGCGCCCATTCGTCGACCTCCCAGTGCGTGGTCGGAATCCCGTATCGGCATGAGAGCACCTGTTCGGCGCACTGCGCCTCGCAAACGCTATCGTGGACCGAGACAATCCATGCCTCCTCGGCCTTGTTGCCGGCGAGGCGGGTGGAGAGACCGAAGCCGCGAGTGTTGAAAAGGCCGACCCGCCCGACGCGCCACCAGTCGCCCCGGCGCATGAGATAGACAACCTGCTTGTCTGCCGCCTCGGGGTTGAGGCGCACCGAGAAGCGGTGTTCGGGGGTAGCCCGTGTAACCCGTCCGGCGGCAGAGATCGAGTGAATCAGGCCATCGAACTGGCGTTTGCCGAACCTGGCGATCTCGCGGCCGCGTCGGCGAACGACGCTCTCGTAGGGATTATAGGACACCACGAAGTCGCCCGCCCGCAGGGTCTCGATCGGCACCTCTTCGACCCTTGCTGGTTGAGAGCCCGTGCGGCGCTCGACCACTTTCTGGACCATCGTGCCGGCTGGTTGGCACGGCTCATGTTGCCAATGGTAGTCCCCTCGCCCGATCACCAGGCGCGTCTTGTCCCAGATGATCTGGGTGCGGATCTCGAACCCTGCAGCGACGAGGCTCTGGGCAAATGCCACCGAATGCAGGGCGGCATGCCAGATGTAGATGACGTCGCCCGGAAACAGCGCCCACGCCTCGCGCCAGTCGGATCGGTCGTCATTGAGCACCCTGCCCTTCGCCAATCCTTCCTTGATGCCAAGCCGCTCGCGCCAGGCCGGATCGTATTCCACGCCGAACGGTGGATCGGACACGAGCAGATGCGGCTTCACCCCGTTCAGCACCCTTTCGACATCGGCGGCATTTGTGCTGTCGCCGCAGATGAGGCGGTGATTGCCCATGAGCCAGACGTCGCCCGGAAGACTAACCGGATTGACGGGGGCCTCGGGAACATCGTCCGGGTCGGTCAGACCTTCGGTACCGCGGCTGGTCAGCGCCAGGATCTCTTCCTCGCCGAAGCCGGTGAACGACAGGTCGAAGCCGAGGTCCGCCAGGTCGCCGAATTCGACCGCCAGCAGATCGGTATCCCAGCCGGCATTCAGGGCGAGCTTGTTGTCGGCAATGACGTAAGCCCGCTTCTGCGCCTCGCTGAGCCCTGCCAGTTCGATCACCGGCACATCCGCCATGCCGAGCTTTCTCGCCGCCAGAAGGCGTCCATGGCCTGCAATGATGCCGCTGTCGCCATCGACCAGAATCGGGTTCGTCCAGCCGAACTCGCGGATCGAGGCCGCGATCTGCGCCACCTGCGCATCCGAGTGCGTGCGGGCATTGCGGGCATAGGGGATCAGTGCCGCAGCAGGACGGTACTCCACGGATAGGCGACAACTAGCGAAGCCCGGCTCGGACTCCCCACCCGATCGACGCGCGGAGAGGTGCGTGGCGACGGCGTTCTCATCTGAAGGAGCCTCGGTTTCCATTCGATCAATCCCCGGAACGTCATGACCGAGGAAACCGCTGATCGGCGCGGAAGGCAAACAGGCTGCGGGAGATAGCGTAGCTCTGCGTACGGCCAGCCTTACTGGCCGGCGGCCGGTCATCCGCTCGCGAACTGGGAGCAGGTCACCCCCAGGTTACCCTGCATCGGCAGTGGACGTTCCGCTTCGGTCAGGAACGCATCCACGAAACAAGCGTTTCAACCCGAAACGAGGTGACGGTTGGCCGAAGTTCAGGTTGAGGCAGTGCAGGAAAAGTTGAGGCTGCAGCAGGCGGCGCTTGCCGACTTCGGTCTGTTTGCCTTCCGTTGCGACGACATCGACAGCCTGCTTCACCGGGCCGCCGAACTTGTCTCGGGAGCACTCGAGGTACCACTAGTGAAAGTGCTCCAGCATCTTCCGGAGCGAGGCGAGATGCTCATTCGGGCAGGCGTTAACTGGCAGCCGGGTGTTGTCGGCCACGAAACCTTTGGCGACCACGAGAAGTCGCCGGGCGGCTATGCGCTAAGAGCCGACCATGCCGTCGTCTCCCCGGACGTGGATGCGGAGGATCGCTTCGCTATTCCGGATGTCCTTCGCCGCCATGGTGTCAGGAGCATGGTCAACGTCATCATCGTCGGTCAGGGAGCAGCTTTCGGAGTGCTCGAAGTCGATGCACAGGAGCTGCGGGAATTCAGCGACGACGACGTGGCATTCCTGCGCACCTACGCCAACTTGCTCGCCGCGGCGATCGAGCGGGTCCAAACCCACGACGAACTTCGACGATCCGCCCGCGAGCAGGGTGTGCTCGCCCGAGAACTGGGGCATCGTGTGCGGAACCTGCTCGGCCTGGTACGGGCGCTTGCCTCCCAGACATCGGTGAAGGATCGAACCGCAGAAGAATTCCGCGGCGCCTTCATCGACCGGTTGCGGGCCTTGTCGGCAGCCGAGG
Source organism: Aquibium pacificum (assembly GCF_040839445.1). Taxonomy (NCBI): domain Bacteria; kingdom Pseudomonadati; phylum Pseudomonadota; class Alphaproteobacteria; order Hyphomicrobiales; family Phyllobacteriaceae; genus Aquibium; species Aquibium pacificum. The sequence goes on along the minus strand of NZ_JBDPGJ010000003.1, from coordinate 312,459 downwards.
GCCTCGTGTTCGAGAGTAGCGAGGAGCGCGCGGACCCACTGACGCTAGCGCACGAGATCCTTGCGGCCCATCGACAGGATGATCCGGCGAAGATCGCTATCGAGGGCAAGCCGGCCCGCCTCTCAGCCAGGCAGGCGCGCATGTTCGGCCTCGCGCTCCACGAACTGGCAACGAACGCGGCGAAATACGGCGCGCTCAGCGTTGCCGGCGGGACCGTGCGCGTCGCCTGGCATTTCGAGCAGGCCGAAGGCGAGAGCCGCCGCCTCGCGATGACCTGGCAGGAGGCTGACGGCCCCGAGATCACCCCGCCGGAACGAAAGGGTTTTGGCACGCGTCTGCTGGAGGACGTTGTCGCCCATGAACTCAACGGTGAGGCGGAACTCATTTATGAAACGCATGGGCTTCGCTACCACCTGACCTTTCCCGTGGATGGGGAACGACGATGACCAAAGACGTACACCACCACGCTCTTTCTGGACGGCGTATCCTCGTCGTCGAGGACGAGCGGCTGATCGCGCTGGATATCCAGGACATCCTCGAAGGGTGGGGCTGCACGGTGCTCGGACCGGTCGCGACCACCACTGCCGCGCTGGGACTGATCGAACGCGACTGCCCGGATGCCGCCATCCTGGACGTCCACCTGAACGACGAGACCTCCGAGCCGGTCGGCGACGCGCTACGGGCCTGCCAGCGTCCCTTCCTCGTCATGACCGCCTACCAGCCCAGGCATCTCACCGGCGTTCTCAGAGACGCGCCGCTGCTGAGCAAGCCCGTGGACGAGAAGAAGCTGCGCCGGGAACTCTCCGCCCTGCTCGAAGGTGGTGCCGACCACGGGAGTTGAAGCCCGTTTGCGGCGAAGCCAACAGCGCTCCTCAACAGCAAGAAGCTGGAACGCCGGCCGCCGACAGCCAGATCAACGTCGAATCTAACCAAACCCCATTCACCTCCGGCTGAACCGGTTACCTTGCCATATCCGAACACGTCCGCGCTTGCTCAACGCGAGTGACCTTGCGCGGCCGGCACCTCATCAGCACGCTTCCGTTCTCCTCCAAGGCGAGCCAGCAGGTTGCGGACGTTGGAGACCTGCCATGTGCCCCCACGCGCCGTATGCACGCCACGGGTATTGAGCTCGGCCGCAATCCCGCGCAGGCTGGTGATGCCCGCCTTCTGCACGGCATGCACAAACGGCATGGTCGAGCGGGCAAAGTCTTCGGCAGACTGCGCAGCCGCCACCCTGCCCCGTGCCGCAGCCTGCGCTGCATTCGTCCTGTTGCCCAATTTGGCGCCGGAGGCTTTGCGCGACGCCAACGCTGCCCGGGTCCGTTCCGATATCAGCCGGCGCTCCTTCTCCGCCAAAGCCGCATAGAGGTGCAGCATGAAGGGGTCGGCATCGACGCCGAGCTCCGTGACGATGAACGGGACCCGCTTCGTCATCAGTCCGGCGATGAAAGCGACGTCGCGCGACAACCGGTCGAGCTTTGCCACGATCACCGGGCATCGTGTCTGACGAGCCGCGGCAAGTGCTGCCGCCAACACAGGCCGCCTATCCAGCGCATCCGAGCCCTTGCCGGTTTCCACTTCGGTGAAGGCATCGAGGATCTCATAGTCCTGTGCTGCGGCGAACTGCTCGACGGCAGTGCGCTGCGCCTCAACACCGAGGCCGGACCTGCCCTGCCGTTGGGTAGAGACACGGTAGTAGGCGATTGCGCGCTGCAACATGGAAATGGCCCTGCTGTTCAGACTGCAAACCAGCGTTTGCAGTTTGCTCACAAGGCGAAGAAAGGCAACGAAGCTCTGGGTTTTTCATCATATTCGTCGCGCCGATCCCCGCTTGTACGGGCCTGTTCGATCGAGGGAAAGATGCAAACGGCGGCGGGGCGAATGCCCACTACGCGCGGCACGCCCGTCGACCGGTGCGGGGGCGGATCCTTCCTCGATGCTATCCGCGGTCGAACTGGATCTTCCCGCCGGCCGCACGGCCCTTCGCCTTCACTTTCGGCAGTCCGCAATTATCTGCGGTCTACCTCGCGTGCAGTCACTACCTGATCTCAGGCCGCTGCGCGCAGGCGGACACCTCTATTGCTATACTCGCTGCAGGCCCGGACGAAAGACATCTTGACCGGGAGTGCCGCCAAAGCTGGGCAGGGCGGAGCGTCCTTCCCCTGCAGTCGGTCCATGCCGCGTGGCCGACGAGGCTGCATCCTTTGGCGAACGACAGCCAGCGCCCAGCGCGACTCCCGCGCCTGAAGCGGCTCCGGTTCATCGAGAGATTTCAGCGCTTGAATGATATCTCTGACATCGACGACCGCGCCGCTATCGAGCTGGCGCAGCGCAGGCGCTCCTTCAACCGCTCTTGCGTCGGAAGCCCACGAAGCGAGGACGGCGCGCTTTTCCGCCTTCGTCAGGTGAGGATGGTTGAGAATGTCGTCCAGATGCGCAGCGAGACCCGACATCTGGCTCGCACATCGATTCCCTTCCGGGACATGAAGTTCGTTTTCCATCTCCGATCTCCGCTGTCGCCGCCTCCCCGGAAGGAGGCGGCTGCAGTCCAGGGAACAGTCAGGCGGCGTCCTTCTGCCGCTCCGTCTCGTGATCGATCTGCTTGCGCTGGCTGTCCTGCTTCAGGGTGCCAACGGACGCGCCGATCTCGATCTTGCGCGGCTTCATCTCCTCGGGGACCTCCCTCACGAGGTCGACCGAAAGCAGGCCGTTCTCCAGATGCGCGGCCGCCACCTTTACATGGTCCGCGAGCTTGAACGTCTGCTTGAAGTTCCGGAGCGCGAGGCCTTGGTGAAGGACCTGCCGTTCGTCCTGTTCGACCATCTTCTGGCCCGTCACCAGAAGCTCTGGGCCGTGCTGCGTCAGTTCGATCTCCTCAGGACCGAAGCCGGCGACCGCCATGGAGATGCGATACTCGTTGTCGCTCGTCTTCTCGATGTTGTAGGGCGGCCAGTCGGGGCGCGCACTGTTGTCGAGCATATCGAAGAGGCGGTCGAAACCTACCGTGGTGCGGTAGAAGGGTGCGAAGTCGATAGTTCTCATAGCCATATCCTCCTTGAAGCAACATGGGTACAAGGGCACCGGGCACTTGCGGTGCCTGTTCTGTCGAGCCTCCTTGGCCTCGACGGAAATCGATTTGGGAACGGGAAAAATTCCGTTCAAGATGCCGCCCCAAAATTTTTCCGTGGCGCTGCCAGCGGTCCTGATCGGCGGGCAACCGGGGCGTGGCAACCTCTGATGCCACAGGCCGCGGTGGAACCGTCGGCATGGCGCTGCGTACGGCCGACAGTGACGGCGCCTAACATGGGAGCGGGAAGCATGCGCGTGGTAGTGGGTGCGGCGTTCGGCGTTCCGGACAAGCGAGTCGGTAGGTCAGAAGGGCTTGGAAGCAGGGCTTTGATACGAGGGAAATTCCTAGGCCCGACCGCTCGCGGGACGGCGATGCTGTTGCCGGCATCTAGACGTGTCGCGGGTGTCTTTCGCAGTTCCCCAAGGTATCAACCAACTATGGTAAGATCGATAAGAAAATAAGAAATGCCTCATTCATCCGGCTCTCCCCATCCCAATCTTACCTTCTTATCGATCTTATCGGGGTTCTTGATTAGGTCTCTGCGATCGGGATGGACGTAGCCCCCACGGCCCGATTTCTGCAATTCTCCGGCCTTTCCCATCTTGAACAGCAGCTGATCGACGTTATTCCGCGGCATGCCCGTCGCCACTGCTATCTCGCGGGGGCTTATCGGAGCATCGGCGGTAAGAAGTGCCGATAAGATTCGAGAGCGTTCGTCCGTCCTCCTTACCTCTGCGGCTTCACCGATAAGATTCCACGCACCCGATAAGAAATTCAGTGCGCTTTCCTTCTCCTCGACATCGCGGCCGCGGACATAGAGCGTGATGCCGTTGCCGTCGCGGTCGAGAAGCAGGGTGGTGTCGGCGCAGGCGGAGAGGCCGTTCGAACCACTCAGCGCCTCCAGCGGATCGTCGGCGCCACCCTTGCGCGTATGATGGAGGCACAGCACCCCGACCCGGTGTTCCGTCGCCCAGCGCTGCAACGCGGACATCGCGTCGTAGTCGCTCTCATAGGACGTCTGCCCGGCCTTGCCGGCGGGTTTGATCCGCTGCAACACGTCGATGACGACGAGCCTGGGGTCCGACACGGAGATGCGCCAGTCATCCAGGGCCGGAATGAACCCCTTGTTGAGATCAGGCGCCTCGTTCACCCAGTCCAGCCGCGAGAGATCTGGTCGATTGCGCTCTCCCGGAAAGAGCATGTTGATGCGGCCCTGAATGCGGCGGGGACCGTTCTCCAGATCGATGTAAAGGACATCTCCCACCTCGCAAAAGATGGAGCCCATGGCTGCCCCACCAGAGGCAACTGCAATGGCCCAGTCGAGCGCCAGCCAGGTCTTGCCGAGCTTCTGGCGCCCGGCGAGTATCGACAGGCCTTCCGGGACATAGTTCTCTACCACCCAGCGGATCGGCGGGTACTCGGTCGCCATGATGGCGTTCGTGTTGGTGCGGACGAAACGAGCACTGCTGCGTCGCCCGCGCTCGTACTCGGCGATCGGGATCGAGACGATGTCGTTCATGCCGCGCGCCTCCGATCGGGAATGATCATGAGATCGGGCATTCGCAGCGGCTTCATGTGCCGGCGGTAAAGCGGCAGAAGCTGCTCAGCCAGGGCGATCCTCGGCGCGTCTCGCAGTCGGTCAAATGCTCGGCTCCAGTCGAGCACGACAATGCCGTTGCGGTTCGCCCGCAGCCAGTCGAGCGGATCGGCAAGAATATTCAGGCTGTAGTCGAACGCGTAGGTCGCCGCGTCGTCGAGAACGTCCTCGCCTAATGCGAAGTCGCGTCCGGCATAGGTCGCCACTGCGCCGACGCGCGGCTGCCAGAAGATCACGTCATCCTCCTGCTCGAAGGCGAGCCACCGATCGCCGGCTTCCTCGAATTCGAACCGGCCGTCCGCCGCCTTCACGCCGGTCGTCGACCTGATGGTGGTCCGCTTGACCATCGCCGGCACCGTCACGCCCTGGCGCACGAGCCAGTCGATCTCGGTCTGCTTCAGCCCCTCCAGCGGGATTTCCGAACGGGAGGACATCATGCAGCCCTCCTCGCGAACATCCACAACTGCTCGCGTTCGCTTGCCTCAGGCTCCTGCAGGACGCGGACTTTGGGTCGCCGATATCTCTTATCGGGCATGCCAGATAGCGGGATGGTCATGGCTACCTCCCGCTCTGGAAGGCGTGCTCGGCCAGGACGAGTGCCAAGTCGAATGACAGATTGTAGGCGTTCAGCAGGTGGGCTGCTTGCCGACGGCGCACTGCGAGAGTATCATTGTTGCTGTCAATTGAGCCCCCCAGCTTTTTGACATCGACCCGGTGTGCGCCTGGCAGCCTCACCGGGTTTTTCTTTTCCGCGCTCGTCATGATCACCTCCACGACCCGAGAATGGACGAGTGCGTCTCGGCGCGGCGGCGGCGTTCATACGTCTCGACGTCTTCGAGCGCGTAGACGATCTTGCCGCCGAGCTTGATGTAGTTGGGGCCAGTCTTTTGCCATCTCCAACGTTCGAGCGTGCGGGGACTTACGCGGAACCGGGCGGCAAGTTCTGCTTGATCGAGATAGTTTGGAGACATTTCGAAGTTCCTCGACGTTGCGATTGCGACGAGGAGGACCTTCGAACGATTGTCGCCAGACGGTCATGCGGCTCCACACCAGACCGTTCACCAGATTTGTTGATCTCAGACTGCGAAGCGCCAGTTTCCATCAACCTCGTGGAGGTGAGGCCGGAGCAGCGGCCATTTGACCCTCCCGAAGATCTGGTCGAGTGAGAGCCCCCGCGAGCCCGCCCTGTCGGCGACCTCAGCTGCCCGGAAGGATTTTGCCCGCGAATGGGCGTCGACCATGTATCTGATAGCAATCTTGTGCTTCGATCCGGCGAACCGGATTTCGTTTCCGGCGACGATAAGAAGAGTGTTGTCGCCCGACAGATGGACATCACTGCTCACCTGCTCGGGGGCCCGGCCGGCCAGACGCGCGCCGAGCGTCCGCACATTCAACCGAAGCCTATCAGTCTCGAGCACATCCTTTAGCGAAACGATGCAGCACATCTGAGCTGTTCGGTCCTTCGCTTTGCTGCCAGGTGTGCTGGTGAGGATAAGTCGTAGTGATGTTGCAGGACGTCGCTGGATTGCCTGAGAGATCTCCGACCACGCCCCCTCATGGGATAGTCGACGCACGAACCAGACTTCTGTTGGATCCCGCCGGCCGAGACGGGCGGTCCCGAGGTCCCACGACAATTCCGGCACCAACTCCACCGGGCCGCCAGCGGAGTGATGGAGATCGCCCCCGAACAACGTTTGAAAAAACACCTTCAGGTCGGGCCGATATCGGCGAAGTTCTTCCTGTTTCACCGCGGTCCAAGCTCCCGCGGCGTCGCGGTAGCCCAACTCGCGGGGGCGATTGCCCGGGCGCACCTCGACGGGCCCATCCACTTCATCTGAGACGACAGCTTCGTAGTCGAGCGCCACCAACAGCCGTGCGTCCAGCAACTCCTTGCCGGCGGACCTGAAGTGGTTCACCAGCGAGTGATGCGTGTAGACAAGTTCACGCGACTCCAAAAGCAGCAGCAGAAGCTCGGCCGATGAGCGTGAGCTGATCAAGGAGACGCCAGCCCCCACCTCGGCAGATATTTGCGAGAGATCATGTAATCGAAGTCGGTGTGCTCCTTCACGTTGGAACTGCTCGGGTGCGTGATCGAAACGCGAAGGATCCGTGGCTTGTTTGAATTCCGCGGTCGATAACGGATGGACAGTTCAGCCTGGTCGATTGTGTAGTTGGATGTAAGCGCGTCATCCCCCAACCGTTGGGTGGCCATGGCCCACATGTCGGGACCTTTCCGTCTACTCTCAAGAGTGATCCTTTCCGCACGAGTTTCGATCGGCGACAGCACCATCTTGGTTACTCGTACGCTGTCGATACCATCGAGCGGCTCACTCTCGAATTCTATCGGCTGTCGAAGAACCGTAAGATCATACGCGCGCTGCTCCACTGGCTGAAGGTCCGACGCACACCCGAGCAGTTCGACCGCCACGTTTGCGACGATCTGCTCTCGGACATCGCGGTTGCCGGCTACACACTCGATGGTGCCAGTCGCAGGCTCGTATGTCACCGAGGCCTCTATGACCTGTCGCCGAACGCTTGCCTTCAGTTTGCTGTCTTCAAACGTGAGATCGTCAGTGGGTTTTCCCTCGCGATAGATGGTCACCTGGAGAACGCGGCTACCGGCATGTTGGTCCTCCACCTCATCAGTTTCGGACCCGTCATCACTCCCCAGGCCTCTCTCGAAAATATCAAGGTGGACGTTGCTCGTGTCGCATTCCTTCATCAGTCTCTGTCGGAACCGTTCGAGCGCATCCTCATCCTGCCGGACCACGAGGCTTGGCTCGATCTTGTATGGGGTCCACTTTTTCGTTCCACGGCGCTCATCATTGTAAAGCACTTCTTCCGCATGCCGGAAGCCTTCAGGATCATGAAGGTAGAGCCAAACAGCACGATTGAGGCCGATCGGAAGATCTAAAGTCTCGCTGTGTGGGAAGACCTGCTCGACCGCGACCTGCCCGGCTCCTTTGGCCAGAGCGCATATCTTGTCGAGTTCGTATTCGAACCTGCTTCGGAACCCCGGAGGGTGTTCTGCGTATCGCGCCACGATCGCCTCAGCCATCTGCTTGGGTTCGGCTGCGAGTTCATCCTGGCTGAGTTCAAGGCCGTACCGCAACAGAAACGCCTTGAGGATTGGCTTCTGTAGATTGCGTACAAAGTTGGCAATTGAAGGCATGCGAGTCGTTCCTTCCGCGTGAATAGCAACTCACCGGAACATAAAAGGAACCGCCGACAACTGACAGCAGATTTTCGCGGTCTCCCCCGCTAATTCGTTCGGGTGCTCTGCTGTACCCGAGCTGTTGGATCGGGTTGTGACGCTCTGACATTCTTCGGACGCGACTGAAAGCGAACTGGAGATCAAGAAGAGTGCGAGCAGGGCCTAATCCCGTTCCGGCGGATTGCCTTTCACCTAGTGAACGTCGCCGCGAGCTCTGCGCGATCCTGGCCGCCGGGCTGGTTCGTCTCCGGACGCGACAGTCAAGCGGAGTAGTTGCGCTGCCGGAGAATAGTTCGCTGGACTTCAGCCTCCACCAGAGCGGTGGTCCGTTCGCAAACGACGAACGGAGAATGCCATGAGCGACATGATCCCGGCCCGGCTGGCGGCGTTGAAGACAATCTCGACCCCGGAACTGAAGCAGCAGTGGCGCGACCTCTTCCATGCGGAGCCGCCTGTGTTCAACCGCCGCTATCTCGAAAGCCGCCTCGCCTACCGAATTCAGGAACTCACCTATGGCGGGCTGAAGCCGGAGACGGTCCGGCGGCTGGAGAGGCTAGGTGAGGAACTCGACGGCGGCGACAGGAAGAAGCGCACCATGCGCCTCGACCGCGACCGCCCAATCATCGGCACCAGGCTGTTGCGCGAGTGGCAGGGCGTCGAGCAGATCGTCACCGTCACCGCCACAGGTTTCGAGTGGCAGGGACGACCCTACAAGTCGCTGTCGGCCATCGCGCGCACCATCACCGGCACGCGCTGGAACGGATGGGTCTTCTTCGGCCTGAAGAACCACAGGGGGCGGACATGACGAAGCCGCCGGAACAGACCAAGGTGCTCCGCAAGCTGCGCTGCGCCGTCTACACCCGGAAATCCTCTGAGGAGGGTTTGGAGCAGGAGTACAATTCGCTGCATGCGCAGCGCGAGGCCTGCGAGGCGTATATTGCCAGCCAGCGCTCGGAAGGCTGGGTCCTTGTCCGCGATCAGTACGACGACGGCGGCATCTCGGGCGGGACACTTGAGCGCCCTGCCCTGCAACGGCTGTTGTCCGACATCGAGGGTGGGCTGGTCGACGTGGTGGTCGTCTACAAGATCGACCGCCTCTCCCGCTCCTTGATGGATTTTGCCAAGCTGGTCGATGTGTTCGACAGGAACAGCGTGACCTTCGTCTCGGTGACGCAATCGTTCAACACCACCACGTCGATGGGGCGGCTAACGCTGAACATCCTGCTGTCCTTCGCCCAGTTCGAGCGCGAAGTCACCGCCGAGCGCATCCGCGACAAGTTCCGCGCCTCACGGCAGAAGGGCATGTGGATGGGTGGCTACCCGCCCTTCGGGTACCGGGTCGAGAGCCGGAAGCTCATCGTCGAAGAGGATCACGCCGAACAGGTCCGCTGGATCTTCGGCCGGTTTCTGGAGATCGGCTCGGGTACGCAGTTGGCGCGAGAAGTTGCCGAGCGAAACATCCGCACCTCGCGCGGATCTGTGATCGACAAGAAGTCGATCTACCGGATGCTCAACAACCGCGCCTACATCGGTCAGGCCGTTCACAAGGGTCAGAGCTATCCCGGCGAGCACGATGCGATCATCGACCACGATGTGTGGGACAAGGTGCATTCCATCCTGCAGGAGAGCCCCCGCAAGCGCGCCGCCCGCACGCGCGCCGATACCCCTGCCCTCCTCAAGGGACTGCTGTTCGGCCCCGACGGCGCGGCGTTTTCTCCGACCCACACCCGCAAGGGCGGCAGGCTCTACCGCTACTACGTCAGCCAGACGGTTCTGAAGCATGGCGCCGGCTCATGCCCGATAGGACGCGCGCCGGCGGGCGAGATCGAGGCGGCCGTCATCGACCAGCTCTGCGCCGTGTTCCGCCAGCCCGAAATCGTGGCTGGTACGTGCAAGGCCGCCCGCATCCATCCCGACGACATCACCGAAGCCGACGCGAGCGCGGCGCTGCATCAACTCGATCCGCTGTGGGAGGAACTCTTTCCCGCCGAGCAGGCGCGCATAGTGGCGCTGCTGGTCGAACGGGTCGACATCGGCACTGAGAGCCTGAATGTCCGGCTCCGCATCGACGGACTGACTGGTCTCGCGCGCGAGATGCGGAGCAGTGACCTGGAGCGCGCCGCATGAACCACGGTACATCCTTGCCTGAGACCATCAAGCTTCACGTCCCGTTCCGCATGGTGAAGCGTGGCGGTCGCAAGGAGATGGAGATGCCCGACAGCGCCACCCAGCCGCGCAGGACGGACAGCACGCTGGTCAAGGCGCTGGCCCGCGCGTTCCGGTGGAAACGGATGCTCGAATCTGGGGAGTTCGCCACCATCGCCGACCTGGCGCGTCAGGAAGGGATCAGCCGCTCCTACGTCACCCGCCAGCTTGGCCTGACCCTGCTCTCGCCCAGAATTGTAGAAGCCATACTCGATAGCAAACGCCGGGGTGGAAGCATCGACTTCCTCGAACCTGTCTCGCTCCTCTGGTCGGATCAGGAAGCAGAAGTGGACAAGTGGAAGACCGCGTCTGTGCATTGCCAGAGACGTCGAGGTACTCAGGAACCTGAACGTACCCTATGAAGCGCTCGACCGCAGGGGCTGCATCAAAGTCGAACCGGCGCTTGCCGAAGCTCCGGCCGAGTTCGTCGGAGGACTGAGGCTGCCAGACGACGAGACGGGTGACTGCCGGCTGTTCACCGAGCGTCTCGCGGCCATGGCGGAAGTACTGGGCGTAACGTTCTCCCACAGCATGGAACTTCTTTCGCTCGTGACCGACAGCCGCGCCGTGACGTCAGCCGCGACATCCCGGGGTGCGGATAGCTGACGCGTACGTGGTCGCGCTCGGAACCCGCTCCCCTGCCGCGCTTAAGGAGCTCTGGATCAGGCTTCCGGTGCAGCCGGTCAAGGGCTATTCGGGCGGTGTCAGAGGAAACCGACTTGAGGAGGCAGAGCGGCCCGCGTAGCTTTGCCAGATGAGCAAGCCCGGTTCATTCCGCTACTTCAAGACGAGCCCTGAAATCATCCGTCTCGCGGTGATGCTGTACGTTCGCTTCCCACTGTCGCTGCGGAACGTAGAGGACCTTCTGCATGAGCGCGGTATCGCGGTCAGCCATGAGACGATCCGCTTCTGGTGGAACAGGTTCGGACCGATCTTCGCCGCCGAGCTCCGCCGCAAGCGTGTCGCGGGCATGAAGGCATACTTGCTCTGGCGCTGGCATCTTGACGAGATGTTCGTGAAGATCAACGGCAAGCAGCACTACCTCTGGCGCGCAGTGGATCATGAGGGCGAGGTTCTGGAATCGCTTGTCGCGAAGACGCGGGATCGCAAGGCGGCGCTGAGATTCCTTCGGAAAGCTCTTCGCAGGCACGTTTCACCCGAAGTAATCGTCACCGACCGTTGCAGGTCCTACGGCGCCGCACTCCAGGAGCTCGGCGTCGCCAGGCGCCGCGAGACCGGGCGCTGGGAAAACAACCGAGCGGAGAACTCGCATCTTCCCTTCCGACTACGCGAGCGAGCGATGCAGCGCTTTCGGCGAATGGGCAGTCTGCAGAAGTTCGCCGCTGTTCATTCCTCCATCCACAACCACTTTGACAAGGAGCGCCACCTCAACAGCCGAGACAACCTTAAACTCAATCGTGCCGCCGCTCTCGCCGAGTGGCGTCAGCTCTGCGTGGCTTGAGGCAGGAGCGGCTCGATTGCTGCTGAAAACTTGGTCGAGTTTGTCTGACAATGCCGAACGTCGGGCTACCTCTCGGAAAGCGGACACCGATTCACGCTTCGAAAGTCTCGGTTTGCGGTGCCGAGGTAGGTCGTGGTTAAGCGGTGCACGCGGAAGCGCTGGCGGTTCTACCCATCACCGCGACTGCGCCCACATGTCAGTTCCGAGGCGTCTTCAATATCGCGAGCACATACCCTTTCTATCGCCTCGATGAGTACATCAAACTCGAAAGGCTTCCTAATCAGCGGAACGTCCGAAGGGCGATCGCCGATCACTTGAGTCTCGACATAACCGGTTATAATAATCGCAGGCAAACCCGATCGCATGTTGCGGGCAAAGCGGATCACCTCCAGGCCTGATACCAGCGGCATGGCGAAATCAGTGACGATCACGTCGAAACTGTGCGGATGCTTCTCGAGAAGCATCAAGGCTTCTGCGCCACCTCCGGCTGCAGTGACGGCAAAACCGTGCTCTGCCAGTTGAGCCCGTGTAAACTCCCTCAGTTCCGGCGTATCGTCCACCAGCAGGATGGCAGGCTTACGCGTGCCTGCGGTTGAGGACCGTCTCGGGCCTTTCTCCGGCAGCACCGAATTCATGCTACCCGTCTGAGCACGCGGAAACCACAGTTCCACCGTTGTGCCTTCGTTCACGACGCTCTGCACCCGAAGCGCGCCGCCCGACTGTTTGGCGAATCCGTAGGCGGTGCTGAGGCCGAGACCCGTGCCTCGCCCGACCTCCTTGGTGGTGAAGAACGGCTCGATCACCTTGGCAAGGTGCTCCGGCTCGATACCGCTGCCATTATCCACGACACGAAGGACAGCATATTCCCCTGCCGGCAACTCGGGCCCAGGCACGGCCTGTTTATGGTTCCGAGCCTCGATCACGACCGATCCACCTTCCGGCATAGCGTCGCGGGCGTTGATGACGAGGTTCATCACCGCCAATTCCAACTGGCCAGGATCCACATAGGCGGACCATACGTCGGGCTCAAAGTCCCAGGTGAGTTTCAGACGACCTCCCAGAACGGATTCGAGTAGCGGGCTTAGGGTTTCGGCAAGACGCAGCAGGTCGTAGTTTTCCGGCTTCAGATGCTGACGGCGGGAGAAGGTCAGCATCCTGGCTATGAGATCCGCGCCCTGCTTTGCGGCCTTCTGGGTCATCTCAAAGACTCGGACGGCATCGTCTCCCATGTCGACCTTCCGTTGAAGCAGGCTGAGCCCGCTCAGGATCGATCCGAGCAGATTGTTGAAGTCGTGCGCCACGCCTCCCGTCAGCTTGCCGATTGCGTCTAGTTTCTGGGCATGGATGAGCTGATCCTCAAGATGTCTGCGCTCGGTGACGTCCAGCAGCGTTCCCGAAATTTCCGATGGCTGCCCGTCTTCATCGGTGGAGACAACCCCTTGATCGAGGAAGCGGCGATAGCTCCCGTCGGCGCACTTCCAACGGAACTCGGCCACGTACGAACCGGTCCTCACTGCCGCTTCCAGCGCCTCTGTAACCCGGGGCAGATCTTCCGGATGAATTCGGCTGGCTTCGAAACCCGGCTCTGCAGTAAACGCCTCCGCCGGAAACCCGGTCAGTCGCTCCACGGCGCCGGAGATGAACCGGGTGGGATGAGGTGCTTCGATCCCGCGCGAGCGGATGCACAAGGGCAGAGATTTGAGGATGACCTCTTGCCGTTCCTCGGAGCGACGCAGCGCACGTACCGCCTCGAGCTTTTGGGCGTTGGCGCGCAGGTTCGCCTCGAGGAGGCGCTGCTCCACGGCCGCCTTCTGCTTGATCTCGCGTGTCTTTTCGTAGAGGTCGACGAAGACGGATACCTTCGAGCGAAGCATCACCGGATCGAAAGGCTTGAACAGGAAGTCGACGGCTCCGGCGTCGTACCCGCGCAGCATGTGCGCGTCTTCCTTGTTGATCGCGGTGAGGAAGATGATCGGGGTGCTCCTGGAGGATTCCCGCTGGCGGAGGAGCTGAGCCGTCTGATAGCCGTCGAGACCCGGCATGATAACGTCGAGGAGGATGACGGCATAATCCTGTCGCAGGAGGTATCTCAGCGCCTCCTCACCGGAACGAGCATAATCGAGCTCTCCCAGACCGGAGAGAACCTCCCCCATGGACAGAAGGTTTCGGTCGTCGTCGTCCACCACGAGAATGCGCGCACTTGTCGAACGCGTCGCGTTATCATCGGGTTTGATCAAAGCGCGGCTCATCGGCCCCGGCTGGCTTCGGCTCACATCTTCCTCACTGAGCCGTCGCCGTCTCTCGCAGGGCGGGGGGCAAGCCGCGCCGTTCGCGGGACCGACCGACCCAAACCCGCAGCAGCGCCAACAGCAGGTCGAGATCGACAGGCTTTGATATGTAGTCGGAAGCTCCGGCGTGAATACACTTCTGTCGGTCTCCGTGCATGGCCTTGGCCGTGACCGCAATGAGCGGCACATGTCCGATACTGGCGCGTTTCTTGATCTCCTGCATGGTTTCGTAGCCATCCATCTCGGGCATCATTATGTCGATCAGGGCCACATCGATGTCCAGTGTCCGCTCCAGCAAATCGATGCCGTCGCGACCTCGTTCGGCATGCATCACCTCCACGTTCCAGCTCTCGAGCACACTGGTCAGGGTGAAGATGTTGCGGATGTCGTCGTCGACAATCAGAATCTTGGCGCCGGAGATGCTTTCGAGAGCGCTTCCTCCAGGCGTCGGGAATGCAGCGGCACCGTTGGGAAGATCGAGAAGCGCGGAAGCGACATCCGGCAAGCTATCGACGAACGTCACTCCCGAAAGCTCCGTTGGATCGCCGAGCGCGGCCGGCAACTCCCGGGGCATGGCGCCCCACACGATTAGTCGGTCCCGCAGACCAGGACGGGAGACAGCGTCCCTCAGCAGCGCGATGTTGCTTTCCGAGATTTCCCCCAGACCTAGCACGTATGCATCGTACTGCTCGATGTCCTCCGCCTCGTGGGGGAGGGTATTAATCGAGGTGATGGCGGTCCGACGATCGTTAACCACTTCCAGGAGGTTTGCGTGTCTGTCAGCATCGGCTTCGTAGACGCAGACATTCCGCTGCGCAGGCGCTTGCGCCTGCCGTACTGCTTCGAAGAGCTTCACGAGTTCCCCGTGGTCTACCGGCTTCATGGCAACCCCGGCGGCGCCTTCGGCGACAAGAGCTTCAGTATCATCCGATCCGGAAATCACATGAATAGGAATGCTCGCAGTTATCGGATCGTGTCTCAGCAGGTCGAAAAGTACCCAGCCATCGATGTCAGCAAGGCCAAGGTCGAGTGTTATCGCATCAGGCAGGATCTTTCGAGCAAGTGCGACGGTCCCTGCACCCGTCGAGGAAAGCACCGCCTTCAGACCGGCACTTCGCGCTAGATTCACGAGCAATTGCCCGAATGTAGGATCGTCCTCGACGACGAGGACTACCCTGTCCTGCGGCTCGATGGATGCGCGGTCGTCCCCGATCTCGTCGTGTGCTGCAATTGCATTGCTCTGCGCCCTGAGCAGGTCGAGGTCATCCGAAGTACGCGCGACAGGCGTGACCTTGTGAGAACCGTGGACTGGAATTGTGAGAGTAAAGATAGAGCCTCGATTGGGCTCACTCTCCACCTTCAGCTCGCCGTCGAGCAACCGGGCGATTTCACGGCTGATCGACAATCCGAGCCCGGTCCCCCCGTACTTGCGACTGGTCGTCCCGTCAGCCTGCTGAAAGGCCTCGAAAATCAGCCTCTGCTTGTCCTGCGGTATGCCGATGCCCGTATCTGCGACCGATATTGCGAGACATTCACTTTGGAGGCCCCAGCTTTTCGCTGCGTCCCCGGCCAGTGCGTCGAAGCGCACACTGACGCGGCCCTTGGCCGTAAACTTAAAAGCATTGGACAAAAGGTTCAGAATGATCTGCTGCAGGCGCTTTTCGTCCGTGCGGATCGTTTCGGGTAGATTGGGATCGATTTCGATCACGAATTCGAGTCCCTTGTCAGCAGCAAGTTGGCGGAAAGTCCGATCCAGATGCTGGCGCAACTGGCTGAGAGCGACGTTGCCTAGCTCCACCGAGACCGTACCCGATTCGATCTTCGAGAGATCGAGAATATCGTTGATCAAGTTGAGCAGGTCTGTCCCGGCGGCATGGATCGTATGCGCGAACTCGACTTGCTTGTCGTCGAGGTTCCCGTGCTGGTTGCTGGCCAGCAACCGCGAAAGGATCAGCAGCGAATTGAGCGGCGTCCTCAACTCGTGGCTCATGTTTGCCAGGAACTCCGACTTGTACTTCGACGTCAGCGCAAGCTGTTCCGCTTTCTCCTCGAGCGCACGGCGCGCCATTTCAATCTCGAGGTTCTTGTTCTCGACCTGCTTCTTCTCGTTCTGCAGGAGCTGGGCCTTCTCCTGAAGCTCCTCGTTCGTGGCGTGAAGCTCTTCCTGCTTTCGGGTGAGCTCGGACTGACGAGCCTGCAACTCAGCCGTCAACAACTGCGATTGCTTGAGCAATCCCTCGGTTCGCATGGTGGCCGCTATTGTGTTCAGAACGATACCGACGGATTCCATAAGCTGATTGAGGAACGATTGGTGCGTGTCGCTGAACTCGTTGAGCGAAGCCAGTTCGATGACCGCCTTGACGTCGTCCTCGAACAGAGCGGGAAGGATGATGACGTTGTTGGGTCGTGCCTGCCCTAGCCCCGATGTAATTTTGACGAAATCGCTTGGAATGTTCTCGAGCAGGATGGGCCGCTTGTCGGCAGCCGCTTGGCCGAGCAGCCCTTCGCGCAGCTCCAACTGTTGTTTCGTGGTCTTAACGGGCTCGGCACCGTAGCTCGCCGCGAGCTCAAGGTAAGCATCGTCCCGGTCTCGGTTGGTTATATAGAAGACTCCGTACTGCGCATTCACCAGCGGCGCGAGTTCCGACATGATGAGCCTGGATACCGTCGCGAGGTCGCGCTCGCCCTGGAGCATGCGGGAAAAGCGCGCGAGGTTCGTCTTGAGCCAATCCTGTTCCGCATTTTTGAGTGTCTGCTCCTTCAGATTGCGGATCATCTCGTTGATGTTGTCTTTCAAGGCCGCCACTTCTCCGGAGGCCTCGACCGCGATCGATCGTGTGAGGTCGCCCTTTGTCACTGCGGTTGACACCTCCGCAATGGCGCGAACCTGGGTCGTAAGATTCGCGGCAAGCTGGTTCACGTTGTCCGTAAGGTCCCGCCAGAGCCCGGCGGCACCGGGCACGCGTGCCTGGCCACCCAGCTTCCCTTCGATACCGACCTCGCGCGCAACGTTCGTTACCTGATCCGCGAAGATAGCGAGAGTTTCGATCATGCCGTTGATGGTGTCTGCCAGCGCCGCTATTTCGCCCTTGGCATCGAGGCTAAGTTTGCGTTTGAGGTCGCCCTGCGCAACCGCAGTGACCACCTCCGCGATCCCGCGCACCTGGTTCGTGAGGTTGGTCGCCATCAGGTTCACGTTGTCGGTGAGATCCTTCCACGTACCGGCCACACCCTCCACCCGCGCTTGCCCGCCGAGGCGTCCTTGCGTACCCACCTCGCGCGCGACGCGGGTCACCTCGCCTGCGAAAGAGTTCAACTGGTCGACCATGGTATTGATCGTCGACTTCAACTCCAGGATTTCTCCCTTCACGTCGACGGTAATCTTTTTCGACAGGTCGCCACGGGCGACCGCGGTGGTGACGTCGGCGATATTGCGAACCTGGCTCGTCAGGTTTTGCGCCATCGAATTGACGTTGTCCGTAAGATCTTTCCATGTGCCAGCGACGCCGCGCACTTGCGCCTGGCCGCCGAGCTTTCCTTCCGTTCCGACCTCACGTGCAACGCGCGTCACTTCGGAGGCGAAGGAATTGAGCTGGTCCACCATCGTGTTGATGGTGTCTTTCAGCTCGAGGATCTCACCCTTCACATCGACCGTGATCTTCTTCGAGAGATCACCCGAGGCCACCGCGGTGGTGACCTCGGCGATGTTTCGCACCTGTCCGGTCAGGTTCGCAGCCATCGCGTTGACATTGTCGGTCAGGTCTTTCCAGGTTCCTGCAACACCGGGAACCTGCGCTTGACCGCCGAGCTTGCCTTCCGACCCGACTTCGCGCGCGACTCGCGTAACTTCGGAGGCGAAGGAGTTCAACTGATCAACCATGGTGTTGATCACGTCCTTGATCTGCAGGATTTCGCCCAGGGCATCCACTGTGATCTTCTGCGTAAGATCGCCGGTAGCGATGGCGGTAGCAACTTTCGAAACGTCGCGAAGCTGGACCGTGAGATTGCCGGCCATGGCATTGACGTTGTCGGTTAGATCCTTCCACGTGCCACCGACGCCTTCAACGCGAGCTTGACCCCCAAGCTTCCCCTCTGACCCCACCTCACGCGCAACGCGGGTGACTTCCGATGCGAAGGAGTTCAGCTGATCGACCATCGTGTTGACGGTGTTCTTCAGCTCGAGGATCTCGCCTTGCACGTCGACCGTGATCTTCTTCGACAGATCGCCGCGTGCCACCGCCGTGGTTACCTCGGCGATGTTTCGCACCTGACCGGTGAGGTTCTGCGCCATCGAGTTGACGTTCTCGGTCAAATCCTTCCACGTCCCCGCGACGCCTCGAACATTCGCCTGACCGCCGAGCTTGCCCTCGGTGCCAACCTCTCGCGCCACACGCGTGACTTCGGATGCGAAAGAGTTGAGCTGGTCCACCATGGTGTTGATGGTGTCCTTCAATTCCAGCATTTCGCCTTTCACCGTGACGGTGATTTTCTTCGACAGGTCGCCAGACGCCACCGCGGTCGTCACTTCTGCGATATTGCGGACCTGGCTCGTCAGGTTTTCCGCCATCAGGTTCACGTTGTCGGTCAGGTCCTTCCACGTTCCAGCGACGCCTCGCACATTTGCCTGCCCGCCGAGCTTTCCCTCCGTTCCCACGTCGCGCGCGACGCGGGTGACTTCCGATGCAAAAGAGTTGAGCTGGTCCACCATCGTATTAATGGTGTTCTTGAGCTCAAGAATCTCACCCTTGACGTCCACGGTGATCTTCTTCGACAGGTCGCCCGAAGCGACGGCGGTCGTCACCTCGGCTATATTGCGAACTTGGCTCGTCAGGTTTTGCGCCATCGAATTGACGTTGTCAGTGAGGTCCTTCCAAGTGCCGGCGACGCCCGGCACCTGTGCCTGGCCGCCAAGTTTGCCTTCGGTGCCCACTTCGCGCGCGACACGGGTAACTTCGGATGCAAAAGAATTGAGCTGGTCGACCATCGTGTTGATGGTGTTCTTGAGCTCGAGGATCTCGCCCTTGACGTCCACCGTGATCTTCTTCGACAGGTCGCCCGAAGCCACGGCCGTAGTGACCTCAGCTATGTTTCGCACCTGACTGGTCAGGTTCGTCGCCATGGCGTTGACGTTGTCGGTCAGATCCTTCCACGTGCCGGCCACGCCCTTCACGCGGGCCTGACCGCCGAGCTTGCCTTCCGTGCCGACCTCGCGTGCAACGCGTGTTACCTCGGAGGCGAAGGAGGCAAGCTGGCCCACCATGGTGTTGACGATCTTGCCAATGCGCAGGAACTCGCCCCGCAACGGTCGGCCGTCGATCTCCACCATCATCGTCTGCGAAAGGTCGCCTTTCGCGACTGCGCCGATGACGCGCGCGACCTCTGCGGTCGGCTGCACCATGTCCTCGATGAGTTCGTTGACCGACCGGACGCTCGAGTCCCAGCTGCCCGATGCGCGGCTAAGATTGGCACGTTCGCCGATCCGACCGTCCTTGCCAACGACACGAGACAGGCGGTCGAATTCCTTCGTCATCTGGTCGTTGAGTTCGACGATCTCGTTAAACGCATCGGCGATCTCGCCGTCGATACCGTCAAAATGCATCGGGAGCCGGACCGAAAAGTCGCCGCGACGGAAGGTTTTCAGAGCCGTCAGAATCTGCCTGCGGTCCAGGCTTTCCTGCTTGACGTCGATGTTCACTGCTGTTCTCCGGATCTAGATCGCGCAACCCCGAACGGTCTCGTCGGGATGAATCCGGAATGGCATCCTGTTCATCGACCCCTCCACCCACCAAGCACCGCCAGAACCGTTCGAAACGCACAGGATGCGGAATTGTTCCTTCCGAATTGGCTACCAGCGAAAATAAGGCTCCAGCTCCCGGAAATCGGCCATGAGGATTGCAACAGCCGAACGTCCTGAGTAAACCGCCCCGGTGTACCGCTGCTACTTTCGCACCGCCAGGCAGGAAATAGTCCTTCGAGCGCCATGAAAATCGACCTCATCGAAATGGTCGAGTATTCCTTCGGCTCGGTCTGGGCGTTGGAATTGCTCCTCCTGCTACATCGGAAGCCCGACCGCTCTTGGTCGCATGACGAACTCGTCGGCGAACTGCGCAGCAGCGACGTCGTGGTCCAGGAGAGCCTGCAGCGCCTGCTCGCGAGCGGCCTGATCGTCATGGAGAACGGAAAGGCGCGCTATGCTCCGACCTCCACAGAAGTCGACAATCTGGTAAGCCTGCTCGACGAAGAATACCGGGCAAGGCCGACTTTGATACGGCGCATGATCGTCCAGGGGCCGGCCGAGAAACTCAAGACGTTTTCGGACGCATTCAAACTGAAGCCAGGACAGTAGTCGTGAACGAGCTTCTGAAAATATCCATCTATCTGCTTTGTGTCCTCACTGCGGCCGCTTGTTTTGTCTTGCTGTTGCGCGGCTACTTCCGCAGCGGTACGCGCCTGCTGTTGTGGAGTTCCGTCTGCTTTGGCTTCCTCGCTCTCCACAGCACCGTTGTGATAATCGAACTGATCATATTTCCCTCTTCGGACCTGCAGGTGTTCCGCCATCTGGCGTCTCTTTTGGCTGTGGGGTCTTTGACCTTCGGCTTGGTCTGGGAGTCGGAGTAGCGCCATGCTCGAGTTTGTTTCCGGCGTGATCGCGATGGGGTTCTTCGTGGCAGGCGTCTTCTTCTTTAAGTTCTGGAGGCGTACCGCCGACGCTCTCTTCCTCTTTTTCGCGTTGGCGTTCTGGGCGCTGGCGGTCAACCAGACGCTCACAGCGTTCGCCCGTATTCCGCTGGAGGAAAGAACTTGGCTTTATCTGCTGAGGCTCGCTGCCTTCACTTTGATCCTGGCAGGCATCCTCATCAAGAACCGCCAGATCGGTCGCAGACGGGAGTAAGACATGTATATGAGAGACGAGCCGCCTGCTTAACGGGCGGCTCGAACCAAATGCGGGATAGACAGACGATCCAGCGAGTCTGCGGATTGACGAGCACCCGATGATTGTTAACGTAGAGGTCGCGATATTCGTAGTTTGGGATCTGACGTACTTTCAAGAGCGCGATAGTGGCGAATATCGATATGGCCGGCTTGAGCATCAAGTGAGACCGCGAAGTCCGGTCGGTGGGAGAGATCTTCGTTCAGTCCGGCCGCGTCACCTGTTCGAAACAGCTTATCGTTCCGCAAGATGGTGCCTTGCTACGAGTTTATTTGAACGATATGCCTCAGGTGCCATGCGCAGCGCCACCAGCACTAGGGACTGCTGACAAGCTGGCACTGATCCATCTGATCAAGGATGCTCAGTTGTGAAATGCCCCGGGTAGCAGGACACCCGCAAAAACCCTCGAACACGAATACTGAGCGGCTCGCTCGCCGCGTTTGATTCGAATTCGTTCCCGCAACGATTCCGATATGTTCACGTCTGGACGGGAGCAAAATGAAACCTGCCGAGGCTTTTGCGGGTGTCCAGTTCAGGAGAGGCCATTTCTCGGAGGCCGACTTGATCGCGAAGTTCCCGCAACGGACTTGCCGTCGCCTAGGATGGTTGAGGCGTGTGGGTTGCGCCATAAGGCTGTACTTATCTCTGAGGTTGTGACTCCCCGCCGGAGCGAGCGTCTGACGCGTAGCTCAACCCCGTTCCGAGAGCGTCAATGGATATCAAGCTTCATCGCACCATCTCGCCGAGGCCGCCGGACACTGGACGGTCTCCTGTCGGCCCCCTTGCCGTCGTTGCAAGTCTCTGGTTCGTTCTGGGTCGCCTCCGCGTCGCCAGCGACTGAAATCCAACGCGAGTTCGTGGATCCGAAAATGCTAGCTAAATCTGTTACTTAGAAGCTGTCCACCAAATCGGCGTAGTTGCCAGCGTTGGAGAAAATGGGGCTGGAGAGAACGGAATTGCGGCTTCCGAAGATTGGGAGGTGAACAGGCGTTGCCCTATATCCCTCGGAAATAACAACAAATTTTCGCTTCCGCGTGAGCAGGAGAATGAGTTGGTAAGGGTGTCTGGCGGAGGGAGTGTCTGCCATGGCACGTGTTCAAGCCGTTCCATGTCGTCGCAGTAATCATCTGTTCTTAATAAGAAAATGGACATTTGAGCATCATCTTGTTGCAAACAGCCCCATCTCATCGCACAATGTGTTGGTGGGTTTTTTGGGGGGTATTTATCTTGCCGCCTCGCGCGCGCGAACTGACTGCGATCGAGATCAAGCGTCTGGCAATCGCGGGACTAACCGCGGTTGGCGGAGTACCTGGTCTATGTCTTCAGATTTCTCCAAGTGGCGCCAAGTCCTGGATACTGCGGGTGTTGGTCCGAGGGCGGCGGCGGGAGATCGGGTTGGGTGGATACCCCGATGTGTCGCTGGCGGCGGCACGGGAGCATGCCAGGTCTCTTCGCATCCGCATCAGAGATGGTGTCGATCCGGTAAAAGAAAGGCGCGAGGAGCGAACCCGCGATCGAGCGAAGTTGGACGCAATGACTTTCGAGAAGGCGGCGCGCATCTGGCATGCATCGAAGCGGCACGAATTTCGTAGCGAGAAGCATGCCGCGCAGGTTCTCAGCACACTTGAGGCCTACGCGTTCCCAACCATCGGGTCAATGACCGTTGAGGATGTCGAACTCAAGAATGTGGTCGGTGTGCTTCAGCCGCTCTGGCTCGCCAAGACCGAGACTGCCAGCCGATTGCGAGGGCGAATGGAGAGCGTGCTGACCTGGGCTTCGGTGTCCGGCTTTCGATCTTCACATAATCCTGCTCGATGGAAGGGCAATCTCGATGCGGTTCTTCCCAAGCCCGGTCGGGTCATGAATGTGAAGCACCATAGTGCGCTTCCGGTCGAGGAAGTGCCCACCTTTTTCTCGGCGCTTCACTTGAGGCAGGGGATGGCAGCTCGTGCGTTGGAGTTTCTTGTGCTGACGGCGGCGCGCTCCGGGGAGGTTCGCGGAGCGCGCTGGAGCGAAGCGGATCTGGAACAAAAGATCTGGACCATCCCTGCTTCGCGGATGAAGGCGGGAAAGGAACATCGCGTGCCCTTAGCGCCCACGGTTATGTCGCTGCTATCAGAACTTCCGCGGTTTCAGGGTTCGGAGTTCATCTTCGCGGCGGCGCGAGGCGGGATGTTGTCCGACATGTCTCTCTCTGCGGTCATGCGGCGTATGGATGTGGCTGCGGTCCCGCATGGTTTTCGTTCCACGTTCCGCGACTGGGCAGCCGAGTACACCGACTACTCTGGCGAAGTCGCCGAGATGGCGCTGGCGCATTCAATTTCCAACAAAGTTGAGGCTGCATACAGACGTGGCGATCTGTTGGAGAAGCGGAGACACATGATGAATGATTGGGCCAGCTTCTGCGGCTCCGCATAGGCTGGTAGCTCGGGTTATCGAGGCTATTGACGTGACGCTTCTGCTGCGGCAGCATTTGTAAAGTTCGTATCGATTCGGAGCGAACCGACGCAGCCCGCCACTTCGGGCAGCATTTCACAGTAGGCGCAAGCCTGCGACTTTGAACCAGCCGCGCGCATGAAGTGCCAGGCCTTGGTCAGCGATTTTTTATCGCTCGCCGCAGCCCGGAGCACATCATGCCTGAGCGAGATCCTCAACGTATTTTCCTTTCTGTCCGCCATGTCGCGGAACGGTTCGACGTTTCGCCGACGACGATCTGGCGGTGGAGCGGGACGGTGCCTTCCTTCCCCCTGCCAGTCCGCTTTGGTTCCGGGTGTACGCGGTGGAGGCTCTCGGACATCGAGCGATTCGAAGCCACATGCGGAGCCGCTGTCGATGCGCGCCCCAGTTCGCGTGATCCCCACGGGGATGATCCCTTTGTACGATCCGGACGGAAGGGGAGATCCCGATGAGCCGTTCGAGCAAGCGTCGCGAGCTGTGGGGCGTAAGCGATACTACAACCTACACCATTGCCGAACTGGCCGAAGCCTCTGATCGCTCGGTGGCTACGATTTCCGGGTGGCTGAAAGCGGGACTGACAACAATCGACGACAAGAAGCCCGCCATGATCTACGGCCATGTCGCCAATGCGTGGCACACGTCATGGTGGGAGAAGCGTAAACATAGTACTTTGCCGGGAGAGTTTTACTGCTGCGGATGCCGAGAAGTTTGCAAGCCGAAGCCTCATAGCGTCAGATTCGTCACTCGCAGCACTGGCGGTCTCAACGCCGAGGCGCTTTGTAGCAGGTGCGGAACGCGCCTCAATAGGGGTATCAAGCAGTGCGACCTGGCTTCCTTCCAGGATGCGGTAGCCGCCCAATTGGACGGACTAGGACGATTCATCGAGTCTGATACTTCCTCCAATAGTTCCCGGTTGCGGGTTGATAGGCACGCAGGATCAACGCAAAGCAGTCAGGGAAAGGGTCATGGTCGCAACGCCACAGTCCCCCGCAATTCGGGCAACGAACGACTAAAACATGCCTTCTTCGATCACGAAGTGCATGCGATGGGCCATGACCACAAGACGATCCAGAGCCACCGTGCAGGCCTCCTCCGCTTCGAGGAATTCTGCAATTTTCGAGATTTTGGCCGCATCTCGAAGGCAGAAGCGGTCGCCTTTAAACTTCGTCTGAAGGAGAAGGGGCTCACTTTGCCAGTCATACTCGCAAATCTGGCCATTGTCCGGCGATTTCTGATTTGGCTTGGTCAACGGCCGGGATATCGGCGGTCAATCTCGGTTGCCAGTATAGAGTTCCTAAACCTCACAACCAAGGAACGCCGATCATGCGCTGGCATGGAACGGATCGTCGATTGTCCCTCTCCTGGTGAAGTCGATCGGGTCCTCAAGTTGATGCCTGTCCGGACACCGGTGGAGCGAAGAGACAAAGCGATCGTGGTTATGTTCGGGCTCACTGCAATCCGCTCGACTGCCTTGGTCACGCTGAGACTGAAGCACATCGATCTCGAACATGAAATTGTCTATCAGCCAGGACGCGAAGTCAGCACCAAATTCAGTAAGAACCTGACCACAGTCATGATCCCGATTGAGCCCGGGTGGATTTCACTTATACGTGAGTATGTGGACTTCCTACGAACTGAGGGTTTTGTCGACAGCGATCCTCTGTTCCCGAGAGCAGACATAGGCGGGATCCAGGCGACGAAAGTAAGTTTCCGGCCCCTCTCGAAGGAATTTCTGTCGGACGCTCAAATCATCAACAGAGTTTTAAAGAAGGCGTTCATCGCTGCGGGGTTGACGCCCCGAAAACCTCACAGCTTCCGCCATATGCACGCGAAACTCGCCGACAGTCGGGCGGCATCGATGGGACTCGCGAAAGCCATCGCCGCCAATCTCGGTCATGACAGATGGACGACCACTCAGGAAAACTACGGCAAACTGACGCTCGAGGAACGAATGAAGATCATCAGAAGCGCCTTCGACGGAGAAGCGGCACCTGACATACACCAGAACGAAATAGCTGAATTTCTAAAGGCAGCAGTCGAGATTGCAAAGAAGATACGAAAAGGATAATATTCTTTTTGATTGTGGTTGTTGAAATCAATATCCTTCTATATTTTCTGCCTAGTGGCTAAATCTGAATGCGATTTATTTGATATGCCTAATATCCGGCAACACTGAGAAGTTTCTGCACTCTTAAGTATTGAATAAGTCGCGAATGTCGCCGATCGCCGTGGCAATGGCGGCGAAAGTTCTGCCGGCCTTCTTGCGCAGCAAGGCCTTGAACTTCGAGTACGCTTTCTAGATTGGGTTGAAATCCAAAGTCCAAGAAACAAGGGTGGGTAATCGCGAGCCACGACGGACCTCGTAGTCGCTACTTATTCAGGCCAGCGAAATGTCGTAGCCGCCCGGACCATTGCTGCAGTCGTAGGACTGTGCGGTCTGCCCCGCACGCTAACCAAGTATATTACCGAGTGACTTCGGGGGCAATCAGCGGGCGCTGTATGGGCAGCCCAGGTGGCGGCAAGCATCAATGCGAGGGTCGATCCCCGCAGGTGCGGGGGAGCCGCGCCGCGAGCCCGCCGCAAGCAGACGGGTGGGGGTCGATCCCCGCGACGCCGACGAACCGGAGGACTTCCGCCCGCCATGCCCCTACTGCGGCGGACGCATCGTCATCGAGGTATTCGAACGGTGGAGGCAGCCCGAGGACCGCCGGATGCGTCGTCGACGAACCGGGGAAACGACCCATGACCTGGCATGGCGTATTTTAGCTTCAAGCCGCAGGCGCTGCGCCTCCGGCAACGGACCAGCGCGGGCCCGTGGTGACTGTCGCCGCCGACAGGCCTACGACGAGCACCGTGCGGGGCCGACAATACCGCGCCGAGGCGTAACGAAGCGGCCTGTCCGCGTCCATCACCGCACTTCCCACCGTCGGTCGAGCCATCGCCGAAATCGGCCGCAGTTCGAAATCCCCATAGCCATCGACTGTGGCCCGCGGGTTCCTGCATGAGAGGCTTTCGTACGCCTGCCGGCACCCGAAACCCTTCACCATTTCGGCCGTTCGCTGGAGCTGTGTGTTTCGGCGTGGAATAAGGCCCTCGTTTCAGGGGTGATCGGCATCCAAAAAGGGCTCTGACTCACATCTGATGATTTTGCGTGCCCGATTGGCGCTCTTTCACAAAGGGAATCAGCGCCATGGCGAACATCATGCGTTTGTCGTCCCTGATCCCGGCCGGATTGGTTGTCGAGAGTGCCGCCGTGGACGAGGGGATGATGGTCGTTTCTGCACGGTCGGCTGCCGAGCGTCGAGCGTGCCCGCTCTGCGGCCGCTTCTCCGGCCGCGTCCACAGCCGATACGTCAGGATCATCGCCGATCTTCCGTGTGCCGGCAGGAAAGTCCGGCTTCGGCTTACGGCCCGCCGGTTCGCCTGCGAGGCGACGTTCTGTCGGCGACGCATCTTCGCGGAGCGGTTTGAGGACAAGGTGGTGGCCGAGCGTTCCCGGCGGACGTCGCGTCTCGAATGTCTCGTTCATCATCTTGGGCTGGCGCTGGGTGGCAGACCGGCCGCCGGCTTTGCCAAGAGGCTGATGGTGCCGGTCAGCAATGACACGCTCCTGCGCGTCGTCCGCAGGCGGTCGAAGCTGCCTGAGGCGCCGCTGAACGTCATCGGCATCGACGACTGGGCGTGGCGCCGAAACCATCGCTACGGCAGCATCGTGTGCGATCTGGAGCGGCGCCGGATCGTCGCTCTCCTGCCCGACCGCGAGATCGCGACGGTCCGAGCCTGGCTGGCCGGCAGATCACCGTCGTGTCGCGCGACCGCGGCGGCGGCTACGGCGAGGCGGCGACGAAGGCGCTGCCCGATGCGGTCCAGGTCGCGGACCGCTGGCATCTCATGGAGAATGCGAGTTCCGCCTTCCTGGACGCCGTACGCAAGTCGATGCGGTCGATCCGGACTGCGATCGGTGCAGCCAAGATCAATCCTGATCTTCTGACCTGTGCGGAGAAGCTGCAGTACGAGGGATACCTGCGACGTGAAGAGATAAATGCCGTCATGGCGCGGCTTGCCGACGACGGCATTCCCATCAAGGAGATCGTGCGCCGCACCGGCCATAGGTCCGTCAGGTGATCCGCGGCGAGAGAACGGATGTCTTCCGCATCCGGCAGAGTTCCCTCGAAGCGCACCTGCCGATGCTCGACGACATGTGGAACGCGGGTTGCCGCAACGGTGCCGAACTCTGGCGACGCCTGCAGGTCAAGGGCTTTCGCGGCTCACTGCGTGTGGTCGGCGAGTGGGCGACCCGCCGCCGCCGCGCCGAGCGCGCATCCGACCAGCAGCTTCGGATGGTACCGTCAGCCCGGACCATCGCTCATTTGATGACGACGGCCCGCGATCACCTCAGCAGATCCGACACGGTGACCATGGCCGCCATTGAAGCGGGCGTGCCCATGCTGGTCGAGGCCCGAAGTCTGATCGACAGGTTCCAGGCGATGATCCGGACGAAGGCCGCGAGCGACCTGGACGCTTGGGTCACGGAGGCCGGCCAGAGCCTGGTCGCGTCTTTCGCCAACGGCATCATGCGCGACCGCGCCGCCGTCCATGCCGCCATAACGGAGCCGTGGTCGAACGGCCAGACCGAGGGGCAGATCACACGGCTCACGCTGGTGAGGCGCCAGATGTACGGTCGCGGGAAGCTCGATCTCCTGCAAGCCAGGCTGATCGGCGCCGCCTGATCATCGAGATTGCGTTAGAGCCCCTATTCCACGCCGGAACGCACCGGTAGGGAAGAAGGCGTGGGTGGTGCCGAGTACAATCTGCCGCTAACTGGTCTCTCCTGATATTCCCTGTTTCGCAGCGGAAAACAGGGAACTCTGCGTTTTCCAGGCAAGCATGCCTCAGAAACTGTATTCGCGCTGCCTCTTCAACGGCTTAGACGCTCCATACAACGCAGCGGCGGCATCCACATCAGCAGGGAATTCGGCGACAGATCGTTGTGGTTTGGCGGGAACGCATTGTCGTTGGGTGGGAATGCGCTGTCGATAGGTGGGAAACGACTGCCTCTAGATGGGAACAGATTGTTCTCGCGCGGGATGGCATTGCCGTTTCTCGGGACGCCTATTCGCTAGCGCGGGAGTGCAATGCGGTTGAGCGGGAGCGGATTGTCGCTGGCGGGAACGGAACCCGTTGAGCCAAACTGAGTCGGAAACGGGCCCGAATGGTTGTCGGGGAACGCGCGGAAGTCAGAGAACACTATGCTCGGGCAGGGAGCCAGTTTCGCAGGCGCAGCGGCGCATCACCCGCGTACCGATAAACTCCCGAATGGCTGGCCGCGGAACGTCGGTGGATCTCGGCGAAATATGGCTCCAAGAGACCATTGCGCCGCTCGACTAGCGTGTGTGCCTGCAGATATGCCGGCACCCGGTCCCGAATCTCGTCGAATAACGCGTCCTCGTCGAAGCGGGCCATACGGCGATCACGCATCACCACCTCGCCCGCCACAATGGCTGTCCGCACGTTCGAACCGTTGGCAGCGTAGACCAGATGCTTGGCAACGTCATTGAGAGGCATGAAGGCGCAGTCGTTGAGATCGATCAGGATCATGTCAGCGGCCTTTCCCGGCTCCAGCGATCCGCAGTCGTCCTCGATCA
Organism: Aquibium pacificum; assembly: GCF_040839445.1. Classification (NCBI taxonomy): domain Bacteria; kingdom Pseudomonadati; phylum Pseudomonadota; class Alphaproteobacteria; order Hyphomicrobiales; family Phyllobacteriaceae; genus Aquibium; species Aquibium pacificum. Next base: position 283,590 of record NZ_JBDPGJ010000003.1, on the reverse strand, counting down.
TGGCGCTGCGCGCCCCGCCGAGGGTCGCCGCCCGCAGGATTTCGGCCGCCGAGAGCCAAGTACTGGAATCGGGCCCGCTCGCGCCATGAAGCAGACCGGCGGCGCGCATGACGTCGAATATGCTCGCCGTGTCGTTGGAGGAGACGCCGTCGGTGCCTAGCGCGAGGGAGACGCCCGCGTCCATCAGCCGGCGAACCGGCGCGACGCCCGCGCCGAGCTTAAGGTTCGACACCGCATTGTGCACCACGCTGACGCCGGCCTGCCCCATAAGTGCCATGTCGGCGTCGTCCACCCAGACCGAATGGGCAATGGTGGTATTGCGCCCGAGTATGCCGAGATCGTCCATGTAGCGGACGAGGCTGCCACCGTAGAGTTCCTGTCCAGTCACGGCCTGTGTCACGGTTTCCAACACATGGCAGTGGAACGGCATGCCGTGCGCCCGCGCCAGGTCAAAGCAGCCGGTCAGGAGATCGGCCGTGCAGCGCTGCGGCGCGGACGGTGCGATCTGGAAGTTCAATCGCCCGACGCGGCCGTGGAAGGCCGCGATGGCGGCCCGGCAGAAATCAAGGTATTCCGGTGCACCGATCATCGGCCCGAAGTCGATCATCCGCTGGATATCCGGCGGGAAGACGTCGCGTGCGAACGGTAGGGCAGCGAGCGTTGGGATGTTAATGACGTCGCTGGACACAGTCGCCCTTATGCCGGCGAGTTCGTAGGCGGAGAACACTGTGCCCAACCGGTCGAGATCGTGATCCGGTGGATCGAAGAAGCAGTCGGTCATCGTGGTGACGCCGGCCTTGAGTGATTCCGTCGCCAGCAGGAGCGAACGCAGGTGCAGGAGTTCCTTGTCGATGACCGGCCCCATTAGCAGCGGGTAGGCGTAGAGCAGCCAAACCTCGAGCGGCATCTTCTCATAGCGCCCGCGAAAAAAGGTCTCGCTCGAATGCGTGTGCGCGTTGACGAGCCCCGGCATCACGAGCTTGCCGCGTCCGTCGATTACCTCCGAGTCCGGCTCGGCCTCCAGCCCCGCGCCGACAGCCGCGATGCGCGTTCCCTCGACGAGTACATCGCCGTCAAACGGCTCGGTCCCGTGCTCCGCATCCATAGTCATAATCGACGCGCCGCGGATGAGCAGCCCGCTCATGGCAGGCGCCCCAGGCAATCGAGAAGCAGCGCGTAATAACGATAGGGATCACCGTCGCGTATCCAGAACGCGTTCTTCGGCCGGTCGGTGATGCCCCACCAGTCGGCAACGGTCATGCCCTGCGTCAGAGTGCCGGCCAGTTCGACCGAAACGTTGACCTGCCTGCCCCCGAAGATCGTTTGGTCGAGCATGAAGGTCGGCACGCAGGGGCCGTGCAGCGGCGCGCCCTCCCAGCCGTACTTCTGCAGGTCGAAGCTTTCGGAGAATTCGAGCATCTCGGCTGTCGCCGGGCCGCATCGGTTGCCGAGTGCGCGCATGGCCTCGAGCCGCGTCCGCGTCGAAAGCATTTTGTGGGTGACATCGAGCGGCAGCAGCGTGGTCGGAATGCCGGCGTCAAGCACGATCCGCGCCGCTTCGGGATCGACATACACGTTGAACTCGGCCGAAGGCGTGATGTTGCCGACCTCAAAATAGGCACCAGCCATGGCGACGATCTCGTGGATGCGCGGCGCGATGTCGGGCGCTTTGACCAGCGCCATGGCGAGGTTTGTCAACGGCGACAGCGAGCAGATCGTCACCGTATGGGGCTGCGCCCGCCGCAGCGTCTCGATGATGAAATCAACGCCATGGACGGGCGACGCTTGGATGCTTGGCTCGGGAAGATCAGGCCCGTCGAGACCGGTCGGGCCGTGTACATGGACGGCCGTCACAAGGTCGCGCGTCATCGGACGCGGGCATCCGGCAACGACAGGGATATCGGGCCGGCCGGCCAGCTCCAGGAGCTTCAGGCAGTTCGCCACTGTGTGGCGCAAGTCGATGTTACCGGCGGTCGCAACGAGACCCAGCACCTCGAACGCGTCAGGCGCGCCCAGCATCATGAGGATCGCTGCGGCCTGGTCCTGGCCGGGATCCGTCAGGACAATGAGCTTTCTCTTCATCGCTCAGGAATCCCGCAATTCGCCAAAGCCGCCTGTCGCGGACCTGGCTCCCCCGCGCAGCCGCGCAGAGAGCCAGACTCCGAAGACGGTGGCGATGTAGGGCAGGCCAAGCAGCAAATCATGCGGCACGCGGTCGCCGAAGACGAGCTGCGCGCGGATGCCGAGCGCGCCGACGACCGCGAAGAAAATCGCGGCGAGCGTCGCCCACAGAGGATGGCCAGCTCCGAAGATGACCGCAGCGAAGCCCATAAAACCGCGCCCGGCCGTCATGTTCTGCGAGAAAATCTGCAGGCTTCCGGCGGCTAGTTCCGCGCCCGCCAGCGCGCACAGCGCGCCGCCGATCACGAGCGCCGCGAGGCGGATGGCCGAGGGGTTCGCGCCGACGCTGCGCGCCGCGAAGGGATGCTCGCCGGATGCCGCCAGCCGAAGCCCAAAACGGGTTCGGCACAACAGCAGCCAGCACAGGAACACGAGGATCGGCATTGCAAGCACCAGCACCGACAGCACGCCATAGGCGCCGAAGGCGGCCCCAAGCCGCGGCAGGCCGAACGGCGCGCTGATGGCCGCCTGGCTGCCGAAGATCGACTGGATGGCGAGCGAGGTACCGCCGAGGCCGAGACCGGTCAGGCCGAGGCCCGCGATGATCTGGTTGGCCTTAAGCTTCTCGACGACGAACCAGAACAGCACCGAACCGACGATGCAGATGAGGATCGCCGCCAGCAGCGCGAGCACGACCGAGCCGGTGAGCACGATGCCGACGATGGTGGCGCAGGCGCCGGTGATCATCAGGCCTTCGAGACCAAGGTGCCACACGCCCGCCCGCTGCGCGATGACCCCGGCCAGCGTGACGTAGATAAGCGGCGTTCCCGACCGCATGATGGCGATCACGATGTCTTCCAAGGTCGCCTCCAAGCCTTGGTGAGCGCGTCGATGTACCGCGACCGCGCGGTGATGAAGAGCGCAATCGACGCGTTGATGATGTCGATGGCGGCCGATGGCAATCCGGCCATGACGGGAAGGTAGAGGGCGGCTGACGCCAGGCCGCCGAAGAAGAAGCCGACGATCGCCGCGCCGGTGATCGACAGTCCCGCCACCAGCGCGATCAGCACGGCGGTGAACCCGTGCGCGGGCAGGAAGCCCCCGGCCAGCCGCCCGTTCGGTCCCATCAGTTCAATGGTTCCCGCCAGGCCCGCGAGCGCGCCGCTGATCAGAAAGCTCGCCAGTCCGATCTTCCAGGTGCTGGCGCCTTGCCATTGCACCATGGTGGGATTTCGTCCCCCGAGGCCCGACAGGACGCCGAAGGCGGTGCGGTTGACCAGCCACCACACGGCGAGCCCGACGAGGATCGCGATTCCGATGATGGTCGGCGACACGCCGTTCGAGGTGCTGATGCGGTAGGCCGCCTCCAGCGGACGGCTCGACGCCTGCTGGCCGGAACCGGATGGGTCCTTCAGCGGCCCAGCGGTCACATAGACGAGCAGTAGTCCGGCGAGGAAATTGCCCATCAGCGTGGTGATCACCTCGTCGGCCCCGGACCGCAGCCGCAACAGGCCCGGCCAGAGCGCCCAGAGAGCCCCGCCTGTCATGCCGGCGGCGAAGCAGAGCGGGATGACTACGCCCCCGGGATAGCCTCGAAGCCATTCCGCGACGAAGGCCGCGCAGATGGCGCCGACATAGAACTGGCCCTGCGCGCCGATGTTGAAGTAGCCGGCGCGAAACGAGATCACTACACCGGTCGCGGTGATGAACAGCGGCAGCGCCCAGCGCAGCGCATGCTCCAGGGCGTTGCGGCGCAGGAAAGCCCCGTCGACGATCGAATGGAACATTTGTGGCGCGGAATAGCCCGCGAACTCGAAGATCAGGCCGCACATCGCGAGCGCCAGCAGAATGAAGACAAGGGCCCGAATGATGGCGCTCAGGCTACCGCTCATGCGCGTGCTCCCGTCATCGCCGCGCCGACGCGGGCCAGGTCGAAGGGCGGGCGGAATTCGGCGACGATGCGGCCGGATAGCATCACCACCACGCGATCAGCGAGATCGAAGATCTCGTCGAGGTCGGATGACACGAAGACCACCCCGCAGCCGCGGGCGCGTGCCTTGCGCAGCGCATCCCACACGAAGGCGGTGGCGCCGATGTCGAGACCGCGCGTCGGCTGCGCCGCTATGATCAGTTTGCCGGCCTCGTCCATCTCGCGCGACAGAATCACCTTCTGGGCATTGCCGCCCGATAGCCCGCCCGCCGCCTGGCTGACATCGGCGTAACGTACGTCCCAGGCGTCGAGCGCGGTCTTGCAGTCGCGGCGTAGTCCGCTGGGGCTGATGGCGGCGAGCAGCGGCCTGGCTAGCAACCGGCCCGCTGACCAGTTCTCCCACAGCGGGCTTGTCAGGCTGAGCCCCTCTACATTTCGTTCGAAGGGAATCACTCGTAATCCCGCCCCGCGCCGCTGCGAAAGCGAGGCGGCGGTGACGTCCCGACCGTCAAGTTCGAGGGAACCGGCGGCGATGTCGGCTAGCGAGGATATGACGCGCACGAGCGTGCGTTGTCCGTTGCCCTCGACGCCCGCGATGCCGACAATTTCGCCGGGCTGCACAGCGAAATCAACCGCCTGCAAAGCGGGTCCGTCCAGGTCCGGACGCGTCGAGACGCCGCGAAGGCTCACCACCGGCGGAACGGCCATCGGAACCGCCTCGGCTTCCGCGCCGCGCGGAGCAGCGGCGCCGGTCAGGGCGGCGCGATCCTCGCCCGCGAGCATCTTCGCCGAGGGTCCAATGATCAGGGAGGCGAGCGTGTCGGCATCGATGCCCGCCGCCGACAGCGGTCCGTCGATCAGCTTGCCGCCACGCAACACGCTGACCGTATCCGCGATGGCCAACACCTCGCGAATCTTGTGCAGGATGAGCAGGACGGTGACGCCTCGCGCCTTCAGCCTTCGCACACGCTCGAACAGCTTTTGCGCGCCTTCGGGCGACAGAACCGCCGTCGGCTCGTCGAGGATGAGCAAGCGCGCATCGGTCACCAGCGCGCGGGCGATCTCCACCGCCTGCTGCTGCTCGACCGTCAGCGTGCGGATTCGCGCCCGCGCCGGCAACTTGACGTCGAGCGCGTCGAGATGATCCTGCCAGCGGCGCTCCAGGGCGGAACGCGTGTAGAGCGCTCCGCCCGTGGCGCCGAACTGCATGGCTTCGGCGACGGTGAAGGACGGGGGCAGCGCGAAGCTCTGGTGAACCAGTTCCACGCCCGCGCGCCGGGCATCATTGACATTGCCGCCCGCGATCAGGCTGCCGCCGATCTCGACCGTGCCCTGGTTGGGCGGGACGAGGCCGGAAACGACGCGGGCGAAGGTTGTTTTGCCAGCGCCGTTCTGCCCGACGACGGCGTGGATCATGCCGCGCGGAAAGGCGATCGAGACGTCGTCGAGAGCCATCACGTCACCGTAGCGCACGCTCACGTTCCGGCAGGCGAGGATCGCGTCGTCATTGCCCGTCATCGCGGCATGCCCTTCCCCCTCGTCCGTTGGTCAGAGGGTCGTGTTGAACGGCACCTCGATCGATCCATCGAGGATGCCGGCCTTCGCCTTCTCGATTTCGGCCCAGACCTCCTTCGACTTGGCGACCATCTCCGGGTCGCCTTCTTCCTGGAACAGCGGCGACAGCATGAACTCGATAACGCCGGTGCCAAGGCCCGTATTGACGTGCGAGCCACCGGCCCAGTCGCCGTCGATCGCTTTCGTCGCCTCGTTGTGGAGCGAGACGCCGAAATCGAGGCCGACGATGGAGATCAGCGACTTCGGTCCGAGCTTGAACTGCGCGGGATCGAGCGCGCTGACATAGCGCCCCGTTCCCTCGTTGGCCGCCGCGATGATGCCGAAGTCGGTCGCGGCCGCGTCGGTCTGGATGTAGTCGATGCCGTCGGAGAACATCTGCGTGGCGATTTCCTGGCCCTTGGCGGGATCCTGGAAGGACCCGGCGAAGGCCGCGGTGACGGTGGCGTCGGGACGCACCGACAGGACGCCCGCCTTCAGCGCGTTGAAGTCGGCGTTGAGCGGCGGGATGGAGATGCCGCCGATGAAGCCGATCTTGCCGGTCTTGCTGACGCGGCCGGCGAAGATGCCCGACAGGTAGCAGCCGAGGTAATAGTCGTAGGAGACCGTCACCACGTTGGGGATCGCCGGCTCGAACGGATCGCCGAACAACTGGATCCACTTGGTGTCGGGATAGGACGGCGCGACGGCCTTGAAGGGCTCCGCCACCTCGTTGAAGGTCGACACCACCACCGCCGCGCCGGCATCGCCGAGTGTACGGAAGATGGTCTCGTAAGTGGCCGGATCCTGCGCATAGATGGCGCGGTGCTCCAGCCCCTTTCCCTCGGCAAGTTCCTTGAGCCGGGCGATCATGGAATCGACGGGTCCGGCATCGCCGGCCGCCTGTGTGTGCACGAGCGCGATCAGGCCGCCCTGCGCCTGGGCAACCGCCGCCGTTAGGGCGCCGGTCATGGTGAGCGCGGCGGTGCCGGCCGCGATCTTGAGGAAGGTTCGGCGGTCGAACGACAACCGCGGGAAAGAGAGTGTCTGCTGCTTGCTGGTCATGCGTTTTAGCTCCTCTGGATGTCGCCGTTTGCCGGTCTAGTGTTGGGTTGGTTGGATTGCTGCTTCCGATCAGGCTCCCGGTGAAAAGGTTGCCGGGTTCATGATCATCACGTTCTGGCTCTGGATCGCATTCAGCGACCAGACGCCGGAAATGAAGGACTGCCATTCGGGGTCGGCGTACATCGCCGCGCGCCGCGCCTCGCGATCGGCGAGACCGTCGTAGCTCCAGATCAGCACGGTGGTGTGCAAGGCGCCGATCTCGCTGACGAAGAGGCCGATGAAGCGGCCGAGGTGGCGCTTCTGGATCGGCAGCCCCTCGGTCTCGTACTTCTTCAGCCAACCGTCGACCGTGCCCGGTCGAAACGTGTAGGTGCGATGCTCGACGATCATGTGCTAACCTCCCCGAGAATGAAGTCCGATGCCCGCTCGCCGATCATGATGGCGGGCGCGTTGGTGTTGCCGCTGGAAATGATCGGCATGATCGAGGCGTCGGCGACGCGCAGGCCCCCAATGCCGTGCACCTTAAGCCGCGCATCCACCACCGCCATTGCGTCGCTACCCATCTTGCAGGTGCCGACGGGGTGGAACGTCGTCATCGCGGTTGCCCGCAGCCACGCCTCCAATCCGGCATCGTCGTCTCGATCGGGACCAGGCGCCAGTTCGCGGCCGCGATAGGGATCGAAAGCCTTCTGCGCGATGATCTCACGGGTCATTCGGATGCCGGAGATCATCGTCCGCAGGTCGAAGTCTGACTGGAGATAGTTGGCGAGGATGCGCGGCTTGTCGGCCGGGTCGCCCGAGCGTAGCGTGATCTCGCCGCGGCTCTCCGGGTTGACCGGTCCGACGCGCAGCGTGAAGCCATGATTGGTCTCCACCGCCTGCCTGCGGCGGAACGGATTGGGCAGATGCAGGTTGGCGGTCTTTTCCAGTGCCGGCATGAAGTGAAGCTGAATGTCGGGCGCGACGAGGTCCTGCCGCGACTTGAGGAACGCGCCCGCCTCATAGGGGAAGGTGGTGACCACCCCCGTGCCGAACAGCATGCCCTGCGCGACGGACCAGATCAGTTTGTCGGCCCGCAGGTCGCCATAGAGCGTCACTGGCTCGTGGCACTCCCAGGACATCACGCAGTCTACATGGTCCTGCAGGTTCTTGCCGACCCCCGGCAGGTCGTGGATCACCTCGATACCATGCGCGGCAAGTTCGTCGGCGGGACCGATCCCCGACAGCATGAGCAACTGCGGTGAGTTAACCGTGCCGGACGCCAGAACGACCTCGCGCTCCGCCCGCGCCTCCCGGGTCGTCCCGCCCTGTGCAAAACGCACGCCGACGGCACGGCCGTTCTCCACCAGCAAGCGCTCGGTCAGCGCGTCGGTTTCGACCGTAAGGTTTGGTCGCGACAGCACGGGCCGCAGGAAGGCGAAGGACGTCGACCAGCGCTTGCCAGCTTTTATGGTGAAGTCGAACCGGCCGACGCCTTCCTGCTCGGCGCCGTTGAAGTCGTCGTTGGCGGGATGGCCAGCCTGGGTGCCCGCCTCGACGAACACGTCGTGCAACATGCTCTTGCCCCGGGCGCGGCAGACGGTGAGTTCGCCGCTCCGACCGTGGAAATCATCCTGGCGCTGAACATGCCCCTCGGAACGACGGAAGGCTGGCAACACCTCTTCGTAGGACCAACCAGGCAGGCCGAGTTGTCCCCACCGATTGTAGTCGTGCCGATTTCCTCGTACGTAGATCATGCCGTTGATGGTGGACGAGCCGCCCAGCGCCTTGCCGCGTGGCCAGTAGAGTGACCGGCCGTTCAGATGAGGCTCGGGCTCGGTGTTGTAGTGCCAGTTGTATATGCCGGACTGGAAGAGCTTGCCCATCAACATGGGCAGGCGAAACAGTGGATTGCGGTCGCGCCCGCCGGCTTCCAGCAGCAGCACCCGGTTGCCGGGATCGGCCGAGAGCCGGTTCGCCAAGACGCAGCCGGCGGAGCCGGCGCCGACGATGATATAATCGTAGGTGGCGGTCTTCGTCATGACGTCACCAGTCGATGGGCCGCAAGCCAGCGTCCGCCAAATGGCGATTGCAGGCCAGAAACGGGTTCCCGAGAGAAAACAGTTCGTCTGCGAAGGCCGGATGCGCCCGCTGAATGGTCACCTGCGGCGCGGGGGCGGTCGCCAGCCCCGCTAGCCGAAGGTTGTCGGCCGCCGCATCGCCAAAACCGAGATAGACAATTGGCCGTCCGCTTCCCGCAAGATGATGCAGCACCGCTTGAATCAGTGGACGCCAGACCGGAAGGTGGCCACGCGACTGGTGCGGATCGACCGCCACCTGGAAGCGCGAGAGGGTAAGCGAGGAATTGAGGAGCAATACCCCCTCAGCTACCCAGCGATCAGCTACCGCGCCCGGCGCCTCCAAGCTCACCGTCCCGGCCTCTATCTCGTGCACCAAACCGGGCCACGCATGGAACGAGGTGGCCACCTCCGGACGACCAGTGCGAGCCGCGCAGATTTGCTGCATGTAGGCGCGTACGCTCTTCGAGAACATTTTGTCGAGCTCGCGCCACGTCGCGACGTTGCCGGCTTCGAAGGCACGGCCGGTTGCGAATCCGGGCTCTGGATAAGGGTCCTGGCCCAGCACCACGCAGCGAACCGAGTCCGGAACAATGTCGTCGAAGGCGCGCAGTATATGCGCGCGGGCCGGAGCACCCGGGAAAACCCGGCCGCGGCGCGCCGGAAAGATCGGCTCCCACGCTTCGAAGGCGAGCGACGGGTCGCAGTCGTCGAAGCCGAGCTCGACCTCACCGAGCACAGGAAGCCAAGCCGCCGGTAGGTCGGCTTGCCAGCCTTCCAGCGTCTCCTGCAATGCATCGACCAGTCTTGTCGCCATGTCCGACGCCGCTCCCCTCATGAGATGAATGAATCCAAAACCTGACCGGAATGTCAAGTTCCTGTTTTGCATTTCTTGACCAGATCGTCAGGTTCTCTTAAACGTGTGTCCAACGTGGGAATGGCGCCCGTCGGGAAGTATGACTATGGCCAGGGAAATGTCGGGAGGTGGGGGAATGCCGCGGGAGAAGGCGCCCGATAAGCGCAGGACGCCCAAAGCGCCAGAAGAACGCATCCGCGCGCGCAACGAGTCGGCGATCTTGCGCGCGGCCGTCGAACTATTCGCCCGCAAGGGCTTCGATGGCACTCGCATTACCGAGATCGCCGAGGCGAGCGGATTGCCGAAGGCCAACGTCTACTATTATTTCGAGACCAAGGAAGCGATCTACGCCACTCTGATCGAGCGCCTCCTGCAGGGTTGGGACAAGGCGCTGGAGCATATCCGCGCAGACCGCGAACCCCGCGAGGCGATCACAGCCTACATCGCCGCCAAGCTGGACTATTCGCGCCGGCACGCGACCGAATCTCGGTTCTTCGCCAACGAAATCCTGCGCGGCGGAGGCTTTCTTTCCAGGGTACAGCGTCGCCACATGCGGGAGATCACGCACGAACGGGTCGAGGTGGTGGAGGGCTGGGTGCGCGAAGGCAAGCTGCGACCGGTGGACCCGAGGCATTTCTTCATGATGATGTGGGCCACGACGCAGTTCTACGCGGATTTTGCCGAGGTCGCCGCGATGACGGTTGGAAAAGCAAAGCTCGGCATCGCGGACTTCAATGAGGCGCAAGACGCGATAGTCAGTACCATACTGCAGGGCTGCCTCCCCTGCCCTGCAAGCTCGGCGGTGGAAGTTTCATGATCTAATAATGGATCTTGCCGCCCCAGGGTAGAGCAGGCGTAACATCACCCTGCGAGCCATTGTTCAACCGATTTGCAGATGGCCAGGCTTCCGCTGGTTTGGGCAGCCATTTCCAGTAGAGCTCATTCCCCAGATAGGCTCTACAAGAAATGATCAAATTCCAAGGAGGCAGTTAGGAGAACGAATTCTCTGAAGAGACTTTTGAAGGGCATTTGCGTTTTCTCCACCGCATCTGGGACTTGGCGAATCAGTTTGTTCCCTCATCGTTCCGCCCACGCGCCCGCTTTGGGCAGCGGTTCGAGGAGCAGTCATGAGTATTGAGCACCCGAGCATAGAGATGGTCGGGGTGAGCGTGTTGCGGCCCTACGCCCGCAATGCCCGGACCCATTCGCGAAAACAGGTCTCGCAGATCGCAGACAGCATCCGCCGTTTCGGCTTCACCAATCCGGTGCTGGTCAGCGACGATTGCGAGATCGTTGCAGGACACGGCCGCGTCATGGCGGCAAAGCAGCTGGGCATGACCGACGTGCCGGTGCTGCGGCTGTCGCATCTGACGGCGGACGAGCGGCGCGCCTATGTGCTGGCCGACAACAAGCTGGCGTTGAACTGCAGGCGCTGATCGACCTGGAGTTCGACGTCACCTTGACCGGCTTCTCGCTGGCCGAGGTCGACCTGACGCTCGACCGGGCGCAGGAGGCTGCACCGGTGGGGCCGAGCGAGGCGGACATCGTCCTTCCCCTGCCCGAGCGGGCGGCGACTAGAATGAGAGACATCTGGCTTCTTGGCCGTCACCGGCTCTCATGTGGTGATGCCCGGAGCAGGACGGATGTCGAGCGGCTGGTGGCTGGCCAGGCGGTCGATCTGGTCTTCACCGACCCGCCCTACAATGTTCCGGTCAATGGCCATGTCGGCGGGCTGGACAAGACGAAGCACCGCGAGTTCGCCTTTGCGTCGGGCGAGATGTCGGCCACCGAATTCACCTCGTTCCTGACCGACACGCTGGGAAATGTTGCAGCGGTAGCAAAGGACGGAGCCATTGCTTTCGTCTGCATGGACTGGCGGCACATGCGCGAACTGATGAATGCCGGGAATGCGATATTCTCGGAGTTGAAGAACCTGTGCGTCTGGAACAAGACCAATGGCGGCATGGGCAGCTTCTATCGCTCCAAGCACGAGCTGGTCTTCGTCTACAAGATCGGCGCAGGACCTCACACCAACGCCTTCGGCTTGGGCGAGACCGGGCGCTACCGCACCAACGTGTGGGACTACGCCGGGATCAGCAGCCTTGGCGGCAACCGGGCCGAGGAACTGGCCATGCACCCGACGGTCAAGCCGGTCGCGCTGGTGGCCGACGCCATCCGCGATTGTTCGCGCCGCGGCGAAACCGTCCTTGATGTGTTTGGCGGCTCCGGCTCCACCCTCATTGCGGCCCACAAGACCGGCCGACGTGCATATCTCTGCGAACTCGATCCGATCTACTGCGACCGCATCATCAGGCGATGGGAGGCCTATGCCAAGGACGACGCCCAGCAGGTCGCTTGCGGAGTGACCTCCCTGGCGGCATTGCAGGTGGCCGCAGAATGAGCAGCGACAGCGACAAGCAGCGCAAGGCACTGTCGGTACGCCCGGGAGGCGACGACTACGTCCTCGGCTACGGAAAACCTCCCGAGCATACGCGCTTTCGGCCGGGCAGTTCCGGAAACCCACGCGGGCGCCCGAAGGGCAGCAAGAACAAATCGAAGCTCCCTGCCCTGAGCGAGGAGCGACTGAAGTCAATTCTGCTCGAAGAAGCCTACCGTACCATCAAGGTCAATGATGGTGCCGGTCAGGTAAGTGTCCCCATGGCGCAGGCCGTGATCCGCTCCCTGGCCGTCAATGCGGTGAAAGGCAACCAGCGAGCCCAGCGCCTGTTCACGCAGCTTCTGACGACCGTCGAGCGCGAGAACAAGCGGCTTCACGACGAATGGGTAGAAACCGCTATTGAGTACAAGATCGAATGGGAACGCGAACTCCAGCGGCGCGAACGCTACGGAATAGAAGGTCCTGCTCCCCTGCCCCACCCCGACCACGTGGTGATCGACATGAAGACTGGCGATGTGCGGATCACCGGCCCCTTCACCAAGGAGGACAAGGCACGATATGACAAGCTTGCGAAAGCGAAGGCTGATTTCCAGGCTGAACTCGATGAACTTCAGCAGTTGCTACGGGATGAGCCCGACTACCCGTACCGCGATTTGGTCGAAGCTGACATCGAGCATGACAAGAAGCTGCTCGACGTCATCAGGAGGGTCATCCCGGATCAGGATCAACCAAAGTTATCGCGACCATAGCATCGCCAGGGACCATCTTCGTGGCCTCAGCGCGGGAGCTGCTGAACCTTAGGTCAGCTTGAACCGGCGTGGATTATTGCGGACGCGGTACGAGCGGGTAAAACTGCGCGCTTCGGCTTCGCTACTTGCCCAGTTGCCCGGCCGGTTCACCAGGCCGCCCAGTGCGCTAGGCGATCGCCAGTACTTGGACGCCAAGCGGACGGCTGGTCGGCCGTGACCCGGCCGCTCGTTGTTCCTGCGCAAAGAGCCAGACGAAAGCGGGCTGCGACATCCGGAAGCTTTCCTTCACGGCGCGCCGACGCTAGATAGTGGTATTGGAGATACCACATTGACCATACAAACATCCGCGCAGCTGCCACGCCCTCGCGAGGAACGAGCCGTCGTCCATCCGGAAGTCGACCGGACGTTCATCGGCCGCCTCGTGCGCGAGTTCTACGGACGCGTCCGCCGGAACGACCGCCTGGGGCCAATATTCGCCGCCCACATAGGGGAGACCTGGGAGCCGCATCTTGAGAAGATGACGGACTTCTGGTGCTCGGTCATTCTGAAGGACGGCTCCTACAGCGGGCGACCCGTGCCCGCTCATCTCAAACTGAAACAGGTCCGCCAGGAAGATTTCGAGATCTGGCTCGACACCTTCCGGCAGACAGCGGGCGAGCTTTGCGAGCCGGAGATCGCTGCCGTCTTCATTGAACGCGCGGAGAGGATCGCCCGAAGCTTGCAGCTCGCCATGTTCTTCCGCCTTCCCGCCGCGGGGACGGTTTCGAGGGAAGGCTGAGATGTTGCCTCGCTCTACCGATCCCTTTCCGGATGCTGTCGCGGCGTTCGTATCGCTCGTCTGGCTTGGAATGCTCCTTGGCGTTTCGTTCTTGGCTACCCCGGTAAAGTTTCAGGCGCCCTCGCTAGAGCTCACAGTCGCGCTCGAGGTCGGTCGTGTAACCTTCGACATCTTCTCGAGGATAGAGTGGGGCCTGGCGGCGCTCCTCGTAATAGCGACGTTCTTTCCGAGGGCTCCGCGCGCGGAGATGGTCTTCACCGCCGTAGCGGTCCTGGTCGTTTCGATCCAGGCTTTCTGGCTCCTGCCTGTCCTTGACATGCGGGTCGAGGCTGTCATCGCGGGCGCACCGTTACCGCCATCGATGCACCACGGAGCCCACGCAGCGCTTGAGGCAGTCAAAGCCGTTGCCCTGGTGGCAGTCGGGCTCGTCGCGTTGTTCAGACTGGGTTGGCGCGACCGTCCGGAAAACGTCGCGGGCGGCCTATGAAACTGACCCTCCACACCGATTACGCGCTACGCATGCTGGTCTACCTCGCGGTCAACCGGGACGGGTCGACCCGCGTCGCCGACGTCGCCGAAAGCTACGGCATCTCCCGCAACCATCTGCTCAAGGTCGCCCTGCGGCTTGGACGCCTCGGCTACCTGACGACCGTGCGCGGGCGCTCTGGCGGCATCGCGCTTGCGATGAAGCCGGAGGAAATCAATCTCGGAAAGGTCGTCAGGCAGATGGAAGACGGCTTCGCCCTTGTCGAGTGCATGCGCGCGGACGGCGGCACTTGCGCGATATCTCCCGCCTGCCGGCTGAAGGGGGTTGTCAGGAAAGCGGTCGAGGCGTTCTTATCCGTCTTCGACGATTATTCGCTGGCGGACATATCCGGAAACAGCGAATTTCTTGCCGAGCTGCTTGGACTCATGGGCAAGACTGCGGAGCCAGCATGATCGACTTTCAGAGGGCACTATGATCGGGAAACTCAGTTCGACCGAGCGACAGTACGCGGCGGTCGTCCTCGTCATGCTATGCGCCGCCGGAATCGCGATGGCCGCGCTCGGCAGGAGCGACACGCTTGGCGTTCATGGCCTGCTGGTGATTCTCTTCGCGGGAGGCCTGCTCTACCCGGTCCTGTCCGGGCTTTACGAGTCCGAGCCGACCGAGGACCGCGAGGCGTCCTACTACGACGATCCGATCAAGGTCGGCATCGTGCTATCGATGGCCTGGGCCGTGTTCGGCATGTTCATGGGCGTCTGGGTCGCCGCCCAGCTCGCCTGGCCTGATCTCGCCTTCGACGCGGCTTGGTCGACCTTCGGAAGACTGCGGCCGACGCACACCTCCGGGGTGATCTTCGGCTTCGGCGGCAACGCGCTGATCGCCACGTCATTCCATGTCGTGCAGCGGACTTCGCGCGCGCGGCTCGCCGGGCAGTTCAGCCCGTGGTTCGTGCTTTTTGGCTTCAACCTGTTCTGCGTCCTCGCCGTCTCCGGCTACCTGCTCGGCGTGACGCAATCGAAGGAATACGCCGAGGCCGAGTGGTATGCCGACCTCTGGCTGGTCGTGGTCTGGGTCACCTACTTCGTCCTTTTCCTTCGCACCATCGCGCGCCGCCGCGAGCCGCATATCTACGTGGCGAATTGGTACTTCATGGCCTTCATCGTGGTCGTCGCGATCCTCCACATCGTCAACAACCTCGCCCTTCCCGTATCGTGGGGGCATGCCAAGAGCTACACGATCTGGCCGGGCGTCCAGGACGCGATGGTCCAGTGGTGGTACGGGCACAACGCGGTCGCGTTCTTCCTCACGGCAGGCTTCCTCGGCATGCTCTACTACTATCTTCCCGTGCGGGCGCAGCGGCCGATCTTCTCCTACCGCCTCTCGATCCTCAGCTTCTGGGGCATCACCTTCTTCTACATGTGGGCAGGCTCCCACCACCTCCACTACACGGCGCTGCCGCATTGGGTGCAGACGCTCGGCATGACCTTCTCGGTCATGCTGCTCGTTCCCTCATGGGCGTCGGCGGGCAACGCGCTGCTGACGCTCAACGGTGCCTGGCACCGTGTCCGCGACGACGCGACGTTACGCTTCATGATGGCCGCGGCTGTCTTCTACGGCCTGTCGACATTCGAAGGGTCTTTCATGGCGATCCGCCCGGTGAACGCGCTCAGCCACTACACCGACTGGACGGTGGGCCATGTCCACGCGGGTGCCCTCGGGTGGGTGGCGCTGATCACCTTCGGCTCGTTCTACACGCTGGTGCCGACCCTCTGGAACCGGGAGCGCATGTATTCGGCGAGGCTTGTCGAGGTCCACTTCTGGCTCGCGATCGCCGGAACGCTGATCTACGTCTTCGCGATGTGGAATTCCGGCATCATCCAGGGGCTGATGTGGCGGACCTACACGGAAGACGGCGCGCTCGCCTATTCCTTCGTCGACTCTCTTGTCGCGATGTATCCCTACTACATCGCCCGAGCCTTCGGCGGCCTTCTGTTCCTGATCGGCGCGGTCGTCTGCTGCTACAACATCTGGATGACGGTACGGTCGGTGCCGCTGGCGGAGCGGCGCGAGAGCGACGTGCCCGCGGCCGTCGCCGTACCGGGAGAATGAGCGATGCCTGAACTCTTCCACCGGAAGCTGGAGCGCTCGGCGATCGGGTTCGTGCTGGCGATCATCGCCGCCGCGAGCGTCGGCGGCATCGTCGAGATCGCGCCGCTCTTCACCATCGACGAAACCGTCGAGGAGGCGCCCGACATGCGGGTCTACACGCCGCTGGAGCTGGCGGGGCGCAACATCTACGTGCGCGAAGGCTGCTATGCCTGCCACAGCCAGATGATCCGCACGCTGCGCGACGAGGTCGAACGCTACGGGCCGTATTCTCTGGCGGTCGAGTCTCAGTATGACCGCCCGATGCTGTGGGGGTCGAAGCGCACCGGTCCCGATCTCGCGCGGGTTGGCGGCAAGTATTCCGATTTCTGGCACGTCGCGCACCTGATCAATCCGCGCGACGTCGTGCCGGAATCCAACATGCCAGCCTACGCTTTCCTGGCGCGGACCGAGCTTCGGACGAGCGACCTCGGGCAGCATCTCGCGGCCCAGCAGGCGCTGGGCGTGCCCTACACCGACGAGATGGTCGCCAACGCGGCGCGGGACGCCTACGGTCAGGCCTTCCCCGACAGCGAGGCCGCTTCTGGAGTCACGGAGCGCTATGGCCAGGCCACCTCGGTGAGCGCGTTTGACGGGGTAGCCACGCGGCTGACCGAGATGGACGCGTTGGTGGCCTACCTGCAGGTCCTCGGGAGGCTGACCGACGCCGCGTTCCGCGACACGGCCGCGACTGAACAAGCTCCCGATGCGGGGGACTGAGCCATGTTCGAGATCAGCCACGAAACCCTTGTCGCCTTCTCCAAGAGCTGGGGCCTGTTCTACCTGATGGGCTTCTTCCTCTGTGTCGTCGCCTACGCCTTCTGGCCCTCGAACCGGAAGCGCTTCGACAGGGCGAAGACCAGCATCCTCGACCGGGAGGACAAGCCATGGAAGTGAACGAGCGCGACCCCGTCACCGGAAGGGAAACGACCGGGCACGAGTGGAACGGCATCAAGGAACTGGATACGCCCGTTCCCCGCGGCGTGCTGATGTTCCTGATCGTGACCCATATCTGGGCCATCGCCTGGTGGTTCTTCGTGCCCGCCTGGCCGCTCGGCACGACCTACACGAAGGGCCTTCTCGGCGTCGACCAGCGCACGACGGTCGAAGAGCGGGTCGTCGAAGGCCAGCAGGAGCGGTCGGTCTGGATGTCCCGCCTGGATTCCGAACCCTACGACGCCATCCTGGCCGACGGGGCGCTGATGCAGACCGTTCGCGGCACCGGGCGGCAGCTCTTCGGCGACAACTGCGCCGCCTGTCACGGGCGCGATGGACGCGGACGGGCCGGCTACCCGGACCTGACCGATGACGACTGGCTCTGGGGCGGCGGTCCCGAACTCATCGAGCAGACGCTGCGCTACGGCATCAACACGGCCCATCCGGACACGAGGATCGCGCAAATGCCCGCCTTCGGACGCGACGGGATGCTGGAGCGGGACCAGGTGCGCAGCGTCGCGGCCTATGTCTATTCGCTGAGCAATCCCGCCTATTCGACCGAGGTGAACCTGGAGCGGATCGAAGCCGGGCGTGGGGTCTTCGCAACCACGTGCGCGGCGTGCCACGGCGAGAACGCCGAAGGCAACCGCGAGGTAGGCGCTCCGAACCTTACGGACGCGCGCTGGGTCTACGGCGGCGACCTGCAGACGATCATCGCGTCTGTCCATGGAGGCAGGCAGGGCCACATGCCGACATGGGACGAACGCATGACCGATGCGGAAATCCGGACCCTGTCGCTCTACGTCCACGATCTCGGGACGGGGCAGCCATGACGGCCCGGACCGCAGGCGGGCGCAGACGCTGGACTTCCGCATGGCTGCTGGTTCCGGCCGGGCTGCTGCTCGTAGCGGCGGCGAACGCCCATCTCGTCTACGTTGCCGTCACGTCGCAGCCGGACTGCGTGCCCCATCTCAAGGAGGCGGGAACGGGCGGCAGCTACCGGGCCGCCAAGTCGGCGTGCTGAGGGAGAGGAGTTTCGATGAACGAGACCGAGAAGTCCTACTGGCTGCTGAGCGAGACCTCCGGGATAGGAGAGACGCGCGACCCCGCTCTGCAACGCGGCCTCCCGGCGACGGCCGGACTGCGGTGGCTGGCGCTGGGCTGGCGCGATTTCTGGCGCGGGCCTTCGACCAGCATCGCCTATGGCGTCGGCGTGTTCCTGCTGTCGGCAGCCTTCGTCTGGACCCTGTTCGAGTTCGGACGGGACTACATCCTGTTTCCGTCGCTGGCAGGCTTCCTGATCGTCGCGCCGTTCCTCGCGATCGGCCTCTACGCGAAGAGCCGCGCTCTCGGCGAGGGCAGGACGGTCGGGCTTGCTTCCATGCTGAGGACGCGCCCGAAGGCCGGAGCACAGGTGTTCTTCGCCGGACTGCTGCTCAGCCTGCTCATGCTCCTGTGGACCCGCGCTGCCGTCATCGTCTGGGCTCTGTTCTTCGGGATTACCGCCTTCCCGGGCCTGGACAACGTCATCGGCGTGCTGGTCGGCTCCGCCTACGGGTGGGCTATGATCGTCGTCGGGACAGCCATTGGCGGACTGTTCGCCGCTTTCGCCTTCTCGATCAGCGTATTTTCTGTGCCGATGATGCTCGACCGCAGGGTCGATGCGCTCACGGCCATGGGCACGAGCATGAAGCTGGTCTGGAACAACCTTCCGGCGATGATCGGATGGGGAGCGATGGTGATCGTGCTGTTCGCGCTCTGCGTCGCCACCGGACTGCTGGGCATGATCGTGATCTTCCCGCTGCTCGGCCATGCGACCTGGCATTCCTACGTCGCCGTGGCGCGGCCGGAGGCCTGACGCAATGAGCTGCTGCGCGCCCGGAGCGGAGGCCGCCCTGATAGCAGGGCCGGGCCGGGACGTGCCGTCCGAGGAAATCCGGCTGGCCAGCCGGGACCTCGGTGACGGCATCATGCAGACCGACCTGAGCGTTCCCGGCGCGCACTGCGGCGCGTGCATCGGCGCGATCGAAGGCGCGTTGGGAACGCTTCCGGGCGTGACGGCCGCACGCGTGAACCTGACTGCAAGGAGGGCAGCCGTTAGGTGGCGGACGGACGGTCCGGTGCCGCCCATGATCGACGCCGTTCGCCGTGTCGGCTACGCGGCGACGCTGGCCGAGGCCGATCCGATCGGCGACCCGGAGATGGGCAAGCTGCTGCGGGCGACGGCCGTCGCGGGCTTCGCCGCGATGAACATCATGCTCCTGTCCGTTTCGATTTGGTCCGGGGCCGAGGAGGGTACGCGCCATGCCTTCCACCTGATTTCCGCGGCCCTGGCCTTGCCCGCGGTGACCTACTCGGGCCGCATTTTCTTCGCGTCCGCCTGGAGCGCGCTGCGCGTCGGGCGGACCAACATGGACGTGCCCATCAGCGTGGGCATCCTGCTGGCCTTCGGTCTCAGCACGTACGACGCGCTGTCCGGAGGAGAGCACGCCTACTTCGACGCGGTGACGTCGCTCCTGTTCTTCCTGCTGGCCGGGCGCGCGCTCGATCACTCCATGCGCGGTAAGGCGCGCGATGCGGTGCGGTCGTTGGCGCGAATGATGCCGCGCGGGGCGACCGTGCTGGACAGGGAAGGCGGCCGCGAGTTCCGCCACGTTCAGTCGCTTCGCAAGGGAGATACCGTGTTCGTGGCCGTCGGTGAGCGGATACCTGCGGATGGCACCGTGCTGAAGGGCGTTGGAACGCTGGATCTCTCCATCGTCACAGGGGAGACCTCGCCGGAGAGCATCGCGCCGGGGTCGCGGGTGCTCTCGGGAGCGCTGAACCTCAGCGGCCCGATCGAGCTGCGCATCGACCGCCGCCCCGCTGACTCATTCCTGGCCGATATGGTCAGGCTGATGGAAGCAGCCGAAGGCAGCCGCGCTCGCTACCGCAGGATCGCCGACCGCGCCGCCGCCCTTTATTCTCCCGTCGTCCATGCGGTGGCGCTGGCGACGTTCGCGGGCTGGTTGGTGGTCACGGGCGACTGGCACCATTCCCTGACGCTGGCGATCGCCGTCCTCATCATCACCTGTCCCTGCGCGCTCGGCCTCGCCGTCCCCATGGTCCAGGCGGCCGCCGCGCGCCGCCTGTTCGGGATCGGCATCACCATGAAGGATGGCAGCGCGCTCGAGCGGCTCGCGGAGATCGATCACGTGGTCCTCGACAAGACCGGGACGCTGACGACCGGACGGATGCGGATCTCCTCGCATGACGTTCCTCATGCCGAACTGCCTGTCGCTGCCGCCTTGGCGCGGCTGTCGCGCCATCCGGCTGCCAACGCGGTCGCGGCACTTGGCAGCGGCGAAGGCGTCGAAGTATCCGAGGCCCGTGAGATTCCCGGCGACGGGATCGAAGCTCGTATCGGAGCAAGCATCTGGCGGCTCGGCAGACCCGGCTGGGCGGTCGAAGCAGACGGCGATCTGAGCGGCTCGGGGCCCTGGCTTTCCCGCGACGGCATCTTCGTCGGCTGTCTCGCCGTGTCGGATACGGTACGCGAGGGAGCCGCCGCGGCGGTGACGGCCCTGAAGGATTCCGGGCTGTCGGTGGAACTGCTGTCGGGGGACGCCGAGGAAGAGACCCGGCGTGTCGCGAGGCTGACGGGCATCGGGCAGATGTCAGGCAGGCAGCGTCCGGAAGACAAGGTCGGACGCCTGGAAACGCTCCGCCGCGAAACAAGACGGGTGCTGATGGTCGGCGACGGCATCAACGACGCACCTGCCCTTGGAGCGGCGCACGTCTCGATGGCACCATCGACGGCAGCCGATGTCGGACGCAGCGCGGCCGATCTCGTCTTCCTGGGCTCCAGCCTGCGCAGCGTGCCGGAGGCGATATCCGTGGCTCGTAAGTCGATGCGCCTCGTCCGGCAGAACATCGCGATCTCGATCGCCTACAACGCGCTCGCGCTGCCGCTCGCCGTGGCGGGCTACGTCACGCCGCTCGTCGCTGCCGTGGCGATGTCGACGTCATCCATCCTGGTCGTGGCCAACTCGCTGCGAGTGCTTTCCGACAGACGCAAGCCAGCGCCAAAATTGGGGGCGGACGTCCTGCGTCCGGCGACGGCATGACCGGGCTCCTGGCGTGGCTGGTTCCCGTGGCCCTGGGCATGGGCCTGGCGGGCCTGCTTGCCTTCCTCTGGTCGATGAAGAGCGGACAGCTTGAGGATCTCGACGGAGCGGCGGAGCGCGTTCTTCACCAAGGCAGTGATGCGCCGCTGCCCGGGCCGGAACGTCGTCCCGGAAGCAGGCGTTGAGGACGAAAAGGAACGACCATGGGAATGACGGCCGACAGGAAGTTCGACTGGATCGCGGCGCTCTCTGTTGCCGCGGGAGCGGCGGTGATGATCCCCTCTCTTGCAGTTCTGGCTATCAGCTTGGCCGCGGTCGCGCTTAAGCTGTTCTGAACAATCCCAACCTTTTGTCCGTCGCTAGGTGTTATTGAGACAGATGGCGAGCTGATTTGGCGGGGGCTCAAGCTCATCTGGGTAGTGATTTTAGGCTGCAGCTTTGCGATGCTGCAAGCACCGCAATTCAATGGTCTTTCTGTTTAGTTCCGGATTTTTTCGGGAGCGGATTGAACATGAAGCGGTGAGGCTCGGCCGTCACCGCTCATATATGAATTCGTAGGGTGTGAGGCCCTTCAGTGTTTTGAGCCGGCGGCCAAAATCTTAGGCCGCGAATGAAGTCGGTGAGGTGCCGTTCGAGTTGAGCGTGATCGTCATAGTGGTAGCTGCGAACGGTAGCGTCGTCGATGTTTCGGTCCCTTCTCTCGAGCTGTCCATCGGGCCACGGGTGCGCCGGTTCGTCAGTCAGTGCGCGATATCGAGATCGGCGCAAGCTTCCTCGAAAGAATGGCAGCGGAACGGAACACCCTCAGATCGCATCGCCTTGTTATCCTAAGGCGTCCAGCGGTCACCGGACGTTCCTGGATCACCGCCACGAATGCCTTCTCGGCTGTCCGGCGCGGTTCGAGGAAACTCGGGAAGTAGCTGCCCTTGAGCAACTTCGGGATATCCAGCGCGATCCGGCCGGCGCGGGTATCCCAGTCCCGATCGCGATAGCCATTCCGCTGCACCTCCCGCGGCGGCGAGCGTGTGCCCTTCGCCGCGCGCGTGCGCGCCTCCACCTCCATCTCCATGATGCGATCGGCCGCGAAGGCCAGCATGTCGCGCACGAAGTCGCTGTCGGCCTGCTTCTCAATCAGTTCGATCAGAGCCATTCTCTCGCCGGTCATCGTCGTCTCCGTTTCAGGTTCTAGGTGTTGCAACCCGAACTTTCTCGAAGATCGGCGATGACCGCCAGCGTCACCGTCGGCCGGGACACAGCCAGCCAGCGTAAACGCGTCCCTCGCGACGGCCGGTATGGCGCGGCAGAAGTAGCTTCATCTGCTACATGATTCGTTGCATGCTCTTGCGGTTGACGACTCGCAGTCGCTCGTGCACCAGCCCGCCCAAACGGCTCCGTCAGTTAGACAAACGTCATCACAGCAATCATGCCAACCACGATCAGCAGGAGCCCCCAGATCAACATCGGGAGCAACCGCCGTTCGTCTTCCGATCTTTCTGTGCCATATCCGGAACCGTTTTTCGGATTTGGTGTCTTCATTGTTCTTGCTTGTCCTGCGATAAGGTGGATGCGATCAGATCCGGCCGCGCGGTGGGTTCGCTCGCGATGGGAACTTCACCTTCCCCCACTTGATCACGCGGCCTGTCTGGTCGACGACTATACGGAACCGTCGGTCCGATGTCCGGAATGTCAGGCGATAGGTGCCGCTGTCCTCGCCCGTGCCTATCTCACAGATGCTCTGGATAGTTCCCCTGCGGAGTTCGGAATGCACCTCAGCAGGATGGAGATCCAACCCCTTCGCAATCAGTTCCGCATCGACTTCCACTTCGCCGTTGTCCAAACTGATTCCGGAAGCGCTCGAGGTCAGTCCTTTAGCCATGGCGAACGAACTCTCTGTCGCTTGAAGCCACCCAGTCCTGTAGAAGCCGACGGTCTTGCTTTGAAAAGCGCGATCGCCTGACGAGATCTGCGAAAGTGTCGTCTGGATGGCATCTCTCGTATCCAGTGCGCACGATCTCGAGAGTGTCCGCGCCTGTCATTCCTGTTTCGGGAACGTTCACTTTCAGCAGCATCGCCATGTTCCTCATCGGTCCAGGAGTGCGGGCGAACACTGACCAGCAATTCGGTGCTCGCCAGCTTCGGAAGCCGGGGTACGAGCCAACAATAGGCGACCGCGATTGCGCGTTCTTTGCGCTTGCGCAAAATTGGCTGCTCCACAGATCAACCCACAAGAAAAGGACGATCTCGGCCCTCCAATCACGTGATCGGGCGAACGAAGTCAGGTCAGCGATTCGAATGTCGGCGCATTGGGACAGAACAAATGTGCATTGTTACGCGCCGTTCCAGCATCAAGTTCGTCCCGGCACCGGCGTTTGGCGCGGCAGCGCGAACACAGAACGGCTGTGTCGCGGAGAACACCTGAAGCGCTTGCCGTAATCTCGTCTCCAATGCCGAATGCCGCGATCATCCGCTGCATCAGCCTATCGGCACCTGACCCGCGAGCGACGACCTCCCCAAGATCACGCACCGAGACGCCTGCTTCCGCCGCGATCTCGCCGGCGATTGCCGGATCAAGATTGGCGAACTCGCGAATGGCAGCCATCGCGTTTCGATGGTCGCGCCATCTTACTGCGATTCCTTCAACTGCGCTTCTAAGCCCGGTCATCATGCTCCTCCATCGAGGAGTGAATGGTGCAGCCGCGAAGGACGGGATACCTTGATCGAGATCAATGCGCGGATTGGAAGAAATACCTGAGCGACACATCGCAAACCCACGCACTGCAGACGGGCTCCAGCAATTGAGCTCCGCCGCGAGGAGGCTGATCCTCATTAGCGGCAGCATTTCACCCGCAGAGATCGGAACGACCTAGCCGCACGCCCAGCACTCGCGTCCAACATCGCGCGGTCGCGGGGGCATCCCCACTGGCCGCGTTTCGCTCCGTTGTTTGCGCAAGCACAAAGAAGGCCCGCAGCGGTCTCGGTAGTTTGCGACCATCAACAACCGGGTCAACAAGGACAAGTGTCATGACCACCCGCAAGAGCCTCCTCGCAACCGCAGCCGCCGTCGGCCTGATGATGGCGGGCGCCGCCGGCGTTCTCCCGGCCTTCGCGGACGGGGATCATCAGCATATCGCCGAACTCGGCACCGCAGAGGCGCCGCTCGACATCGTGCGTCAGGCGACCGACCTCCCCGGCACCATCGGAGAGCGCGGACCGCAGACAGTCAAGGTCGGGCTGGAGACGGTCGAGGTTATGGGCAAACTCGCCGACGGCATTGCCTACCACTACTGGACGTTCAACCGGAAGGTCCCGGGGCCGTTGGTCAGGGTACGCGTCGGCGACACCGTCGAGGTCACGCTCAAGAACCACGAAGACAGCGGGGCGATGCACAACGTCGACTTCCACGCGGTCACCGGCCTGCACGGCGGCGGGCATGCAACAATGGCTGCTCCCGGCGAGGAGAAGGGTTTCACCTTCAAGGCGCTGAATCCTGGCCTATACGTCTACCACTGCGCCGTCGGTCCGGCTGCTCAGCACATTGCCAACGGCATGTACGGCCTGATCCTAGTTGAACCCGAAGGAGGCCTGCCTCCCGTCGATCATGAGTTTTACGTCATGCAGGGAGAGCTCTACACCGAAGAAGCCTATGGCGAGCAGGGGCAGCTGACGGAGAGCTATCAGAAGCTGATCGATGAGCAGCCGGAATACTACGTCTTCAACGGCGCCGACCAGGCGCTGACCGGGGACAACGCCCTTAAGGCGAAGGTCGGCGAAACGGTGCGCATCTACTTCGGCGTCGGCGGCCCGAACAAGACTTCGAGCTTCCACGTCATCGGCGAGATCTTCGACAAGGTCTACAATCTGGGGTCGCTGACGGGAGAACCTCTGCCGGACGTCCAGACGATCAGTGTTCCTCCGGGAGGAGCCGCGGCGGTCGACTTCAAGGTGGAGGTGCCCGGCGAATACCTGCTGGTCGACCACGCGTTGTCCCGCGCGATGAGGGGTCTGGTGGGGAAGCTCGTCGTGGACGGATCTGAGCAACCCGAGATATTCCGCGAAGGCATCGACGAGAAGCTCAGCATGGTCGCCCAATAGCAATCTTCAGTTCCCGCGGGCCGTCGAGAGATCGGCGGTCCGCTTCCGTCTTTTCCGCAGGAGGAAAACCATGGCTACCCTTCTCAGTGACCAGCTGACCGCACGATCGATGATTTCGGAAGTCAGGACCGCGCTCCTCGGAGCCGGCCTCGATTGCGAATGCGAAAAGAAGGCGAAGCAGACGCTCGACCGTCTTTCCACTTTGGGCGCCGATGCCGATGCCGGTAAACGGCTGGAGAAGTCCCGCCAGCAACGGGAGGCCATCCGGAGGCTGCTACCATTTCTTTCAGAACTCGATGGACTGACACCGCAGGAGCCGGATCTCTCAGCGTTTGAGGAAGCCGCGGTCCTGTTCGACGAGGTCGCAGCGGCGGCACATGGCGGAGCGGCCGCCCTCAGGGATGCTCGTGAGTTGCTGCAAACGGCGCGCCACGAGATGGGGCTATGAGCACGAGCACAACCGGAGTCCGCCAGGACAACTCTATGCCCCGCGCCGCGCTGGCGCGTGGCGACAAGAGCCGCGACGGTCGGGGACGCGTGAGATCGATGCCGGCCATCCTGCACTATGGTTTCCGCCCGTTTTTCTTTCTGGGCGCCTCCTATGCGGCGATCGCCTTGCCGATATGGCTCTGGATATACACGTCCGGAGGCGTTTTGGGCGGTCCGTTCGAAGGAATGGCGTGGCATGCGCACGAAATGGTGTTTGGCTATCTCGGCGCCGTGATCGCAGGCTTCGTTCTGACCGCAGTGCCGAACTGGACTGGCAGGCTTCCGCTCAGCGGGTTGCCGCTGTTGGGGCTCGTATCGCTCTGGCTGATCGGACGGATCGGCTGTGCGTTCGTCACGTCTCCGGCTGTGGCGATGGGTATGGATCTGGCGTTCCCGATCGTGCTGGCCGCATCGGTGTGGCGAGAAGTGGCCGCCGGAGGCAACTGGCGCAATGCTCCCGTGGCGGGAATGCTGACGCTGTTGGCCCTCAGCAACCTCGCGCATCACCTTGAGGCTGTGGGCACGCTGCCTGATGGATACGCGATCCGCATCGCCCTCGGGACGGTCGCGATGCTGATCACGCTGATCGGCGGCCGCATCGTGCCGAGCTTCACACGCAACTGGTTGGTCAAGCAGGGTCCAACAAGCCTTCCGGCACAATTCGGCATCCTGGACAAGGCGGCGCTCGCCAGCACCGCTCTCGCCGTGATCAGCTGGATGTTTGCCGCGGAAACCGCAGTCTCGAGTTGGCTGCTGATGACTTCGGGCACTCTGCTCGCCGTCCGGGTTGCGCGATGGCAGGGCTGGCAGACCTGGCGCGAACCCATCGTTCTCGTCCTCCACCTCGGCTATGCGTGGCTGGCTGTCTCGATGCTGCTGCTCGGCCTCTCGACGGTGACCGAAGTCGTTCCTACGAGCGCTGCCGTGCATGCTCTCACTGCGGGCGCGATCGGTACTATGACACTCGCGGTGATGACCCGCGCGAGCCTTGGCCATACAGGTCGTCAGATGAAGGCGGACCTCTGGACCCAGGCGATCTATGTCGCCGTCACGGTCGGAGCCTTGCTGCGTGTCGCCGCGCCTTTTGCGACCGACACCTACCTCACGCTGCTGATGGCCGGAGGGATTCTCTGGACATTCGCTTTCGCGCTGTTTGCGGCCCGGTACGCGCCCATCCTTTGGAGATATCGGAAATGAGGAACGTCGTAACTGCTCTGCGCTTCAGGATACCGATTGGTTCCAAGAAGACGATCGGTGTCTCTCCGACACAGCACTCCTTGCAGGAAGACGTCGCGGCGATCCTGCTGGGTACGTCCTTTGTCGCCTTCGGAACCAAGCTCTTTGCGGACGCACATCTGGTTACCGGAGGTATCGCGGGGGTAGCGCTCCTTCTCCAGCATTCAGGTACGTTTCCGTTCTGGGTCGCCTTCTTCGCCGTGAACCTTCCCTTCTATCTTCTTGCCTGGAATAGGTTGGGGCCGGCTGTGGCTCTCAGGACGCTCCTGGCCGTCAGCCTGGTCAGTATCCTGGCAGGCGCGATCCATTCGTGGGTCGAATTCTCGCACCTCGACACCGCCTTCGCAGCGATCGCAGGCGGCGGGCTCTGCGGCGTTGGACTGCTTATCCTATTCCGGCACCGGACCGGTCTGGGCGGCTTCAATCTGCTGGCATGGTATCTGCAGGACACGATCGGTATTCGCGCTGGGTACTTCCAGATGATCCTCGACCTCGCGGTGCTGGCGGGCGCTTTCCTCGTCTTAGGTGCAGGAGAAATCCTGCTTTCTGTGTTCGGAGCCGTGGTCCTCAACCTTGTCTTGGCAATGAATCACCGGTCCGACCGCTACGTGGCCATGAGCTGAGTGCGGCGATGACTGATCGGACGGCGCGAAGCAGTAGTGGCTGTTAACGACAAACGGGATGGAGGAGATGATGAGAAGATTGACAGTCGATCCCGACATGCCGGTCGACACACTGATGCGCAAATGGCCGGCGACCGTAAGGGTGTTCATGAAGCATCAGATGCTGTGCATCGGGTGCCCCATCGGTCCGTTCCATACCGTAACGGATGCATGCCTCGCCCATGGCGTCGTCGAAGAGTCATTCGTGCAGGAACTGGAAGACGCGATGCAGCCGGCGCTCGCCTCGTAAGCATCCGTAAAGTGCTGGCCTGGAGGGACGCTCCGCAGCACCGGCACAAACCCCGTGGGATTATGAGGAACCTTGGTTGGAAAGGCTTGTTAGTGCGGCATGTCCCGCTTCTGCGGGCCGAGGCCAGCGAAACCAACGAGGAGCTTTCACGGATGAAACTTGCACTCTTTGCATCTGCTATAGGCATCGCCGCCATTGGCTGGAGCGGTGCGCATGCGGCGGAACATGAGGTCCGGATGTTGAACAAGGGACCTAAAGGACAGGCGATGCAGTTCGATCCGGCATTCCTGAAGATCGAACCCGGCGATAGCGTTAAATTCGTTGCCACCGACAAGGGACACAATTCGGAATCCATTCTCGAAATGATCCCCGAAGGGGCCGAAACCTGGAAGGGCAAGATCAACGAAGCGATCACCGTGACTTTCGATGTGGAAGGCATCTACGGTTACAAGTGCCAGCCGCATTTTCCTCTAGGCATGGTCGGCATCATCCAGGTCGGGGACAACACCGACAACCTGGACTCCGCAGAAACCGCCAAGCTGCCAGGCAGAGCAAAGACCCGGATGGCCGAACTGATCGCCCAGGTGGGCGCCGGAGGAGCCGGATCGGAAGAAGCGCAGAGGGATTAATATCGCGGCTCCGGCGAAGGTCTCCCGTCAGAGAGGGTTGTCGACAGTATCCTTTCCAGACGGCGAGACCCACGCGGCGTCGCTCCTTCCAGGAGTGGCGCTGTCGGCTGGGCGAGCGTCCTCGAGCACTATCCGGAGGCTGTTGCCTGGTCCATTTATCACAGTGTTCTGACCGCGCCTTTGCTATCCAGTAGAAATGCGTTGATTTCCGGCCTTCGATTGAGAGCGTGCCTGATCGCTTCGTGGCGCATGAGGCTGAACGCGGTGGAGAACGCATCGGCGCCGGCTGCGTCGGGAGCGGTTACAGTGATGCTCTCCTCGCTGGGGGCGCTGTCACCGCTCCGCGGATCAAGAAGGTGATTGAAGCCCGCTGACGGGCTGAATGCGAAGCCATCCCCGCTCGAAGTCGCTATGGCCCTATCCACCAGTTCGAGTGGGTGGAGCAGTCCTGCAACGCCTCGACCTGCGTGGATCCCGCTGCGCCAGGGGTCTCCGTCCGGTCTTCGGCCGAGACCGCGGATCTCACCCATGTTCACCAGACTCGAGATGATCCCGCCTCGGCGCAGAATCTCAACCGCCCGGTCAGTGATGTACCCTTGGGCGATACCATTGAATGTGAGCGCCATACCTCGTTCAAGCACGATCCGATCGGGGTCGAAGACCACCCTGTCGAAGCCGACGCGACTTAGTGCTTCCCGAAATTGATCGGATGAGGGACCGGTCGGGTCAGCATCGGCACGGGAGAAGTGTCTAGCGAGCAGGGTCCAGAGCGGCTGCACGGTAGGATCGAACGCGCCATCCGTGAGTTCCCATGCATCCCGACATCTGTCCAGAAGGTGGACGAGGTCCGCCGGCGGTGCCGCCAGGGCGCCGCTCAGGTTCAGTTGCGAGAGCGACGAATCCACGCGGTACAGGCTAAACACCTGCTCCAGCTTCTCCACTTCCATCAGGACCTCGCGGACAAGGCGTTCGGCAACCGCTCGGTCGGGGTGATGAATCGTCAGGGAAGCGGAGGCGCCAAGGGTCGTTCCCCGCCAGGTAACGGCCTCTGGCGCGGATACGGCGACCCCATTCGCCCCGAACAGCCCAAGGCCCGCTGCCACACCGCTGATGGCGATAAAACGACGTCGGTTCATCATGGTTCGTGATCCATTTGGTCGGCATCTTCTTCGGGGTTGGTCTTTCCGCCACTCCCCAACACATAGGACGAGGGTATCTCCTCGAACGTAACCACGTTGCCGCCGTTCTCGTTCGCGAATTTCTCCGCCGCTTCGAGGGTGGAAAAAGGTACGGTTTCGGGAGCTCCCATTCCCCCCTGCGCCGAGCTGCCGATCACGTAAAATGCACCACGGGCATCAATCCAGTTTTCTGCCCCTGGGTTCTTCCATTCCTGTGCCGCCCCCATGTCTGAAACAAAGATCGCGGCGATGTCCTTCGGTTGCTCCGGCAGCATGGTGAAGGCAACGGCATCCCGCGCGGATGAAAACCAGATCGGCTCGGGAACTCGCCCGAGAACGATCTGGCCCTTCGGGCCGGGGTGTTCGAGTACGTTCATTCCGCAATAATGCCCCATGGCTTCGGCAGTGAGCGCGAAAGGAGCTGGCGCTTCCGTCGGCCCCTCGTCGCTGCAGGCGGTCAAGGCCAGCAAGGCTGCTGCCGCTACAGAGATCAGTACACCCTTCACAGTTCTCTCCTTGAGAATAGTGACGCCGCGACGGTTGTCGGTATGAGTGCCCACGCGAGCAGCGCAATCACCAGGAGGCTGGGTGGAAGTGCCGCGTTTTCTGCGATGCCGCCCATTCCGG
The DNA here is from genome assembly GCF_040839445.1 of Aquibium pacificum. Classification (NCBI taxonomy): domain Bacteria; kingdom Pseudomonadati; phylum Pseudomonadota; class Alphaproteobacteria; order Hyphomicrobiales; family Phyllobacteriaceae; genus Aquibium; species Aquibium pacificum. Next base: position 253,248 of record NZ_JBDPGJ010000003.1, on the reverse strand, counting down.
AGAGTGCACCGACATTGCCGGAGCCGAGATTGAAAAGCCGGTAGACGTCTGTTGGATTTGCGAGCAACAGGGCGTTGAGCACGCCGCCGCTAACGGTCCGGCCCTGGTCTAGGACGAGCAGGCCAAGCAATGCCATGTCGTAGATCAGGACGAAAAGCAGCCAGACACCGATGGCTACACCCCCGGCAGTGCCGCGCTCGCGAACCAGCACGCTGATGAGGTATCCGATCCCGACGAACACGGCCCCGAGCATCACGGACGACAGCATCATGGAAACGTACGCGATCCAGCTGGAACCATCGATGGCAGAGCCGGTCCCCCACAACGCCAGCGCCGCGGCCCCATATCCCGCCAGGGTCGCAAACGCCAGAATTGCAAGATGACCTACGAACTTGCCGACAATGACCTGCCAGCGTCCGATCGGATAGCTGAGCAGGAGCAGCATGGTGCCGCGTTCCAGTTCTCCCACGATCGCGTCATGCGAGATCAGCAGCGCAATCAGCGGAACCAGGAAAACCGTGAGGCTTGATAGGCTTACGATCACCACGTCGAGCTCGCTTGTACCGACGCTCCCCGTTGGGGCGCTCCCGAGAAACGTCAGCGTGAGGGCAAGCGCCGCCAGCAGAGCCGTCGTTGTGAGCACCCATCGGTTGCGCAGCCCTTCCTGTATCTCCTTGCGTGCTATGATCAGGATGTTGTTCATCCGGCACTCTCCCGCGAGCCCAGGAAATGCGCATAAAGATCGTCGAGCGATGGGGGAACGACTTCGATGTCCTCGACCGGAACCTCCGGCGAGGCTATGCTTCTGAGGAGCTCGATCTTCTCTCCCGGTCCCGCGTCTATCTCTGCCTGGTGGCCGTTGACGCGTCGCCAACCGCCCGTGCGGAACAATCCCCCGGCCCTGTCATCCGCAAGCTTCACCCGGATGCGGGTCGGCAGCCGGGCTATACGTCGCAGGCTCTCGATCGTCCCGTCGGCGATCTTAACGCCGCGGTTGACGATCACGACGCGGTCGGCCCTGCCTTCCAGTTCGGTAAGTGCGTGGGAGGAGAGGAGCACGGTCGCCCCTGCCGAACGCAGTTCCGTGACGATGTCATAGAAGCTGCGGCGCAGGGCCGGATCGAGCCCTGTCGTCGGCTCGTCGAGCAGCAGGACCCGAGGCTGTCCGAGCAAAGCTTGGGCGAGACCCAGCCGCTGGCGCATGCCTTTCGAATAGGTGCCAACACGGCGGTCCGCGGCGGCATCGAGGCCGACCTTCTCCAGCAGGGCCGGCGTCGAGGCGAGGGGCACGCGCTTCAGACGCGCATAAAAAGACAGCGTCTCGCGGCCCGTCAGCGCCATGTTGAAGGAGACGTTTTCGGGGAGATAGCCCAGAGACCGTCTCGCCTCGAATTCTCCGGCGGCCGGATCCTCCCCCAGCACACACACGGTTCCCGCAGTCGGGCGGATCAGGCCCAGCATCAGCTTGATCAATGTCGTCTTGCCGGCACCATTGTGCCCGACGAGCGCAATTGTCTCACCCTCGTTGAGCTCGCAAGACACGTCGGTCAAAGCACGTACCTTGCCGTAGGTCTTGGTCACACCCGACACCTGGACTGTCTCCGCTGTCATTTTGCCGCTCCATCCTGAGCCGGGGGTGCCATGAGGGGGCGACTGTCGACGACCCCGCCTGGGAGGATTGCCGGGAACTGCGACTGCGCCCAGCGGATGACCTGAACGGCGGGGCTGTTCATGAGAACCTTGGCCTGCGGGGCGGTCCACAGCACTCTGTCGACGAGATCGTTGGGACGGTACGGCTTGTCCGCGATTCCGTCGCCGTCGAGGTCGAAGGCCGGGTTGTCGCTCCAGTAGTTGCCGCGACCTTCGTAGGACCAGTCGAGATGCCGAGTCCCGACGTACTTGACCTGATTCCGGTTGCGGATGAAGGCGTTGCCAGCCATAGCGTTACCCTCGGAACCGGCGGTGAAGTGTATGCCGATCGCGCAGCCCTCGAACACGTTGTCAGTGAAGCGGTTCCGGTTCGCGTTGTAGATGAAGACGCATTTTTCAGGGCCGAGGCGCATGCTATACGGAGCCGTCCCCACCGAGGCCTCGGCTTCGGCAGGAACCCCGTGCGTGCCCCCGATGCGGGCTGCCGCCGTCCACCTCTCGACGGACTGCAGGCGGCCTCGGACGACGTTGCCCGATATCTCGGAACCGTTGGCGTAATTCAGCAGCAGGCCGTGGTCGCGGTCGCCATCGGAGAGATTGTCTGTCACTTGGAGCCTGTCGGAGAACATGATGGCGTAGCCGACATTGTTGCCGACCGAGACGTTGCCGCTCACCTCGCTGTCGTTGGTGTACATGTAGTGGATGCCGAAACGAACGTTCCGGATGGTGTTGTCCCTGAAGACGTTGCGCTTGCTTGTCTTGGTGAATATGCCGTCGCGACCAAAGCTGATCTCGTTTCCAATCACCTGAGCGCCGGGCGCATTCCAGACAGATATGCCGTCGCCCGCTTCGCTGGTGCGTCCTTCCCGAAACCCGACAATCGTATTCCCCTGCGCCACGGCGTCTGCGGCTCCATGGAGATAGATGCCAACCAGATTTCCGATAATCTGATTTTGCTCGATGCGAGCTCCTTTTGCCGTCTGCGTGACGAAAACGCCGGAGTCCATCTCGAACAGGTCGGTGCCTGATCCCCGAATCTCGAGGCCGCGAACGACGGATTCAGGTGCTTCAACGGTTATCACGCTGCCGTTGCCGGGGCCGCGGAGCACGGCTCCTTCCTCGCCCTCGAGGGTCAGCGTCTTTTCGATCTTCACCGGCCCGGTGTGATCGCCAGGCAGCAGCCGGATCACGTCGCCGGACGAGGCGGCGTCGATGACGGACTGAAGGCCGCCAGCGCCCGGCGCGTGTTCGGTGACTTTCGCCCATGCGGGCAGGCCCAGGGTGGCGGCGAAGACCGCCGCCACCAGGACTCCGATCGATCTGGAGCCGAGTTTCCTCATGTCATGCGCCCTGGGGCTCGACGAGCATGCGGCCCTTCATTTCCATGTGCATGGCATGACAGAACCAGGAGCAGTAGTACCAGTAGACACCGGGCTGGCTCGCGGTGAACGTGACGGAGGCGGTCGCCTGGGGAGGCACTTCCATTTGTATCCCGTAGTTCACGATGCTGAACCCGTGGGTAAGGTCTTCGACCTCGTCGATGTTGGTCACGTAGACCGTCACCTCGTCGCCCTGTCTGACGGTAAACTCATCGAGACCGAAAGCCGGGGCGACCGAGAACATGTAGACACGCACCTTGTTGCCATCCCGGATGACCGTGGAGTCGGCAGTCAGATCAACACCATCCGCTTCGGCCTGCTTCACGGCATCCGCGAAGAACGGGTCGTCGCGATTCCACACGTGCAGCGGGTTGATCTTGGAGCGGTGCACGATTGTCGCGTCATGGGGTTCCGCGAAGGTCGGGTTATCGTGCACGAGCACCATCTCGTCGCCCGAGATATCGATCAGCTGATCGTTCTCCGGTTTGAGCGGCCCGACATTTAGATAGCGGTCCTTCGAGAACTTGTTCAGCGAGATCAGCCACTTCCCGTCCGCCTCCTTGGTCTGACCCATCGAGGTGTGATTGTGGCCGGGCTGGTAATGGACGTCGAGTTTCTGCCGGATCGGGTCCACCTGTTCGCCGGAGAAGGCCCGCTTGGCATCCTCGATGTTCCACTTGCAGATCTGGCTGTCGATGAACAAAGTCGTATAGGCGTTCCCCCTGCCGTCGAATGCCGTATGAAGCGGTCCGAGCCCGAGTTCCGGCTCGGCAACCACTGTGTCCCGTGGCTCGATCGAGTCGTCGAACAGGTCGTCGAACTTGCGCACATCGAAGACTGTCACCGTTGGGGACAGCTTGCCGTTCGCTACCACGTGGATGCCATCGGGCGCCGTGTTGATCCCGTGGGGGCTATTCGGCACCGGAACGTAGCGTGTGTAGGGCGATCCCTTGCGTCCGTCGAGCACGGGAACGCCGTTGATCTCCTCGAAGTCTCCGTTGGCGACAGCTTCCTCGATCCTGCCCAGGTTGAAGATGACAATCCAGTCCTGCTCGTTGCTCATCATCTCGGCAAGAGTGACGCCTTCTTCCGAGTTGTAGCAGGTGGCGAAGGCGTACTTGCCCTGATAGTCGGCATCGACATTGTCGAGATTGCCGTCGACCATGATCTGCCATGCGACCTTCATGGTCTCGCCATCGACGGCGGTGAAGATCGCGCGGTAGGTACCACGATCGTTCATCGTCGTGCCGTCGTTCTGGAGCGGCACGCGGTCCTCGCCATTGCAGAACACATACCCCGTTTTCGGATACTTCTGCACGCGCAGGCCGTGCACCGTGTGCTGGTTGGGCAACTGGATGATCTTGTCGCACTTCATCACATCGAGGCGGATTCGGCAGACGCGGGTATTCGCCTTGTCGTTGGCGTAGAGGTAGCGCCCGTCATAGGTGCCGTCGGTCTGCGAAGGATGCGGGTGGTGCAGGTCACCGTTCAGATAGATGCCTCCCTTGTCCTTCAGGAATTCCTTCGTCTGCGGCAGCAGACCTTCGGTCAGCACCTTGAGGCTCTCATTCGTCTGTCCCCAGCCCGTCGCGCTGCAGCGGTTGAACACCGGGATGCGCATCATCTCGCGCATGGAGGGCGCCCCAACGACACGAACCTCGCCGGTCTGACCACTCGAGAAGAAGACGTAGTACTCGTCGAGTTCCCCCGGCTTCACTTCCCAGTTGTTTGCACCAGCGGCGGCGGACTGCGCCGCAGCCGGTGTAATTGCACCTCCGGCAAGCGTGAAGGCACCGCCAGCTCCGGCTGCGCCCGCAGCCGCCACCGCTGCAGTGCTGCCTAGCAACTGGCGCCGGCTCCAGCCTTTTTTCATCTCTTCCGATTGCATGGTTCTCTCCTTCTCCTTCAGGTGGTCGGTCGCGTCACGGTGTCCGGCTTCTCCACCGGAGCCCCCTTATGTGAAATGACCGGTTTCGCAGGCCCCTTGCCCTTCATTGAGGGCGATGAAAGTGCCTGGAATTTCTCTCGCTTCAACCGCACCTGGATCATGTGCGGGCAGCGGTGATCGTCGTGGTAGAGTTCCTGGCAATTCATGCAGTAGATGCATTCATTGACGTTGATCTGCCCTTCCGGATGGATGGATTGGACGGGGCATTCCTTGGCGCAACGCTGGCAGGGCGATCCGCATTCGGGCCACCGCTTGAGCCATTCGAACATCCGGATGCGCCCCGGGATGGCGAGCGCTGCACCGAGCGGACAGAGATAGCGGCAGTAAAAGCGTTCGATGAACAGGCCTATGACGAGCAGCCCGACCGCGAAGACAACGAAGGGCCAGTCGCGCATAAATTTGAGGATGATTGCGGTCTTGAACGGCTCCACCTCCGCGGCGATCTCCGCCATCTTCATTGAATAGAAGGACAGCCCAAACAATCCGAGGAAGATGATGTACTTGATCGGCCAGAGCCGCTCGTGCAGCCCGAAGGGCACCTTGATCTGCGGCACCTTCAGCCACTGGGCGATGTTGTTGGTGAGTTCCTGAAGCGCACCGAATGGGCAGAGCCAACCGCAGAAAGGACCGCGCCCCCAGAAGAGGAGGCCGACCGCTACCGCTGCCCACAGGATGAAGATCAGCGGAGCCGCGAGGAAGAACTCCCAGCTGAAGTCGGTGACCAGTGAGTTGGTGAAGGTCAGGACGTTGACCACCGACAGCTGCGCATTGGCGTACCAACCAAGCCAGAACAGAGTGAAGACGAGATAGCCTCGGCGGATCCAGCCAAAGAGGCGGGGACGCCGCACCAGCCAGTCCTGAAAGAAGAAGATGGCGGTAAGCACGAGCAGTGCCGCGACGGTGATGCCGATGAAGACCGGGTTCATCTTCCAGATGCGCTGCCAGAGCGGCTCCTCCTCTATTGCAGAGTCGACCGCGGCCGCGCCTTCTGGCTGGCCCGCTTCCATGGAAGCACTCCCGTCCTCGGCCGCTTGCGCAGGCGACAAAGGCACCGGCTGCGGAAGCGGGGCCTGAGTGATCGTGACGTACCGGTCCGGCAGGAGATAGCCCACATCATAGGAGATCGTCGCCTTGTCGCGTGCGCCGATGCTGCGCTGCACGAGAAGCTGCAGTTCCCATGGCTCGGTGACATCGAAATCGAAGTCATCCGGCACAACGAACAGCGCGATCTCCCGCAGACGCGGTGAGCCTTCGGCTGCCAGGTCGGCCAGCCGCGTGTGGTTGCGGTCTCGGAAGCGGATTCCCTGTCCGTCCTGGAGAAGCTCGATTCGGTCGAATATGCCGCCGCGCACATATCCGGAGCCCTTGAAGGAATATGCGCCGTCACCTGCCACCACGATCGCCTGCTGGCCCGGCTCCAGGCGTTGACGCAGTCTCTCGTATTGCACGTCTCCAAGAAGGCTTCGTCCGATCGTGGGAACGCTAACCGGGGCGATGTAGAGTTCGATGAAGCGGTCCTGGGGATCACGGGTTTCTGGCCGTTGGGCAGCCTCCGGATGTCCGGCTGCGCGGAAGGCGTCACTAACTTCTCTGACGGTCAAGCGCAGGCTCCGCACAGAGCCATCGCCCACCAGCGTTTGCCAATCCCTAACCTCGCTCTCCGTTGGGATGAGTTCACGCGTCTCGGAAGGCGCATCGGTGCTGACTACATCCGGCGCGCCGCCGAGCCGACCGCTGCGGATGAGCCGGACGGCGGATCGCACGACGCTGTCGCCCATGACGAGGACCGTCACGGTGGCGCCGCTGACGATGTCGACCTGTGGCGGCCTGGCGGCACCCGCGGAAACACGTCCGATATCTTGACCGACCAGTGTGTTGAGCGATTCTAATACCTCCTCCTCGGGAATCCCGATGAGTACGATCGGCTCTTGATGGTCGACCAGCTTGAGGCCTTGGATGACTCCCGCGGGATCGATCCCGACCAGGATATGGATCGGCTTACCCGAGTAGCCGACGGCGCTGGTGAAATCCGAGTTCAGATAAAGATAGCCAGCCAGTGCGTCGCCTCGGTACACCGGAACGAGAGGCGGATCTCCTTCGATCTCGCCAAAACGGTCAGCGGCTTCAAAGAACTGAGACGGCTGTGCATCGGAGAGGAATTGTTCGAGCCGTCCTGCCGCGGTCGCCAACGCTACCGAAGCGAGCAGGAAAAGTCCTGCGAGCAGCAGCCGGAATGCGGCATGCGCTACTTCCGGCACAACGCTCGGAAGTGTGTTGTCTCCATAGTCACGATGCATTCTCTGGTTCGCCCCGCCTTTATCGTAGTTCTGCGCGCCAGCATCCGCCGGCGCGACCTGATTTTGGACGTAGCCCAACACTGCAGCGTTTCAACGTCGCCTTCTTTGTTCCAGGACAAAGAGCGGAGCGAATGCTAACCCTACGTTGATGACCATAGGGGAGGTTGCCGTGTCATTGCTGAAGTCCGAACCGTTCGCGGCGGTTGAAAGCATGGAGGAACTCTTGGCCATCGCGTACCGGATGGAGCAGGAGGCGATCGAGAACTATACTGAACTTGCTGAACGTATGGTCGGGGAAGGTCGACCTGACATGGTGGCTGTTTTCGGACAGCTAAAGAGTGAGGAATCCGGCCATCTCGACAACGTAGTGGAGTGGTCGGAGCGGATCAGCGGATCACGACCTGATCTTGCGAATCTAAAGTGGGTGCCGGCCGAGACATTCGATGACGAGGGTGCCAGCGCCGTCGCACCGGAACTGCTCACCGCGTACCGTGCTTTCTCGATGGCCGTCCGCAACGAGGAACGGGCATTCCTGTTCTGGACCTATGTCGCCGCTCAGACGGATCAGGAGAGACTAAGGCAAGCCGCTGAACAAATGGCACGCGAGGAACTCGGGCATCTGACTATTCTCCGAAGAGAAAGACGTCGCGCTTTCCATGCTGAACGCAAGGCGAGAGGAGATATGACCCCTGCCGAGCTGCCAAAGCTCGAACTCAGGTTTTCCGACCTCTTGGACGCCGCAGGGGGCCAATCTAAGGGAGTCGACGACACCTTCCGGAATCTTATGGAAGAAGCCAGGGAGCGTTCGTTCCTTCTTGGCCGAGCACCTCTGGGCATCTCGCCGCTATTGAACGACGGGGTGTCCGAAGAGGTGGCTGGCCGCCTTGTGCCGCTATGCGAACTGCTGCTCGACTGCTACCTGGATTTCGCCGAGCGGCTTTCCAGTGAGGAGGATCGGGCTCGCGCCCAATCCTATGCCGCACAACTGATTCACTGCCGCTCGACGATACGGACGGCTCTTGAGTAAGGGCCGCCCGGAGCCTTACAGCGGAACTCAGTCTGCTTCCGTACCTTCCTCAGCCGGATCAATCTCGCGTTCGAGGTGGAATTGTTCCGCCACTCTGCCTTCATCCTGAGCTCCGCTCCAGGCAAGTGTCTCTCGCACTTGCTCGTCGGTAGTGGCTAGGTCACCGTCTGCGGCCATGATCGTGCTGGCAACCTCCAGCTGCGCCCGCAGCTGCTCGGCGACTTTGTCCGCGAACGAACCGGAAGACCGCGATTGGTATATCGCTTGCCACTTCTCGATTAACTGGGGTAGGTCTCCACAATCCATCCAGCGAAGCCTGTAGCGAACTCCGCCTAGTTCAGGACGGACAGTTCATCCAGGCGCTGCTGGTCTTCCTCGTCCATAGTTCCGGCCGCTCCACATGCTAGATGACCTGCTTGTGCAGCAACACCCCGACGTCTCCGAGATCGCCGACCAGGCTATCGGTAGCCTTGGGGCGGCAAGGTTGCCGGATTGCAGCCAATGACTTGCTGGCCAGTTCCTCCCTGAGCACGTCGCCGTTCCACCCGGCCGGTGTTGCCGAAGCTTCCGAGGTGGCTTGCAGAACGGCGTTCGTGGCGGTGTCGTCAGTCTCCTGTGCCCAGGTCGTGAAAGATGTGAAGGCAAGCACAACGCCCGCTAGAGTGAGCGTTCGTTTCATGGGATCCTCCTTCGCGCCGAAAGAGCCGCGCCTTCCGAAGAATGTTCCCCTTTCTACAGGGGCTCGGCGGCCGCTCTCAAATCGCTTCAATTCGGCGGCTGTATGATGATCGTGCCAATGCAGAGATCCTACCGCGTACCACTTGACATCAATACATGATCGATCGATGAATCTTGGGCGATATGTCGTCAAGAAAAAAGCCGGCCTTCGACAGATCCTTCAATTCGGTCAATAAACAAAATGCCGGAGAGCCTCGAGGGCCCTCCGACACGGCGTCGCCGTTCGGCCCACTTACTTTGCAGCGACGCTTTGTCCGAAGAGTTCGGCGAACGCCGTCTTTGCCTTTCCAGGATGCTTGACCACCTTGACCTCCTCAAGATTGGTGGCTTTGCCGACTTCGATCAGCGCGACCATACCCATTCCGTAATGTGGAGTGCACTTGATGCCGTAGATCCCTTCCTTATCGAGGGTTACGGTGAACTCCTCGTTGAACTTGCTCTTGAAGCCTTCTGCGCCTTCGGGAACCATGCCCTTGATGGTTTCGGCATTGTGGCCGTTGTCGGTCGGAACGAAGCGGATGGTGTCTCCCGGTGCCGCCTTGATGTAGTCGGGCTCGAAGACCATCGCTCCCTTCTCGCCCTTGTTCAGCAATTTGACCTCGAATTCGGCCGCCCCGGCGGATCCTGCGAACACGACCGCGGTTCCGAGAGCAAGCGCGGCAATCAGCTTTTTCATCTTCTTATCCTTTCACGTCGCGGCTTCGTTGAGCCGTTGTGCCGCATCTAGACCTTGCCGGACGACAGCTCTTTGCGCTGGCGCAAACAGCAATCAAAGGGATGGGCGAACCCGAATGACTATTTTCAGATCCGTCAACGTTCCGGAGCTTTGCGGGCGAGATCCGGCGTCCGTGGAGAGAACCGCTTCTCACGAACCCGAATGAGTCCGCGCATACGCAAGGGAGTTGAGCGGAAACTTTCCCTTTTCGGTTTTCGAGTCCTTGAGGCCGATCGTTCGGGATGCCGGGCACGGGGCGCACTATTCATCAAGGCGCCTTTTCGCGGCTACAGAATGCCCCACACCGCGGGCCATCTTCCAAACGGATATGAGAAGCTCATGCTGTTTCAGGACGGACGGCAGGAGTTGGTCGTGGCCGATCCTCAGGCTCTCAAGCCGATGGGTCAAGCGCGGTGCCACTACCTGGGAGACCTGGACGCCGCCGATCGCCTCGATACTGTCCGGCGGGTTCGCGTGCTCAGTGGACCTGCCGGCGGATGGGGCGGCCTGGATCAGATGTAGCGTGGCGAACGGTCGTACTCTGCCTACGATGCGCACTGAAGAAGCTGCGGTTTGGACAGAATTCGGGCGCGTTCTCCCTCGTTCGATGCGAACCATCGAGCCACTCGCGGCACTCCTTCCCGTGTCGGCAAAAGAAGCAGGCACGTACCGCGCGCTCCAGCTGCAGACCCAGCGGTTGTTTGCCAGCGTTCACGAGATCCACGTCCACTTGTTCCATCATGTCATGCAACAGAGCTGACTGGCGGCTTGTCCGCTCGGACCACATCGAAAATACGCCCATGAGATTCACCTCCACTGAATGGCTCGAATTACGATGTCGCTTTTCGTGGAGGGCTTCTTTGTTCTAGCGCAAGCTCAGGAGTGCAGTTGGGAGGCAGAGGTTTCCGGCCCATGCTCAGACCACGCACGCACTCCCGGACTTGGGCCCAGAAAGGGGAGAAGACGTAGCCTCGAGCAGCAGGCAGGACGAGGTTCGACAGGTCACAATTGGTCGGCGCTGGCCTGAGGCTTGACTTTCCTCGCAATCTTTCCCACGTTCGCCCCATGAACAGGACCAAACTTTTTTCCATCCTTCACAGGGTGTGCCCTATCGCGGGCACCTGACCCCCGGCTCGGTCGCGTCGCGCCCTGGCCGCGGGGCATTGGCAGCCATCCCGGTTATGGGGCAAGGGCGAAGCCGAAGGTGCGACGAAAATTTCCACAACAGTACCATCTGAGCCGCGGCAGCGCGCGTCGTGCGCTGTCGCAGGCAATTGACATCAGGAGGCCGGAATGGCTCCGCATTCGAACCGGCAGCGCAAGACCGCCATCAGCCTGACGCGCACGGACCATGAACGCCTGTCGCGACTTGCTGATTCCGTCATGGCCCGGAACCCTGACATGGCGGAGGAACTCATGTCGGAGCTCGACCGCGCGCGTATAGTGGCCGTTGGGAAGCTCGCGGCAGATGTCGTGCGGATGGGTTCTACCCTGCGCTTCACGACAGATGCGGGAAAAGGCCGGACTGTTACGCTCGTGTTCCCGGCCGATGCCGACATCGCCGAAGGAAAAGTATCTGTCCTTACCCCTATCGGTGCGGCTCTGATCGGGCTTTCCGCTGGACAGTCCATTGATTGGACGGCCCGCGACGGGCGTACGCATCGCCTGACCGTCGAACACGTCGAAGCGCCTTCCCACCCTTCGCACCAAGGCTTGGCGGCGGAAGCCGGACACGCGCAATGAGGTGCGTCCCGCGACCGTCGCGCCTTTCCCTCGTCGGAGGTTGTCTCATCGCAGGCTGATTGCCCCTGTGCCACCTACCGGTGGCCCAGGGGGATCTCCAATTCGTCTCGAACTTGGCCGCTCCCGGAGCGGAGCGATGGAGAACTGCGATGTCACAAGATGCTTGCATCCTCACGACCAAGGATCTGACGATCCTGGAAGTCATGCTCGACCGATGCATGGGCCGAGACGATCCGATGGCGCCCCTGCTGCGCCGGAAGATCGAATCAGCGCTCATCGTCTTTCGCGACGACGTGTCGGAAATAGTCGCCACCCTCAACAGCAGGGTGCGTTTCGCTGTTGACGATGGCCACGCGCAGACGAGGGTCCTTTCACACGATCCGATGCACCACCCGAACGGGCTTTTCCTCCCGATAACATCGCCGCGCGGCCTGGCTCTCCTGGGGGTTTCGGAAGGGCAATCCTTCCGGCTGCCCGTGAACGACGGAAGCGTGGAAACGCTGCGGCTCGAGAAGGTGCTCTATCAGCCCGAAAAGACACGCCGCGAGAGGGAACGGACCGCGATGGTCGAACCGTCCGGCGGACGCAGACCTCAGCTCAAGCTCATCCGCGGCGCCCATTACGGCAGAGCCCATGCGAGCGTGGCGGCCGAGCCGGACGGGTATGATGATCCGGGCCCGTCGGCCGCGTGAGCTCAGCGCCGCCAGCCAGGCAAACTCAAGTTCATGACCGACTATCTTGTCCTGGCGGCGGCCTTCTTTGTCGCCACCCTCAACACTTTGGAGAGGGCGGGACGTTTCTGACGTTTCCGGCCCTCGTCTATGCGGGACTGCCGGTCCTGGCCGCGAACGCCACGAACGCCGAGGCCGTATTTTACGGCTACCTCGGTGGGGCAGGCTCCTCGCCTGAGCGCGGGACGCGGGAAGTTCGAACGGAGAAAAGAAGTATGAGGGTGCTGGTTCTGGGCGCGGGCGTGATCGGCGTGACGACAGCCTACTACCTGGCTAAGGCAGGGCACGAGGTTGAGGTGGTCGAGCGGCGGGAAGGTCCGGCTTGCGAGACGAGCTTCGCCAACGCGGGCCAGGTCTCGCCCGGATACTCCTCTCCCTGGGCGGGGCCCGGGGTGCCCCTGAAGGCATTGAAGTGGCTAGCCATGCATCACGGCCCTCTCGTCATCCGCCCCAGGGCTGATCCGGCGATGTGGTCGTGGATGCTCCAGATGCTGCGGAACTGCACCTCGGAACGCTACGCGCTCAACAAGTCACGGATGGTACCTCTGGCGGAGTACAGCCGCGACTGCCTGAAGAAGCTTAGGGTGGAGACCGGGATATCATATGACGAGCGCAGTCGCGGCACGCTGCAGCTCTTTCGCTCCAGCAATCAGCTCGATGCCATTGCCAGAGACGTCGAGGTGCTCAGGAACCTGAACGTACCCTATGAAGCGCTCGACCACAGGGGCTGCATCAAAGTCGAACCGGCGCTTGCCGAAGCTCCGGCCGAGTTCGTCGGAGGACTGAGGCTGCCGGACGACGAGACGGGTGACTGCAGGCTGTTCACCGAGCGTCTCGCGGCCATGGCGGAGGTACTGGGCGTAACGTTCTCCTACAGCACGGAACTCCTTTCGCTCGTGACCGACGGCCGCGCCGTGAAGTCGGCCGCGACATCTCGGGGCCTGCGGATAGCTGACGCGTACGTGGTCGCGCTCGGAACCCGCTCCCCTGCCGCGCTCAAGGAGCTCAGGATCAGGCTTCCGGTGCATCCGGTCAAGGGCTATTCGCTCTCCATCCCGATAGTCGAAGAGACTATGGCGCCTGTGTCGACTGTCATGGACGAAACCTACAAGACCGCCATCACGCGTCTCGGAGGAAGGATCCGCGCGGGAGGCACCGCAGAACTGGCCGGATTCGATACGACCTTGCGAACCCTTCGACGGGCGGCGCTCGAGCATTCAGTGGGACAACTGTTCCCCTTCGGCGGGAACATGCGGAAGGCCACGTTCTGGAGCGGCCTTTGTCCCATGACGCCAGATGGACCGCCCATCCTCGGGAACACGCCCCTTGATCGGCTCTTTCTGAACACCGGCCATGGCACCCTGGGCTGGACCATGGCATGCGGCTCCGGGCGCGTGTTGTCCGACATCATCTCCGGAGAAACGCCAGAAGTGGAGACAGCTGGCTTGAACCTCTCGCGGTATTCGCGATGACTACAACAGTGGAACGAGCCGGCGCGGTCCTGTCGGTCGACCTTGCGGCACTTGCGTGGAATTTCGCCAGCTAAGGCGGCGGCTCCGCCAGCCCGCCTGCGCTGCCGTGGTGAAGGGCGATGGATACGGCCTCAGCGCCTCCCGCGTTGCCACGCCTCGCGAGAGCGGTGGGCCCCACCCAGTTGCGAAAGATCGATGACTGACGGACGAATCCGTCCTTCTCGTCTCCTGCCTGCACCGGCTGCCAGCTAGCCGCCGATTCGCCGTTCACAGCATGTCGTCTATTTCAGTGCGTCAGCGCGACGGCGGTGCCCCAGGGATCGCGCAATCTCATGCCGTTCCCCTCTTTCGTGATCGGGATGCCGACGCTCTCGGCCCGCGTGGCGATCGCGTCGAGGTCGGCCGCGTCCCGGAGAACGACCTCTATCACATCGAGACCCGCCATTCCCTCCGGCCGCGGACCCGCGCGGCGACTGTTCCAGACGTTGCCCGCGAGCTGGTGGTGATAGCCGCCGCTGCCATAGAAGCTCGCGCCTGGGTAGCGCGCGGAGAGGGCGAAGCCAAGCACGTCGCGGTAGAATCGGTCGGCCGCCTCGGTATCACCCACCTGGAGGTGCACGTGGCCGATGCTACCGCTGTCGGGGAACCCCGACCACTGGGTGCCCGAGGCGCTCTGCATCAGACTCTGGAGGTCAAGCGGATCGGTGGCCATGCGCACCTCGCCCGATTCAGTGCGCCATTGCGCGGTTGGACGGTCAGCGTAGACCTCGATGCCGTTGCCTTCAGGGTCGGCTAGGTAGAGCGCCTCGCTGACGAGGTGGTCGGATGCCCCCTCAAGCGGCACGCCAGCTTCGACTACATGGGCCACCCACCGCGAGAGATCGGCTCGCTGCATCAGAAAAGCCGCGTGAAAGAGTCCGGCCTGTCGCGGGTCGAGCGGGGCCAGTGTGGCATCTCCGTCGAGTTCGAGGAGTGGCGTACTTCCAGCTCCGAGAACAGCGCGCGAATCACCGGCGTCGATGACGCAAAGACCAAGCACCTTTCGGTAAAAGGCCGAGACAGTCTCCAGATCGCGCACCTTCAGCCGGACTGCTCCTATCCGCATCGGTGCGGCGTTCACATCGAATAATTCGGGTGCGGTGGTCATGGCGGCATTCCTTAGGATGAGTCGATCGGAACTCCGGTGATTACCCGCTAAGGGCGCCTTCGTTGGCAGGACGAGCCAGCGCCGCGAACTTGGCCAGAACACCGCGCTTGTAGCGAAGCCCCGGCTGCTTCCACGCCGCACGGCGTTGCGCGAGTTCGTCTGCGTCCACGTTCAGCTGCAGTAGCAGGCTGCGTGCGTCAATGGTGACGGTATCCCCTTCCTTCACCAAGGCGATGGTGCCGCCTACGAACGCTTCCGGAGCCACATGCCCCACCACCAGGCCCCAGGTACCGCCCGAAAACCGTCCATCTGTGACAAGTCCAACTGTCTCTCCGAGCCCGCGGCCGACGAGCGCGGATGTGGGCGCCAGCATCTCGGGCATACCGGGCCCCCCCTTAGGCCCCAGATAGCGCAATACGACCACATCCCCCGGTTTGATCCGGTCCGCAAGGATCGCGTCGAGGGCCGACTGCTCGTCATCGAAGACGCGCGCCGGCCCGGTAAGCACCGGGCTCTTCAAGCCGCTTATCTTGGCGACCGCTCCATCCTCAGCCAGATTTCCTTTGAGGATGGCAAGGTGACCCTCCTGGTATAGCGCTCGCTGCCTGGGCATGATGATGTCTTGGTCGGCGCTCGGCTCATCGGGTACGATTGCGAGTTCCTCCGCTAGCGTCCTGCCGGTGATCGTTAGGCAATCCCCGTGCAGCAGCCCGGCGTTCAGCAGTATCTTCAGAACCTGTGGAACTCCACCGGCGCGATGCAGGTCGACCGCCATGTACCGCCCGGAAGGCTTTAGATTACACAGCACCGGCACCCTGCGGCGAACGTGCTCGAAGTCGTCCAACGTCCATTCGACGCCGGCGGCACTTGCGATGGCCAGATAATGCAACACCGCATTCGTCGATCCGCCAAGAGCCATGATCAGCGCCACCGCGTTTTCGATCGAGTCCCGCGAAACGATGTCGAGCGGGCGGATGTTCTTCTTCACTGCCTCCACGAGAATGCGGCCGGATTCAGCGGCGTTATCGATCTTCTCTCGGTCGGGGTTCGCCATGGTCGAGGTGTACAATAGGGACATGCCGAGCGCTTCGAAGGACGAACTCATGGTATTGGCGGTGTACATGCCGCCGCAGGAACCTGTGGAGGGACAGGCATTGCGCTCAATGCCTTCGAAGTCCTCCTCGCTCATCGTTCCGGCCATGAAGGCGCCCACTGCCTCGAACGCGGAGACGATGGAAAGGTCTTCTCCCTTCCATCGGCCGGGCTTTATCGTGCCGCCATAGACGTAGATTGCAGGAACGTTCGCGCGCAGGATGCCGATCATGCCGCCCGGCATATTCTTGTCGCAGCCGCCGAGGACAAGCACCCCGTCCATCCACTGCCCTTGCACCGAGAGCTCAACGCAATCGGCGATCACTTCGCGGGAGACCAGCGAGTATTTCATGCCCTCCGTACCCATCGACATACCGTCCGATATCGTAGGCGTGCCGAACACCTGCGGGTTGGCACCAGCCGTCTTGATCGCGTCGACCGCGGCGTCCGCGAGCGGCTGCAGGCCTGCGTTGCATGGCGTAATGGTTGAGTGGCCGTTGGCAATACCGATCATCGGCTTGTCGAAATCAGCCTTCTCGTACCCTAGCGCGTAGTACATCGCGCGATTGGGTGAGCGGGCGATCCCTTGCGTTATGTGCCTGGAGCGTTCGTTGAAGGGCATGATTTCTGTCTGTTCCCTTATCCGCAATCGGTGGTGGGGTCCGTCAGCCATCGCGATGATTGCGTTCTATCACGCGGTCGAATATCGGCTCTGAACTGCTTCACCTTACATGACGGACTTGCAGTTGGAACTGTTTGGATGATTCTATTTCACCGACGCAAACAGTAGATCGGCGAATACCGGTAGCCCGGCGATGGGCCTCGTCCCCCGACGGCTGTCAGCCGCCACAGTTGAGGCAGTGGACGGGACCTCGGCTGTCGAGCCGCTCCTGATTCGGTGTTTTTGAACTATTCATTGCTGCGGATAGCGGCGGCTCAAACCGGAGCCTCGACATTGTATCGGTCGGTTAGCGCCGCCGCATGCCCGCCCATCCGCATTGATAAAGTTCCGTTCAACGACAGGTTCGCGCCCCCAAGTCGGACGTTCGTGAACTCTCCATTCACAGCCGAAAGCGGTCATTCTTACCTGGCTATCGATCCTGCACTTCACACGGGTGGGGTAGCACGTTCAATCCCTGCCGCGCCCACCATCTCTTCAGGTAGTCAGCTGGAAAGATGGTCCCGCCAGTCCTTCCGGGTAGCCGAGGGGTAGCGATCTCACCGCTACCCCGGCCGCCTCGAAAGCGGCTCAGGGCACAGTCACGCCCGATGAGGCGCCGCCAGCGGTCGAGCCCGGAGCCAGGGCGGGAGCAGCGGTCGAGCCCGCCGGGCGCCGCGCCCCGATCAATTCCAATGCATCAGTGACGATCACCTTCAAGGCATCGGGATCGACGCCCTTCTTGGGCATCACGTCCGCATCATCCCCGTGGTGATTGTCGCAAGTGGCAGAGTTGAGCGCGTCCATTCGGTTGCGCACTCCGTCGCAAGGGTGACTGCCCACGTGATCGTCAATGTCCCGCACCATTTGGCCGAGGTTCCGGTTGTGCGGGAAGTAAGCCGTGTATGAGCGGCGGAAGTGCGTCTCGATCACCTGCCGGACGTGTAGCACGATGTCGTCGGGGTCGCCCTGCCGGTTGTCGGCGTAGGCAGCGAGCTTGTCTAGGCGCTTAGTGTGATCGGAGCGGCACAGGTCCCCAAGTCGGACATGCTTCGCGGCTGACCACTCGTCCCCGTCGCTGTACTCCATCTGATAGGACGCCTTGGTGGCGCTGGCGCACAGCTTCTCCACATCCCGGAGGAAATACTCGTCATGGGACAGGACGATGAGCTGGAGGCACCGACCACAGAGCTCTTTGACGGCCTCCACCGTCTTGCCGCGACGGTGGCTGTCGTGGCTGGCAAGCGGGTCGTCAAAGACGACAACCTTCTGGTTCAGCGCTCCATCGTGGTCGAGCTTGGCGAGGAAAAAGGCGAGCGCGAGCGTGGTCTTGTCGCCGGTCGAAAGGGTGTTACGGAAGCTCGGGATGGGTGCGGCTCCGGGCCCACGGCCGCGCGGCACTGACTCACCCCGGATGACCAGCGAGTAATCGGAGGACCCGGCGTTGCCAGCCATGCTGTTCGTGGGCCGCGTGATCCGAGCCGAGACCCCGAAGCGCTCGAGATAGTGGTTCACGCGAAGGTGATAGTGGTCCGCCGCCGCGTCATTGGCACTCTTGAGCCTCTTCTGCGTCACCTTGCGCGCATTCTTCGCACGCTCATCGTGCCGTGACGCTGCGAGATATTCCTCAATGCGGCGCTGGACGCCCGGGTCCTCTGTCCGGGCAATGCGGCGTTTAACATTCGTGACCGCCAGCTTGGCATCGTCCTCCGTCATCGTCGCTGACGCTGACTGCGCGCCCTTCGTGGCCGTGTTGATGGCTTCAACGGCGGGATTGTAGGCCGCCAGCGTGGCGGCGGCGCGGGAAAGGGCCGCATTGGCCTTCGCGGTGAGCTCTGCATCCGCCACAGCCTCGAGTGGGGACTGACGCTTGCGATCAAGCAGCTCCTTCGCAGCTGTGTGGGCCTCCACGAGGTCGGCCCCGAGGTCAGCGCAGTCGGGCAATTCAGCCCCGAGCTGGACGAATTGTTCCCATGCCTTTGCCGACGCGACGTTCGCGGTCAGTGTCGCCGCAATCGCTGTGCGCGCGTCCTCGCCCAACGCATCGTCCAGCGCGGTCGCTGCGTCCGTGATGGTGGTCATGTGGGCCTTGTACTGCTCACCGAATATCTGTCCGTACAGCGTGACAATGCCGAGCTCGTCAGCGTTCGGCCGAGCGCAGAACGGGCAGGCATTATCGTGAATGTGCTCAATGCCGTAGTTGACCCACGCCTCGCCTTGTTTGCCGAGCTTAAAGTGCCGGAAGTGTTCGGCCAGCCGGTCTCGGGCCGCTGCGTCGATGTCCGGGACCGTGGCGCTAAGGATCGTCGCCATGTCAGCGGGCAGAGTTAGCGCGGCGATGGTGTCGAGTTGCTTGAGCGCCGTGATCTTGTCGACCTGTTGAACGGCCTTCAACGCCTTCTCGGCCTTGTCGAGACGGTCCGCATACGCAGGGTTGGCCGCAAGCGCAAAGAAGTCCATGCGGCTGATGTCGGAGGGCAAATCATCCTCCAGAGCCGCCTCAGCGTCCTTCAGTTTAGTGGCCGCCGCTTTGGCATGGGCATTGAAGCGCTCGAGGAGATTGGCGAGCCGCACGCCCTCCTCCCCGATGATGACCGAGAACAAGCCCCGGTCCTGTGGCAGCTCGATCATTTCTCCGGCAAATACGTTATCCGCGATGAAGGTGGCGTCGAACACTTCGATTGGTGCGCGCTTGTGTTGCCACTTGCCGCTCTTGAACAGCCGATTTCCGCTGTCGGAGACGAGTGTGATCTCGGGATCAGCAGCATTGTTGCCCAACGAACGTCGCGCCATGACGGTGTTCGAGCAACCATCCCGGGCCGCGCGCATGACGGCGGTGAGGGTGGACTTGCCCCGGCCGTTCCGGGCGTAGAACATCGTGAGCTGTGAGAGTGGCGGAGAGGTCCCGGCGTCAAACGCCTTCAATACCCCCACGTTGCGAATGACGATCTTCTTGAACATGCATGAAAAGCTGACTCCGAATCGACGTGGAGTCAAAGCTGTTCATGTGTTTGTTCAGTATCGGTGCAATCGAACCGCGTAGTGGCTCACCTCCCCGGCGCGGTTGGCACAGGGCAGGCAAAGCCGATCGTAGGCGCCCTCGCAGAGTCCAAAGAAGGCACCGAGTTCGGCCGCCGGAACCTCGAACAGTCGCGCGATCTTGCGGACGATGGCGGCGGTTAGCCAGCGGCTGGGCTCGTTCAGCCGGGCAGCGGGGCATTGATGAGAGTGGGCCGGTTGAATATTCCATCCTCGATCACACCTGCAAGGTCAACAGGAGGAGCAGGCATCATGTCGGCAAGTGACGAGGTTGACGAAATGCACCTCACCCCGGGCGGTTGGGTGCAGGGCAGCAGCAAGATTGATTTCGCCGGATGGACCCATGTTGATCCGCCCTCGGACCGCCTGCTGTCCGTGAGGTTTCGCGAGTACATGTCCTCGAGCTTCTCCCCGATGGACCTGTCGGCCGATGAGACGAAGCATGGCTCTGACGCTGACATTCTGGCGGCGCTCGAGAAGCATGGTGTGGAGCCTCGCCCCGGTGCGGATCGCTACCGTGGATGGCCTGAATTCCTGCGGACCATTGGCTACAAGAGGAAGGTCATCTGAGCAGCGGCGCGGCTTCGCTGCCCCCCGCGTCCACCCCCGAGCGGTTGCCGGCAAGTCGGCGACGGAAAGTTGGAACAGTATCGGCCCTGCCCGTTGAGAGGGCAGGCTCTCCGGGGATAGGTAATCGCGATGGAACTTACCGCTTCGCATTTATTGTCGGTGATCTGGGCCGGTGCTGGCACCTTCATCTACAACTACCAGACGCTGATCGCGGGCGTACTCGCCATCGGCGCGGCTTGGTACGCCGGAGCTCCCGTTTGGCGGCAACTGAAGGATAGCAACCTCCAGACCCGCATCATGCACCGGGAGACACTCGCGATTCGGCTGCGCGAGGCCGAGGAGCGCGCCGTCCGGGTCGCCAAGGCGATAGATGACCCGCTGTGGAAGGCCCAAGATGTGACGAGCGGCCCGGCGGGCGAGCCGCTCGAGATTACCGAGCACGATGCGCATGGCGTCGAGCAGATGATTCTTGGCCGCCTCGACTGGTATCTCATCACGCTCGAGGGGACCGAGGACGCGGCGGTGGAGGAAGCTAAGGCGGCTCTCAAGGCAGCGCTCAAAGACCTGACGGACACGCTGAGCGACGTGCATTGGCCTGCTCACAACGACCAATCCGGCGAGGACTACTCCATGACTGACGAGGAGTGGGCCGAGGTCCTACAGAAGGCAGAGGATGGCAAGAAGCTCGCCACCGCCAAGATCAGCGCTGCTTGGAAGGCTAATCGAGCTCTCAAGGGTGCCCAGCAGGCTTCAATCGACGGCTTGCGGCGACAGATTGCCGCGCTGGACCAGAGCATCGCCCGGAATACCTGACCGCTACCCCCGGCCGCTACCCCATTCGTCGTTGGTGGCGAATGCCTTGGAAGCGATGGAACCGCCCCCGGCGGCCTTGTCCTCGGATAGGGCGTGCTCCGACCTATCCGGCAGCTTATTTCAGTCCTCTCCCCAGAGCAGTCGGTCGGCTTTCGGCCCCAACCGCGAAATCCGTTTGGCTGAACGCGTCAGGCTATTATCGCTTCCGCCAGTGGGCTGGGGAGATACCGACATGTCGCTGGAAAGCCCGACTGAATGCCTCCTCGGATCCGTATCCGACAGCCTGAGCAATTCCAGCCAGCTTCCTTTCGCTGTTCTTCATCAAGTCGGCGGCTAGCTGAATACGCCATTCCGCGAGGTAGCGCATGGGGGATTGCCCCAGCCGCTTGCGAAATCGTTCGTCGAGCACAGAGCGTGAGGTGACGGCTCGGCGTGCAAGCTCCTCCACGTTCCAGCGGCGACCTGGTTCGGCGTGGAGCAGGGCAAGAGCACGATTCACCAAGGGATCGTTGATTGCCGCCAACCAGCCATCGTCGCTGGCATCCTGCTCGCTGTAGAGCCTGAGCGCCTCCGTAAGTAGCAGTTCCGACATGCGAGCCGTCAGCGGTGCGCCGCCGTGACGCGAATGCGTGCGCTCGTCGACCGCATAGTTGACGCAGGCGCGAATAAGTTCCGCGGTTGGCCCGTCAGGCGGTCGGACGCGAAACACGGGCGGCAAGCGGCGAATGAAGGAGTTGAACAGGAGGTCGTCACACTTGAGATAGCCGCAAACGACCTCCGTCTCCTCTCCGCCTCCATCGAAGCGACAGACCGGCACGCCGTCCCAAGGGGTCGGGGGCAGGATATCCGCGATCGGAATGGGATCTGCCGCCTTCGAGATACTGCCCATCAGGTGCCGATGGGCGTGCGGCAGCACCGCGACGTCGCCGGCCTCCAGCTCCACGCGCAGGTTGCCCGCGCTGACCCAAGCACGGCCTTTCCTGACGATGTGGAAGAGGATCAGCCGCTGCGCGCCGGGCGCAAGCAGCCCGACGAGATCGCTCGTTTCCGGGGAATCGAATGCCCACCCGGCCGAATACTCGCCGCGCAGGAACATCGCGCCGTCGAGCTTGATGCGCGAGAGCACGTCGGCCAGCAGCGCGGTCCTGTTGGGGCCGGCCGAAAGGTCCGGGGTCTCGATCAGGCGGTTCGGTGTTCCGGTCATGGTCATCGCGGCCATCTCGTTCGATCCTTCTGGCGTGACCGAGGTGAACAAGCATAGGTCCACTCGACCGACGCGTCTTCGGGCCAACCGCGCAACGCATGTTAGCAGAAGGATGCAACGCCATGCCAACCTATGTCATCGAACGAGAGATTTCCGGTGCTAGCAAGTTGAGCCCCCAGCAGCTCAAGGACATCTCGGCCAAGTCGAACGAAGTCGTAGCTGGGCTGGGCGTCCCGTACAGATGGATCACCAGCTATGTCGCCGGCGACAAGATCTACTGCGTGCACGAAGCGCCAAGCGCGGACGTTGTCCTCCAGCACGCGAGAGAAGGCGGTTTCCCGGCCAACAGGGTGACGGAAGTGGCCGCATTCATCGATCCCTCGACCGCAGACGGCATCGGTGAATGATCCCCCAATACCATGCTGCCGAATGCTTCGCGCGCGGCGAGCGCGCCGCACCAAGATCAATAGGTCGAAAGGATTTGTCGTAAAAGCGCTTGTGCGAATCCCATCGCTCGTGTCGGCAGCCTTTCTCGACCTCGCCACCGGTCCGTTTGGAGCGTCTGCGGATACGGGACCGCTGGTCGAGAGGGTACGCGCGGCCAACGAACGATTCGGGAACGTCGCGGCCGCAGTCGCCGAAGGATACGCCCCTATTCCCTAAGCGAGCGCCCAGAACGGGGGCGCCATCGGCATCCACTATGTGAAAGGGGAGTATCTCAAGGACAACTCGATCGACGTCGATCGCCCGGAAGCAGTCATGTACGAGCCGAAGCCTGACGGCTCGCTGGAAGTGATCGCTGTCGAATACATCACCTTCACCGGCCCCGCCTCGCTCGAAGGCCACCTGTTCAAACTCGTCCAGGCTTCGACCCGCTACGGCCTCGATCCCTTCTACGAACTGCACGTCTGGGCCTGGAGGCAAAACCCTTCTGGCACCTTCGCCGACATGATCCCGACATCGGTTGAGGACCTGAAGTACCATCCCCTGATCGCATCCTGATGGCCGTCACCTGCCGCGCGTCGAAGCCTTCTTCGAGTTCGTCGTCTCGGAGGTCGAGGCGCTGAAGCCGATCCTGACCGGGTGAACGTTATCCGCCGCAGTCGGATCGTCGGCTTTCACAACACGTCCGCAATTGACGTTGCTGGCCGAACGTCGGCTTTCTCAGTGTCTTCGCCAGAACCGGACCGTCGGGTGACGGCCCCTTTTCCGTCATTCCGGACAGTGCTCCATTCTTTTTTCGGTCGCACCGGTACACGGAAGATTCCACTCGACTTCATCCCGCGAGCAAGCATTGGTCTGTCGGTCGCTGCGGCTCGCGCGACGCTTGAGATCCGCGCCTGGCATTCTGCCGGGCTTGTCGTGGTAGCGGCGCAGGATGGTTCTGCGCCCTGAGGCGAAGGAGCCAAGCCATGACCCATAGGAACTCAATCGCGGCATCTGCCGAGCGTTCGCAGCATACACTTGTCCCCGCACCGCAAACCGGCAGCCTCGACGGACACAGTCGGAAGAAGGAAGTCGGACTTCAGCCTGAGGAAGCGGTTGCAGCCGTGATCTCCCCGAATGAAGCGCCGGAGCATACGAGGGAGGACGACGGCAGCATTGAGCCCTTTTTCCCCTATCCAGGTTCGCGCGGCAGCCGTAAGCGGCCACAGGACCTCCAAGACGGAAGCGGCATTGAAGCTCCTGCGGCGAAAGAATGGTGCTGCCCTTCCTGAGCTGCAGGAGGCAACCGGCTGGCAGGCGCACTCGGTGCGAGGGTTCTTGTCGGGAACGGTGAAGAAGAAGCTGGGGCTGAACCTGTCGAGCGAGGTGGGCAAGCAGGGCGTGCGCCGGTACCGGATCATCACCGCCGCGGCCGCGGAATAATTGCCATGCGAGGCAATGACAATCTGGAACGGGAGGTCGCCGCAATCGGCGTTCTCCCACGCGAGGAACTCGTCGTGCGGTGGCACAAGACCTATGGCTGCCCGCCGCCGAAGGGCATCAACCGGGCACTCCTGGAGCGATCGGCTGCATGGCACCTGCAGGCGAAGAAGCTTGGCGGGCTGTCAGCGGCTGCTCGGGCTGGCCTGCGCCGCGGTTCTCTTACTCATAAGAAGCCATCCTTGTCGGCGCCACAGCCGAGCAACAGTGCTGATGTTGGTCACCTTGCTGCCAGCGCTGCCGTTCCTCCTCCACAGGAGAACCTGCACATCGCTGATCGGACACCCGCTGCACCTCCGCTCGCCATGGGAACACGACTGATGCGCGAGTGGAACGGACGGATGCATGTCGTCGATGTCACCGAGCAAGGCATCCTCTTCGACGGTAAGATCTATCGATCCCTGAGCTCCGTCGCAAATCGGATCACCGGCGCGCACTGGTCAGGACCGAGGTTCTTCGGGTTATGAGCACATCGGCTTCCCCTCGCCTGCGCTGCGCCGTCTACACCCGCAAATCCACCGAGGACGGACTTGAGCAGGAGTTCAACTCTCTCGACGCCCAGCGGGAGGCCTGCGAAGCTTATGTTCTCTCGCAATCCTCCCTCGGCTGGCGGCTGGTTCCGGACCGCTATGATGATGGTGGCATCTCTGGCGGGACGATGGACCGCCCTGCCCTGCAGCGACTACTTCAAGACATTCGAGAGAAGAGAGTGGACGTGGTGGTGGTCTACAAGATCGACCGCCTCACCCGCTCCCTCTCCGATTTCGCCAGGATGGTCGACATTTTCGATGCGGCGAGCGCCTCCTTCGTATCGGTCACGCAGCAGTTCAACACCACCACCTCGATGGGAAGACTGACGCTCAACGTGCTCCTGTCCTTTGCTCAGTTCGAGCGTGAGGTCGCAGCCGAGCGCATTCGGGACAAGATTGCTGCCTCGAAGAAGAAGGGGATGTGGATGGGCGGCGGCGTTCCTCTTGGCTACCGGGCAGAGAACCGGAAGCTGAAGGTGGATGAGAGTGAGGCAGAGATCGTCCGCTATCTCTTCAGCCGCTATCTGGAACTGAAGTCGGTCCGCGCGCTTGCCGCGGAGGCGAATGCGATGCGCTTCCCTGCACGATCGCTGGAGAAGGACCGGACGGAACTGGAATCGGATGACCCAACTTCAACGGACCCAGCAGTGCGCCGCTTCGGACGAGGGCCCCTCTACCATCTGCTTTCGAACCCGATCTACATCGGCAAGGTCCGGCATCGTGAGAAGGTCTATGAGGGCGAGCACGAGGCGATCATCGATGCAGAAAAGTTTGCTGCCGCGCAGGCACTTCTCGCCACGCAGGCACCTGCTCGGTCGAGGGCAACCAACTCGGCCGATCTCCATCTGCTGACCGGTATCCTGTTCGATGAGGATGGAAACAGCCTCCGATCGGTTCACACGAAGAAGGAAAACGTTCGATATCGCTACTACGTCTCGAAAGCCTTCGTTGAGGAACGAGGGAGCGGAACTCAGAATGGCTGGCGTCTTCCCGCGCGACAGATGGAGCAGGTTGTCGAGGCGGAGCTGGCCCGTATCCTGACCAATGCTCGACTCTTGTCAGAGCTGCTTCAGGACCGCATCCCGGCCGATCGTATCCCCGCTACAATCTCCAGAGCCTCAGACCTTCACGCCACCTATCAGGCATCTACTCCTCAGCACCGGCGCAGCATCATCCAGAAGCTGTTCCCGCGGATCGATCTCGCACCTGCCAAGCTGATACTGCGCCTCGATGCAGAGAACCTCGTAGAACAACTGGCCGGATCTCCAGTGAGAAGCGAACCTGATGATCGGCTCCGATACATCGCAATCGAGCGGCCGATATCCCTCCGCCGCCGCGGCAAGGAGACCCGGATCGTTCTGGCCGACAACAGTCGGCGCGCCGTCGCCTCCGACGAGAACATGATCCGGATGCTCCGGAAGGCGCACTTCTACTTGGCCCAGCTGACGGACGGTTCCGGTCGCAGCATCAGCAACGTGGCGACAGCGAACAAGATGGATCGTTCCGACTTCAGCAGGGTGCTGCGCCTGGCGTTCCTGACGCCCAAGATCGCCGATCAGATCCTCTCTGGTTCGCAGTCATCAGAGCTCACCGCTCAGACGCTTTCGCGTCTTCCGGAGCTTCCGCATTCGTGGACGGAACAGCACGAGCTACTCGGCGCCTGATGTAACGCCGGCCGGCCTGCCCTCCGGTTTGCATCATCCAACCATCGCTTCCGAAAACATGGGGATGTCCAAAAGGGGCGACAGAGACGAGCGCCAGAATTGCCCCGAGAAGAGCCCTTCTCTGTCCCCGAGTTTGCGGTCTAAGAAGCAGAAGAGCTGCCAACCCACGGGAAACGCGGAGCTATTCTGGAGCTAGGCAGAGACGGCCGAGAGACCGGTAGATGAGAAGGAATGGGTGGTGCCGCTTAGGTGACTCGAACCCTTGACCACATTATCAGCCCAACCGCTTCCGCCGAAAGCAGTCAGACGTTGATGGGTGGGTTGGAGGGTAAGAACACACGCATCCTATAAGTACTTGAAAATCATAATCGAAAGCGGAAGAATGGCGGAGGGAGTGGGATTCGAACCCACGGTGAGCTCGCGCCCACGCCGGTTTTCAAGACCGGTGCCTTAAACCGCTCGGCCATCCCTCCGGCTGTGCGCTGTATGGGCGAAGCCGGCGCGGTTTTCAAGGATTCCGGCAGGCGGCGGGTGCACACGATTGATAATCTTGGGATCCGTGACGGGCGGGCGCGCGGCCGTTATGCGGCCGGACCTCCGTTCAGCCGCTCCAACCGGTGAGAAATGCCGTCAGGTTGTCGCTCAGTTCGTCGCAGAGATAGCCGCCTTCCTGCACGATGACGCTGGGCAGCCCCAGTCCAGCGATGGCCGCAGCGATGCGCGAAAAGCCCTCCGTCGTGACCGACAAGCCGCCGAAGGGATCGCCCTCGAAGGCGTCGAGCCCCAGCGCGACGACGAGTGCGTCGGGCGCGAAGGCACGAATGCGGCGCAGGCCTGCTTCGAGCGCTGCCAGAAAACCTTCGTCGGCGGTCTTGCGCGGCAGGGGCAGGTTCAAATTGTAGCCGAGGCCCGGCCCCTCCCCGCGCTCGTCGGCATGGCCCCAGAAAAACGGGTAGAAGCGGACGGGATCGGCGTGGATCGAGACCGTCAGCACGTCCGGGCGTGCATAGAAGATGCCCTGCGTCCCGTTGCCGTGGTGGAGATCGACGTCGAGGATGGCAACCCGGTCCGCCCGGCGGCGCAGGCGCTGCGCGGCGACGGCGGAGTTGTTGACGAAGCAGAACCCGCCCGCGACGTCGGCGAAGGCGTGGTGGCCCGGCGGCCGGCAGAGCGCGTAGGCGACCCGATCGCCAGCCATCACCGCATCGGCGGCAGCAGCGGCGCTCCAGGCGCTCCAGCACACGCTGCGCCAGGTCTCGGCCGAGATCGGGCAGGCCGTGTCGGCCATGTGGTAGCCGGCCTGACCCACCGCCGATGCGGGATACGCGCCGTTGCGGGCAAGCGGGTGGATGTTGGGGATCACCTCCTCGGAAGCGTCGGGGATGCGCCGCCAGCGGGCATGGATGTTCTGCAGGAATTCGAGATATTCCGGCGTGTGGACCGCCGCCATCGGCGCCAGCCCGAGATCGGCCGGCCGCTCGATCGTGCATCCCGCGGCAATCGCACCGGCAAGCAGCCGCACCGCGCGCTCGGGCTGTTCGGGGTTGGGCTGCGGCGCGCCGCTCGAGAGGAACGCCTTGGGATCGTGCCGCTTCTGTTCGTCGGCGTAGTAGGCCTTCATCCGGTTTCCTTCGAGGCCAGTCTGTCGCCGGCATCCGCCAATGCGGCGAATGCTTCGTCATGGGCGGAAAGAATACGCTCCCGGGTGGCATGCTTCATGCCGAGCCCCTCATAGAAGAGCTGCGCTGAGACGTTGGCGGCATCGACGGAGAGCCGGACATAGGCGCCGCCGCGCGCCCGGGTGATGGCGGCGACCCGCTGCAGCAGTCCGCCCGCCACGCCGCGCCGGCGCCATTGGGGGTAGACGTAGAGATCAAGGACATAGGCGCCGGGCTTGCCGCGGTAGGTCGAAAAGCTCGGGAAGAAGACGCAGACGCCCGCCGTCTCGGAGCCGTCTTGGGCGATCAGCGCCTCGAAGGCGGGTTTGTCGCCGAACCCGTGGCGGGCGATATCCTGCGGCGTGCTGACGACGCGGTGGCGTTCGTCCATCGCATCGGAAAGGCCGAGGACGGCATCGTGGATGGTTGCGGCATCCGCGGAGGTGGCCATCCGAAATGTGAGCGCGTTCCCCATGCTAGGCGATCACGCTGTCGCGGTCCCAAACCATGTGCGCCTCACCCGTTCACTGGCAGGTCGAGTTCTCCCGCGAGCGCCACCAGCGCATCGCCCAGAATCCCGATGATCTCGTCCACCTGCTCCCGCGTCACGACCATAGGCGGTGCGAGGATGAAATTGTCGCCGTCCCGCCCGCCCTTCACCCGCCGCGCATAGATGATGAGGCCGCGCTCGTAGCAGAGGTCCAGCAGGCGCTGGTAGGCCATCCGGCGCGGAGGTATGGGTGCCAGCGTTTCCGGGTCGGCGACCATTTCGGCGCCGATCAGGAGGCCCTTGCCGCGCACGTCGGCGATGAAGGGAAAGCGTGATTGCAGGCCGCGCAGTTCCTCCATCAGCGCCTCGCCCATGGCGGCGGCGTTCTCGATCAGCCGCAGCCGGTCCATTTCGCCGAGCACGGCAAGACCCGCCGCGCAGGCGAGCGGGTTACCGGCATAGGTGTGGCCGTGCTGGAAACCGCCGGCCTCGAGCAGCGGCTGGACCAGGCGGGAGGAGGCCGCCATGGCGCCGAGCGGCGCATAGCCGGAGCCGATCCCCTTCGACATAGCGACGATGTCGGGCCGGCAGTTCCAGTGGTCTCCGCCGAGGAAGCGGCCGGTGCGCCCCGCCCCGCTCATCACCTCGTCGTGGATCAGGAGCACGCCGTGGCGGTCGCAGATCTCGCGGATGCGGCCGTAGTAGCTGTCCGGCGCCACCAGCGCCGCCGTGGCCGCGCCGCCGATCGGCTCCATGATGAAGGCGAGCACGGATTCGGGGCCTTCCTCGAGTATCTTCTCCTCCAGCATGTCGGCGTAGCGCAGCCCGCGCTCCTCCATGGAGAGGTTGTCGCGGTCGCGCCAGGCGGCCGGCGCCGGAATGGTCGGCATCTTCTGCATCAGCGGCCAGAAACTCTGCGACAGCGCGTCGTCGCCTGTGACCGATAGCGAGCCGAGCGTCCCGCCGTGATAGGAAGGAAACCGCGTCACCACCTTCCAGCGCTGCGGCTGGTTCGTCGCCACGGCCCACTGGCGGGCGAGCTTGATGCAGGATTCGACCGCCTCCGAACCGCCGGAGACGAAGAACATGCGGTCGAGCCCTGCGGGCATCCGCGCCGCCAGCTGCCGCGCCAGTTCCTCGGCCGGCTCGTTCTCGAAATGCAGCCGGTAGGCGAAGGTGACGCGGTCCATCTGCCGCTTCATCGCCTGAATGACGTTGCGGTTGCCGTGGCCGATGTTGACGACCATGGGACCGCTGGAGCCGTCGATGTAGCGCCGGCCGGACTGGTCCCAGATGTAGATGCCTTCGGCGCGGTCGACCAGCGGCCGGCGCGAACTGGCGAGATAGAAGAGGTTGGACGGTCGCGGAGCGCCTTCGGGCGCTTTGTCCGTCGTCGGTGTCGCATTCGTCAGCATGGCGCTCTTGCCTATCGGTTCAGGTAGCGGTCGAGGACGTTGGCGGTGACGCGTTCGACCATCGCGTCGCGCCGCATGAGCCCCGCGACCCATTCGCAGCTTCCGGCATGGAATACCTCACCCTCGCCGCGCTGGAAATCGACGATCATGCCGGCGCCGCGCTTCACGCGGTCGACGGAGGCATCGCTGTCGTCGCCGACCAGGGTCTGCGCGACGAACTTCGCATCCTCGTCGGAAAGGAACTGGTCGTCGGCGGGAACGTCCGTACTCTCTTCCTTCAGGGACGACATGCCGAGCGCCAGGATCCGCAATCCGTCCGGCGCGCCGCTCGTCTGCGAGGGTTCGGGCAATCCGCCGCGGATGACGTAGTCGAGCCCGTCGACCTCGTAGCCGAAGACGTGGCTCTTCTCCCCGAGCAGGTCGCCATAGTAGATGCCGGTTCCCGCGAATGCCCAGTGCTCGGGCCTGTAGACCGGAAAGCCGCGCACGCCGCGCGGCGCGCAGCCGCCCCAGCCGGCATAGAGCCCCTGCGTGGCGTTCAGTCCGAAGGTCAGGGCGCCCGGCCGGCCGACCTCGGGCGCTTCCCACGAGGTCGTGGCGCGGCTCCTCTCTTCCAGGCGGTAGACCGGGTCTTCGGCCCGCGCGCGATACTTGTAACAGGTCTGGCGCCGCCCCTCGTCCTCCAGCCGCGTCTGCCACATGAAGTTGCCGGCGAAACGCGCAACCCGCCCTCCCCGCTCGACGTAACCGTCGACGGCGTCGCGCATCTCCCATGTCCAGTACTCGTCATGCCCGACGAAGACGACGCAGTCGTAGCCGTCGAGGATCTCCGGATCGAAGTGAAGCTCGTGCTGGCTCGCCAGATCGATGGCGTAGCCCGCCCGCTCCGCCCAGCGGAAGAAATGGCTGTCGTAGCTTGCCCAGCCGGAGGAGGCATACTTGCGCGAATGGCCGTTGGCGAAGGCCCATTCCATGTGCGGATAGCGCGGCGCGGTCGCCGGCGGGAGTTGGAACTCGAGGGGCACGCGCGGAGCGTCCGCGGGCAGCACGACGAAGCCGCGGCAGAACGGACGCTCGATGCTCACCGTCGGCGCATACATGTCGCGGTTCGGCCCGGTGATGCCTTGGTAGTGGTTTGACCCGCCCCAGGTATTGTAGGCCGTCCAGGTGCCGGTCGCGGCGACCTGGAGGACGCGGCCCGGCCTGCGGCCCGGCTCCGGCCGCAGGATGAAGAGATGATGGCAGCGGATCGGCGCACCGTTTCGTGCTTCCGCCGTAAGCGTGATGCGGTAGGCGCCGGAGGGCCACTCGCGCGGCACCTCGAACGCGAAGCTCGCGTCCCAGCCGCAGCCCTCGACGGAGCACTGGTCCGGTGTGTCCTGCCAACGTGATCGGATGTCTTCGCGAGAGAACACGGGCGTCTCCGTTCCTCCGTCGCGCGTGATCTCGATCGCGAAGCTCGGCGCGGTGGACGACACGTGCAGTCGGACACTGTCGCCGGCGGCGTATGAGTAGTGGTCCGTGTAGCACCAGATCTCGCCGCGCTCGCCATCCATGCCCGGCCATTCGTACCTGTTGCCGTTGACCGCCTCGCGGCGCTCCTCGGGCGTTAGGCCGTAGTCGGGGAAGGAATTGCTGGGCGGCATTGCGGTCGGTCATCCAGGCTGTCGAGACCCCGGGGCGGCAGGTGCGGCTGCGCTTCTCCCCGAGCGCGGCGACAATATCCGACGACGGGTCGAGCCTCCACTGGAATGCAGCCGGTCATGATCGAAATCCGGCGGCGATCGAATCGCATGCTACCAACCTTGCCGATCGCCAACTCCCCCTTCCGCCCCATTCATCCGCGACAATTGCTTGAAGGTCGCCGATGATTGGAACGGCGCAGAACGCATCGCGGGGACCGCGAGCCACGAAAAGCGATCGATAAGCCTTGCTCGCCTGCGACACTTCGCCGATTCGAAGTCTGTCATGAATGAAGGCAATCTCCGTGCCGCGAGCCCCGGCCCTTCGAGAGATTGCCTTGCCATCCACCGTCGGCACAGTGATAGGACCGGTGTATTGGGGTGAACGTCACCGGAATTCGGGAAATTTCGATAATCGATTGCTTGAAACTCTCCGGCAGATCGAACATAGAGCCCGCACTTTCTCATTTTTAAGAATGGAATGGCCGATATGTCCCTGGTGGCCTCCCACCTGCAGCGCCTCGAAGCAGAATCCATCCACATCATGCGTGAGGTGGCCGCGACAATGTCGAAGCCGGTCATGCTCTATTCGATCGGCAAGGATTCGGCCGTCATGCTGCACCTTGCCATGAAGGCCTTCTATCCGGGCAAACCGCCCTTCCCGCTTCTCCACGTCGACACGACCTGGAAGTTCAGCGAGATGATCGCCTTCCGGGATCGCATGGCTGCGGAACTCGGCTTCGATCTGCTCGTGCACATCAACGAGGAAGGCGTCAGGGAAGGCATCGGTCCGTTCTCGCACGGTTCCAACACCCACACGCACATCATGAAGACGGTCGCGCTTCGCCAGGCGCTCGACAAGTACGGCTTCGACGCGGCGTTCGGCGGAGCACGGCGCGACGAGGAGAAGAGCCGAGCCAAGGAACGTATCTTCTCCTTCCGCGATTCGCAGCACGGCTGGGACCCGAAGAACCAGCGGCCGGAGATGTGGAACATCTACAACACGCGCGTCGCCGCCGGTGAATCCATCCGCGTGTTTCCGCTGTCCAACTGGACCGAGCTCGACATCTGGCAGTACATTCTGCAGGAGAACATCCCGATCGTTCCCCTCTACTTCGCGAAAGAGCGCCCGGTCGTCGAACGGGACGGCATGCTGATCATGGTCAACGACGACCGGATGAAGCTCCTGCCGGGCGAGACGGTGCAGAGCCGTAAGGTCCGGTTCCGGACGCTGGGCTGCTATCCGCTGACCGGCGCGATCGATTCCGACGCCGAGACGCTGGAGGAGATCGTGGAGGAGATGCTGGTTGCCCGCACCTCCGAGCGGCAGGGCCGGATGATCGACCGCGACGAGTCCGGATCGATGGAAAAGAAGAAGCGCGAGGGTTATTTCTGATGAACGACAGCGCCACGCTGGCCGCCGAGGTTCCTTCAGAGCTTCGCGCCTATCTCGCCGAACAGGAGAACAAGTCGCTCCTGCGTTTCCTTACCTGCGGATCGGTCGACGACGGCAAGTCGACGCTAATCGGACGGCTGCTCTACGACACGAAGCTGATCTTCGAGGACCAGCTTGCCGCGCTCGAGAAAGATTCCAGGAAGCACGGCACGACCGGCGAGGACATCGATTTCGCGCTGCTGGTCGACGGGCTCGAGGCGGAACGCGAGCAGGGCATCACGATCGACGTCGCCTATCGCTTCTTCGCGACGGCGA
Organism: Aquibium pacificum; assembly: GCF_040839445.1. Taxonomy (NCBI): domain Bacteria; kingdom Pseudomonadati; phylum Pseudomonadota; class Alphaproteobacteria; order Hyphomicrobiales; family Phyllobacteriaceae; genus Aquibium; species Aquibium pacificum. The sequence continues at coordinate 219,949 of NZ_JBDPGJ010000003.1, read as the reverse complement.
AGCGCAAGTTCATCGTCGCGGACACGCCCGGCCACGAGCAGTACACGCGCAACATGGCAACCGGCGCCTCGACCGCCGATCTGGCAATCGTGCTCGTCGATGCCCGCAGCGGCATCCTGCGCCAGACGCGGCGGCATTCCTTCATCGCCTCGCTGCTCGGCATCCGCCAGATCGTACTCGCAGTGAACAAGATCGACCTCGTCGGCTACGACCAGGAGGTATTCGACCGCATCGCGGAAGAGTATGTCGACTTCGCGAAGGACCTCGGCTTCGAGGCGATCGTCCCGATCCCGATCTCGGCCCGCTACGGCGACAACGTCACCTCGAGCTCCAAAAACATGACCTGGTATACGGGTCCGACCCTGCTCGACCACCTCGAACAGGTGCCCGTGGGGCATGTCGAGGCCGAAAAGCCGTTCCGGTTTCCGGTGCAATACGTCAACCGTCCGAACCTCGACTTCCGTGGCTTCAGCGGCACGATCGCCTCCGGCACGATCGCCAAGGGCGATCCGGTCGTGGTGGCGAAATCCGGCAAGGCGTCCAAGGTCGCCCGTATCGTGACGCATGGCGGCGATCGCGAGAAAGCCGCCGCGGGTGACGCGGTAACGATCGTTCTCCAGGACGAGATTGATGCGTCGCGCGGCAACATGCTGGTTTCCCCGACCGCGCGTCCGCATGTGGCGGACCAGTTCACCGCCGACATCATCTGGTTCGACGAGCATCCGCTGATGCCGGGACGCACCTATATCCTGCGCACGGAGACGAACCAGTGTCCGGCCTCCGTGACGGCGCTCAAGCACCGGATCGACGTCAATACATTCGCGCACGAGGCGGCGAAGTCGCTGGAACTCAACGAGATCGGCTCGTGCAACATCTCAACGCAGCAGCCGATCGCCTTCGACATCTACTCGGACGACCGCGCGACCGGCGCCTTCATCCTGATCGACCGGATGACCAACCGCACGGTCGGCGCGGGACTGATACGCCATCCACTGCGTCGCGCCTCCAACGTGCACTGGCAGGCGCTCGACATCGACAAGGCGACGCGGGCGCTACAGAAACACCAGAAGCCCGTGGCGCTGTGGTTCACCGGCCTTTCCGGTTCGGGCAAGTCGACGGTGGCGAACCTTCTCGAGAAGAAGCTGCACGCGGAGGGGCGCCACACCTACATCCTCGACGGCGACAACATTCGCCACGGGCTCAACCGCGACCTCGGCTTCACCGAGGAAGACCGGGTGGAAAACATCCGCCGCGTAGCCGAGACTGCCCGGCTGATGGTCGATGCCGGACTGATCGTGCTGGTCTCCTTCATCTCGCCGTTCCGCGCGGAACGGCGCATGGCGCGCGAACTTCTGGGAGAAGGCGAATTCGTCGAGATCTTCGTCGACACGCCCTTCGAGGAATGCGCGCGGCGCGATCCCAAGGGGCTCTATGCCAAGGCGCTGAAAGGCGAGATCACCAACTTCACGGGTGTCGATTCGCCCTACGAAGAGCCTGAGCACGCCGAGATCCATCTCAAGACCTCCGGCCGGTCGCCCGAGGAACTTGCCGAGGAGATCGGCACCTGGCTGAACGACAAAGGGATTGCCTGAGCGGATGAACGACAACAGGCACGGTGACGGCGCGATACTGGCGCTTTTCGAGGATCTGGCGCTGAAGGCCGGCCAGGCCATCATGAAGGTCTACGATGCGGGCTTCGTGACCGACACGAAGGCCGATTCCTCGCCTGTGACGGAGGCTGACCGCGCGGCCGAGAAGATCATCCTCGCCGGGCTGCGCGACAGGCTGGAAGGCATCGTCTGCGTCGCCGAGGAGGAAATCTCGGCCGGCAAGGTGCCGGGCGATCTTGGCTCGGAGTTCATCCTGATCGACCCGCTCGACGGAACGAAGGAGTTCATCGGGCGCAAGTCGGACTTCACCGTCAACATCGCCCTGGTTCGCGAAGGAAAGCCGGTCATCGGCGTCGTCTTCGCACCTGCGCGCGGAGATATCTATTCCGGCCGCCCGGGTCATGCGAGCCACGGGCGGGTCTCCAGCGCATTTGCGATCGAGAAGACTTCGGCAATGTCGGTCCGCGAGGCGGCTTCGCCGCCGAAGGTCGTCGCCAGCCGTTCACACCGCACCCCCGAGACCGACGTCTTCATCGGAAAGTTCCCGGGCGCCGAGACCGTCTCGGTCGGATCGTCGCTGAAGTTCTGCCTGCTCGCGAGCGGCGAGGCCGACCTCTACCCGCGCTTCGGCCGCACGATGGAATGGGACACGGCGGCCGGCGACGCGGTGTTGCGTGCGGCGGGCGGGACGACCCGCCTCGTCGACGGCGGAGCGTTCGTCTACGGCAAGCGCAAGCAGGCCGACGACGTCGACTTCGCCAATCCCTGGTTCGTCGCGATCGGCGACGCCGCGCTGCTGTCATCGATCGGCGCCGACTGAGGCGCCGAAGACGAGACAGCGCCGGACGCCGGCCAGTCCTAATGCCTCAAAGGTCCTTGTACTTCCGCATCCAGCGGCGGTCGTTCCATTCCTTCGCGGTCCAGAGCCAGTCGCCGCGTGCGTAGAGCCAGCCGCGCGAGGCGACGGCGTGCTTCCCGCCGGTCGAGATGAGGGCGAGATGCCGTTTCTGCGGCCGCCATGGCTGCGGTGCCTCGCCCAGCGCGGCGCTGCGAAGATTACGCGCCAGCGGCGGACCGGCGCGCACGGCATAGACGCCGGCCTTCTCCCGCGGGGTTTCCACCAGCGCGGCGCAGTCGCCGGCCGCGAACACGGCTCGATCATCGAGCGACTGGAGGGTCGGCCCCACCTTCACGAAGCCGTTCTCGTCGAGGGCGAGGCCGGTGTTCCCCAGCCAGCCCGGCGCCGCGGCGTGGGTCGTCACCAGGACGGCGTCGGCGGGAAGTTCCATCCCCTCCTCGGTGACCACCGCGTCGGCGCGGATTTCCCTTACCCTGGCGTTCTCGATCAGCCGCACCCCTTGTTCGGCGAAGGTCTTGCGAAACGCGTCCTGCACATGCCGGTTGTGCGTGGCGAGGATATCGCCTGCCGTCACCAGCGCGAAGGAGAAGGCGTCGGGCGAAAGCCCGTGCGCCGGCGCGTCCCGCAGCAGGCGGTGCCTGAGCGACAGGAGGAGTTCGACGCCGCCCGCCCCGCCCCCGATGCCGGCGATGCGGCGCGGACCGTCGGGCCGATAAAGCCGTTCGAGCAGGGCATCGAACTTTTCCAGAAACCTGCCGATGGGCTTGACCGCGATGCCGTGCTCGGCAGCCCCCGCGATCCTGTCGAGCGCCGGCGTGATACCGACGTCGAGCGACAGGAGGTCATAGGGCAGCGACGAGCCGTCGGCGAGCAGGAGGTGCCGCCTCCCCTGGTCCAGCCCGGTCGCGGTGGCGTGGACGAGGCGCGTTCCCGTCGCCGCGCAGAGCTTCTCGAGGTCGATGTAGACGTCGTCCCGATCATAGAGCCCGGCGACGAGGCCGGGCAGCATACCCGAATAGGGCGTGTCGAGGTCCTTGGTCACGAGCGTCAGGCGGATCCGCGGATCGGGATGCCGGCCGAAGGAGCGCAGCACGTGGACATGCGCATGTCCGCCGCCGACCAGCACGATTTCGCGGGGATTCGCGGTCGATCCTTCCGATGCCTGTAATACGGAACCCCGGCTCATGCAGGCTTCACGGAACGCGGTCGGTCCCGGGGACCGGCGGGGTCAGCCGGCCTTGGGCTTTCGTGTCCGGTCGCGGCCGAGACCCGTCTCGTCAAGCAGGCCGGCGCGCTTGGCGTCGTAGTAATAGCCCCGGGCATAGAACTGCACCGCCCTGTCGTGATTCCCGCCCGCAACCATATAGGCACCGCGCAGATAGCGGACGGCATAACGAAGATTTGTCTCGGCATCGAGCAGCTTTTCGGCCGGACCGTCGAAGCCCATCCCCCTTGCCGTGGCGTGCTTGATCTGCATCAGCCCCCAGTGACCGCGATTGTAGGCGCTGGGGCGAAAATTGCTCTCGCGCTTCACCACCCGGCGAACCAGGTCCTCCGGCACGTCGTATTCGGCGGCATAATGCGTGATCAGCCGGTCGACCTTGGCGCGTTCGTCGTCGCTGGCCGCTGCCGGCGCGAATGCCACGGCGGCGGCGCTGATCGAAGCCGGCGTCGGTCCGGCATAGGAGACCGTTTTGATCTCGGGTGTGGGATGAAGGATGGCTTCCTCCTCTGCCAGGGAGAGGATGGGTCCTTCGGCGGGAAGGACCGGATCGGCCATGGGCGCCACCGACAGGACGGCTGCCGCGTCGATCCCGCTCGTGCTGCAGCCCGCGCCCGCAAGCAGCGGGAGACAGATGGCGGACAGAAATAGATATCGTACGGAGCGCACCGCTTCAGCCTTGCCGTCTCGAAGTCCCGCCCGGATTTTCCTTACCGGAGAGACGCTTGCCGGGCAAGAGCCGGCTGACGAACGGTGCCGACGGAGGCTCGAAGCGGTGGAAGCATTCAAGTTCTTCATTTGTTCCGATGCTCGGATGTGGTAGGACGCTTCCGGAAGGATCGCACCGGAGGCACCATGAGACCGGCAGCCATCGGCTATCACCTGGTCGAAACGCGACTCGGCGTCGTCGGCATCGCGTGGAGCGAGCGCGGGCTGACGCGGCTGCAGCTTCCGGGCCGCGACGCGGCCGAGACCGAGCGGCTGCTGACCATGCCGCGCAGCGGGTTTCACAATCCCGAATGCCGGAGCGACGCGAGGGTCATCCTGGAGGCGCTGCTTCCGCCCGCCATGGCAGGTCTCGCGGCGAGCCTGAAGCGCTATGCGGCCGGCGACGTGGTGGATTTCGACGAGGTCCCCGTTCACCTTCGGGGCGTGGGCGAGTTCCGCAGGGCCGTCTACCGGGAAGCAAGGGCGATCAGGTTCGGAGACGTGACCACATACGGCGAACTCGCCGAGCGCGCCGGTCATGCGGGGGCGGCGCGGGAGACGGGACAGGCGATGGGATCGAACCCGTGTCCGCTGGTGATTCCGTGTCATCGCATTCTTGCCGCCGGCCGGAAGCCCGGCGGCTTTTCCGCGCCCGGAGGCGTATCGACCAAGACGCGCCTTCTGGCGCTCGAAGGCGTGCGGATCGGGCCGGACGCAGCCGCCCAGACGCGCTTTGCCTTCTGATTCCCCCGGGGCTCATTTGCCGGTCTCAATTGAACAGTATGTCGTCGTCGTAGTTGATCTGCTTGCAGTTGCGCACGAAGCACTGCGCCCGGTCGGCGGTCGGGATCCACGCATTGGCGGCATATTCGCCGGCCGCGCAGAACCCCGCGTGCTGGACATAGCGGTCATAGCGCGTAAGGCTCGGATTGCGCCTGGACGGATAGCGGAAGATCACCGCCCCTTCCCGCGCCACGGCCGACTGCGCCTGCGCGCAGCTCATGTCCAGCGAATTGTATCGCGAAATGGCATGCGCGGGTGCGGCCGCGGCAGCGAGAGCGATCGTCAGGGCAACCAGTTTCATCGAACCTCCTCGCGCGCCACCGGCTGGCGGTTTTCCGGTTGTACGCGCACCTATCGTCGACGGCATTCAGTCCCAGCATTGCGGCGAGGTTGCGGCGCCGGCAGAGCCGCGCGCAACGCCCGGCGCGCCGCGAGGCGCTTTCGCCGCCCGGCTCACCGGATCCGAGAGTGGAACGCGAGCCTGCAATGGCATTTCAGGAGGTGTCGAGACGGGCGATGACCCATCCGCCGGGCGCGACATGGCGTGGGCGGGCGTGCGACCGCGGGAGCCGCGGGCTGAGGACGATCACCCAGCCGTCGTCCCGGCCAACAGGGTCGAGCATGGCGAAGACGAGGGCCGCGAGTGCGCGCAGGCGCAGGGCGAGCACCATCGCGTCCACCGGGCCCCACCCCGTTTCGGGATCGTCCCCGAAGCATGAAAAGTCGGTCTCGATCGTCTCCGCCACGAACCCCAGCGCTACGGCCTCCGCCCGGCGCAGGATGCACAGCACGACGAAGCGCACCGGAAAGGACCGGCCGGCGGCACGCTCGGCCATCACGGCGAACGAGACGAGCAGCTCCGCAATGCGCCTCAGCGTCCGATCGTCCAGTGTTGCAGCCATGTGTGCGCCTCGTGAAACCGACGGGTATTGTGGTGCTGGCCAGTTGGGGCGTGGACGGAAAGCGAGTGGGATTTATGGAAGGGGTTGATTTTGTTGGAAAGGCTAGCGGGGTTTGTCTACGCGCGGACCGGTTCGTGGTGCGTTCGCCGAGGATGGTTGGGACCTTTTCCTTCTCCCCTTGTGGGAAAAGTGGGTATTGGCCAGACGGATCAGGCAGGTCGAGACACGAGGAGGCTGCGGGACCGATACCTCTCGGACATCTCGCTCCGGCTAGCACCCCTCATCCGACCTCGCTGACGCGAGGCCACCTTCTCCCACAAGGGGAGAAGGAATAGTCTGCGGCCATGCCGCACCAGTCCGTTCCAGAGGAGAAGCGCCGCTTCGCCAGGCATTTGCGCCGCGCGATGACCGAGGCCGAGGACCGGCTTTGGCAGGAACTGCGCGGACGCCGGCTGGACGGCATCAAGTTCCGCCGGCAGGTGCCGGTCGGGCGTTACGTCGCCGACTTCCTGTGCGCGGAGGCGATGCTGATCGTCGAGGTGGACGGTAGCCAACATGCCGAGTCGGTGCGTGATATCGAACGCGACTCCGACCTGAAGCGGCGCGGATTCCGGGTGCTGCGGTTCTGGAACGATGACGTGCTTCGGGACATGAATGCCGTGTGCGATACGATAATCGCCTATGTGCGGGACCGGTCATTGCAGCCGTGGCGGTGAAGGCGCGCCTTGCCTTCTCCCCTTGTGGGAGAAGGTGGCCTCGCGTCAGCGAGGTCGGATGAGGGGTGCTAGCCGGAGCGAGATATCCGAGAGGTATCGGTCCCGCAGCCTCCTCGTGTCTTGAGCTGCCTGATCCGTCTCCGGCCAACACCCCTCATCCGCCCCTTCGGGGCACCTTCTCCCACAAGGGGAGAAGGAAAGGCGAGCCACGGCCACGCCCTTCACCCGTGCTACGCCTGATACTCCGTCAACAGCCCCTCATACTCCTCCATCGCGGGGAACTCCGCAAAACTCCTCGCCGCGCCCGTCTCCGCAAAGGGCAGCTTCGTGCTCGTAAAGGTCTCCATGAACGGCCGGAACCAGCCTGTCTCGTCCAGCATGGTCGGCCGCACGTTCACGAACTGCATGCCTTCAATGCGCGTGAACATCCAGGTCATACAGTGGCCGCAAAAGAAGTGGTGGCTTTGGGGGCCGTGCAGGCCGCCGATGACGGGCTCGCCCTTGGTCACCTCGAAGCCGTCGGCGGGGACCATGGCCGTCAGCGAATAGGCGCTGGCCGACATCTTCTGGCAGCCGCGGCAGTGGCAGGCGCTGGTGGCGATCGGCGGTTTCGACACGCGGATTTCGACGCGGCCGCAGCGGCACGAACCCGAAAGCGGAAGAGGCACGTTCGACATTGCAGTCTCCTCGGTCGTCCTACGCCACCTCCCTACCCTTTTTCCTCTTGCGGGAGAAGGAACGGCGGCAGGATCTCGCGAGGCGCCCCCCTCTGTCGGCTTTGCCGACATCTCCCCCACGAGGGGGGAGATCAGCAGCTTCGCGACCGCGCCTATGCTGGAGGCGCAGGTTGCGTCATGGCGGCCCGGGACAAGGTAGCGGTCGGGCAGCAGCCCTCATCCGACCGAGCTTGGCTCGGCCGCAAAGGCGAGCCTCGGGTCTCGTCCTCCGGACCCCACAAGGGCAGAAGAAGAGGCGTGCCTGCCGGTTCTCGGCCTAGTTCCGCCGGTAGAGCCACAGCGTCACCGGCGCCAGCAGCAGCGTGAGCACCACCGGCGCGGCGAGCGCCAGAAGCACCTCGCTGCCGCTCGCGGTGCCGGCCATCAGGCCGCGCAGCGCCGTCGTCATGTGCGAGACGGGGTTTCTCACGACGAAAGCCTCCAGCCAGGCCGGCATCGTCTCGGGCTGCACCATGATGTTGGAGGCGAAGACCAGCGGGAACATGAAGGTGAAGCCGACCGTCATCACCGTCATCGGCGTGCGGATGACCAACCCCAGCACGATGAAGATCCACCCCGTGCCGAAGCCGATGGCGAAGAGCAGCAGGAAGGAGGCGACGACGCCGGCAACACCTGCCTGCGGCCGATAGCCGAGCGCCAGGCCGACGCCGAGGATGATCAGGCCGGCGATCAGGTGGCGCAGAACGTCTCCCACCATCAGCCCGGCAAAGGGCGAGAGCTGCCAGATCGGCAGCGAGCGGAAGCGCTCGAACAGGCCCTTGGTGAGGTCGGTCGAGAGCCCGACGCCGGAATAGACCGAGTTGAACACCACCGTCTGCACCAGGATGCCCGGCAGGAAGAACTGCAGATAGTCGCCCGGGGAGCCGGCGAGCGCGCCGCCGAACACAAAGGTGAAGAGCAGCGTGAACATGAGCGGCGTCATGATCAGGTCGAAAAGCTGCTCGGGCAGATGGCGGAACTTCAGCACCGCGCGCCAGCCGAAGGTGAGCGCGTTGGAGAACGCGCCGGCCGGCCGCGGCGGCGCCACGGTGGAAAGCATCGCGGGCGACCGCGCGGTCATGGCGTCACCTCCCCGGGTCGTGCCTCGTCGCCGGAAGCCTCGTCGGCCGGCGCGCCGGTGAGAGCGAAGAACACCTCGTCCAGGCTCGGCGCGCCCATGGAGAAATCGGCGATCTCGATGCCCGACGAGATAAGCGCCGCGATCGCTTCGTTGGCCTGCCTCGCCGATCCCGTCATGACCGAAAGGCGCGCGCCTTCGGCATTGCGCTTCACCGTGCCGCCAAGCCGGGCGGCCAGAAGCGCGGCCGCCTCGTCGAGGCGCGCCGGGTCGGCCGGCGTCACGTGCACGTAGCCGGAGCCGGTCGCGGCCTTCAGCTCGCGGCTCGTCCCCTCGGCGATCTTGCGGCCGTGGTCGATGACGGCGATGCGCGCGGCGAGCTGGTCCGCCTCCTCGAGATACTGCGTGGTGAGCAGGATGGTGACGCCGCCGGCCGCCAGTTCGCGGATCATGCGCCACACGCCCTGGCGCGCCTTTGGGTCGAGCCCGGTCGTCGGCTCGTCGAGGAAGAGCACGCCGGGCGTCACCACCAGCGAGGCGGCGATGTCGAGCCGCCGACGCATGCCGCCGGAAAAATCCTTCACCTGGCGCCGCGCGGCCTCCGTCAGCTCGAAGGCGGCGAGCAGCTCGTCCGCCCGCGCGCGCGCGGCGCGGTGACGGAACCCCCAGAGACGCGCCAGCAGGATGAGGTTCTCGCGTCCCGTCAGGTCCTCGTCCAGCGAAGCGAACTGGCCGGTGAGCGCGATCGACGCGCGCACGGCCTGCGGCTCGGTGAGCAGATCGTGACCCATCACGGTTGCCTGGCCCGCGTCGGGCGTCAGCAGGGTCGCCAGCATGCGGATCAGGGTCGTCTTGCCGGCACCGTTGGGGCCGAGCACGGCGAAGATCATGCCGCGCGGCACGTCGAGGTCGACGCCGTCGACCGCCTTCACCGCGCCGAAATGGCGCACGAGCCCGCGCGCGGAAATGGCGAGCGGTACTTCGGGCACCAGGGACGCCGGGCCCCCGGCCTCATGAAAATTCCTGACAGTCTCGTTCATCGCAATCTCTCAAGACCGTCCCGCCGCTCGGAAGTGGGCCCCATACAGGAAGCTGCAGGAATTTTGAAGGAGGGGGCGGGAGGATGCTGACACGGGCGGGCGCCTCTGCGTATCCTTGCGGCGCCCTGAGAAGGAGTGAGCCCCGGAACGAAAAAAGGCCGGGGAAGACCCGACCTTTCCGTTGTTGCGCCGTCACGGGCGATGCCAGTTCATCCGTGGTCATGCGACCGGAAGCGTATGCCGCATGCGGGTTTCCGCTGCAGCCGTCCTGACGGATAGCCGCATTGTATGACGAGCTGATGACGCCCTGCTTCTCCGGGCGGCGGAGACCGGGCTGTCTTAGCTGCCCTGGCCTTTCCTGGCCGCCTTCTTCTTCGGCGCGGCCTTCTTCTTGGGCTCCTCGGCGGGGGCGGCGGCTTCCTGGGCGAGCCGCGCCAGCCGCAGCCGCTCGGTCTTGGCCTCGCGCTTGTTCAGCTCGGCGTCCATGATCTCGCGCGCCACACGGGTGGTGGTGTCGGCCTTGGCCTCATGCTTGGACATCTTGGGCGCGAAGGCGGCTTCGGGTGCGAATGGGTTCTGCATCGACATGCTCCTCTGATGAGAAAAAAAAAGGCCGGGGGTTTCCCGACCTTCTCCTCAGCGCCTCCACGGCCGTGCCAGTACATCCGTGGTCAGACCGGAGGCGCCTGAAACTCTAAGCCGCCTGCAGGTTTTCGGCCGAGCTCCTGCCGTCGCGGTTGCTCTTCACGACTTCATAGGAGAGCTTCTGGCCTTCCACGATCGTGTTCATGCCGGCGCGCTCCACTGCGGAGACGTGGACGAAGACGTCCTGGCCGCCATTGTCGGGCTGGATGAAGCCGAAGCCCTTGGCGGAATTGAAGAACTTTACTGTTCCGGTTTCCATGACGATTTCCTTTCAATCGGCACTGTTGTCGCCGGTCGGCCGCGTGCCGGAACCGGTCAGGCATCGAAATCGAGAAGGAAAACCGAACGCGCCGGAGCGCGATAGCAATTGTTCGTCAAGAAGATCGATGCAGCGAATATAGGGCAAACGACGCTCCGCTTCAATGGCGGGCGCGGCCCGGCGGTTTCGAGGCGGCGCACGATGCGCTCCGTGCACATCCGGAGGAAACCGGCTCCGGCCGGCGCGAACAACGGCCGCCCCGCTTTCCGTGATCGCGGAATATGATCGCGCTCTGGAATCGGGAAACATCATCTGCGTGCGTCGCGGATCCCGAAAGCGTATCTCCCACGCGATCTGGCAACATTCGGGTGCGGCTCACCCCCTGTCCTCGAACGAGGCTCGGACAGGGGTTTTTTCCCGGCTCCCGGATCGGCTTGCCCCTACAATGCCTCCGGGAGCCGGCGACCCTCTCTTCGGGGGTCTCCTGACGGTCCGGTGTCAGGGGGCGTGCTACTCTCCGTCGACAACATCAAACCAAACACGGAGTTGCCGCCATGCTGACGTTCTACCACGCTCCCTGGTCCCGATCCTCGGGCGTGTTCTGGCTGCTGGAGGAACTCGGCGTCGACTATTCCCTGGAGATCGTGGACATCCGCGCCAAGGGCGGCGTGGCGGAGAGCTACCGCGCCATCCAGCCCAACAAGAAGGTGCCGGCGATCGTGCATGACGGCGTCACGGTGACCGAGCGGGCGGCGATCTGCATCCATCTGGCGGATGCCTTTCCCGAGGCAGGCCTGGCGCCCGCGATCGGCGATCCGCGCCGGGGGCCGTATCTCACCTGGCTGGTCTACTGCGATTCGGTATTCGACCCTGCCATCGCCGCCCGGGCGCACGGGCTGACCTATCGCAGCAACGACTATTCCTTCGGCCTGTTCGACGACATCGTGGGCAACCTCGAGCGGCATCTTTCGGCCAACGAATTCGCCGCCGGCGACCGCTTCACCGCCGCCGACACGCAGCTTGCGAGCGGCATCAGCTTCACCATGAACATCCTCAAGGTGCTGCCGGACAAGCCCGTCTTCCAGGACTATCTCGCCCGCGCGACCGGCCGCCCCGCCTATGCCCGCGTGCAGGCGAAGGACGCCGAACTCGCGCGGCTGCATCCTTGGGAACAGAATTTCGGCTGAGCGGCGGGTCGGTCAGCCCCGGTAGCCGAATTTCTGGGCTGCCTCCTCAGGCGTATAGTAGCCCAGTTCGAGATCGCGCCTGACCAGCGCCGGATCGCGCTCCCCAGGATCGCCGTAACCGCCGCCGCCAGGCGTGCCGACCGCCACGCGGTCGCCGGGATTCATGGGAATGTCCTGTTCCTTGGACAAGTGCTTTGGCACGTGCGGCTCGCCGCCGCGCCAGACCGTGACGGTGTTCACCGCGCCGTCCTCGCCACCCAGCGCGCCCTGCGGGCCGAATCGCCCGTGGTCCATGACGAAGGACGCGCGGGCTTCGCCTCTCAGCAGTTCGATCTCGTAGGACAGGCCGAAGCCGCCGCGGTGCCGGCCGGCGCCGCCGGAGCCTTCGCGCAGGGCGTAGTGGCGGTAGAGGATCGGATAGGCCTGTTCCATTACCTCGATCGGCGGCGATTTCGAGATGCCGATGGTCGAGCAGCCGTTCGAGAGCCCGTCGTGGTCCGCATTGCCGCCATAGCCGCCGCCCGACAGTTGGTAGAGCACGAAGCTGCGGTTCCTCGCCGGGTCGAAGCCGCCGAGCGCGAAATTGCCGGACGAACCGGCAGGCGCGGCGGTCACCCTGTCGGGCAGCGCCTGCACCATGGCGGCAAACACGGCCTCCGCGATGCGCTGCGAGACTTCCGCCGCGCAGCCCGACACGGGGCGCGGATAATGCGCATCGAGGAAGGTGCCTTCCGGCCGCTTCACCACCAGCGGCTCGAAGGCGCCGGCGCTGATCGGCACGTCGGGAAAGATGTGGCGCATGGCGAGATAGACGGAGGAGAGCGTGGTGGCGAGCACGCTGTTCATCGGCCCGGTGCACGGCGCGCTGGAGCCGGAGAAGTCGAAGGTGAGCGTCTCGCCGGCCTTCTCGACGGAAAGCGCGATGGTGAGCGGCGCGTCGACCACGCCGTCGGAATCGACATAGGCCTTCGAGCGATAGACGCCGTCGGGGATTTCGGCGATGCGCGCGCGCATCTGGTCGGTGGCGCGACGGCGCAACTCGGCGATGGCATCGGTGATCGTGGCGTCGCCGTAGCGGTCGAGAAGCTGGCAGAGCCGGTCCTCGCCGACCATCAGGGCCGCGGCCTGCGCCTTGATGTCGCCGATACGCTGGTCGGCGATGCGGATGTTGGAGGCGATGATCGCGTGGATCTCGGGATCGAGCTTTCCGCGCTTGAAGAGCTTGACCGGCGGCAGGCGCAGGCCCTCCTGCTCGACGGCGGTGGCCGAGGCGGAAAAACCGCCGGGAACCGAGCCGCCGATGTCGGGCCAGTGGCCGGTGTTGGAGAGCCAGCAGAAGATCTTTTCGCCGCGCCAGACCGGCATGGCGAAGCGCACGTCCATCAGGTGCGTGCCGCCGAGATAGGGATCGTTGACGATGTAGATGTCGCCCGGTTCCGGCGGCTGGCAGCGCCCGTCTGCGATCATCTCGATGATCGTGCGGGTGGAATACTGCATGACGCCGACGAAGACCGGCAGGCCGCCGATGCCCTGCGCGATCAGCGAACCGTCCGTTGCCGAATAGATCCCGTCGGAACGGTCGTTGGCTTCCGCGATGACCGGGGAGAAGGCAGCGCGGGAGAAGGTGAGGTCCATCTCGTCGCAGACCTGCGCGAGGCCGGCCTGGATGACGGAAAGCGTGATGGCGTCGAGCAAACTCATGCGGACTTCCCCACCTCCACGATCAGGTTGCCGTCGGTGTCGGAGCGGACCCGGTCGCCGGGTTCGACCACCGTCGTGGCATCCATCTGTTCCACGATGGCCGGTCCGTCGAAGATCGCGTCGAGCGGCAACCGCTCGCGGTCGTAGACTGGCGTGTCATGCCAGCTCCCGTCGAACCAGACGGGGCGGGTCTCGGCCAGCGCCTCCGCCAACGTCGCGCGGCGGCCCGCCGGATCGATCAGGGTCGCCAGGTCGACAGACGCGCGTTCGCCGATGACGGAGGTGTTGAGGTTGACGAGGTTGGCGCGAATCTCGGGAAGTTCCACCTTGAAACGCGCGAAGTAAGCCTTTTCGAAGAGCGACTGCAGCACGGCACGATCGACCGCGGCGGAGGGAAGCGGGACGTTGAGGAGATGCGTCTGGCCGACGAACTGCATGTCGGCCGAATGGACGATTTTGACTGCCGCGGGTTTCACGGCCTCGCGTCCGATGGCCTCGCGTCCCTCAACGGCCTGAGCTTCGAGGATATCGCGGACCGCCGCTTCGTCGAGGCCGGCGACCGGCTGGTTGACCGTGCGCACGAAGTCGTGGCGCAGGTCGGCGACGACGCAACCGAGCGCGTTGGTGATGCCTGGCCGCGCCGGGACGATGACCCTGGGGATGCCAAGTTCGCGGGCGAGCGCGGTGGCGTGGAGCGGACCGGCGCCGCCGAAGGCGAAAAGGGCGAAGTCGCGCGGGTCGTTGCCGCGCGCGATCGACACCATGCGCACCGCGCCCGCCATCTTCGTATTGGCGATTGTCAGCACCGCGCCGGCGGCGGTGGTCGCATCGACTCCCAGCCGTTGCCCGAGCGTGCGGGCGAATGTGTCGCGGATGAACTCGACATCCACGGCGCCGTCGACCGACAGGAGTTTCTTGGCGTTCAGCCGTCCGAGCAACAGGTTAGCGTCCGAGATGGTCGGATCGGTGCCGCCGCGCCCGTAGCAGATCGGGCCGGGCATGGCGCCGGCGCTTTCGGGGCCGACCCGCAGCAGCCCCGCATCGTCGACGCGCGCGATCGAGCCACCGCCGGCGCCGACCGTGTGGACGTCCACCATGGGCACGTGGATCGGCATGGCGTACTCGATCTCGATCTCGTTCGAGACGGCCGGCTGGGCGCCGCGAATGAGCGCGACGTCGGTGGAGGTGCCGCCCATGTCGTAGGTGATGACGTTTTCGAAGCCCGCGCGCCGCGCCGTGTAGGCGGCAGCCATCACCCCCGAGGCCGGCCCGGACATCACGGTCTTGGCCGCCTCCCGCGTGACGAGGCCAGCCGAGATCATGCCGCCATTGCCGTTCATGACCAGGAACTCGCGGCGATAGCCGCGCGCCTGCAACTCCGCCCGCAGCCGGCCGACATAACGCTCCAGGATCGGCTGGACCGAGGCGTTGACCGCGGCCGTGACGCCGCGCTCGAACTCGCGGGCTTCCGACAGGAGCGCATGTCCCATGGTGATGTGCCCGTTCGGCCATTCTTGCGCCGCGATCTCGGCGGCGCGCAGTTCGTGCGCCGGATTGGCATAGGCATGCAGAAAGTGGATCACGAGAGATTCGCAGCCGGCGTCGAGCAGACGGCGGACCGCCGTCCTCACCCCCTCCCCGTCGAGCGGCACCCGTACGGCGCCGGAAGCTTCCATCCGCTCCGCGACTTCGAGACGCAGGTCGCGCGGGATCACCGGCACGAAGACGCCCGTCATGCCGTAGGCTTGAGGCCGGGTGCGCCGGCCGAGTTCGATGACGTCGCGGAAGCCGGCCGTGGTGATCATGCCCGTCCGAGCCAGACGGCGCTCCAGAACGGCATTCGTGGTCGTGGTGGTTCCGTGCACGAGGAGGTCGATGCCCGCGATCGGAAAATCGATCGATTCCAGCGCCTTGACGACGCCGAATGCCTGATTGTCGACCGTGGTGGGCGTCTTGGCGAGGCGGACCTTGCCGCCGTCCCTGCCGTCGATGAGGATCAGGTCCGTGAACGTTCCGCCGACGTCCACGCCCGCGACCACTCCGGCCGATGAAACGCCGGTTTTCTCGTCCATGGCGGATTCCCGAAACGCGCGCCCTACGGATCGGGCGCCATTTGGAATGGGCGTCTACCCCCGCGCCTTGACCCGATTTTCATTTGTATACTAATAAATTCACCGGGCAAGAGAGAGGTTTTCGAGGCCTCGTCCAGTCATCCGGACCGCCCGCGGAAACGCCGCGAGAGGTCATGCAGCACGCACTCCAGACACGAGGGTCGAGCCGATGATTCCGGTTCCCGCCAACGCCAATGACGAGCCGCGGAAGTTCCCGATCCCGGCGAACGTGCATGCCGAGACCGTGGTGTCGGTGAAGCACCATACCGACCGGCTGTTCTCGTTCCGCATCACGCGGCCTCAGAGCTTTCGCTTCCGTTCGGGCGAATTCGTCATGATCGGCCTGCCGAACGCGGAGAAGCCGGTGTTTCGCGCCTATTCGATCGCGAGCCCGGCGTGGGACGACGAACTGGAGTTCTACTCGATCAAGGTGCCGGACGGACCGCTGACTTCTGAACTGCAGAAGATCGTACCGGGCGACACGATCCTGCTCCGCCAGAAGTCCACCGGTACGCTGGTGGTGGATGCGCTGAAGCCCGGCAAGCGGCTGTGGATGATCGCCACCGGCACCGGCATCGCGCCTTTCGCCAGCCTCGTCCGCGATCCCGACACCTACGACAAGTTCGAGGAGATCGTGCTCACCAACACCTGCCGCGACGTCGCCGAGCTACAATATGGCGATGCGCTGTTTGCGAGCGTCTCGCAGGATCCGCTGATCGGTGAACTCACGGAAGGGCGGCTGTCCTACTACGCTTCCACCACCCGCGAGCCGTCGGCGCGCAACGGCCGCATCACCGACCTGATTTCGTCGGGCAGGCTCTTCGCCGACCTCGGCGTGCCGTCCTTCGATCCGGAGGTGGACAGGGTGATGATCTGCGGTTCGCTCGACATGATCCGCGACGTCAAGGAACTGGTCGAGAAGGCCGGGCTGGTCGAGGGGTCCAACGCTGCGCCCGCGGATTTCGTGGTCGAGCGGGCTTTCGTGGGCTGACTGCGGCTACAACGCCAAGACATCGGAACCCACGCAAGGCGTGCAACAGGCCAGCCTTCAGTTGATAAATTCTGGAATCGCTCCTGCCGCTCTGAGATCAGATCGCGTTGCCTAGACGAGATCGACAGGCTCAAGGGTCAGTGAACGGTCCCGGGGTTCACCAGAGATCCAGCAGAAGCGACTGTATGGGGAAGGGCGCCGCAATGGGCGCCCTCCCCGTCTGGTCTCTGGGCCGCAGCCTCACTGCGGCAGCTGGTCGTCCACGCCTTCGACGTAGAAGTTCATGCCGAGCAGCGTGCCGTCGTCGGCGACTTCGCCTTCCTTCAGCCACACCGAACCGTCCTGCTTGTTGATCGGTCCGGCGAAGGGGTTGAGTTCGCCCGAGGTGATCTTGGCCTGGGTCTCTTCGGCGAGCTTCTTCACGTCGTCGGGCATGTTGGTGTAGGGCGCCATCACGACGTGGCCGTCGGCCATGCCGCCCCAGACGTCGACCTGCTCCCAGGTGCCGTCCATGACCGCCTTGACCCGCTTTGCGTAGTACGGACCCCAGTCGTCGACGATCGAGGTGAGCTGCGTCTCGGGACCGAACTTGATCATGTCGGAGGCCTGGCCGAAGGCCTTGATGCCTCGTTCGTGCGCGACCTGCATCGGCGCGGTGGAATCGGTATGCTGGGTGATGATGTCGACGCCCTGGTCGATCAGCACCTTGGCTGCATCGGCTTCCTTGCCCGGGTCGAACCAGGTGTTGGCCCACACGACCTTGACCTTGAAATCGGGATCGACCGACTGCGCGCCGAGCACGAAGGAATTGATGCCCATCACCACTTCCGGGATCGGGAAGGAGGCGATGTAGCCGGCGACGCCCTTCTCCGAGAGGCTGGCGGCGATCACGCCCTGCACGTAGCGGCCTTCGTGGAACTTCGAGTTGTAGGTAGCGACGTTCGGATGCTCGCGCTTGAAGCCGGTGGCGTGCTCGAACTTCACGTCGGGGAACTTCGCCGCGACCTTGTTGGTGGCGTCCATGTAGCCGAAGGAAGTGGTGAAGACGATGTTGCAGCCGGACCGGGCGAAGCGCTCGATGGCGCGTTCGGCGTCGGCGCCCTCAGGAACGCTTTCGAGATAGGCGATCTCGACCTTGTCCTCGCCGCCGAGTTCCTCCTGCATCTCCAGCGCGCCCTGGTGGTGCTGATAGGACCAGCCGAAGTCTCCGATTGGGCCGACATAGATGAAGCAGGCCTTGGTCTTGTCCTGCGCCAGGGCGGTCCCCGCCGACATCAGGGCCGTCGCGGCGGCCAGTGCCAGTAGCGTTCTCTTTCTCATTTGTTCATGTCCTCTGTTGGTTTCGAAATGGGGCAATCATCCCGGTGGATCTAGCGGTCCGGCACGAACGGCCGCCCCAGGGAAGCCGGTGTGTTCATCATCGTCAGGCGCCTGTTGCGGGAGATTAGGACGAGAACGACGATGGTTGCCAGATAGGGAAGCGAGGAAAGAAACTGCGACGGAACCGCCTTGACGAGCCCCGCCAGCCAGTAGAGCGGGCCGGGAAGTCCGGCGAGATCGCCGAGGTTGGTCGCCTGGATGTGCAGCTGCGCGATGGTGATGGCGCCGAAGAGATAGGCACCGGCGAGCACGCGCCAGGGACGCCAGGAGGCGAAGACGACCAGCGCCAGCGCGATCCAGCCGCGGCCGGCCGTCATGTTCTCGATCCACTGGGTCGTGTAGACCAGCGAGAGCTGGGCGCCTGCCAGACCGGCGCAGAAGCCGCCGAACATCACCGCCATGTAGCGGATCGCGATGACCTTTATGCCGAGCGCATGCGCCGATGAGTGGCTGTCGCCGACGGAGCGCAGGGTCAAGCCGGCGCGCGTGCGGAACAGGAACCACATCACGCCGCCGGTAAGCAGGAGCGAGATGTAGAACATCGGGTCTTGGCCGAAAAGCAGGCGGCCGATCAGCGGGATGTCCGTCAGCACGGGAATGTCGAGGGCGCCGAGCTTGACGCCCGGCTGGCCGACGAAGGCCTCGCCGATCATGCCCGACAGGCCGATGCCGAGCAGCGTCAGGGCAAGGCCGGTCGCCACCTGGTTGGTGACGAGCGTCAGCGCCAGGAAGCCGAAGAGCAGGGAGAACAGCATGCCGGCGATGGCGCCGGCAAGGACGCCGATCCAGGCATTGCCCGTCATGTGCGCCATGCCGAAGGCTACGACCGCGCCCATCAGCATCATGCCTTCGACGCCGAGATTGAGCACGCCGGAGCGTTCCACGACCAGTTCGCCGATGGCGGCCAGAAGCAGCGGGGTCGCCGCGGTCGCGATCGTCAGCAGGATCGCCTCAGCCATGCCCATGGGCGGTCTCCAGCGCCGGGGCGGAGGGCGCGGTTGCCGGTGCCGGGCGCACGAGGCGGACGCGGTAGTGGATCAGCGTGTCGCAGGCCAGCACGAAGAACAGCAGCATGCCCTGGAAGGCGCGCACCGTCTTGTCGGTGACGCCGATGGCGATCTGCGCCGCCTCGCCGCCGAGATAGGAGAGCGCCAGCACGAAGCCGGCAGCAATGATGCCGAGGGGATTGAGCCGCCCGAGGAAGGCGACGATGATGGCCGCGAATCCGTAGCCGGGCGAGATCGAGGGCTGCAGCCGGCCGATGGCGCCGGCAACCTCCGTGATGCCCGCCAGGCCCGCCAGCGCGCCCGATACGAGGAAGGCGAAGATGATCGTCCGGGTGGTGGAGAAGCCGCCGAAGCGCCCTGCCCTCGGGCTCTGGCCGATGACCTTGATCTCGAACCCCTTGAGCGTGCGCGACATCATGAACCAGATGCCGATCGCCGCGACGATGGCGAAGACGATTCCCCAGTTGGCGCGGCCCGACATCGGGAACAGTTCCGGCACGATCGCCCAGGAGTGGAAAGGCGGCGCCTGCGGAAAGCTCATCGCCGCCGGGTCGCGCCAGGGTCCGCGCACCAGCCAGTCGAGGATCAGCTGGGCGACATAGACAAGCATGAGCGACGTCAGGATCTCGTTGGTGTTGAAGCGCGCCTTCAGGATCGCCGGGATGCCGGCATAGAGCGCGCCGCCGACGGCGCCGAAGATCAGCATCAGCGGCAGCACGGAGGCATTCTGGAAGTCGGGGAAGTAGAGCGGGATGACGCTGCCCGCGATCGCGCCCATGGTGAACTGTCCCTCGGCGCCGATGTTCCAGTTGCTGGAGAGGAAGCAGACCGAGAGCCCGACGGCGATCAGGATCAGCGGCGCGGCCTTGATCGCCAGTTCGTGCAGCGACCAGACCTCCGTCAGCGGATCGATGAAATAGGCGTAGAGGCCGTCGACCGGGTTCTTGCCGAGAGCGGCGAAGATGATGGCGCCGGCGATCACCATGAGCGCGAAGGCGATGAAGGGAGACAGCGCGGAGAAGAGCTTCGACTGCAGCGGCCGGCGGACGAGTTCGATGCGCATCAGGCCGGCTCCGCCGCGTGATCGTGGACATGGCCGGGCTCGGCGCCGCCCATCAGGAGGCCGATCTTCTCGAACGTAGCCTCGGCGCGCGGCAGCGGCTTCGACAGTTCGCCATTGTGCATGACGGCGATCGCGTCGGAAATCTCGAAGAGTTCGTCCAGGTCCTGGCTGATCACCAGCACGGCCGACCCGTCGCGGGCGAGTTCGATCAGCGCCTGGCGGATGCGCGAGGCAGCACCCGCATCGACGCCCCAGGTCGGCTGGTTGACGACCAGCACCGCAGGCTTGCGGTCGAGCTCGCGCCCGATGATGAACTTCTGCAAATTGCCGCCCGACAGCGCAGAGGCCGGCGGGTCCTCCGCGCTCTTGCGCACGTCCATTTCCTGGTTGATGCGTTTGGCGGCGGCCGAAACCGCGCCGTTGCGGATCGTGCCGGCCGCGCCGAGATAGGCGTTGCGGTCGGTCGCGTGGCGCGACAGGAGCAGATTGTCGGACAGCTTCATGGCAGGCGCGGCGCCATGGCCGAGCCGCTCCTCTGGCACGAAGGCCGCACCCATCATGCGCCGCGCGGAGATGCCGTCGCGCCCGGCCGGCTTGCCTCTGACGGTGACCGTCCCGGGCCGGTCCTGCACGACTTCCCCCGAGATCGCCTCGAAGAACTCGCCCTGGCCGTTGCCGGCAACACCCGCGATGCCGATGACCTCGCCCGCTCTAACATCCAGCGAGATGTCGCGCAGGGGAATGGAAAAAGGCGTCGCCGGCGCGCGGCTCAGCCGGTCGATGCGCAGGAGCACCTCGGCGCTCGCGATGGCACTGGAATGCTCGCGCACGACCGCATGCACTTCGCTGCCCACCATCATGTTGGCGAGCGAGGCCGCGGTTTCCTTGCGGGGATCGCAGTGGCCGACCACCTTGCCGTGGCGCAGCACGGTGGCGCGGTCGCACATGCGCTTCACCTCCTCCAGCCTGTGCGAGATGTAGAGGATCGACTTGCCCTCGCCGCGCAGCCTTTCCAGCGTCTCGAAGAGCTTGTCGGCCTCCTGCGGGGTGAGCACCGAGGTGGGCTCGTCGAGGATGATCAGCTGCGGGGTCTGGAGCAGGCAGCGGATGATCTCGATGCGTTGCCGTTCGCCGACCGACAGGTCGCCGACCATCGCGTAGGGATCGAGCGGAAGTCCGTAGCTGTAGGAGAGCGCCTGCGCCTTAGCGGCGATGGTCGAGATGGGGGTCTTGTCGTCCAGCGACAGCGCGATGTTCTCGGCGGCCGTCAACGCCTCGAAGAGCGAAAAGTGCTGGAAGACCATGCCGATGCCGAGCTTGCGCGCCTCGCTGGGGTTGGCGATGCGCACCGCGCGGCCTTCCCAGCGGATTTCCCCCGCGTTCGGCTCAAGCGAGCCGAAGAGCATCTTGACGAGCGTGGACTTGCCGGCACCGTTCTCGCCGAGCAGGGCATGGATCTCGCCCCGGGCGATGTCGAGGTCGATCCCGTCGCACGCCCTCAGGCTCCCGAAGATCTTCGTGAGACCGCGGACATCGAGAAGGGTCACGCCCCCTTGAGCGCCTTCGTCCGCCAAACTGCCTACCCCATTCTTTTTCTTTATGTTCCCGATCGCGATCGTAGGCGCGCCCCTCGCGCCGCGGAAAGCGACCTGCTCATTGAAAGAGCTTCAACAATTCCGGCACAATATCAAGGCAGGAGAATCGTCGTACCGGTGGTCTTGCGGTTTTCGAGGTCGGTATGGGCCTGCGCGGCGTCCTTCAGGGCGTAGCGCTGGTTGATTTCGACCTTCACGATGCCCTTCGCCACGACGTCGAAGAGGTTCGCGGCCATCGATTCAAGGTCCTCGCGCCGTGCCGCATGAGTGAACAGCGTCGGCCGCGTGGCGTACAGCGATCCCTTCTGCGAGAGAATGCCCAGGTTGAACGGCGGGATGGGTCCTGACGACTGGCCGAAGCTGACGAAGAGCCCGAACGGCCGCAGGCAGTCGAGCGATGCGGGGAACGTGTCCTTGCCGACCGAATCGTAGACGACGTCGCACTTTTTCCCGCCGGTTAGAGACTTCACCTCCTCGACGAAATCCTGCGAATTGTAGTCGATGACGTGATCGAAGCCGTGGGCCTTGGCGAGCGCGACCTTTTCGGGACCGCCGGCCGTTCCGATGACGGTCGCGCCGATGTGCTTCGCCCACTGGCCGACCAGAAGGCCGACACCGCCGGCGGCCGCATGGTAGAGGATCGTGTCGCCCGGCTTCACCTTGAAGGTACGGTTGAGCAGATACTCGGCCGTCATACCCTTCAGCATCATGGCCGCGGCCTGGTCGTCGGTGACGCCGTCGGGCACCTTGACGAGCGTTCCGACCGGCATGACCCGCGCTTCGCAGTAGGATCCGATCGGGCCGACGTAGGCGACGCGGTCGCCCGGTTTCAGCCAGTCGACGCCCTCGCCTACCTCCTCGACCACGCCCGCGGCCTCATTGCCGGCGATCAGCGGCAGGCCGTTCGGCGCCGGATAGAGGCCGCTGCGGAAATAGGTGTCGAGGAAGTTCAGGCCGATCGCGGTATGCCGCACGCGAACCTGACCCGCTCCCGGTGAACCGACGTCGACGTCTTCATAGACCAGGACTTCCGGGCCGCCGTGGTTGTGAACTCTCACTGCCTTAGGCACTCTTTGAACTCCTTGCTCCAAGATACGGAAATAACTGCATGATCCCGCCGATGACGAACAGATAGACGCCGGTGACGGCAATGCCGATCTTCACGAAGTCGTATGCCCGCATGTCCTGGACGAGGGCGATCGCCCCGAAGATGCACCAGGCGAAGAAGATCGGCAAATTGATGTTGCGCAGCCGCTGGACGCGCACGGGATGCAGGAAATTGATGGGCAGGAATGTGAGAATGCCTGCGAAGACGACGACGGCGAACGACACCCATTCACCCGGCTCGATGACGAAGAGGGTGAACACGACCATGTTCCAGACGACCGGAAACCCCTTGAAGAAGTTCTCCTTCGTCTTCATCCCCGTGTCGGCGTAGTAGATCGCGCTGGAGACCACGATGATGGCGGCCGACAGAAACGACAGCCCCTCGCCCATGAAGCCGCGCTGGTAGAGCGCGAAAGCGGGAATGAGCACGTAGGTGACATAGTCGATGATGTTGTCGAGCAAGTCGCCGGACCAGGTCGGCAGCACCGTCTTGACCTGCAGCTTGCGCGCGATCGGCCCGTCAATCCCGTCGACGAAGAGGGCGAGGCCCAGCCACCAGAACATGGCCGTCCAGCGCTCCTCGCTCGCGGCCACGAGCGACAGGAATGCCAGGAAAGAGCCGGAGGCGGTGAGCAGATGAACCGAAAAGGCGCGCGCCTGCGGCCACGTCACCTTCTTGCGGCTCAGGGGAATCCGTTCGGCGAGCTTGCGGCCGATGATATTCTTGTTCACGGTCGATGCCGGTCCTGCTTCGAATAGACGGCCATTCGCAAACAACGCGGCGAAACGGTTGAGCGATCCAGCGGTCTCCCCTGTCTATCCGACCGCGTCGGGCCCCGTGCAACCATTCGTCCCTTGTCCTCCCGCGGATTCTCGCACGGACAGTACAGTCAGCGCCGTCCGCCGCACAAGCCATGATGCATCGCGCCGCGTTGATCGGAGACCTCCAGCCGCCATATACAAGGACCGCACCGAGACGTGCGGAACAGGATCGAGGGTTGCGCGATGGACAAGGCGGACGCGAAAGACATCATCGTCGCCGGTGCGGGGCCGGCGGGACTGATCGCGGCCCTCGCGCTCGCCGATTCGGGCTTCGGCGTCGAACTGATCGGTCCGGCCGCCTCCGGCGAGGACCGCCGCACGACGGCCCTGATGATGCCGTCCCTGAAATTCCTGGACGGACTCGGGCTCAAGGACGCAGTGCTGGCGCATGGCGCGCCGCTGCGGGCGATGCGCATCGTGGACGCGACGCGGCGCCTGCTGCGCAGCCGTCCCGTCTCCTTCCACGCCAGCGAGATCGGAGAGGAAGCCTTCGGCTGGAACATGCCCAACGGCGCGCTGGTGCGGGAACTCGAAGCCGCGGTAGCGGCGCGGGCGGAGATCAGCTGGACTCGCGAGGTCGTGTCGCACTGGCAGGCGGGCGCCGAATTCGTCGAGGCGTTCCCGAAGGAGGCTCCGCCGATCGCCGCCCGGCTGGTCGTGGCCGCCGATGGGCGGAATTCGAAGGCGCGGGAAGCCGCCGGTATCCGCGTCGCCACGCATGCCTACAGGCAGGCGGCGCTGGTCTTCAACTTTGCCCATCACCGCCCGCATGGCGACGTCTCCACCGAGTTCCACACCGAAACCGGCCCGTTCACGCAGGTGCCCCTGCCCGGCCAGCGATCGAGCCTGGTGTGGGTGCTCCGCCCCGAGCGGGCGCAGCATCTCGCCGAGATCAGCGACGAGGAGCTGTCCGGGCTGGTCGAGGAGCAGATGCAATCGATGCTCGGAAAGGTCACCGTCGAACCGGGCCGCCAGGTTTACCCGCTTTCGGCGGCGTTGCCGTCGAGCTTCGCGCGAAAGCGCGTGGCGCTCGTCGGCGAGGCCGCGCATGTCTTCCCGCCGATCGGCGCCCAGGGGCTGAATCTCGGCATCCGGGACATCCGCGATCTCGTGGCGACGGCGCGCAGCCACAAGGAGGATCCTGGGTCCTCGGCCGCGCTGCGCGCCTATTCGCTGCGCCGGGGACCCGACATCCTCGCCCGCACCGGAGCGGTCAATGCGCTCAACCGCTCGCTGCTCTCCGATCTCCTGCCGGCGCAGCTTGCCCGCTCCGCCGGGCTCGGCCTCCTGGGGGCATCCGCGCCGCTGCGCGCCATGTTCATGCGCGAAGGGCTGGAGCCGGGATCCGGGTTCGGCAAGCTCTTCTCACGACGCAGGGAAGAGGTCGGGCGGTAGCACGCCGCTCTTGATCAGATAGAGCAGCCCGGTGACGGTGAAGACCGAAAGTACCGTCGTGATCAGGACGCTCGCCGACGCCCGCTCCGTCCAGACGCCGTATTGCTGGGCGATGACGAAGACGTTGGTCGCGGTCGGAAGGCCGGCCAGCAGCACGGCGGTGTAGACCCAGACGGGATCGAAGTCGCCGATCGCACTCAGTACCAGATAGCAGAGCAAGGGGTGCAGGATCAGCTTGATCGCCGCGATCGAGGCCATGGCGTGGGGAACCCGCTTCAGCGGCCGCAGCGCCAGCGTCACCCCCATGGTGAAGAGAGCGCAGGGCGCGGCCGCTCGGGCGAGCATCTCCAGAAGCCTCTGGAGCGCCTCGGGCGGCGTCCAGGCGAAGGCGGCGGCAGAAACCCCGACGGCCGTGGCTATGATGAAGGGGTGGAGGACGATCCGCTTGACGACGTCGAGGACCAGCGATCCGAACGAGCGTTTCTCGCCGCCGGAGAGCGCCATCATCATCGGCGCGATCGCGAAATGCATGATGTTCTCGAAGCAGAAGATCAGCGCGACCGGCACGGCCGCGGCCTCGCCGAAGGCGAGAAGAGCAATGCCCGGCCCCATGTAGCCGATGTTGCCGTAGGCCGCGGCCAGTCCCTTGATCGTGCTCTCCGCGATCTCGCCCCGCGAGACGATCGCCGAGCCGACGAACATCAGAGCGAACATCACGTAGGTGGAAAACACCGCGCCGAAGATGTAGCCCCATTCCGTGAGGCGCTCGATCGGCGTCCGCGATAGAAGCTGGAAAAACAGTGCCGGCAGCGCGACATAGATGATGAAGATGTTCATCCAGCCGAGCGCTTCGAGCGGCTGGCGGACGATTCTGGCGACGATGAATCCGAGGAAGATCAGCCCGAAGAACGGTAGTACGAGCCCGAAGATGTCTGCCATGAATGAATGCGCCCGAGAACCGCCGTCGCGCTAGCCGCTGCGAGACGGTGCGTCAAGCACAACCGCTATTGAACTGGCGTGCGGGTTGCGCCACTTATAATCGCGGGTGGTGACACATATGCGTTCTATACGACAAGCCAAGTTCCAGATCGGCCAGGTGGTTTCCCACCGGCTGTTCCCGTTCCGGGGCGTGATCTTCGACGTCGATCCGGAGTTCGCCAACTCCGACGAATGGTACGAGGCGATCCCGGAGCACATCCGGCCGCGCAAGGACCAGCCGTTCTACCATCTGCTGGCCGAGAACGCCGAGAGCGAGTACATCGCCTACGTCTCGGAACAGAACCTGGTACCGGACGAGTCCGGCGAGCCGGTCCGGCATCCGCAGATCGCGGAGTTCTTCGTCAAGACGCCCGACGGACGCTACGAGCCGAAACCGACGGCGATGCACTAACCGCGGACGGGCTCCGCTTCTCAGTCGCGTTTCAATTCGAGCCTTGCGGTTTCCACCGGTTTTCCGGTCTCGGGGTGCTTCTCAACCGTGGTGAGGATCATGACGTTCTCGCTCGGACTGGCGAGCGTCATGGAGGCCTGCGGATGACCCGGCCACTGGAGCGCGAGTTCGAGCGTCCGGCCGTTGCGGCTGCCGGCGAGGTCGGCGGTGCCGCGCGGCGACCCGACATACGATCCCGCATACCGCCCCTGCGAGACCTTCAGTTCAGCCCCGAGCCGGGTCGAGAAGACGAGCATCGCGCGGCAGTCGCCATTGAGGGAAATCGTATCGGAGCCGGCGTCGCCGACGATGCGGCACGAGACGTTCACAGGCTTGGACGCCGCCGTCATCCGGACGGGACCGCCGCCGGTCCAGTTTCCTTCCAGCGACTGAAGGAATTCAGTATCCGAAGCGGCGGCCGGCGACCCCAGGCAAAGCGCGAGCCCCAGGGCGGCAAGGATTGTCTTTCTCATTGGCGTCCGATTCTCGGGTCCGGCGTCTGACTTTTCGTCCAGAGGTATGTGAGCGCCGCCGCGCGCGTGGCAAGCGACCGGCTCGTGAGAACGCAACACTTTGAATGACAGCGGCGAGCCTTTCGTGAAGGCCTAGACCAGTTCGACCTCGACCACGCCCGGCACGGCCCGCATCGCCGACACGATCTGCGGCGAGACCTTGTAACGGTCGGGAAGCTCGATCTCGACCTCGCCCTTGCCGCCTTCCTTGATGACGATGAGGCTCACTTGCCCCTCGCCGCGTTGCGACAGGCGCGAGGCGAGTGCCGGGACCGGGTCGGCGTCGCGGACGTAGACGCGGAGCGCCTGCTTGATGCGGCCGGCCTCGTCTTCCAGCGATTGCACCGTCTGGATGCGCAGGCTCACGCCCTCGGGCCGGTCCTCGGCCGCGACCGTGATGACCAGCGAGCGGCCGGGCTCCAGGAGATCGCGGAACTGCGCCAGCGTCTCGGAGAAAAGCACTGCCTCGTACTGGCCGCTGGTGTCGGAGAACGTCACCACGCCCATTCTGTTGCCCGTCCGCGTCTTGCGCTCCTGTTTGGAGGTGACGGTGCCGGCAAGGCGGCCGGCGGTGGCGCCGCGCTTCACGGCCGCCGAGAATTCGGCCCAGGTCTGCACCCGCAAGCGCTCCAGCACCGGCTTGTACTCGTCGAGCGGATGGGCGGAGAGATAGAAGCCGACCGCCTGGAACTCCCGGTGCAGCATGTCGGCCGGTTCCCAGGGTTCGACCGCGGGTAACCGCAGCGGCTCGCGGGGGCCGGCGAGCGCCATACCGAAGATGTCGTGCTGTCCGGACTGGGCGTCTTCCGCCGCGCGCTGCGCCAGGCCCATCATCCGTTCGACGCCGGCAAAGAGTTCCGCCCGGCCGCGCTGGAAACAGTCCAGCGCGCCGGCGCAGACCAGGCTTTCCAGCACCCGCTTGCCGACGATCCTGGGATCGATGCGCTCGCAGAAATCCTCCAGAGTCTCGAACTGCTTTTCCTTGCGCTTTGCCACGATGTGCTCGACGGCGGCCTCCCCCACGCCCTTGATGGCGGCGAGCGCGTAGTAGATGCGGTTCTCGCCGACCTCGAAAGCGCGGTAGGAGGTCTTCACCGAGGGCGCAAGGACCTCGATGCCGAGGCGCAGGGCATCCTGCCGGAAGTCGGCAAGCTTGTCGGTGTTGTTCATATCGAGCGTCATTGACGCGGCCAGGAATTCGACCGGATAGTGCGCCTTCATGTAGGCGGTCTGGTAGGAGACGATGGCATAGGCGGCGGCATGCGACTTGTTGAAGCCGTAGTCGGCGAACTTCGCCAAAAGGTCGAAGATGAAGTCGGACTGCTGCTTGGAAACGCCGTTCTTCACCGCGCCTTCGACAAAGACGCCACGCTGCTTGTCCATCTCGGCGCGGATCTTCTTGCCCATGGCGCGGCGCAAGAGGTCGGCCTGTCCGAGCGTGTAGCCGGCCAGTTCCTGGGCGATCTGCATCACCTGCTCCTGGTAGACGATGACGCCTTGCGTCTCCTTCACCAGGTGGTCGATTTTCGGATGGATCGAGGCGATCTCCTCCTCGCCGTGCTTGCGCGCGTTGTAGGTCGGAATGTTCTCCATCGGGCCGGGACGATAGAGCGCCACCAGCGCGATGATGTCCTCGATGCGGTCGGGCTTCATGCCGATCAGCGCCTTGCGCATGCCGGCCGATTCCACCTGGAACACCCCGACGACCTCGCCGCGCGCCAGCATCTGGTAGGTCTTCTCGTCGTCCAGCGGCAGCCTGGCGAGATCGATGTCGATGCCGCGCCGCTTGACGAGCTTCACGGCGGTGTCCAGCACCGTCAGCGTCTTCAGGCCGAGGAAGTCGAACTTGACCAGTCCGGCGTCCTCGACCTTCTTCATGTTGAACTGCGTGACCGGCATGTCGGAGCGCGGATCGCGGTACATCGGCACGAGTTCCGACAGCGGCCGGTCGCCGATGACGATGCCCGCCGCATGGGTGGATGCGTGGCGGTAGAGGCCTTCGAGCTTCTTGGCGATGTCGAGCAGCTGCACGACGATCGGTTCCTTGTCCATCTCCTCCTGGAAGCGCGGCTCGGCGGCGATGGCGTCGGCGAGCTTGACCGGGTTGGCGGGATTGGCCGGCACCATCTTGCAGAGCCGGTCCACCTGGCCGTAGGGCATCTGCAGCACGCGCCCTACGTCGCGCAGCACCGCCCTCGCCTGCAGCGTGCCGAAGGTGATGATCTGGGCGACCTGGTCGCGGCCGTATTTCTCCTGCACGTAGCGGATCACCTCGTCGCGACGATCCTGGCAGAAGTCGATGTCGAAGTCGGGCATCGACACGCGGTCGGGATTGAGGAAGCGCTCGAACAGCAGCGAGAAACGCAGCGGGTCGACGTCGGTGATCGTCAGCGCATAGGCGACCAGCGAGCCGGCGCCCGAACCGCGCCCCGGACCGACGGGGATGTCGTGCGCCTTGGCCCACTTGATGAAGTCTGCGACGATCAGGAAGTAGCCCGGATACTTCATCCGCTCGATGACGCCGAGCTCGTATTCGAGCCGTTCGGCATATTGCTCGTGGGTGTATCCGGGCGAGGCGCCAAGCGTTTCCAGCCGCATTGCGAGGCCCTCGCGCGCCTGGCGCTTCAGTTCCTCCGTCTCGGCCAGTTCGGCGGCTTCGGCATCGTCGGCGGACGCGGACGTGAAGCGCGGCAGGATCGGGCTGCGGTTCCTCGGATAGTAGGAACAGCGCATGGCGATTTCGACGGTGTTGTCGATCGCTTCCGGCAGGTCCGCGAAGAGTGCGGACATCTCGCCCTGTGACTTGAGAAAATTGTCCGGCGTCAGTCGCCTGCGGTTGTCGTCGCCGATCACCGAGCCCTCGGCGATGGCGATCAGCGCGTCATGCGCGTCGTAGTCGTCGCGCGTCGGGAAAAACGCCTCGTTGGTGGCGACGAGCGGCAGGTCGTGCGCATAGGCGAGTTCCACCGTCGCCGCCTCGACCGCGCGGTCGTAGCCCTTCGGACGCTGCAATTCGACGTAGAGGCGGTCGCCGTAGACGCTTTTCAGCCTGAGCAGGCGGTCCTCGGCCAATGCGGGACGGTCCCCCTTCAGGGCGCAGCCGATCGGGCCGCCCTCGCCGCCCGTCAGGCAGATGACGCCGTCAGACAGCGCGGCGAGCCACTCCTCGCGCACCTGCACCGGGTCGCCGGGCGGGGTCTCCAGATAGGCGCGGCTGACGATGCGGACGAGATTGGCGTAACCCGCCTCGGTGGCCGCGATCAGCACGACCGACGCGCGCTCCCGGCCGGCGGCTCGCCCGTGGCCGCGGCTCGACTGTGGCTCCTCGCCCAGAAAGGCGAGTTCAAGCTGGCAGGCGATGATCGGCTGGACGCCGTCCTTTGCGGCATACTGCGCGAATTCCAGCGCGCCGAAGAGATTGGACGTGTCGGCCACCGCGATCGCCGGCGCGCCGTCGGCAACCGCATGCGCCACGATCTTCTTCAGCGGCAGCGCGCCTTCGAGCAGCGAATAGGCCGAGTGGACGCGAAGGTGGATGAAGGTGCGCACGCGCGCCGGCGGAGCGGCGGCTTCCGCCGCGGCGCGCTTCAGCGGATCGCGGATCTTGCGTTCTTCGGCCATGAGACTCGGGGCTTCAGGGAATTCTTGCGGCATCATCGTTGCAGGAGCCACGGGCGTCCAGTGCCGATAGCCGTGATGTCGGGCTGTCCACTACTCAGTACGGATCGTTCGCGAGGCCCGGCCCTCACGCACACGCCTTGCAAAGCTGCGAATCAGGATTTCCGTGAAGCGCCTCGGCAACAAGCCGTAAGCCGTCGAATCAGGCCCCTCCCCGGCAGCATTCGAAGGTCGGGGGAATGGTGGGAATGGTGGGAATGGTGGGAATGTAATCCGCCGCAGAACCGGAATCAAACGTACTTCAGGCGAACTCCATGATCACGGCGTCGACCGCAAGACTCTCGCCCGGTTTGGCGTTCACCTTCGTGACCGTCAGGTCGCGGTCGGCGCGGAGCACATTCTCCATCTTCATGGCCTCGACGACGGCCAGCGTCTCGCCGGCCTTGACCTCCTGCCCTTCCTCGACCGCGATCGAGACGACCATTCCCGGCATCGGGCACAGAAGCAGCTTAGAGGTGTCCGGCGGCAACTTGACAGGCATCAGCCGGTCGAGTGCGGCGGTCGCCGGCAGCATGGCGCGGGCCGTCACCGACATGCCCTTCCAGGCGATGCGAAGGCCGTTGGCGATCGGCCGCAGCTGCGCCGTCACGGAACGTTTCCCGACGGTTCCCTGCCACACCGCCTCGCCGGGACGCCAGGCGGACGCTACGGTCAATGGTTCGCCCCCCGCGACGCAGACATCCATCTCGAAGGGGATCGAGATCATCCCTTCCGTGATGCTGACGGGAATGTACTCGTCGCCGATCTTGACCTCCCAGTCGGCCTTCAGCACGCCGGAGTGGGGTGCCAGACGGCCGGTCAGCCGGTCCAGCCGATCCTTGCGCAGGAGTTCGACCGACAGGGCGACAGCGGCCAGGATGGTCTTTTCCTCGTCGGTCGGAAGGATGGGTTCGAAACCGTCCGGATACTCTTCCGCGATGAAGGCGGTCGAAAGCCGCCCTTCGCGCCAGCGGGGATGCTGCATCAGCGCCGCGAGGAAGGGGATGTTGTGCTCGATCCCGTCGACCACGAACGCGTCGAGCGCGTCCGACATCGCGTCGATTGCTTCGATGCGGGTCGGCGCCCAGGTGCAGAGCTTGGCGATCATCGGGTCGTAGAACATCGAGATTTCGGCGCCTTCGGTGACGCCGGTGTCGTTGCGGATCACCACGTCGCCGAAACGCCCCTCCTGCGGCGGCCGGTAGCGCGTCAGGCGGCCGATCGACGGCAGGAAATTGCGGTAGGGGTCTTCCGCATAGAGCCGGCTCTCGACCGCCCAGCCGTTCAGCTTGATGTCCTCCTGGCGGATCGACAGTTCCTCGCCAGCGGCGACGCGGATCATCTGCTCCACCAGATCGATGCCGGTGATCAGTTCCGTCACCGGATGCTCGACCTGAAGGCGTGTGTTCATCTCGAGGAAGTAGAAATTGCGCTCCTTGTCGACGATGAATTCCACCGTACCGGCGCTCTGGTATTCCACGGCCTTGGCGAGAGCGACTGACTGCTCGCCCATGGCGCGCCGGGTTGCTTCGTCGAGAAAGGGCGACGGAGCCTCTTCCACGACCTTCTGGTTGCGGCGCTGGATCGAGCATTCGCGCTCGCCGAGATAGACGACGTTGCCGTGGCCGTCGCCGAGCACCTGGATCTCGATGTGGCGCGGGTCGACGACGAACTTCTCGATGAAGACGCGGTCGTCGCCGAAGGAGGACTTCGCCTCGTTCTTCGAAGACTGGAAACCTTCGCGGCACTCGGCGTCGTTCCAGGCAATGCGCATGCCCTTGCCGCCGCCGCCGGCGGACGCCTTGAGCATCACAGGATAGCCGATCTCCCCGGCGATCCTCACTGCATGATCGGCGTCCTCGATGACGCCGAGCCAGCCCGGCACGGTGTTCACCTTTGCCGCATTGGCGAACTTCTTCGATTCGATCTTGTCGCCCATCGCCTCGATGGCCCGGGGCTTGGGACCGATGAAGACGATGCCCTCCTTTTCCAGCGCGGCGCAAAAGGAGGCGCGCTCGGAGAGGAAGCCGTAGCCCGGATGCACCGCCTCGGCGCCCGTCGCCTTGCACGCCTCGATGATCTTCTCGCCGACCAGATAGCTCTGAGCGGCCGCTGCCGGACCGATGTGGACGGCCTCGTCGGCCATCTCGACATGCACCGCGTCGCGGTCGGCATCCGAATAGACGGCAACGGTCGCAATACCCATTTTCCTGGCGGTCTTGATGACGCGGCAGGCGATCTCGCCACGGTTGGCAATCAGGATTTTCTTGAACATCAAAGCAGCGCTTCCCCACTCCGCACGCTTCCCTTCTTATGGAGAAGCAATCACCGGCTCAATAGCCACGACACCGCGCCCGGGTCGATGCAGCCGCGGCAATGCGGGTTTGCGTCATCCGTCGATCCGCCGCCAGTCCCCTGCCACGGCTACACCGTCGAGACGGTTGAGGAAATCGGTCCGCACCTCGACGAACGCGTAGCGTATGGAGTTCTCCACGATCTCGCGGTCGTACCGCTTCAGTTCGTCGGCAATAGGAGCCCAGCGGATCAGCGCCGGTCCACATTCGATGAAGTGCTGGCCGCCGGCGCGGCGCATGGACCAGACCGTCTTCGCCAGACGTGCATCGAAGGCATCGATCCAGGCCTGGCGATCCGCCTGCGATGCCTCGCCCGTGTTCTCCTCGATTCCCGCCCGGAAGCACTCGCGCGCAATACGGTCACGGTCATCGTTCGCGAAGGCCGGGTCCCCGGTGGCATTCGCGACGCAGAAGCACGTGAGGTCCGCGAGGCTGGCTGCGTAGACATGGAGCTTCGCGACGTTGATCGACTGCACGAAGATCTCGTCGGTGAACATCTTCGGATAGCGGGTTCCCATTCTCTCCTTGAGGTAGCCGTAGAGCTTCTTCTGCGAGATCAGGGCGGCGCGGGTGCGCGCGAAGTGGCAGACGCGCTCGACACTGTCGATCGGGGCCGAATCGCGCCGGATGGACAGTTTGGAGATGCTCTCGCGCACCCAGCGGGCGGCTTCGACGATTTGGCTGGCGACGTGCTTCATGCTCACCCGATGGCCGGAAGGCTCGTTGGACATGCTACGATAGGATTATTTGCACAAGGGGTATTCGAGGTTAATCATTTACACAGCCCCGAATCCATCCTGGTCGGGGCGGCTTGTGTCCGGGCATCCCGCGCGGGCACGCTCGAGGGGAGGTAACTTCGATGGCCAGCGCAGACGCTGGGGCCCGGGCACAGCACTGGATCAAGACCAGAAACTTGACCTACGTGATCCTGGCCCTCTGGGTTCTCTTTGCAATCATCATCCCGTGGGCGGCGGCACCGCTCAACTCGTTCACGTTCCTGGGCTTCCCGTTCGGATACTACATGTCCGTCCAGGGTTCGCTCATCGCGTTCGTCGTGCTGATCTGGGTGCAGAACTGGCGCCAGGACCAGATCGACGACGAGTTCGGCGTCGGCGACTGAGGGGGGCGCGACGATGGCTACCACAACGGCCGGACGGGGCCGCTTCATCGACAATCTGGGCAAGGTCTACGCGCTCTATACGCTCGGCTTCCTTGTCTTCTTCGCCTTCATGGCGGTGCTCGAGCAAATGGGCGTCGGAGCCGAGACGATCGGCATCGGCTTCCTGCTCTTCACGATCGCGATCTACGCGGTCATCGGCTGGCTTTCCAGGACGGCGGAAGTCGACGCCTACTACGTCGCAGGACGCGAGGTGCCGGCGCTCTACAACGGCATGGCAACGGCGGCCGACTGGATGTCGGGCGCATCTTTCGTGGCGCTCGCCGGCGGCGTATATTTCGGCGGATATCCTTACCTCGGCTTCATCGTCGGGTGGACGGGCGGCTACGTGCTCGTGAACTCGCTGATGGCGCCCTATCTGCGCAAGTTCGGCTGCTACACGGTGCCGGACTTCATCGGCACGCGCTATGGCGGCAACACGGCCCGGCTTTGCGCCGTCATCGTGCTCGTCGTGGCGTCCTTCACCTACGTGACGGCGCAGATCAACGCGACCGGAACGATCGCCGCGCAGACGCTCGGCGTCCCGTTCGAGTTCGGCGTCTGGCTCGGGCTGCTCGGCATCTTCATCTGCTCGATGCTCGGCGGCATGCGTGGCGTGACCTGGACCCAGGTTGCGCAATACATCGTGCTGATCATCGCCTACCTGGTGCCGATCATCTGGATGTCGAACAAGCAGGGCTTCGGGATCATCCCGCACTTCTCCTACGGCGACGCCGTCAATCAGATCGCCGCGCTGGAGACCCAGCTCGGTGTCGGGGCGGCCGCCGCACCCGAAGCGATCGCCCAACTGCGAGAGGCCGGCATAACCGGCGTTTCGGTTCTGACGACGCCGCAGAACGCGCCCTCGGGCAAGGGATGGGCGATGGTCTCGCTCGCCATCTGCATGATGGCCGGCACGGCCTCGCTACCGCACATCCTCATGCGCTACTTCACCACGCCATCCGTCCGCTCGGCCCGCCGTTCGGTCGGCTGGTCGCTGCTGTTCATCTTCCTGCTGTACTTCTCGGCACCGGCACTCGCCACGCTGACGAAGCTCCAGCTTCTCGACCCCAGCCTGCCGACGGCAATCATCGGCAGTTCCTACGAGACGGTGATGAATCTCGAGTGGATCCAGCACTGGATGTCGGTCGGAATGCTCGGTGTCGTGGACAGCAACGGCAACGGCCTGGTGGAGATCAACGAGTTCTTCATGCGGCCCGACATCGTCGTGCTGGCAACGCCGGAAATCGCCGGACTGCCATACGTGATTTCGGGTCTCGTCGCGGCGGGCGGTCTGGCCGCCGCGATGTCGACGGCGGACGGGCTGCTGCTCGCCATCGCGAACGCTCTGTCGCATGATCTCTACTACAAGATCATCGACCCGAAGGCGGACACGTCGCGGCGTTTGATCGTCGCCCGCGTGCTCCTGCTGTTCATCGGCGCGGCCGCCGCACTGGTCGCGTCGCTGAAACTGACGGGAATCCTCGGCGCGGTCGCGTGGGCGTTCGACTTCGCCTGCTCCGGCCTCTTCTTCCCGCTGGTGCTGGGCATATGGTGGAAACGGGCCAACACCGCCGGTGCGATCGCCGGCATGGTCGGCGGCTTCGTCGCCGGCTCGTGGTACCTCTACATGGTCTACAACGGGCTCATGGATCCGTGGTGGGGCATCGATCACATCCGCTTCGGCATCATCGGGATGCCGGTCAGCCTCGTGTGCATGGTCGCCGTCAGCCTGCTGACGCCGGCGCCCTCGCGCGAGGTGCAGGACATGGTCGACGAGGTGCGCATACCGAGCGGCAAGACCATCCTTGCAACCGGCCACTGAGCAAGGCTAGAGCGAACGAGAGAGGGCGGGACTTGCTCCCGCCCTTTTCCTTGGGAGGCGTTATTTCTTGGAAGACCTGATCTTCATGCACCCGATCTGGGTGATCGTGGTGGACTACATCCTGGGACTGGTGATGTGGACGCTGATCGGCCGCGCGGCGATGAACCTCTTCCTTCCGGAAGATTCGGACTTCTTCTTCATGCGGTTCTTCGTGCGCGCGACCAACCCGATCCTGCGCGTCTTCCGGCCGCTCACGCCAGGCTTCCTCATCGAACCGCTCGTGCCGCTATTCGTTGCCTGGTTCTTCTTCATGATCAGGTTCTACCTGATGCCGTGGCTGCTCGGTTATTCGGTCATGGGAATGCTGTCGTTCCCGCTCGAGAGCGACATCGCGCAGTTTCTCTACAGCCTGACGCAGAACCGGTAGCGGAACGACGACCAGTGGACGGGCGATGCCGCCCGCCCCGACGGCTCAGCCGGAGGCCGAGCGAACCTCGGCGACGGCTTCGAGCGCCTTGGAAAGGCGGTCGTCGCGCTCATAGATGTCAGAGAAATACTCGACCTTGCCGGCCTGGTCCGGCCATGCGGTGAAGTAGGCGACGTAGACCGGGATCTTGCGGCCCACCTTTTCAGTGGAATGTCCCTGGCTGATCTTCTCCGCAACGTGATCGACGGAGGTGCCGAGGACCGCCGCCGCCATGCCACGCGGATCGTGCAACCTCACGCAGCCATGGCTGAAGGCACGTACGTCCTTGTCGAAGAGGCTCTTGGAAGGCGTGTCGTGCATGTAGATGGCGTGCTTGTTGGGGAACAGGATCTTCAGTTCCCCGAGCGCGTTTGCCTCGCTCGGCGTCTGGCGCACGCTGAAGGGAACCTTGCTACCGTATTGCCACCAGTTGATCGACGAGGAAGCGATGCGTCGGCCCTTGGAGTCCGTCACCTCGTATCCCGAACGGTCGAGGTAGCCGGGGTCTTCCCTCAGACGCGGCAGCATCTCGTTGACGATGATCGACTGCGGCACGCCCCAGTAGGGATTGTAGTCGATCTGCTCGATCTCGTCGAAAAAGAAGCTTGTCTGGTTCGAGACCTTGCCCACGACGACGCGCATCGACAGCTGGTCGACGCCATGGTCGTTGTAGGTCGCGGTGAAAGCCGGCTGGTTGACGAAGACGCGTGGGCTGCCGAGGTCGGATGGATGCCAACGCAACTGCTCGAGCGCGGTCTCTACCTTTTGAATACGGTCGGCCTTCGACATCCCCGCGAACGCCGCGACAGTCCGAGGGCCTATGACGCCGTCGGCACTGAGCCCCTTGGATTTCTGAGCCGCCTTGACCAGCGGCACCAGATCGTCGGCATAGGTGTGGCTATCCACGTTCAGCGCGAGAAGGTCCGCGTATTCGGTGCGGAAAGCGTCGTCGGCCTCGCGGGCGAAGAGCTTCAGCATCTTGGGCAGTTCCGGGCTGCTCCCGCCCGGCTTGAGCAGCAGCCCGGCGTCGACGACGATGTCGTTCTCGGCGCTCGCGCGCAGAACCTCGAGTTCGGCCACCAAGGCCTGGTACCTGTCGTTCTGCGGATGCCGCGACTCCAGATACGAGCGCGCGTCCTGGCTGCGGGAAAGCGTGGCGAGGACGGCGGCGAGGTCAAGCGGCTTCTCCGGGAAGTCATAATAGCCCGAGATGCGGTTCGGATTGACGCGTCCCGCAAAGGCGTCGCGGACGTAGCGGAGCACCCGGGCGGACAGAGCCATCTCGAACCGGATCAGCTCGCGGTTGCGTGCCGGCATGTTCGACAGGTCGAACCCGGCGGGTGGCGGCGTGACCGTGTACTGGGCGGGGTCCAGCCCGTAGGTGCCGGCGGCGCCAAGCACGCGCATGGCTTCCACCGAGCGTGCGTTCGCGTTGTAGCCCGTCACCCAGATGAAATCGGGATGCTCCCCGTAATAGTCCTCGATCGCCTTGGCGATCTCCTTCTCCGCCGCAAGGTCGAACCCCTCGAGCCCGCCTACAGCCTCGCCGAACCCGGAAGCGTTCAGCGTCGGCTCGAAAGAGACGTTCCGCGGCCGTTCGATCAGTTCCCGAAAGGAGACCTTCACGAGCGGGTCGGCCTTGTACTGGTGGTAGGATGGAGCCGAGATTTTCGTGATTGGGGCGGACTTTACCGACGGTCGCGCCGCCGGCCGAACCGCCGGTTGGCGCGTCGAGCGCTGCTCGTAGCGCTGATGACGCCCGCGATAATCCTCGCGCGACTGGCGCTGCTGGATACCGCCCCCGAACAGCATCTGGAATAGATTTTGCGCCTGGGCCGGCTGCTCGGCGTTGCCCAGAAGGGCAGCGACGGCGGCGGGGAGGAGGATGCTGCGGTGGCGTAGCTTCATGATCTGTCCGATTGCACGTTTCGAGCCCCGCCCTTCCTGGACCGAGCGGGTTGCGAAGACCCGTCGGCGACCGGCGTCACCCGAGCCCACTATAGTGAATCATCCCGTGAAGGTTAAGCTTCCATGAAAATACGGCGCCATTGGACGCGGGCGCTTGCGCTCGTGGACTTTTCGCCGCCTGCCGCTACAACAGCGCCGGCGCTTCCGAACAGGAGACCGATCGTGACCGGACAGGCTCTCGCCGAGATTTTCCCGCTATCCGCCGACGCGACCCCCTACCGGCAACTTGCCTCGGACCATGTCGGAACGGAGAGCTTCCGCGGTCAGGATGTGCTGGTCGTCGAAAAGGAGGCGTTGCGGCTCCTCTCGGAGGCGGCCTTTACCGACATCAACCACCTGCTTCGGCCCGGACATCTCAGGCAGCTCGCGAGCATCCTCCAAGACCCCGAAGCGACCGACAACGATCGCTTCGTCGCCTACGATCTCCTGAAGAATGCCAACATCGCGGCCGGCGGTATCCTTCCGATGTGCCAGGACACGGGTACGGCGATCATCATGGGCAAGAAGGGCCGCAGGGTCTGGACCGAAGGCGGCGACGCGGAGGCGCTCGGCCAGGGCGTCCTCGACGCCTACGAGCGCAAGAACCTGCGCTACTCGCAGCTGGCGCCGCTGTCGATGTTCGAGGAGAAGAACACCCGCAACAATCTGCCGGCGCAGATCGACATCTTCGAGGAAGGCGATGACGCCTACAAGTTCCTGTTCGTGGCCAAGGGCGGCGGTTCGGCCAACAAGACCTTCCTCTACCAGGGCACGCCGTCATTGATGACGCACGACCGGATGATCGATTTCCTGAAGGAGAAGATCCTGACGCTCGGCACGGCGGCCTGTCCGCCCTATCACCTCGCGATCGTGATCGGCGGGATGTCGGCCGAGATGAACCTAAAGACCGTCAAGCTCGCCTCGACGCGCTATCTCGATGGCCTGCCGACGCAGGGCAGCGAGGCCGGGCACGCGTTTCGCGACCTCGCGATGGAAGCGGAAGTGCATCGGCTGACGCAGCAGATGGGGGTCGGAGCGCAGTTCGGCGGCAAGTATTTCTGCCACGACGTGCGCGTCATCCGCCTGCCGCGCCACGGCGCCTCGGTTCCGATCGGGCTCGGCGTCTCCTGCTCGGCGGACCGGCAGGCGCTCGGCAAGATCACGAAGGACGGCGTGTTCCTTGAGGAACTGGAGACCAATCCGGCGCGCTACATGCCCGACATCGACGAGGCGCGGCTCGGATCGGGCGTCGTCGAGGTGGACCTGAACAGGCCGATGGCCGAGATCCTGAAGATCCTGTCGGAGCACCCGGTGAAGACGCGGCTTTCCCTCACCGGGACGATCGTGGTCGCCCGCGACATCGCGCATGCAAAGATCCGCGAGCGGCTCGAACGCGGCGAGGAGATGCCGGCCTACATGAAGGACCATCCGGTCTACTACGCAGGCCCCGCCAAGACGCCCGCCGGCTACGCCTCGGGATCGTTTGGCCCGACGACCGCGGGGCGGATGGACGCCTATGTCGACCAGTTCCAGTCGTTCGGCGGGTCGATGGTGATGCTGGCCAAGGGCAACCGGTCGCGACAGGTGCGCGAGGCCTGCGCCCGGCACGGCGGTTTCTATCTGGGCTCGATCGGAGGACCGGCGGCGCGGCTGGCCCAGGACTGCATCCGCAAGGTCGAGGTGCTGGAGTATCCCGAACTGGGGATGGAGGCCGTGTGGCGGATCGAGGTCGAGGATTTTCCCGCCTTCATCGTCATCGACAACAAGGGCAACGACTTCTTCAAGGAATTCGATCTCGGCTGACGGTCCGTTCGCCGCGACGCACGCTCACGCAACGTTGATGATCCTTCGCGGCGTTGGCCGGAGTCCCAGGTTGACTGACCGCGACATGGCCGCATGATGACAGGCGGAGTGGACGGACCCCCGTCCAATCGAGAGGAAAAGACGGAATGACGGGACTTTCTTCGCGTATTCTCCTGACCGTAGTGGCGGCCCTTTTCCTGTGCGCGCCGGGGCCGGGCTTCGGTACGACCGGCACGGCGCAGGCCGAGAACGCCTTCGCACGCTTCCTCCGCGGCGGTCAGCCGAGGGCGGAACACAGCCGCTATCGTTCGTCCGACAAGTCTCCGATTCCCCGCCAGGTGGTGCGCTATGACGGGCGATACGGCAAGGACACGATCATCGTCGATACGGCGGAGCGGCGGCTCTACTACACGCTGGGCAACGGCCGGGCGATCAAGTACGGCGTCGGCGTCGGCCGCGAGGGCTTCACCTGGGCCGGTACGGACCGGATATCCCGCAAGGCCGAATGGCCGGGCTGGACCCCTCCCCCGCAGATGATCCGCCGCGAGGCCGCCAAAGGCCGCAAGCTACCCGCCTACATGCCCGGCGGCCCACAGAATCCGCTCGGTGCCCGCGCGCTCTATATCGGCGGATCGCTCTACCGTATCCATGGCACCAACCAGCCCTGGACGATCGGGCAGGCAATGTCTTCCGGCTGCATCCGCATGGCGAACGAGGACGTCATTCACCTGTACGAGCAGGTCGGCGTCGGCACCAAGGTGGTGGTGATCCGCTGAGGCGGACCCCAGGGAGGAAGAACGGGTGGCGAGGAAGAACCTGCAAACCATGCTCGACGAGGCGAACGCCGAGGTCGAGGCATGGTCGCCGCATGCCGCGTCCGAAAGGCTCGGGCGCGACGACACGCTGCTTGTCGATCTGCGCGACCCGCGGGAACTCGACCGCGAAGGACGGATCGCCGGGGCATTTCATTGTCCGCGCGGAATGCTCGAATTCTGGATCGATCCCGACAGCCCCTATCACAAGGACATCTTCTCCTCGGGCAAGCAGTTCGTCTTCTTCTGCGCCGGCGGATTGCGTTCCGCGCTCGCGGCCAAGACCGCGCAGGATCTTGGGCTCGAGCGGGTGAGCCACATCGAGGGCGGCTTTTCCGCCTGGAAGGAAGCGGGCCTGCCCCACGCGCCGGGCAAGCCCAGGAGCTGAGCCGTCAGTGGGCCAACGCCGCGTGCTGCCAGCCCGCGACGAAGGACGTCAGCTCGGCGAGCACGCCCGGGCCGGCGACGATGCGGCGGTGACCCAGGCCCGGCGCCCACACAAGGCGCACGTGGCGGCCGGCGCCCGCATAGGCTTTCGCATTCTCGGCCGGCACCTCCTTGTCGTCCGGCGCGTGAATGACGAGCGTGGGGATATCCACTTGCGCCAGCTGGTTGGCGCCGACGAAATCGTCCAGCGGATGGCCGGAGACCCGCTCGACATGGCCGACAAGCGCCGTCTGCGTGCGCGTGCCGAGGTCCATCATGCGGCCGAAATCGGCGAAATAGGCCGGCATGGAGTTGGGCGCGGAGATGAGCACGAGGCGTTCGGCCGCGATCGCCGCGATACCCCGGATGGAGCCGACGATCGCATTGACGGCAACCGCGCCGCCGAAGGAGTGGCCGACGACCGCGTCGAACGGGCCGAACCATCCGGCGGCCGTGGCGGCGGCTTCGACGGCATTGGCCATGTTGAGCCGGCGGCCGGAGGACTTGCCGTGGCCGGGAAGATCGATGGCGATCACGCGGGCGCCCGACCGGCGAAGCGCATCGATCAATGCCGTCATGTGATCGGTTCGCGAATGCCAGCCATGGATGACGAGGACGGTGCGCCGACGCTCGACCTCCTGGGGAGGACGGAAGTCATGCGCCATGACCCAGCCGGAGCC
Organism: Aquibium pacificum; assembly: GCF_040839445.1. Classification (NCBI taxonomy): domain Bacteria; kingdom Pseudomonadati; phylum Pseudomonadota; class Alphaproteobacteria; order Hyphomicrobiales; family Phyllobacteriaceae; genus Aquibium; species Aquibium pacificum. The sequence goes on along the minus strand of NZ_JBDPGJ010000003.1, from coordinate 177,985 downwards.
GGCGGTCAGGCGATGCTGCCGCGCCGCGGCCATGAAGGGCGCCGCCTGCTCAAGCGCACGCCTTTCCTTCTCCGGGACGCGATCGGGATGCGGGGTACGGCAGAACAGCTCGAAGGCGGCTCTTCCGGCGATTTCGGGGACGATGTGGTCTGCTACTCGGAACGCGGAACGGATGACAGTCAGCGGAAATGATGCCATGGTGGGAATCCGTCAATTAGTTCAAGCGTGAACAATATTAGTTCAAGGATGAACAAAAAGCAAGACCTTCCCTGGGACAATCCGCGATTCCGGAACTGGATCGCTGTCGTGCGCGCCGAAAAGGCGGTCGTACGGGCGCTGACCAAGGCGCTGGCACCCTTCGACCTGAAGCTGGCGCAGCTCGACATGCTGATGAACCTGTTCCGGCATCCTGGAATGTCGCAGCACGACCTCGCCCGCAAACTGCTCGTCGGCCGGTCCAACATCACCATGCTTCTTCCGCAGCTGGAGAAGCAGGGACTGCTGCGGCGCGAGAGCGATGCCTCCGACAAGCGCGTCATGCGCCTCTTCCTGACGCCGGAGGGCGAAGCCCTGCTGATGCAGGCGCTGGAGGTCTATACGGGGATCATCGACAAGGTGATGTCGCAGTCCAGCCCGCGGGAGTGCGACATCGTCGGCGAGCAGATGCGCCGCATCGAGGAGATGCTGGCCGACGAATAAGCGGCTCGGCCGCCAGGGGGAACGACGAGTTCAGCGGATGACGAGGACCGAGCAGCGCGCATGGCGCACCACACGCCCGGCCGTCGAGCCGATCAGGTAGTCCTGGAATCCGGGCCGGTGCGACGCGATGATGATGACATCCGAGCCATGCTCCTCCGCCGCTGCGAGTATCGTCGATGCCGGATGGCCGATCCGGACATCGACGGTCGCCGCGATACCCTCCCGCCCGGCCAGTTCCTCGAGCCTGCGCACGGCTTCCTCCCTCGAACTCTCCATGAGGCCGCGCGGAAGCTCGGCCGCAACGTAGGCCGGAACCTCCTCGACGACGTTGACGAGCACGATGGCGGCGCCCGCGTCGGCCAGCTGGCGCGCGGCGTCGAGCATGAGTTTTGCCTTGCCCGCTTCGCCGAGGTGGATCGGAACGAGAATCTTCGAATACATGGGCAGCCCCTCCGCAACCGGAACCGGTTTGACGGCTCAGGATGGTCCGGCACGGGGGCAACTGCATTGCGATGGATCAATCGGAACGCCGCGAGACAAGCAGCGCAGCGTTCTCAGCGGGCGCGGAGCGGGTGTTGGCCCAGAAACCCCAGGACCCGCTTCTTGAAGGTGCGGTCGCCGACGGAGAGCATGTGGTCCCTGCCCTCGATCGCGAAGACTTCCGCCTGCGGCATCAGGGCGGCGAGACGATCCGGCGACCCGGCGATGTCGTCGATGGTGCCGACCGCGATCAGGGTCGGCTGGGAGATGCGCGCGGCATCCGCCTCGCTGACGAGTTCGCGCGATGTCGCGATGCAGGCAGCGAGCGCGCGACGGTCGCTCTTCGTCTGATCCGCGAAGGCGCGGAACATGCGGCCGCGGGGATGGTCGATGGCGGCAGGATCTTCGGCGAGCAGCGCGCCTGCGATGGCGTCCCATTCGCCGACTCCCTCCACCATGCCGATCCCGAGACCGCCGAACACGATCGTGGCGACCTTTGCAGGGTGCTCCAGCGCGGTGAACGCGCAGACGCGCGCGCCCATGGAATAGCCCATCAGATGGGCGCGCTCGATACCGAGATGATCCAAGAGGGCAGCCGCGTCGGCCGCCATGCGCGACGGCCGGTAGTCCTCCGGATCATAGCTCTTCGAGGAGTTGCCGTGACCCCGGTTGTCGATGGCGATGACGCGGTATCCCGCCTCGGTCAGCGTCTTCACCCAGCCGGGGCCGATCCAGTTCACCTTCACGCTCGAGGCGAAGCCGTGGATCAGCAGGACCGGATCGCCCTCCCCTTCGTCGATGAAGGCAAGGTCGAACCCTTCGTGCGAGAAAGTTGGCATCCGCTCCGCGTCCCGCCGTCTCAGTTGCCGCCGGCGGCCTGGATGACGGGATGGGTGAGCCTGTCTCCCACCTCGATGCCCTGCGCTTCCGCCGTACCGGCGTTCAGTTCCAGCACGAACCGCCCGGGCTCGTCGGGACCCGGCGAGATCGTGTCAGTCGAGTACGGCTCGCCCTGGAGGATGGCGCGCACCTCGCCGTCTTCCGAAATGAACAGCAGATCGAGCGGCAGGATCGTGTTCATCATCCAGAAGCCGAGCGGCTGCGTCTGTTCGAAGACGAAGAGCATGCCCTGGCTCTCTGGCAGCCGCTCGCGAAACATCAGGCCCCGGCGACGCTCTTCGGGTTCGTCGGCGATCTCGACGGCGAAGCTCTTCGCACCCGCGTCGGTCTCTACGACGAGCGGCGCCGGATCGACCGGCAGGATCATCGGACTTCCGCTTTCCTGCGCAGACACGCGGGCAACGGAAAGAACGACGAGCGCGGTGAAAATGACGAGGGCTGGCATCCGTGCCAGCCCGGCAAAGCGTCGCATGATGTCTGATCCCGTCAGTTGGAGAACGGCAGGGTCCCAACATCGGGATGAATTTCGGCAGCCATAAGGCCCTTCTCGCCGCGGCCGAAGCGAACCAGCACGACCTGTCCAGGCCTAAGCTCGGCGATGCCGAACTGCCGCAGCGTCTCCATGTGAACGAAGATGTCTTCCGTCCCCTCGCCGCGCGTCAGGAAGCCGAAGCCCTTCGTGCGGTTGAACCATTTCACGAGCGCCCGCTCCAGACCGCTTTCGGGCGTGACGGTGACATGCGTACGCTGGGCGGGCTGTTCCTTGGGGTGAACCGCCGTGCTCATGTCCATCGACAGGACCTTGAAGCACTGGAAACCGCGATCGCCGCGCCGGATCAGGCAGACGATTCGTGCCCCTTCCATGGCGGTCTGGAAACCATCGCGCCGCAGGCATGTGACGTGAAGCAGGATGTCGCCGAAGTGCGGCTCGTCGGGAAGGATGAAGCCGTATCCCTTGGCGACGTCGAACCACTTGATCGCGCCGGCTATTTCGGTCAGATCCTCGGACGGGCCACTGTCGGCATTCAAGGCCGCGGCCCTGAACAATTCCCGTCCCTCCGCAGAGGAATTATCCCCCATCCGAACGCACCTTCCAATCGGCCACTCTACTGATTCCCGATTTCAGGATAACACCGTGGTCGCCCCTGTCAGCAGGCGCTAAGCATTTTTTTCAAGTTTTACGCAGTCCGATTCAAGCCCCGCACAAGCTTCGGCAAGCTTAACCGGCTGAATGTTGCCTCGACGGCCTGCCTGCGGCATATGCGAGGGGGCGGCCGCCGCCGAAAAATGATCAGGAAAGTACCAAATGCGCTATCTGCACACCATGGTCCGCGTCGCCGACGTCGAGGCCTCGCTGGATTTCTATTGCAACAAGCTCGGGCTCGAGGAGGTCCGCCGGATCGATAACGAGAAGGGGCGCTTCACGCTGATCTTCCTCGCCGCGCCGAAGGACAAGGCGACCTCCGCGGCGTCACGGGCACCCGAACTCGAACTCACTTTCAACTGGGATCCCGAGGAGTACAAGGGCGGGCGCAATTTCGGCCACCTCGCCTACAAGGTCGACAACATATACGAGACCTGCCAGCGGCTCATGGACATGGGCGTAACCATCAACCGGCCGCCGCGCGACGGCAACATGGCCTTCGTGAAATCGCCGGACGGCATCTCCATCGAACTTCTCCAGGAGGGCGAAGCCTTGGCGCCGCAGGAGCCCTGGGTTTCCATGCAGAACACCGGCAGCTGGTAGCACGCTTCGAGATCGGCCGCGCCGAAAGGCGCGGCAGACCGGCGTTGCGCTTGCACTCCGATTGCGCCGTGCTAACACGGTCGCCGACGAAATGGATGGTTCTGGGGGGTCGAGATTCATGAAGGAAGTCCTGGTCGAGCTGGAGCGCAGGCGCGAGGTCGCCCGCCAGGGCGGCGGCGCCGAGCGCATCGCCGCGCAACACAAGCGCGGCAAGCTCACGGCACGCGAGCGCATCGGCGTCTTTCTCGACGAGGGCTCCTTCGAGGAGTTCGACATGTTCGTCGAGCACCGTTCCACCGACTTCGGCATGGAGAAGACGAAATTCGCCGGCGACGGCGTGGTGACCGGCTGGGGCACGGTGAACGGACGCACCGTCTTCATCTTCGCCAAGGACTTCACCGTGTTCGGCGGATCGCTGTCGGAGGCGCATGCCGAGAAGGTGGTGAAGGTGCAGGAGATGGCGCTCCGCAACCGCGCGCCGATCATCGGCATCTACGACGCGGGCGGCGCGCGCATCCAGGAGGGTGTAGCCGCGCTCGGCGGTTACGCCGAAATCTTCCAGCGCAACGTGCTGGCGTCGGGCGTCATCCCGCAGATCTCGGTGATCATGGGACCGTGCGCGGGCGGCGACGTCTATTCCCCGGCCATGACCGACTTCATCTTCATGGTGCGCGACACGTCCTACATGTTCGTGACCGGGCCGGACGTGGTGAAGACGGTCACCAACGAGACCGTGACGGCCGAGCAGCTCGGCGGCGCCTCGATCCACACGACCAAATCCTCCATCGCCGATGGCGCCTACGACAACGACGTCGAGGCGCTTCTGCAGATGCGGCGCCTGATCGACCTCCTGCCGGCGTCCAATACGGCGCCCCTGCCGGAGATCGAGTGTTTCCAGCCCGTCGACGAGATCGACATGGGGCTCGACCGGCTGGTGCCGGACAATGCCAACAAGCCCTACGACATCAAGGAACTGATCCTGAAGACCTGCGACGAGGGCGACTTCTTCGAGATCCAGGCGGCGTTCGCGAAGAACATCGTCACCGGCTTCGGTCGCGTCGAGGGACGCACGGTGGGCTTCGTGGCGAACCAGCCGATGGTGCTGGCCGGCGTGCTCGATTCCGATGCAAGCCGCAAGGCGGCGCGCTTCGTGCGCTTCTGCGACTGCTTCAACATTCCGATCGTCACCTTCGTGGACGTGCCCGGCTTCCTGCCCGGCACGAGCCAGGAGTATGGCGGGCTGATCAAGCATGGCGCCAAGCTGCTCTTCGCCTATGCCGAGGCGACCGTGCCGAAGATCACGATCATCACCCGCAAGGCCTATGGCGGCGCCTACGACGTCATGGCGTCGAAGCACCTGCGCGGCGACCTGAACTACGCCTGGCCGTCGGCCCAGATCGCCGTCATGGGCGCCAAGGGCGCGGTCGAGATCATCTATCGCAAGGACATCGCCGACCCGGAGAAGATCGCCGCCCACACGAAGGCCTACGAGGACCGCTTCCTGTCGCCCTTCGTGGCGGCCGAGCGCGGCTATGTCGACGAGGTCATCATGCCCCATTCCACCCGCCGTCGCGTGGCGCGCGGCTTGCGGATGCTGCGCAACAAGGACCTCGAGAACCCCTGGAAGAAGCACGACAACATTCCGTTGTGAGGCAATGGATACGGGCGGCCACATCGACGAGACGGATGCAGCACATATCTTCCGTCAGGCCGCCGGCCACGTACCCGACACGCCTGCAAATCGCGAACTCCTACTGTCCACTCTTGCGCTTCCCAACTTCCTCGGTCAGGACCGGTTTGGAAATTCGTGGTATGCTCGCGCCCTAAGCGATGGGCGGCAGGTGTGGGTGCAAAGTCGCGGGAACCGGATCAGGAACGGCGGAGTGAACGATGCTCCAAGAACGTTCAATGCGCTGACCGGCCTCTCGAAACCGGAGTGATCGAATGCCCGAGAAAGAGAAGAAGATACTGGCGGAGCGGCAGGCATACGAGGCCATGCTGAAGTTTCTCGAGCGGCAATATGCACGGACCGCTTCCGACGACATCGGCGTGCTTCTCGGTAGCGCCTCCCTGCTCGAGGACGGTTCGCCCGCCGACCCGGCGCTAGCAGACGAATGGCACGAATGCGTCGAAACGGTGCTCGAAGCCGGGAAGGACAAGATCGCGGCGGAATAGATATTTTCGTCCGAGAGGGCGAAATAAGGGAATTCTCGCTCCTCTCGTTCGGCTGCCCGCAGCCGTCTTGTTTCCTTTCTACAAAGCGATCACAGTTCCCTCCCGAGGACGTATCAACATTCACGGGAGCACGCGATGAGGAACTGGAGCATGGCCGTCGCCGTGGCGGTGGTGATCGGGGCTGCGCAGGGTGCGGCGGCAGCAGACATCAAGGTCATCAACGAAAAGGCGGCGTTTCCCGAGGGGCCGGCCTCCATCGACGGCAAGCTGCATTACGTGGAGTATGGCGGCAATACGATCCTGGTCTGGGACGGGCAGACGAACAAGGAGCTGTGGAAGAGCGAGGGATGCGGGCCTTCCGCGGTGCTGCCGCTCGGCGACGGCGATCTGGTCGTGACGTGCTACGACAACGGCACCATCGCCCGCGTTTCGCGCGACGGCAAGACGGTCGCCACCTATGACAAGGACGATGCCGGGAATGCGCTCCTCGGACCGAACGATCTAACATCGGACGGCAAGGACGGAGCCTGGTTCACCGCTTCGGGACCCTGGGAATCGGCGCCGATCGTGGGAAAAATCTACCACCTGTCCGCCGACGGGACGATCCGCATGGCGGCCGACGATCTCCACTATGCCAATGGCATCGCCATGTCGCCGGACGGCAACCGTCTTTACGTCAACGAATCGGAGGCCGGCCGTGTCATCTCCTTCGCGGTCGGCGAAGACGGCTCCCTGTCGGACCGCCGCCTCTTCGTGCGCGTCGGCGCGGTCGACGAGGCGTCGGGAGCAAGCGCCTACCCGGACGGCATCAAGATCGGGCCAGACGGCAATTTCTGGATCGGCCAGTATTCGAGCGGCCGCATTGTCGTGGTGGATGCCGAAGGTGCCTTCGTGAAGGCCATCGACGTCCCCTCCCCGACGGCGCCGAACCTCGCCTTCGCGCCTGACGGGAAGGCGATCTTCGTCATGTCGGTCGACGATACGTCCAACGCGCCTTATTGGGGGAAGGTCTACGAGGTCCCGCTGCAGTAGGGGATCATACGCGGATTCTGGCGATCACCCGACCGAGACGGGCGAAATCCGGTGTTTCTCGCCGCGTCTGTGAGCCGCAACACAGACGCCGGAGCCTTCTTCGGCTTTTCCTGACAGCGTGCCCTTTGGAGGCACCTATCGCGTCGGAGCGGAGATTTGCGCCATGACCAACATCATCCAGCAGCCCCAGCCGTTCGATCTCGTCGGGGATCCGGTGCTCATCGCCGGGATCGGACAGGGTTTCGAGGCCACGCTCAACTGGCGTGTGCACGAGGGACACGACGAGCGGACGGGATTCTTCAATGTCGGCGGCGGGACGGGCGAGCATGGCCAGTTCCAGGTTCAGGCGGCGATCGGCAATGCCGCCTTCCAGCTCGACCGGCTGTTCGTGGAAGTGTTCGAGGAGAGCGCGCAGGACGGGTCGGAGATCAACAAGGTGATCGTGCCCGTGATCTATGGGCCGCGCATCGTGCCGGGCTACATCGGTTACCGCATCCATGTGGTGAAGGCCGGCGACACGCTGTCGAAGATCGCGCGGGACAATTACGGCGACGCCGGCCAGTTCCTGCGCATCGCGCGCGCCAATCCGCAATTGATCAGCGATCCGAACCAGATCTTCGTCGGCCAGGTGCTGAAGGTGCCGATCGGCGCGTGAGGCGGGGCGCGAGCGCCCGGATCGACCCGCGCGGTTCGGGCTCGGTCCCGTCGGATGCGTGGGCCCGCTGTCCGCTCTCTTAGGACACGCGCCGGCTAACGGACGCCATAAGGCGTGACCTCCTCGTAGGCGGCGGCGAGATTCAGGACGGCCTGGTCGCCGCGCGGGCGGCCGATCACCTGCATGCCCATCGGACGGCCGCCGGCGTCGAAGCCCACTGGCACGTTGACGGCGGGACAGCCGGCCATGGTGGCGAGCGCGCAGACCTCCATCCAGCGGTGGTAGCTGTCCATCTTCCGGCCTGCGATCTCGTCCGGCCAGTGCCGGTCGATCGGGAACGGGAAGACCTGCGCGGTCGGCACCACGAGGAAATCGAAGCGGTCGAACAGGCCGACGACATGCCGGAACCAGGCCGTGCGCATGGCCGAGGCGGCATGAATTTTCGCCGCCAGCAGGTCGAGGCCGCCCTCGACTTCAAAGATTGCTTCCGGCTTCAGCATGTAGCGCCGTTCGGGATCGTCGTAGTGGACCTTCAGCGCGCTACCGGAGGTGAAGTGGCGCAAGGTCACGAAGGCCTGCCAGAGCGATTCAAAATCGAAGGCCGGCACGAACGGCTCGACCACGGCCCCGGCGTCTTCCAGCTTGTTCAGGCCGGCGGCGCAGAGGTCGAGGATTCCGGGCTCCATGGCAAGGTGCCCGCCGAGGTCGCCGAGCCAGGCGATGCGGGTTCCCTTCGCTTTCGGCCGCAAGGCCTTTGCGAAATCGATCTCTCCGTCGAGGGACAAAGGCGAGCGGACGTCGTAGCCGCTTTGCACCGACAGCAGCAGCGCCATGTCGCGGACGCTGCGCCCCATCGGCCCTTCGACGCCCATCTGGGTGACGAAGGCCTCCGGCTGCGGGCCGGCGGCCACCCTGCCCTGCGACGGGCGGAAACCGTAGATGCCGTTGTACGCGGCGGGGTTGCGCAGGGAGCCGCCCATATCGCTCCCGTCCGCCACTGGCAGCATGTGGAGTGCCAGTGCGACCGCCGCGCCGCCGCTCGACCCGCCCGCCGTCAGGCCATGGTCGAACGCATTCAGCGTCGGGCCGTACACCGGATTGTAGGTGTTGGAGCCGAGACCGAACTCGGGGACGTTGGTCTTGCCGATGATGATCGCCCCGACCGCGCGAAGGCGCTCGACGAAGAAATCGTCCACGTCCGGCACGTTGTTGGAAAAGATCGGCGAGCCGAAGGTGGTGCGCAGGCCCTTCGTCTGCGCCAGGTCCTTGACCGCCATGGGCACCCCGAAGAGCGGGCCGGCCGCTCCGCCTTTCGCCAATGCCAGATCGGCATCGCCAGCCTCGCGAAGGAGTTCCTCGCGGTCGCGCAGCGATACGATCGCGTTCACGTGCGAATTGACCTCATCGATGCGGGCAAGCACCGCCTTCATGACGTCGATGGCCGAGTACGTGCGGTCGCGGATCGCGCCGGCCAGATCAGCCGCGCCCAGGCGGCAGATGTCGTCCGGCGGCGGGAAGCGGCCCTTACCGGGCACGGGCATGGTCTGGTTCAACGCTGCGTCCTCCCTCGGGCCGCCGGGCTCAGGGGCAGGGATTTCCGACCCGCTGGTGGATGTCGTCCACGGCCTTCTGCATCTCCTCCGTCCACTTTACGTCCGCCGAGTCAAGCGCAAGCGCGAGCTGGTCGAGGGTTGTGGCGCCCACGATATTGGAGGTCATGAAGGGACGCTGGGTGACGAAGGCGTTGGCGAACAGCGCCGGCTCCATGCCGAAAGAGCGCGCGAGGTCACTGTAGGCGCGGTGTGCGTCGAGAGCGTAGGGTTTCTCGTAGCGCTGCAGGCGGTTGAACAGCTGCTTGCGCGAGCCCTTCGGCAGCGCGCCGTTATCATACTTGCCCGAGAGATAGCCCTGCGCCAGCGGTGAGTAGGCGAGCAGGCTCACGGTCTCGCGCCGGCAGACTTCGGCAAGGTTCACCTCGAAGGTGCGGTTGACGAGGCTGTAGGCGTTCTGAAGCGATGCGGGACGGGGGCCCACGCCATTGTCGCTCTCGGCGAGATACCGCATGACGCCCCAGGAGCTTTCGTTGGACAGGCCGAAGTGCCTGATCTTGCCCTGCTTCACCAGTTCATCGAAGACGGCGAGCGTTTCGGCGATCGGAGTCTCGTCTTCAAGAATGGTCTCCGAATCGTTGTCGACACGGGTCGGATTGGCGCCCCAGGGGACCGGCCGGTCGGGGAAGTGGATCTGGTAGAGGTCGAGATAATCAGTCTGAAGCTTGGCCAGCGATTTCTCGATCGCATCGAAGATGTCGGCACGCACCAGCTTGGAGGGTCGGCCGCCGCGGAACCACTCGTTGTCGGTGCGGCCCACCACCTTCGAGGCGAGCACGACGCGCTCGCGTCCGCCGTTCTTCGCGAACCAGTTCCCGATGATGGATTCAGTGCGGCCCTGGGTCTCAGGCTTTGGCGGGATGGGATAGAGTTCGGCGGTGTCGACGAAGTTGACGCCGCGGTCGAGAGCCATGGCGATCTGGGCGTGCGCCTCGGTCTCGCTGTTCTGCTCGCCCCAGGTCATGCTTCCCAGACAGATCGCGGACACGGAAAGGCCGGTGCGGCCGAGTGGGCGCTTGTGCAATGTTGGAACTCCGTCAGGACGTGGACTGGCGCATCGGATGCGGGCGGGAGACCCCTTATAGCCAACCCGGCGCGGAGCTCAAACGCGCAATGGCGCAGCCTACCCTCGCGCGCCATTCACGGCAGCGCGCGGTTCGACCCTCTTGGCAAATAGAGGCTTTTTCCGCTCAGCGTCGGCCAGCGAGGCGGCGTTTTTCCTGATCGATCAGCATGTTGGCGATCTGCATGCGGATAACCGCGCGGTCGCGCAGCCGCGGCTCGGCGCGGTCGGGATGGTTGGCCATCGCGAATTCGCGCCGGATGCGATCGAAATCGCGCGGCCAGCGCGCGTTCGCCATGCGCAGTTCGGCGGCGATCGCGTCGGGTTCGATGGAGGGCAGCGGCGGCTCGGAAGCCTCGGGCGTCTCCATGCCCGGCGTTTCCCGCACCGTCTCGCGATCCCCGGTATCGCGATAGACGCTGGTAACGAAATCGCTCGGCATGCTCGCCCAGAGTTCCTCAACGGCGTCCTTCGGAGCAACGTAGCCGAACGGAACCGACGGGCGGCCGGAGCCGTCCTTCTCGCGCTCCGATTTGTCGAGGAGCTCGTCGAGCAATGATGTGAATTCACTAGTCGTAAACGCGGTCATCACCGATCCTCCGCGCCTACAACGCGGGTGGATGAAAACTGCTCCGTACTCTATTTGAAATCACTTAATTTTCCGGCGGAATATCCGGTCGCATTCGAGACATCGACACCGAACGGGTCGGCCCGGATGGAGGGGACAGGAAGAATGCATGGCAGCCATGCGTTATGTTGCAGTGCACAAAAACGTCACGAATCACCATTATGTAGACAGCCGGGAGGAGCCGATCAGGAGTATATTCCATGGGTTTCCTTACCGAACTTTTCACCCGTCCTCGCCCGAACGAAGAGCAGCGCTATCGCAGTGCCATGGTCCTGCTCAACGGCATGAGCAATGCCGAGCGTGCGGACATCGGCATCAAGCCGGCGGACTTTCCCCGGATCGCGCGGCGGATGGCGTCGCGTTGAGTCCGGGGCGACCGCGTTGAGGCGGGTCGCCGAGCCGTTGGCGAGGCGGCGCTGAAAGTCGGCAGTTTCACAGACGCGCCGCAAACGCCGCCTAAACTGCGGGCTTCCAATGGAGGTTCGCCATGCCGATTCGCTTACTCGCACTGCTTGCACTCGGCGCATCGATCCTCCACGCCGAGGCCGCGCTGGGACAGGACCTCCCCTACAAGGACGACCGGTCGGATGCCGCCGCCCTGATCGAGTCCTACTACAACGCCGTCAACCGGCGAGAATTCGCCCGCGCCTGGAGCTATTACGCCGAGAAGAAACCTGCAGCCGATTTCGAGGCGTTCTCCGACGGTTATGCCGAGACCGAGCGGGTCGAACTCGTCACGGGCGCCGTCGGTGAGGAAGGCGCGGCCGGAAGCCGTTTCTTCAACATCCCGATCGCGATCCGCGCCACGAACACGGACGGCAGCGAGCAGGTGTTTTCCGGCTGCTATACGGCGCGGCTCGCCAATCCCCAGATCCAGGGCGTTCCGTTCCAGCCCCTGCACATTTCCGACTGGTCGTTCTCCATAGCCGAGGAGCCGCTCGAGGACGCCGTGCCGGCCGCGTGCGGAGACGGGCCTCCGCCTTCCGAACAGGACGCGCTGCTGCGTCGCGCAGAGCGGCTATTCCGGACCGCCTATGCGGACATCTGCGGCGCGGGCGCCGGTGGGGACGACCCGGCAAACGCGACGGAAGTCCACACGATCAGCTATCGGGCGACCTATGACGGACCCGAGGAGCCCGCCCGGGAAGCCCATCTCTTCCGCTTCTTCTGCGGGATGGGCTCCTACAACGAGAGCCACGTCTACTACATCTCGACCGAACTCGACGGACTGCGCCAGCTTCAGTTCGCCGAGCCGGACGTGCAGATCCGCCGCGAGAACGACGACGATTCGGAAAGTCCCGTCGAAGACATCCGGATCACCGGATACGCGGTCCAGGACCAGCTCGTGAACTCGTTCTATTCCCCCGAGGAGCACACGATCTCGTCGCACGCGAAATGGCGCGGGTTGGGCGATGCCTCGTCCTCGGGCCTGTGGCTCTTCCGCGACGGGCGCTTCACGCTGGTGCGCTACGAGGTCGACGCCACCTATGACGGAGAGATAAATCCGGAGCCGGTGCTGGACTACTACACTGCGCCCTGAGGACGCCTATTCGCCGAAGCCTGCGCCCGCCTTCTTCGGCGCGAGCCGGATGAGGCGGGAATCCAGCACGGCGGCCTGGCGGTGAATGACGGCCTTCCGGTAGTCGGGATCCTTGACCATCTCGACGAAGGCCGCACCCGAAGGATACTCGGCGATGAAGCAGTGGTGCCAGGTCTCGTCTTCGGGTCCGATCAGCATCAGCCGGAAGTCGCCCGCCCAGGCGATGCGGCCGCCGACGCGGCGGAAGACCGGGCCGCTCTCGCGGCCATAGGCTGCATAAGCTTCCGCGCCGGTCGCCTTGCGCCCGTCCGGATAGGCCGCCTCGTCGCGCAGACGAACGAGGTTGAGCATGTGGATCGGACCTTCCTCCGCAAGACCGCGGAACTCGCCGAACTTTTCGCGCGTGGGGTCGATGTGGCCGGTCATCGTCAGCATTCCTCGAGGTGGTTCAGCGGGCCGACAGCATCCAGTTGAGCGTCTCGCGCCAGTCGGTCATACGGATCGGGGTGCCGTGTGTGCCGGTCTCGAAGCGCACCATGCGCACGGGATAATTCGGCGCGGCGGCGAGGACGGAGCGGAAGAAGGCTTCCTGGCTTTCGACCGGGAACACGGTGTCGCGGCTGCCCTGCCCCAGGAACAGCGGCACGCGCGCCTTGAAAGCGGCGCTCTTCACGTACCCGTCGTTCCACATCGAGCCCAGCAGAAGCAGGCCGCCGAGGCGCGGCACGATCCGGGGGTCGTCGGCCAGTTGGTAGCAGAGCGCGCCGCCCATCGATCCGCAGGCGACGAAGACCGGCGCTCCGGGCGAGCGCTCCGCATAGTGGCCGATCAGTCGCGCCACCGCGTCGGCGCCGGCCTCGCCGAAATCGGGAAAATCCGGGGAGAGATAGAGCCCGCCATTGTCGGCCATGAGGTTCTTGATACGGTTGAAGTTGCCGCCGAAGGTGAAGTCGTCGATGCCCTGCTTGCGGCTGCCCCCCTGCCCGTGCAGGTAGACGGTGATGATCCTCGCGCCCGATGTCGCGCCGACGGCAACGTGCCCAATGCCTTCGAGCGACAGGTCCTGCTGCTGGCGCCGCACGCCGAGCGAGACGTAGCGGCCGTGTGCCCGGCGCTCGGGGATCTCGTCGCGCTGGTTGATGTCACGCATCTCGCGATAATCCACGACCCGGTAGGCGCCATTGTCGGAGGACGACCGAAGGGTCGGATAGGCAAAGAGATCGTCCTTGAACGGTTTCAGCCGCAAGTCGGCCGCCGAAGCGGCGAAGGAGGCCATGACGAGGCTGAAGGCCGCAGCGCGCATGAGGGTCCGGAGAAACATCATGCGCCGCTGAATAGACGCCGCGCGGCGGTCAAGGCAAGGTCAGTCCTGGAGAACGCCGCCGGCGTCGCGCATCGCTTCGGGCGTATCGACGTCGACCGAAGCGCCCTTGCCGATCTCGACATCGACGACGTCGGCTGCGCCGCCCTCCACGATGTGGCGGGCGCCCGTGTCGCCCTCCAGACCTTCGACGAAGGGGAAGAGGCTGCGCGGCAGGATGACGGGGTTGCCGCGCTTGCCATCATGCGTGGCGCGGACGATCGACGTTCCGCCGGATTTCTCGAAGGCCGCGATCATGCGGTCGAGGTCGGCGGTGGTCACCTCCGGCATGTCCCCGAGCACGACGAGTGCGCCCTGGGCGCCGGCCGGGACGGAGCGGATACCGGCTTTCAGCGAAGAGGAAAGGCCGGAAGCGAAATCAGGGTTCTCGATCGTTTCGACCTGGAGACCTTCGAGCGTTTTCGAGACCCGGTCCGCCTGATGCCCGAGCACGACGATCGTGGATATGGCCCGGCTCGCCGTGACACGGCTTGCGGTGCGGCGTACGAGCGGGTGGCCCTGAAAGCCCGCCAGCAGCTTGTTGGGTCCACCCATACGGCTCGATCGGCCGGCCGCGAGGATGATGGCGCAGACACTGGGACGTGGCGCGGGAACGATCTTCTCGCGCGGCTGCGGGCGGGTCGGGATCTCCATCAGAAGCCCGCCAACGCCCATGCGCGCGATATCGCCGGAGCCCACCGGGATGCCCGCGACGATGCGCTCCAGGACCCAGTCGAAACCGTTGGTCTTGGGGCTGCGGGCGCAGCCCGGCGCGCCCAGCACGTGGACATCGCCGACGCGGCCCAGCACCAGCAGGTTTCCCGGGTCGACGGGCATGCCGAATCGCTCGACCGTGCCACCCGCGCGCCGGATCGCGGCCGGGATGATGTCGTCGATGTCGCTGACGGCGGAGGCGCCGAAGATCAGGACGATGTCCGCGGATGATGCGGTTTCCCCGATTGCGGCGGACAGCTGGGCTTCGTCGTGCGCGGTGCGCCGTTCGACAAGGAGCGTGCCATTCAGACGCTGGAGCCGATCCTGCGTGATGCGCGCGGTCTTGTCGAGAACGCTCGCCTTCATCCCTGGAAGGGTCGTCTGGATGAGACCAACGCGCCTGGGAACGTAGGGATTGACGGCGAAGGCATCGACGCCGGCGCACAGGGCGACCACGCGCTCCACGAGTTCGCCCGCGACGGCAAAGGGGATGATCTTCACCGTCGCGACCATCTGGCCGCTCTCGACGGCGGAATGCTCGGCGAGGGTGGCGATGGTGATGGAGGGGTCCACCGCGTTGATGGCGTCGATGAGCGCGCGGTCGACGGTGAAGACGCCCGCCGCTTCCCCGTGCAGGTTCACCCGGCCGGTGGCGGGTGGTTTCACGTCGATGGAACGCGTTCTCAGCGCGGCGGCGATCCGGCGCGCGGCTTCGTCCTCGCCGAGATCGCCCGGATCAAGGACGGCGGCGACGACCTGACCGTGTCCGGCCGCGGCCAGTGCGGAAACGTCCTCGGCGGTGAGCGGATGACCCTTCTTGAGCTTTCGGCCGGGCAAAGACGTGGCGTGGGCAAGGATCGTGCCCCGCGCCATCTCAATTGGAACCGGACCGAACCTCATGCGGCGCGGCTCTTTTCCTCTTCCGCCAGCCCGCGCGAGCGGAAGGCCGAGATGACCTGCGCGAGCACGGCGACCGCAATTTCTGCCGGGCTCGCCGCTCCGATGTCGAGACCGATAGGCGCATGGATGCGATCGATTGCCTCGCGCGCCACGCCCATCGCCATCAGCCGCTCGACGCGCTTGCCGTGCGTCTTGCGGCTGCCGAGCGCGCCAATATAGAAACATCCGGCATCGAGCGCGGCCTTGAGCGGAATGTCGTCGATCTTGGGATCGTGGGTGACGGCGGCGACGGCGGTATAAGGATCGAAGGGCCGCTCCTTCAACACGGTCTCCGGCCAGTCGGCGTGGAGCGGGACGTCGGGAAAGCGGTCCGGCGTGGCGAAAGCGGTGCGCGGATCGATGATTTCGATGTCGTACCCGGCGATCCGGGCCATGGGGGCCAGCGCCTGGCTGATGTGGACCGCACCGATGACCACAAGCCGCGGCGGCGGCAGATGGACGTTGAGGAAATGCTTGCGGCCGTCCGCCTCGACGGTGCCGGACTTGCCAGACCTAAAAGCCCTGGCGACCGGCTCGGCGAGGCCGCCGGAGACCCGATCGTTCTCGCGCACCACGCGATCACTCCCGTCGGTCAGGTCGGTGACCAAGATGACGGCGCGGCGGGCGCGGCGCGCCTCGTTGATCTCCTTCAGCGACTTCGCATCCATCAGAGCCTCCCGTCAGCCCAGCCGCTCTACATAGACGCTGATCCGGCCGCCGCAGGACAGGCCCACCTGCCAGGCCGTCTCGTCGGCGACGCCGAATTCCAGCAGGCGGGGCTTACCGCTTTCGAGGATGTCGATCGCTTCGGCGACCACCGCGCCCTCCACGCATCCGCCCGAGACGGAGCCCTGGAAATTGCCTTCGGCGTCGATGACGAGATGGCTGCCGACCGGGCGCGGCGCGGAGCCCCATGTCTCGACCACGGTGGCGATGGCGACGTTACGGCCCTCGTTCTTCCAGGTCTCGGCGACGATCAGCGGGTCGATGGCATCGTCTAATGCTGCGGATTGGTCCATGGCGGTTCTCCCCGACAAGATATGGTCACGCCGCCTGCCGATTGCCAAGCAGCGAGAAATAACGCCGCGGATCGGCATCGCGGGACCGGGTCTGCGATAGCGACGCGCAAAGGTCCTCCAGCGCATCGAGGGTGTGGACCGGCCGGAACTCGTCGACATGCGGCAGCATGGTGCGCACCCCCCTCGCCTTCGGCTCGAACCCGTCGAACCGCAGCAGCGGATTGAGCCAGATCAGCCGGCGGCAGGACTTGTGCAGCCGGTCGATCTCGGTCTCCAGAATGCCGACATCGTCGCGTTCCAGCCCATCGGTGATGAGCAGCACCACGGCGCCCTGGCTCAGCACGCGACGCGACCAGACGCGGTTGAACTCGTGCAGCGTCTGGCCGATCCGCGTCCCGCCGGACCAGTCGCGCACGGCGAGCGAACAGTCCGCCAGCGCCTCGTCGGGATCGCGGTGGCGCATCTGGCGCGTCAGGTTGGTCAGCCGCGTGCCGAAGACGAAGGTGTGCACACGGCGGCGCTTTTCCGTCAGCGCGTGGAGGAAATGCAGGAAGATACGTGTGTACTGGCTCATCGAGCCGGAAATGTCGGCGAGCACGACCAGCGGCGGGTGGATTTCGCGCTGCGAGCGGAATTTCGGGAGGATCAGGTCTCCCCCCGTCCGCAGACCGGTCCGCAGCATGGCGCGTGCGTCGGTGCGCCGGCCGCGCGGATCGGACTTGTAGCGGCGCGTCTTCACCAGGTCGAACGGCAGGCGGAGATTGGCGATCTCGCGCTTGGCGTCTGAGATCTCGCGCGCCGTCATCTGCGCGAAATCCTTGCCGCGCAGCACCTCGTTGCCCGAAAAGGTGAAGCGGGCGTCGACCTCGACCTCCGGGATTTCCTGCGGCTTGCGATTTTTCTCGTGGCCTTCGAACATGGCGTCCGCCACCCGGCTCTCCGCTGCCCGCGGCTTCTGGCGCTCCCGCGTGTCCGGGGCCACGGGGGAGAACATGGCGAGCATCTTTTCGACCAGCTCGCGCGACTTCCAGTAGAGGCGGAACGCCTCGTCGAAGGTGGCGTGGTCTTCACGGCGCGTCACCAGCACGGAATGCAGGACCCAATAGAAATCGTCGCGCGTTCCGATGCCCGCGGCGAGCACCGCCTCGATGGCATCCTTCACCGCCGCCGGCCCGACCCGCATGCCGGCCTTGCGTAGGGCACGGGCGAAATAGACGATGTTGTCGGCGAGCCTGCCGTCGGGCTTGGCGGCGTTCGGGACAGCGGGATCGTCCACCTTGCTACTCCGCAGCGGCCATCTCGGCCTGGACTTCCTTCAGCAGGCGCCGGCCTTCGCCCTGCTCGATGCGGGCGATGTCGTCCTGGTACTTCAGAATCACGCCGATCGTGTCGGAGACCGTCTCGGGATCGAGCGCGATCTTGTCGAGTTCCGTCAGGGCGCTCGCCCAGTCGATCGTCTCGGCAACGCCGGGCGACTTGAAGAGGTCGAGTTCGCGCAGTTTCTGGATGAAGCGGACCAGTTCGGCCGACAGTTTTCGATTTGCGCCGGGAACCTTCCGGTGCACGATGTCCAGTTCACGCGCCGCGTCCGGATAGTCGACCCAGTGGTAGAGGCAGCGCCGCTTCAGGGCGTCGTGGATCTCGCGGGTACGGTTGGTGGTGATGACGACGATGGGCGGCTCTTCCGCCTTGATCGTCCCGATCTCCGGAACGGTGACCTGGAAGTCCGAGAGGATTTCGAGCAGGAACGCCTCGAAGGCCTCGTCGGTGCGGTCGAGTTCGTCGATGAGCAGCACCGGAGCGCGGCCGCCCGTGCCGGACAGCGCATCCAGGATCGGCCGGCGGATCAGGTATTTTTCTGAGAAGACGTTCTTCTCCATCAGGTTGCGGTCGGTCTGGCCGGCAGCCTCGTCCATGCGGATCTCGATCATCTGGGCGGCGTAGTTCCACTCGTAGACGGCGGAAGAGACGTCCAGCCCTTCGTAGCACTGGAGGCGGATGAGCCGCCGCCCGAGTGCGCTCGCCAGCACCTTGGCGATCTCGGTCTTGCCGACGCCGGCCTCCCCTTCGAGGAAAAGCGGGCGCTTCATGCGCAGGCTGAGGAACAGCACCGTCGCCAAGGACCTGTCCGCGACATAGTCGGCGCTTTCGAGCAGCGCCATCGTCTCGTCGATCGACTGCGGAAGCGGGTGGCTGTCCGTACTGCTCATGAAGTCTCCATCCAGAGCGGGCCGCTAGAGAACATGATAGGAGCGGCGATGATAAAGGAGCGGGCGCGAATCGTCGCCGACGTGGACCGCCGCCACGCGTCCGAAAAGCACGCGGTGAGTCGCGAAATCCTTCGCTTCGACGATCTCGCAGTCGAAAACCGCGAGCGCGTCGCTCAGCGTCGGCGCGCCGGTCGCGAGCGTCTCCCACCGGCCGCCGGCGAACCGTTCGTCCCTGGACTTCCCCGTCAGACCGGAAAAATCGGACGCCAGGGGCTCGTGTTTGGCGGCCAGGGTATTCAGCGCGAAGACACCATTGTCGCGGAAGCGGTCGTTCTCCTCGTTCTCCCGGTTGAGACAGACGAGGATCGTCGGCGGGTTGTCGGAGACGGAACAGGTGGCGATGACGGTTGCGCCGCGTCTTCCGGCAGCACCGTCCGTGGTCACGATGTGAACCGCCCCGGCGAAGTTCGCCATGGCATCGCGGTAGTGGCCGGGTTCGATCTGGCTCTTCTTCAGCACGAGGCAGGGCTTTCGGGGGAGCGATGGGGCATGAGCGCCAATATAGGGTTATGCGGAAAAGCCACAAGCCGCCACACCGGACCGCATTGCGTCGCCGCGGAACCTTCTTTACCAGCTTTCACGACCCGCTGGGCGAGAACGAAAAACGATCCGATGTCCAAGCACATCCTTCCGGCATTCCTGCTGCTCGGCCTGTCGGCCGGCTCGGCCCCGGCCGCGGAGCTCGGCCTCGCCGCGCCGCTGTCGGGCACCGCGGACCTGCTCGGCGAACAGATGCGGGCCGGCGCCGCGGCCGCGATCGAGGCGGCGAGCGCGGACGCAGCACTCGACGTCCGGGACACTGCGTGCACTGCCGAAGGTGGCGCTGCCGCCGCAAGACACTTCGTGGAGGCCAAGGTGTTAGCGGTCACCGGCTTCCTGTGCGTGGAGGCGATCGAGGCCGCGATGCCGATCCTGGCCGCGGCCGGCATCCCGGTGATCACGACGGGCGTGCGGGTCGACAGCCTCACCGACCGGCGCGAAAAGACCGGCTGGCCCGTCTTCCGACTTGCCCCCCGCACGGACGAGGAACTGGCGGCGGTTTCGCAGATCCTGACCGACCGATGGCGCACCGAACTCTTCGCGGTGATCGATGACGGCACGATCTACGGCCGCGAACTGGCGGAGGGATTTCGCCTCGCGGCGGAGCAGTCGGGGCTGAAGCCCGTGTTCACCGACACTTTCCGCCCGCAGCTCGAAAACCAGATCGCGCTGGCGGGCCGGCTGCGCAAGGCCGGCGCGACGCACGTCTTTGCCGGCGGCGACCGGGCCGATGTCGCGATCCTCGGCCGGGACGCGGCCGAACTCGGCTACGAGCTGGTGATCGCCGGCGGCGAGGCGCTGCGGGCGGCGCGTGACGAGGTCGACCTCGTGCCCGGAACGCTCATGATCGGGCTTCCCGACTGGGCCGAGACCGCCGACGGGGAGGTGGTGGCGAGGGTTCGGGCTGGCGGCGTCGAGCCGGAAGGCTACTTCCTGCCGTCCTATGCCGCAGTCCAGATCGCATTGGCGGCTGCGGCGGAAGGATCGGACGCTACCACCGCCGAAGCGCTCGCCGCCGGCACGTTTTCGACGGTCCTCGGCGAAGTCCGGTTCGACCAGAAGGGCGACTGGGCCGGAAACCCGTATCGACTGTTCAGTTATGACGGCAACGACTTCGTACCCGTGGAATGAGTGGCAGAATGGTTCATCGGATCGGCCCGCGCAACGCCCTGACCGACGTAGCCGGGCTGCGCGTCGGAAACGCACATGATCCTCTACTGCGCTCCGGCGTCACGGCGGTGCTGTGCGACCGGCCGACGGTCGCGGCGGTCCAGGTGCTCGGCGGCGCGCCGGGCACGCGGGAAACCGACCTGCTCGAGCCCCACAATGCGGTCGAGACGGTGGACGCGATCGTGCTCTCCGGCGGCTCCGCCTTTGGGCTGGACGCCGCCTCCGGGGTGCAGGCATTGCTGCGCGAGGGGGGCATCGGCATCAAGGTTCGCGGGCTTTCGATCCCGATCGTGCCGGCCGCCATCCTGTTCGATCTCGTGAACGGCGGTGACAAGGACTGGGGGCGATACCCGCCCTATCGCGAACTCGGCTACGAGGCGGCGAACGTCGCCGCCGAGGCGTTTGGCACCGGCACGGCCGGCGCGGGATACGGTGCGCTCACCGCCGGGCTGAAGGGCGGGCTCGGCACCGCCTCTTCGCTGACGGAAGATGGCATCACCATCGCGGCGCTCGTCGCGGTGAACGCCGTCGGGTCGGCAACGGTCGGGAATACGCCGAACTTCTGGGCCGCGCCGTTCGAGATCGGCGGCGAGTTCGGCGGTATCGGCCTGCCAGCGCCGATGCCCGCCGACGCGGCCGAGGTGCGGCTGAAGTTCCGCGACGGCAACGCCCCCGCCGCAAACACCACGATCGCGGTGATCGCGACGGATGCCGTGCTGACCAAGGCGGCCGCGAAACGCCTGGCGATGGCCGCGCATGACGGATTTGCCCGGGCGCTCTGGCCGGCACACACCCCGGCCGACGGCGACCTCGTGTTCGCGCTGTCCACCGGTGCCGCCGGGAAGACCCCGGCAGGAGACCGGATGGTCGACCTTTGCGCGACCGCGGCGTCGACCATGGCGCGCGCGATCGCACGCGCGGTGCACGACGCAACCGCGTCCGAGGGCGATCTGTTTCCAGCCTGGTCGCAGCGCATGCGGGCAAGCCGCGGCGAATCCTGATAGGCTGAAGAACCGCGCCGGGATCGGCTGCCCTTCCGGAGTTCGACGATGACCAAACTGCTGACAGCGATTTTCCTTCTCCTCCCGATGCTCGCCGGCGGTCCCGCGCGGGCGGGAAATGTCTCGGAGCTCGAAATCCTCGGCTTCAGCGCCGACGGGTCGATCTTCGCCTTCGAGGAATATGGCGTCCAGGACGGCTCGGGCTTTCCTTACGCGAACAGGTTCTACATCGATATCGCATCCGACGGCTTCGTGCCAGGAACGCCGATCCGCATCGTGCTGCAGGACGAGAACGCCTCTTTAGGCGACGCGCGTGCGCAGGCGCGGGCACCCGGCCAGTCGATCGTTTCGGACGCCGAATTCGCGGCGAACCGGGGACATACAGCCGGCGCCAACGCGATCACGGAGCTTTCGGCCGACCCGTTCCGGATGGCGGTGAACCCTCGTCCGGTCATCCCGCCCGTCGACGATCCGATCGAGTTCCGCCTGGAGGAATTCACGCTCGATGCGCAGGGGTGCGAGAACCTCGGGCCAACCATGGGTTTCCGGCTGCTTCGTATCGATCTGACGGAGAACGGTTCCGTATCGCTCGTGCATGAGGACGATTCGATCCCCCGCAGTCGAAACTGTCCCCTCGGATACCGGCTCGGCGCCGTCCAGACCGTCCATCCAGCCACGGGAGAGCCGTCCTATGCCGTGCTGATCGCCATCGAGAGCTTCGGGTTCGAAGGACCGGACTATCACTGGATCGCGGTCACCGGACGGCTTTGAGAGCGAGAAGAATTTCCGCGCCCGCGCTTCCGGAGTTCGCCGTGCCTCCTGCGCCCAGGCCGAGGACCACAGCAGCCCTTCGTCTCCTTATCGAATCGATCGTCTGGGGCGGCCTCATGGCGGCGAGCGCGGCACTCTCGATTTGGCGATATGCCTGGCAGGACGGCATGGCGATGCTCGCGGTCGCGCTGCTTTTTGCCCTCGGCGGGGTGTTCGCCTACGCACCCGGCGTCATAGCGGCGGGGTTCGTCACCGGCAACCGGCGGCGCGAAACCCGCTTCGCCACCTTTGTCGTTGCCCTTGCCACGGCCACCATCGGCGCGACGGCGTTGCTCTTCGGGCTCTACTACCGCGCCTACTACGCGGCCTGGCATGGACCCGCCTTCTCGATCGAATGGACGTACCAGTTCGTCTTCACGGTGGCCGCCGCCGTCTACCATTTCTGCGTGCTGGGCATCAGGCTGTTCATTCCCATCGGATTTCCGGCCTTATTGGCCGTTTCCCTGTGGCATGGGACCCGTGTGCGTTGAGCGTACCGCGATCGTCTGCTAGAGCGGCGCGTGCCTCCTGAAAAACTGGGAATGAACGCATGATCCCGCGCTATTCGCGGCCCGAAATGGTCGCTCTCTGGTCCCCCGAGACGAAATTCAGGATCTGGTTCGAGATCGAGGCGCATGCCTGCGACGCCCTTGCCGAGATCGGCGTCATTCCCGAGGAGGCTGCCCGCACGATCTGGGAAAAGGGCGGCAGCGCCGAGTTCGACGTGGCGCGGATCGACGAGATCGAGCGCGAGACCCGGCACGACGTCATCGCATTCCTGACGCACCTCGCCGAAATCGTCGGGCCGGATGCCCGCTTCGTCCATCAGGGCATGACTTCGTCGGACGTGCTCGACACCTGCTTCAACGTGCAGCTCACGCGCGCCTCCGACATCCTCCTGGCCGACATCGACGGCCTGCTCGCGGCACTGAAGAAGCGCGCCTTCGAGCACAAGGACACGGTCACGATCGGCCGGTCGCACGGCATCCATGCCGAACCGACCACGTTCGGGGTGAAGCTGGCGCAGGCCTATGCCGAGTTCGACCGCTGCCGCTCCCGCCTCGTGGCGGCGCGCGAGGAGATCGCCACCTGCGCGATCTCGGGCGCGGTCGGCACCTTCGCCAACATCGATCCGCGCGTCGAGGAACATGTGGCCGAGAAGATGGGGCTGAAGCCCGAGCCGGTCTCGACGCAGGTCGTGCCGCGCGATCGCCACGCCATGTTCTTCGCCACGCTCGGCGTGATCGCCTCTTCCATCGAGCGGCTGGCGATCGAGATCAGGCACCTGCAGCGGACCGAGGTCCTAGAGGCCGAGGAATATTTCTCGCCGGGCCAGAAGGGCTCCTCCGCCATGCCGCACAAGCGCAATCCCGTGCTGACGGAGAACCTGACGGGGCTCGCCCGCATGGTGCGCTCCTATGCCCTGCCGGCGATGGAGAACGTGGCGCTGTGGCACGAGCGCGACATCTCGCATTCCTCGGTCGAGCGCATGATCGGACCGGACGCGACGATCACGCTTGACTTCGCGCTGGCGCGGCTGAGCAATGTGGTGGAAAAGCTCGTCGTCTATCCCGACAACATGTTGAAGAACATGAACAAGTTCAGCGGACTCGTCCACTCGCAGCGGGTGTTGCTGGCGCTCACCCAGGCCGGGGTCTCGCGGGAGGATTCCTACCGCCTCGTCCAGCGCAATGCGATGAAGGTGTGGGAGGAAGGCAAGGATTTTCTGGAGGAGTTGCTCGCGGACCAGGATGTGCGCGCGGCGCTGTCGGAAAGCGACATCCGGGAAAAATTCGATCTCGGCTACCACACCAAGCACGTGGACACGATCTTCCGCCGCGTATTCGGCTCCGCCTGACGCGGCGGAACGGAACGCGCGAGCCGGCGTTTTGCGCCCATCGGGAGCGGCCACGGAGGCCATCGATGGCGAAGTACGATTATGGTTTCGAGGAGCGCCGACCCAGCATCACGCGCTACGTGGTGTGGGCGCTGGCGGTCTCCCTCGCGGTCGGCGGCTTTCTCTATGCCGACGGATATTTCGAGAAGATCGTGGAGCAAACGACGGAAGCGCCGAACGTCCCTACAGGGGCGGGCTGAAGTCCCGCCCGGCGCCGCGCTTCTTGCAGGCGGCAAGGCGGGCCGCTACATGGGCGCCCATGAAAGCCAAGGACGCCGACATTCTCATCATTCCCGGCTATACCAATTCCGGCCCTGACCACTGGCAGAGCCGCTGGGAAACCAAGCTCTCGACGGCCCGACGCGTGGAACAGGCGGAATGGTCGAAGCCGGTGCGCGAGGACTGGGCGGCGGTGGTCGCAGCGGCCGCAAACGCGGCCGACAAGCCGGTTGTGCTGGTCGCGCATTCGCTCGGCATTCCCACCGCGATCCATGCACTTTCCGAAATCCGCAAGCCGGTGGCGGGCGGGTTCTTCGTGGCACCTCCCGACGTGGCCAACGCGAATATCCGACCGAAGCACCTGATGACGTTCGGGCCCTACCCGCGCGATCCCCTGCCCTTTCCTTCGGTCGTGATCGCCAGCCGCAACGATGCGTTTTGCGATTTCGACGTGGCGGAAGACATCGCGGCGGCCTGGGGATCGCTCTTCGTAGACGCAGGCGCGGCCGGCCACATCAATGCCGAAGCCGGCTTCGGGCCATGGCCGGAGGGATCCATGGTTTTCGCGCGGTTCCTGTCGCGGCTTTGAGGGGTGGCTGAACGCTACCCGAGGCTGTCGCGCGCTTCCTTGATCAGGCTCGCCGATCCTGCGGCGATGACGCGGTGCTCGGATGCGATCGCCTGGAAGCGGAAACCCATCTGCGAGAAGCGGCCGACCGTGTTGGTACTGGTGATGTAGATCGCCGCCACCTTGCCGGCGGCCGTCGTGCGCCGTCCGATGTCGGCCAGCGTCTCCATCATGTCCTCCCGGGTCGGGTCGATCGCCGCACCCCTGGTCCAGGCGATGGAGAAATCGGACGGACCGACGAAGATGCCGTCGATGCCCGGCGTTTCGAGAATGCCGTCGAGGCAGTCGAGCGCCTGGCGCGTCTCGACCATGGCGAAGGCGATGGTGCGGGCGTTCGCGTTGAGCAGCCATTCCTGGGCGTTCCTGACGGCGCTGCGCGGAAGCGCGAAGGTGGGACCCCAGGACCGCTCGCCGAGCGGCGGGTACTTCATCGCCCCGGCGAAAGCCCTTGCATCCGCGACCGAGTTGACCATCGGCGCGATGACGCCTTCCGCGCCGAAATCGAGCGCGCGGCTCGCCATGTCGAATCGTCCGACCGGGATCCTGACCAGGGGATGGCTGTTGGCTCGCAGGATGGCGGGAATGCTCCTCAGGACGCTGTCCTCGTGATGCCCGCCATGCTGCATGTCGAGCGTGACCGCATCGAAGCCCTGGCCCGCCATGATCTCGACGGTCAGCGGGTCGGGAACGCCCGACCATGCCGTGAACACCGTTTCCCATTCGTTGAGCCGCTCCAGTAGGGTCTTCATCGGTATGGTCTCTCCCTGAGATCGGCCGGCATCAAAGCAGAGCAGCGCCGGCCGAAAAAGCAAAAACCGCCCGGGCGGGCGGTTTTCCGGTATCACCAGAGCGCGGGTGCTCAGGCCTTGCTGATCTGCTCGGCCGCGACGACCAGCAATTCGTCCATCGTGCGGCGAATCTGGTGGTCAGACTGGGCGACGCCAGCGGCATCGAAATCCCTGCGGACCTTGCGGAACACGTCGTCGTCGCCGGCTTCCTCGAAGTCGGCCTTCACGACCTCGCGGGCGTATGTTTCGGCGTCGTCGCCGGACTTGCCGAGCTTCTCGGCGGCCCACAGCCCGAGCAGCTTGTTGCGGCGGGCCATCGACTTGAACTTCAGTTCCTCGTCGTGCGCGAACTTGTTCTCGAACGCATCCTTGCGGCTTTTCAGATTGTCCATGGTGCATGCCTCCGGCCAGGGATCGATTCTCGTCCGGTTCCAATATGGCGAGCCGAACCACAAATCAAAAGGAATCGGTCGGGCCGATCGCCGCGCCCGCCTAACGGGGACGAGGCATATGGCCCCCGCGTCCGGTCCTGCCTGTGCACGGAGGGGGGCCGGAGCAATTGCGCATTGAGAAGCAGGCGCAAGTGCGCTAGAGACCGGCTTCAAGATACCGTATTGGCGAATTCCCCGCCCCACGACCGGTCCCCGTTCCACCAGAAGGACCAGAGCAAACCACATGAACCGTCGCCGCCGCATATACGAAGGCAAGGCCAAGATACTCTATGAGGGCCCGGAGCCGGGAACGCTCGTCCAGTTCTTCAAGGACGACGCGACCGCCTTCAACAAGAAGAAGCATGAAGTGGTCGACGGGAAGGGCGTGCTCAACAACCGCATTTCCGAGCACATCTTCACGCATCTGAACCGCATGGGCATTCCGACGCACTTCATCCGCCGGCTCAACATGCGCGAGCAGCTGATCAAGGAAGTCGAGATCATTCCGCTCGAGATCGTCGTGCGCAATATCGCGGCGGGATCGCTTTCGAAGCGGCTCGGCATCGAGGAAGGAACCGTACTGCCGCGCTCGATAATCGAATTCTACTACAAGGCCGACGCCCTCGACGACCCGATGGTGTCGGAAGAGCACATTACCGCCTTCGGATGGGCATCCCCGCAGGAGATCGACGACGTTATGGCGCTCGCCATCCGCGTCAACGACTTCCTCTCCGGTCTCTTCCTCGGGGTTGGCATCCAGCTCGTCGACTTCAAGATGGAATGCGGCCGGCTCTTCGAAGGCGACATGATGCGCATCGTGGTCGCCGACGAGATCTCGCCGGACTCCTGCCGCCTGTGGGACGTCGCAACCAACGAGAAGCTCGATAAGGACAGGTTCCGCCGCGACATGGGCGGCCTCGTCGAGGCCTATCAGGAAGTCGCGCGGCGTCTCGGCATCATGAACGAGAACGAGCCGCCGCGCCCGAGCGGGCCGGTTCTCGTCTCGTCCGGCGCCGGGGCCAGCAACGGCAACGGCAAGGGCCGGGGCAAGCCGCACTGATCCGCGGCATTGGAAATCCGCCAGGATAAGGATCCGGGGCCGTGATCAAGGCGCGAATCACCGTCACGCTGAAGAACGGCGTGCTCGACCCACAGGGCAAGGCGATCGAAGGCGCGCTCGGCGCCCTTGGCTTCGAGGGCGTCGGCCATGTGCGGCAGGGAAAGGTCTTCGACGTCGAACTTGAAGGCTCCGACCCCGCCAAGGCCGAGGCGGACCTCAAGGCCATGTGCGACAAGCTTCTGGCGAACACGGTGATCGAGAACTATAGTATCGCACTCGGTTCATGACGCGGAGGCTTCCGTGGCGGACGTTACAAACAAGTTGGTGGACGAAGTCCCGGGCAGAATGCCATGCGCGGCCCCATGATTTCGATCCAGACTGACAACATCTACGGCGTCCTTGTCCCCCACGAACAGCGGTTCGACCGCATCGAACGGCGTCTCGATCTACGCGAACTGGCCGAACCCCAGAGACCATTCGAACCCAGCACATGAAATCAGCCGTCGTCCTCCTTCCCGGCCTCAACCGCGACCGCGACATGATTGCGGCGCTGACCAAGGTCTCCGGATCGCCGCCCGTCACCGTGTGGCAGACCGACACCGAAATCCCGGACGTCGACCTGATCGTCATCCCCGGCGGGTTCTCCTATGGCGACTACCTGCGCTGCGGGGCGATCGCCGCACGCATGCCGGTCATGCGGGCCGTGGCCGAGAAGGCCCGGCAGGGCGTGATGGTAATGGGCGTCTGCAACGGCTTCCAGATCCTGCTGGAGGCCGGCCTGCTTCCGGGCGCGCTGATGCGCAACACGTCGCTGAAGTTTGTCTGCCGTGAGGTCAAGCTCGAGGTGGCGAACGCCAACACGCCCTTCACCCGCGCCTACCGACCCGGCCAGGTCATCCGCTGCCCGGTCGCGCATCACGACGGCAATTATTTCGCCGATGCCGAGACGCTCGCCCGGATCGAAGGCCAAGGCCAGGTGGTCTTCCGCTATGCCGAAGGCACCAATCCGAACGGTTCCATCAACGACATCGCCGGCATCATCGACGCGCGCGGCAACGTGCTTGGCCTCATGCCGCATCCCGAAAACCTGATCGAAGCCGCCCATGGCGGTGTGGACGGTCGCGGGATGTTCGAAAGCGCGCTCGGTATCGCCGCGTGATCGATCCAGACGGCGGCAGAGGAATGATGCGGATTCCAGACGAAACATCGAGCGCCTCCGGCGCGGGCGCCGCCGATGCCGGGCGGGACGAGGTCGCGATCACGCGTCCCCCGCTTCCGAAGCGTCCGCCAAGGCAGGGCCTCGTTTCCGAGGCCTTCGCCGACATCGTCGCCGCGCTGAAGCGTCGCCGCGTCTGGGTGGCGCTTGCCTCGGAGGACATCGGCGAGGGTTTCCGGCGTACCACCCTCGGGCCGCTCTGGCTTCTGATCAACTACCTGCTGTTCCTCGGCATTCTCATCGTGGTGATGGGGCGTTTCGCCGACGTTCCGAACTATCCAGCCTATATCGCCAGTGGCCTGCTGGTCTGGCTCTATATCTCGGAGATCCTCGTGGAAGGCTGCGGGATATTCACCCGCGAAGAGGGCTTCATCAAGGGAACGGTGTTGCCGCTCTCCATCTATGTCCTGCGCCAGACAATGCGCTCCGTCATCCGCGGCGGCTACATGGTCGCCGGTGCCGCGATCGTGCTCCTGTGGACCGGTGCCATACCGACGACGCTGTGGCTGACCTCACTCGGCGGAATTCTGGTGCTCGTCCTCACGGCGCCGGCCGTCAT
Source organism: Aquibium pacificum (assembly GCF_040839445.1). Classification (NCBI taxonomy): domain Bacteria; kingdom Pseudomonadati; phylum Pseudomonadota; class Alphaproteobacteria; order Hyphomicrobiales; family Phyllobacteriaceae; genus Aquibium; species Aquibium pacificum. The sequence continues at coordinate 148,835 of NZ_JBDPGJ010000003.1, read as the reverse complement.
CATCCTGCTCGGCATCCTTGGCGTAATCTTTCCCGACATCCAGTTCTTCATGGGAAACATCATTCGCGTCGGCTTCTTCGTCACACCGATCTTCTGGTCCAAGCCGAGCGAATCCGGCCTGCGGGCGCTGCTCTACCAGTGGAATCCCTTCACCTACTATCTCGACATCGTGCGCACCCCGATCATCTTCGATACGATTGCGCTGCATTCGTGGGCCATGGTGGGGCTGATGTCGGGAGGGCTGTGGATCGCGGCCATCCTGGCGCTCGGCTACTACCGGCGCCGCATCGTGTTCATGATCTAGCGATTGGACCCAAGTCAACGATGGTCTCGATCCGCATCGAAAACCTCGGTCTCCGCTACCCGATCACCCGCAAGCTGTCGCTGGAGAGCCTGCGGCAGGGGCCGAGAGCGGCATCCGGAGCCCTGCCGACGAGCGTCGGCGGCCGTGTCGACCGCAAGTCCACGCGCCGCTACGTCGAGGCGCTGAACGACATCACCCTGTCTGTCGAAGCCGGCGACAGGCTCGGGCTCGTCGGCGCCAATGGCTCGGGCAAGACGACGCTGCTCAAGGTGCTCTACGGCATCTACCCGCCGACGAGCGGAACGCTGTCCATCCAGGGCCGCGTCGATGCCCTGTTCAACATCAATCTCGGCTTTCGCCGCGAGGCGACAGGGCGCAGGAACGTCTACCTGCGCGGCCTGCTCAACGGGTGGGAACCCGAACTGATCAAAGCCAAGATGGACGAGATCATCGCCTTCAGCGAGCTGGAAGAGTTCATCGACATGCCCTTCAAGACCTACAGCCAGGGCATGGCCGCCCGCCTCGCCTTCGCGGTGGCGACGAGCCTCGAACCGGAAATCCTGCTGATGGACGAATGGATCGGCGCGGGCGACGCCTCCTTCCAGGAGAAGGCGCGTAAGCGCATGAACGACCTCGCCGAAAAGGCCGGCATCATCGTCCTGGCAAGCCACAATCATGCGCTACTGAAAAAGACATGCAACAAGGCGCTTAGGCTCGAGCACGGCAGGCTCGTCGCCTTCGGCCCGGCCGAAGAGGTACTGGAAGCCGCCTAGGCTCCATGCGGTCGCTGAACTCCGCTTCGATGCGACTTTCCTAGATCCTGACCCCGGTTCCGGTTCTACCGAAGAACGTTAGGAACAATATCCGCAGATCGAGAAGGAGCGAGCGGTCGCGCACATACTGAGCATCCTTTTCGGCAAGCCTCGCCGGATCCGACATGTCGATACCGTTGATCTGGGAGAGGCCGGTGATTCCGGGGCGGACCGACAGGACCCCGCGCTTGAGACGCTCCTCGATGAGTTCGGCCTGGGTCGGTAGACACGGGCGCGGCCCGACCAGGCTCATGTCGCCGCGCAGCACGTTCCACAATTGCGGCAGTTCGTCGAGCTTCCAGCGTCTGAGCCTGCGCCCGATCGGCGTGACCTGGGAAGCCAGCGCCTGATGGGTCGGCACGCTCGGCACGCCGCCATACATGCTTCTGAGCTTGTAGCAGCGAAAAATCCTGCCATTTCGCCCGACCCTCTCCTGGACGAAGATGCCGGGGCCATCGCTCTCGCGGCGAATGGCGAGCGCCAGACAGACAATCACGGGACCGGCAAAGACGAGCCCTATGGCAGCGCAGCAGGCGTCGAACAGTCGCTTCAGCATGTATGATCCGGCTCACGGTCCGCGCCATGATAGTGCACGATCTTCGTCTCTACCGTCTTTTGTCGAAGGCGGCCAATCGCGAAAAGCGATGGAGCATGACGCCGGCCCGATCGCGGCTTAACGCCGGGCCGCGGCTGCGCTACAAGCATGCGCCGCCCGACCGGGAGGCCATGCCGCCACGTGTGAGACACGAATGGATCATCCAGCAATCGGGACGCAGCACGATCTTGCGTCGAAAATATCGTCTCGCGGCGCGACGGTCGGGATCATCGGGCTCGGCTATGTCGGACTGCCGCTCGCGGCCGCCTGCGCCCGCGCGCGTTTTCCCACGGTCGGGTTCGACATCGACAAAACGAAGATAGACGCGATCGGCGCGGGACGATCCTACATCGATGCCGTCGAGCCGCGGGAACTGGAGCGGCTCGTCGCCGAGGGGTCGTTCCGCGCGACGACCGCCTTTGAGGAACTCTCCTCTTGCGACATCATCGTCATCTGCGTGCCGACGCCGCTCGGCGTGCATCGTGAGCCCGATCTCCAGTACGTGGAGAACACCGCACGTACCATCGCGCGCTTCCTGAAGGCGGATCAGATCGTGGTGCTCGAATCCACCACCTACCCCGGTACGACCGAAGAGATCGTCCGGCCGATCCTGGAGCAATCCGGGCTGCTCAGCGGGAAAGACTTCTTTCTGGGGTTTTCCCCCGAGCGAGAGGATCCGGGGAACAAGAGATACACCACCACCGTCATTCCCAAGGTGACGTCGGGGGACGGCGAGGCGGCGTCGAAACTCGTCGCCACCTTCTACGAGGCGGTCTTCAACGAGGTGGTCGCGGTCTCGGCTCCGCGCGTCGCGGAAGCGGTGAAGATCACCGAGAACATATTCCGGGCGGTGAACATCGCGCTCGTCAACGAACTGAAGGTCATCTACGACGCGATGGGTATCGACATCTGGGAGGTGATCGATGCCGCCTCGACGAAGCCGTTCGGCTACATGCCGTTCTATCCCGGACCGGGACTGGGAGGACATTGCATCCCGATCGACCCGTTCTACCTGACGTGGAAATCGCAGGAATACGGCCTTCGGACGCGCTTCATCGAACTGGCGGGCGAAATCAACACGTCGATGCCGTCCTACGTGGTCGCGAAGCTGGAACGGCTGCTCGACCGCATGCAGAAGAAATCGCTCGGTTCCTCGCGCATCCTTGTCGTCGGCATCGCGTACAAGAAGAACGTGTCCGACGTGCGGGAGAGCGCATCCTTCGAGATCATCCGGCTGCTTGAACAGAGGGGCGCGAGCGTCGAATTCCACGATCCCCTGGTGGAGACCGTTCCGACCATGCGCAGGTTCCCCGAAATGGCGGGCCGGGTGTCCACCGGATTGACGCCGCTTGAAATCGAACGGTTCGACGCGATCCTGATCGCGACGGATCACGATGACATCGACTACGCGCTGCTGTCCGCCCATGCACGACTGGTCGTCGACACGAGGAACGCAATCGATAAACGCGGGTTTGCGACGCCATCCACCTTCAAGGCCTGAGCATTCCTAAGGAAGGCGGCACATGGAAGCGAAGGGACTGCCGGTGCATCGAGCGCTTGCCATCGCGACGGCCGCGAAATAGGAGGGACCCTCGCGCGCGGAGTGCTTCACCGGCAGCGCATCCGTGCGCATTCCAGCCGCTACGTGTACACATGGGCCACCCGTCTCTCGTTTTCCGCGGGTCGACCTACCTTCCAAACCCCTGGAGGTGCTTCTTGCAGTTCATCGATCTCGCCGCCCAACGGAAGCGCCTTGGGGAAAGACTGCCCCGCGCGATCAACCGGGTTGTCGAAAGCGGCGCCTACATCTTCGGTCCCGAAGTCGCCGAATTCGAAGCGCGGATGGCGCAATACATTGGGACAAAGCATGCGATAGGCTGCGCCAACGGCACCGACGCGCTGCTGATACCGCTGATGGCGGCCGGCATCGGCGCGGGGGACGCCGTCTTCGTTCCCTCCTTCACTTTCGCCGCGACCGCCGAAGTGGTGGCGCTAGCCGGCGCCGAACCGGTTTTCGTCGACGTGAACCCGAGCGACTACAACATCTCGATCGACAGCCTGGAAGCGGCGATCCGGTTCATCAAGGAGCATGGCCGGCTCCGGCCCCGGGCGATCATACCCGTCGACCTGTTCGGCCGGGCGGCCGACTACGCGGCGATCGAGGCGATCGCCGCTCGTGAAGGCCTCATGGTCATTGAGGACGCGGCGCAATCGATCGGCGGGACCGTCGGCTCGCGCAAATGCGGTTCGTACGGGAATGTTGCCGGCACGAGTTTCTATCCGGCGAAACCTCTCGGCTGCTACGGCGACGGAGGGGCGATGTTCACGAACGACGACGCACTGGCCGAGGTGCTTCGGTCGCTGGCGTTCCACGGCAAGGGCAAGACCCAGTACGACAACGTACGCGTCGGCTTGAACTCCCGGCTCGACACGATCCAGGCGGCCGTCCTGATCGAGAAGCTCGAGATTCTCGAGGAAGAAATGGACGCGCGCCAGACCGTCGCGAAGAATTATGTCGATGGCCTTGCCGGCGTGGTCCGAGTGCCCGACCTGACGGAGGGGACACGCTCGGCATGGGCGCAGTTCGCCATCGAGACCCGGCGCAGGGATGCCCTGAAGGCACATCTCGCCGAAAGGGGCATTCCGAGCGTCATCTACTATCCCAAGCCGTTGCATGCGCAGGAGGCCTACCGGCATTTCCCGACCGCGCCCGACGGCCTGCCGGTGAGCGAGGCCGTGCCGCAGCGGATATTGTGCCTTCCCATGCACCCTTACCTTGAGCCCGAATCTGTCGACCGGATCGTCCGGGCCGTGCGGGAATTCGCCGGGAACGAGAGCCTGACCCCCTGAGTTCCGTCAGCATGAGATGGTGAGCCTGCCATGCCGGAGATGGTGTTGCTGACTGGAGCGAGCGGGTTCATCGGCGGCGTCGTCGGACGAACCCTCATGGCCTGCGGCTACGGGATCCGGGCGGTTTCCCGGGAGCCTGCGAAACTCGGCGCGGAGTATGCCGAAACGGCCAGGCTTCCTGACCCGGACAGCGGCACGAGCGGATGGAAGCCGCTGCTCGCCGGTGTCACGCACGTCGTTCACTGCGCGGGAGAGAACAGGGCCCTTGCCTATGAACTCTGCCACGAGCCCAACGTGGCGCTTCCCGGACGGCTCGCCCGCGCGGCCGCAGACGTGCTGCCGGGCCGTTTCGTCCTGCTCTCCTCCGTGCGCGCCGTCTCCGACGGGGCCTCCGGCGAATCGATCTCGGAATCGTCCGCCGAAGCCCCATTGGACGATTACGGACGATCGAAGCTCGAAGGCGAGAAGCGCGTCCAGGCGGCGCTCGGGCCGGCGGACCGGTGTTTCATCCTGCGACCGGCGCCGGTCTACGGTCCGGGGTCTCGCGGCAGCTTCCGCGTTCTCACCCGGTTGGCGTCCCTCCCCCTGCCGCTGCCCTTATCGGGTCTGACCACGCGACGCTCTCTCGTGGACGTGGAGAGCCTCGCCGAGGCAGCGCGGCACGTGCTCCGGTCTCCCCTCGCCCCGCCGGGCGTCTACATGGTCGCGGACCTGAATCCGCTGACGGTGCCGGAGATCGTCGCCGCGGTTCGCAAGGGGCTCGGGCGCGGGCCTGGCGTCTTCAGCGTTTCACCGTCCCTGCTGCGCCTGATCGCCAGGGCGAGCGGGCAGGAAGGTCTCTGGCGGAGGCTAAGCGAGCCCCTTCTCGTGGATCCTTCCCGGCTTGCTACCACCGGGTGGCAACCGGTCGCCGACACCGCGGAGCGAATTAGCCGATATGCACGGCGCGGCTTGCCCGCTAAATGAACTGATCCGGACCGGCATCTGGTCCATTCCTGCCGGCCGAGACAGCCGGCAGACAACAAGAACCGGTTTGAGCACCTCATGAATCCTTCGCTGCCGCCAGCCCTCGACCGGAACAACAAGCTGTTCACCGCCGCCGTGATGGGTGGCGGTGGTGTCATCGGCAGCGGAATAAGCATCCTGGTCGGCGGCGCGGTCTATGCCAATCTGTATCACGCCATGCGCGGGCGCCTGTCGTTCACGAAGGACCGCGACGTGCGGGCGATCACCATGGCGTTCGCCTTCTTCTACCTGGTGGAGGCCTTCTCCAGCCTAATCCACTACAGCCACCTGAAATCGCTCTGGCCGCTGGTGCAGAACGTCCCGTTCCTGGCCTTTCCGCTGATCTACGCCAGGCTGGAGATTTCAAGGAGAGCGGCGATCGCGACCGCTCTGGAGGCGGGCTTCGTCATCGGCGCTTTCGCCGGCTTCATCTACGCCGCAGTCGAGGTCTTCTGGATGGGAGCGGTCAGGGCGGAGGGGCTGGCCGGCAACCAAGGTCCGTTCGCGCTGGTGAACACGGTGATCTATGGAGGCTGCATCATCGTCGCCCTCAGGAACGGCGGAACGGTGGGACTGGCCAGTCTCGTAGCGGCCGTCCTGGCGGCGGGGTCGATCCTGATGTCCGGGACGCGGTCGCTGTGGCCGATCATCCTCATCGCGCCGGTCGTGCTGGCTTTCCTCTATCCTGCGGAAATGCGGCGGCTCTTTTCACCGCGGCGCGCGGCGATCGCCGGAGCACTCGCCCTGGTCATAGGTGTGCTGGCGTATCCTCTGGCGGAAGCCAGGATCGACAACTTCCTTTCCGACTACGATCGGGTTTTTGCCGAGGGGGATCTCGACAATTCCCTCGGCACGAGGCTGCGCGTCTGGGAAACCGGCTACCGGCTCATCCTCGAACGCCCGCTTCTGGGACATGGACCCGACGCGGCCGACGAGTTGATCGGTGGATACACGCACTTCCACAATTTCGTGATGAACGCCTGGGTGATGTCAGGGATATTCGGAGTGGTCGCAGTGCTTGGCATCCTGGTGGTTCCCGTCATCGTGCTCGCGCGAAGACCCGGCGGCGACCTGCGGAAATTCGGCTTCGCACTCTCGCTCCTGCTTTCGACGAGCTACCTCGTCAGCGGAACGGTCGGGATCATGTTCGGACACGACATCCTCGACGCGCTCTTCGTCTACGGAACGATCGTGGCGGCTTTCCTGGCATGCGGCGAGGATCGGCCGGCCGGATCCGAAGCGGGTTCGATCTCTCCCGAGATCGGCGCCCGCGAAACCTGACGGCTCAGGATTTCGCCGCCTCGAGTTCGGAGGGAGGAAGGCGGGCCGGGAAATGGACCACCTTCGGAAGGCCCTGGACGGGGCGATCCCCCCTCGCCTCCTTTGCGACCACGCTCTTCCCCGCGAGGGGTTCGAACGCAGGCTTGCCGTTCTTGTATTCGGCCGAATGGGCGGCCGTGTCCGAACCCGCACCGTTCTGCGGAACTTCGGCGGGACCGCCTTCGGCACGATGGCTGATCGCGGGCTTGTAGAGCGCCTTCATGATCGCCATTGCGTCATCCTTGTCGTCTCTCTCGACGGCATTCGACAGCCGCTCCAGCGCCGCCGCTATCTCTTTCCAATCGAACACGCCGGTCCTCAGACCGAAGACGCTCGGGACGCCGATGTCGGCGATATCCTCGCCGGGCGCGCTCAGGATTTCATGGACCTTCTCGCCCGGTCGGCGTCCGGTCACCACGATGGGGATGTCGCGGTTGGGTTCCTTGCCGGCTAGGCGGATCATGATGTCGGCCACCGCCATGATCGAGACGGGCTCGCCCATGTCGAGCATGTATATGCCGGGTCCGTCCTCGGGTCTGCGCTGGGCAGAATCGGCCGCGGACAGGATGACGAGATCGACCGCTTCCCCGATCGTCATGAGATAGCGCGTCATGGCCGGATCGGTGATCGTGACTGGGCCACCGGCATCGATCTGGCGCTGGAAGATGGTCGACACGGAGCCATCGCTGCCGAACACGTTGCCGAACCTGACGCCGATGAAATTCGTCGCGCGACCGAACGCTGCGGTCCTCATGGTCTGCATGTAGTGCATGGAATTGACGATCTGTTCGGCGACCCGCTTGGTGAAGCCGAGCACCGACGACGGATCTGCGGCCTTGTCGCTCGATATGAGGACGAAATGCGGGACCTTGCACTCGGCCGCCACTTCCACACAATTTCGAGTTCCGAACACGTTCGTACCGACGGCGGATATCCAGTTTTCCTCGAGGATCGGCACATGCTTAAGCGCCGCGGCGTGGAAGATCACGTCCGGGCGGAAATCCTTCACCACGCGCGCAAATGCCTGCCTGTCGCAGATGTCCACCAGACGGGCGATCAGCCGCTCTTCATGGATGCGGGCGAGATCGGACTGGAGCTGGAAGATGTTGAACTCGGAGATGTCGGCCACGAGGACGGCCTGCGCCTGCATGTCGAGCGCCCTCTTGACCAGGGTCCGGCCGATGGATCCGGCGCCACCCGTCACGAGTATCCTCTTGTCGCGCAGGATGCTCGCGAGCATCTGCTCGTCCGGCGTGACCGTCGTCCTTCGGAGGATGGTTTCCATCTCCACCCGCTCCAGGACAAGCTTGCCGGCCCGGCGAGACTGCAACACGCCCGAAAACTGATCGACATCGACGCCGTGCTGCCGGGCGATTCGAACCAGTTCGGGAAACTCCGCGAACTCCTTGTCGGCATGTTGCCCGAAGATGATCATGGCGATCTTCTCGCTGTCCTTCAGGTATTCATAGAGAACATGCCGGGCCTGTTCCTTGCGTCCGACGACAGGCACGTTTTGGACCCGGCTGCCCATGACGTCGGTTTCCTCGGGCGAGATGATCCCGATGATGTCGATGGCATCGTCCGCGGCGCTGCGCCCGTAGTTGATGATCATGTCCGCATCGTTGAGGCGCCCGAAGAAGAGCGCCCGAGTGCTCGGCCGCTTCCGGAACCCCAGCTCGCCCATGCTCCAGCCGGACCCTTCGCGCAAGTAGCGGTACATGAGACGCGGCGAAGAGATGAAGACGAACGACATCATGAAGAAGACGATGAACTGCCGTTCGTTCAGTCCCGCGATCGGGTAGAACATCCTGATCGAGATCGCCGTGAGATAGAGCGAGATCGTGAGGATGAGACAGTTCCGGAAAATTCCGAAGAAGTCGGGGGTCGAGGCGAACCGCCACATCATGCGATAGAGACCGCTGTAGCGAAACAGGAGATGGCCGAACACGCCGACCGACAGCCACGCCATCAGCGCGGATCCGGAATAGGGATCGATCGAAAGGTTCGAACCCGACAGCGCCAGGCTGAGCGGTACCGCCGCCAGAACCATCGCGACATCCATCGCGACGATGATCAGTCTTCTCACGCTAGGCTGTATCGCGCGAATGTGCGCGAGAATACGATGCATGCGCTGTCCCACTCTCCGAAGGTGCAGCAGCCCCAAAAGAGCCTTATAGAGCGTTTCGCCGCCTGCCGCTAGGCTCCCCCACCCACGAGACGACCAACGCCGCGGCCCGAAACGATGCTTTCGTCAGCCGGCTCTTTCCAACACGACGCGGCCGTCGTTCCTCAGCCGGCGACGGCGTCCTTGATGGCCTTGACGAGGTCGGTCTTTTCCCAGGAGAAGGCGCCGTCGCGGCCGGGCTTGCGGCCGAAATGGCCGTAGGCGGCGGTGCGGGCGTAGATCGGGCGGTTCAGGTCGAGATGGCGGCGGATGCCGGACGGCGACAGGTCCATCACCTTGCGCAGCGCCTCTTCCACCGCCGCCTCCTCCACCGTGCCCGTGTCGTGCAGGTCGACATAGATCGACAGCGGCTGGGCCACGCCGATGGCGTAGGAGAGCTGGATGGTGCAGCGCTCGGCGAGTTTTGCCGCCACCACGTTCTTGGCCAGATAGCGCGCCGCGTAGGCCGCCGAGCGGTCGACCTTGGTCGTGTCCTTGCCCGAAAACGCCCCGCCGCCGTGCGGGGCAGCCCCGCCATAGGTGTCGACGATGATCTTGCGGCCCGTCAGGCCGGCGTCGCCGTCAGGCCCGCCGATGACGAACTTGCCGGTCGGGTTGACGTACCAGTTGCAGTCCTTGGCGATCGGCAGGTCGCCCAGCGCCTCGCGGATATAGGGCTCGACCACCTGGCGCACCTTCTTCGAATCCCAGCTCGCGTCCAGGTGCTGCGTCGACAGCACGATCTGCGTCACCTCCGCCGGCTTGCCGTCGACGTAGCGCACCGTCACCTGGCTCTTGGCGTCGGGCCCCAGCCGGGCCGCCTCGCCCTCGCCCTTGTGGCGGGCGGCGGCCAGAAGCTCCAGGATCTTGTGGCTGTAGTAGATCGGCGCCGGCATCAGGTCCGGCGTCTCGCGGCAGGCATAGCCGAACATGATGCCCTGGTCGCCCGCCCCCTCCTCGCCCTGCCGGTCCGACGCGTTGTCGACCCCTTGCGCGATGTCGGCCGACTGGCCGTGCAGCAGAACGTCGATGCGCGCCTTCTTCCAGTGGAAGCCGTCCTGCTCGTAGCCGATGGCGCGGATCGCCTTGCGCGCCGCCGACTTGAACTTCGACGGGTTGATGATCGGGAATTCCTTGGCGTCCTCGAGCACCTTGCCGTCCTTGTCCTGCTTGAGCAGCGACTTCGGCACGCGCACCTCGCCGGCGATCACCACCCGGTTGGTGGTGGCCAGCGTCTCGCAGGCGACCCGCACGTCCCAGGGGTCCATGCCGGCCTTCTTCGCCTCGCGGTAGACCAGATCCACGATCTCGTCCGAGATGCGGTCGCAGACCTTGTCGGGGTGGCCTTCGGAAACGGATTCGCTGGTGAAGAGGTAGTTCTGGCGCGCCACGGGTGTCCCCTCGAGAAAAGCGCGAAACGGCCCGATGCCGCTTCGCGCGCGCGTCTGTTAGCGGAGCCCGCCGCCATGCGTCAAGCGCGCAGGCCCCACGCAGCCACGACATCAGGTTCCGTGAAGAGCGGCCGGACGCACCCCGGCCCGGAAAAACCCACCCCCCGGAGCGGATCAGGCCTCCTCGTCGCCCAGCGCCTTGACGAGATCGACGAGCTTGCGGCGCCCGAAAGCATCGCACGCGATCGACAAACGCGTCCCGAAACTACAGGCGGCACGAACGTTCTCCCCAGCCAAGCCTACTTTGAAAAACCTCGTGTGATCGCAGTGTTTCGCGGGATATTTCGACAAGTGATCTATCGGATATGCAGTTTTTCCGTTGCCCTCGATATCATCGACGAAGCCAAGCATATCCTGAGGGAATACGTGCAAGAAGTAATGGTGCCGACCTCTTTGGCGCAGCCTTCGTCATGGTATGAAAGTTCCCCTCGCAGGAGATTGTCGTCGGCGCGGCAGCTCACCGCCTGCAACCGGGAGGGGACCCTGTCACCCTCATGTCGCAATTGCATTCGCCTCTGGCCGGGACTATCTGCTTGATTATGAAAACAGCCCCCATCCATGTCGTCGGCGGCGGGCTCGCCGGCTCGGAGGCCACCTGGCAGATCGCCTCGGCGGGCGTTCCGGTCGTGCTCCACGAAATGCGCGGCGTGCGCGGCACGGAGGCGCACAAGACGGACGGGCTGGCCGAACTCGTCTGCTCCAATTCCTTCCGCTCCGACGATGCCGAGAACAACGCCGTCGGTCTCCTGCATGCCGAGATGAGGCTCGCGAACTCGCTGATCATGGCGTCGGGCGATGCGCACCAGGTTCCGGCCGGCGGTGCGCTCGCGGTGGATCGCGATGGCTTCTCTGCCGCGGTGACCGCCAGACTGGAAGCGCATCCCCTCGTCACGATCGTGCGCGAGGAGATATCCGACCTGCCGCCCGCCGACTGGGATCAGGCCATCATCGCGACGGGCCCGCTGACCGCCCCGTCGCTGGCCGATGCGATCCGCGCCGAGACGGGCGCCGACGCGCTGGCCTTCTTCGACGCCATTGCGCCGATCGTGCATTTCGAGACGATCGACATGGACACCGCCTGGTTCCAGTCGCGCTACGACAAGGTGGGTCCAGGCGGCACGGGAAAGGACTACATCAACTGCCCGATGGACAAGGACCGCTATCTCGCCTTCGTCCAGGCGTTGATCGACGGCGGCAAGACCGAGTTCAAGGAGTGGGAAGGCACGCCCTATTTCGACGGCTGCCTGCCGATCGAGGTGATGGCGGAGCGCGGCGTGGAGACGCTGCGCCACGGCCCGATGAAGCCGATGGGGCTGACCAACGCGCATGATCCGGCCGTAAAGCCCTATGCCGTGGTCCAGCTCCGGCAGGACAACGCGCTCGGCACGCTGTTCAACATGGTCGGTTTCCAGACCAAGCTGAAGCACGGCGAGCAGGTGCGCATCTTCCGGTTGATCCCCGGACTGGAGAATGCCGAATTCGCGCGGCTCGGCGGCCTGCACCGCAACACCTACATCAACTCGCCGGTTCTGCTCGACGGCTCGCTGCAGCTGAAGTCGCGGCCGGGGCTGCGTTTCGCCGGACAGATCACCGGCTGCGAGGGTTATGTCGAATCTGCCGCGATCGGCCTTCTTGCGGGCCGTTTCGCCGCGGCGGAGCGCCTGGGGCGGTCTCCATCGCCGCCACCTGCAACGACGGCCTTCGGGGCGCTGCTCAACCACATCACCGGCGGCCATATCGTTTCGGACGACGAGCCGGGCAAGCGGTCCTTCCAGCCGATGAACGTAAATTTCGGCTTGTTCCCGCCGCTGGAGCCGGGGACGAGCCTGAAGCCGCAAGGTTTCGAGGGCCGCTTCCGCGGCAAGGACAAGGCATCCGCCAAGAAGCGCGCCACGACGGCCCGGGCGCTCGCCGACTGCAGGACGTGGCTCGGACTGGAAATGAGCCAGGCGGCGGAATAGCCCGCGTCTGCGCCTGTCAGGCCCATTGCAGGGCAGGTGCGTCCATATCGTCCGACGCGGCAAGCCGGCCGACGGCACACTTCAGGGCCGCAACGCATTCTCCGTCGAAGGCTGCACCGGTGTCGCGATCGAGAATGGCGAAGGCTTCCTCCACCGTCATCGCCGCACGATAGGGACGGTCCGCCGTCAGGGCATCGAATACGTCGGCGACGGTCAGCATGCGAACCTCCGGCACGATCTCGTCGCCCTTCAGCCCGTACGGATAGCCTTTTCCGTCCAGACGCTCGTGATGGGCGCCCGCGATGTCGGCGAAGTCGCGGAAGATTGCCACCTTGTGCAGGATTTCCGCGCTGTGGGCGGGATGGCTGCGGATCGAACGCCACTCCGCCTCGGCGGGCTTTCCCGGCTTGTCGAGGATCTGGTTCGAGACGGCAAGCTTGCCGATGTCGTGCAGCAGCGCAGCGCGTCGCAACCAGCGCCGGTGCGCCGCGTCCAATCCCATCTCCTCCGCGATCATGTCGGTGAAGAGCGTGACGCGGTGGCTGTGGCCGGCGGTGAAGGGGCTCTTGGCGTCGATGACGTCGGCGAAGGCCGCCGCGATGTCCTCGACATAGTCTTCCGTGACGACGGCGCTCGCGCGTGCCGGCGGCAAGGCGAAGAGATGGTCTTCGAAGTTCCCGTCCTCGAGCGCCTCCCAGAAGCCTGGACGCTGCTCGGCGGCGGCGAATGCATCGACGACGGCGGGATCGAACCAAGTGTTCCGCCGGGCCAGGACTTCGGCGCGGGCCGCCATGCGCCCGCCATCGGAATGGAAGATATCGGCCACCTGGGAGACAAGCGCGATGCGTGAGGCGAGCGGAATGACGGCGCCCGCCCTCCCCTCCGGCTTGCCCGACCCGTCCCAGTGTTCGTCGAGCCAGCGGATGCCTTCCTGCACCGTTTCCGAAAACCGCATCTTGGCGGCGATGTCGGCGCCCCGGTGGCAGCGGGTCTCGATCAGTTCGCGGGCGATCTGGCCGCCGTTGCGCAGGATGTTGAGGATGGCGCGCACACGCTCTGCGAAGCCGGACTCGAAGCCGGTTTTGTCGAAGACGAACCGCAAGGCCGCGGCGAGGCTGCCGTCGATCGTCTTGAAGTCGCGCTTGAACGAAATGTCGTCGGCCAGATAGAGCTCGCAGATGCGCGCGGCGTTGCTGGAGCAACCGAGATCCTTCAACAGCACGGTGAAATAGAGATCCGACAGCGCCGCGTCGTCGAGCGCCATCTCGATGCCGATCTGGGTGCCGATCCAGCAGGCGCGCTTGCAATGGCCGACCGGCTGACCTTCCGTGAGATCAAGCGCGTGGCTGAGCGCACCAAGAAGCTCGGCGAGGCTCAATGCATTGGCGCGCGAATGCTGCGCGGCAGGAGGGTTCGGCTGGAGGGAGACCGTGGCAAACGGCGAGATCATGTGCCATTCGTAGCCGATCGATCATTAACAACTCGCAAGCGCCGTGGCCTTGCGGAAGCGGCTGGACCAAGCCAGAACCGTCGAAGCGTGAGGATGCGAGATGCCTGAGCAGAGCAACGAGTTTTTCCGCGTCGAGCGTGACAGCGCCGTCGTGCACCTGATCATGGACCGCCCCGACCGCTCGAACGCCATGTCGCCCGACTTCTGGAGCGGCCTGCCGCGACACCTGGATGCCCTCGGAAGAGACGAGACCGTTCGTTGCGCCATCATATCGGGCGAAGGCCGCAATTTCACCGGTGGAATGGACCTTTCGGCCTTCGCCGATATCGCCAGGCTCTACGACAACGAACCGGGACGCGCCGCCTATGCCATGCGCGACGTGATCCTGAACCTGCAGGACGCGTTCAACGCCATCGAGCGCGCCCGCTTTCCGGTCATCGCGGCCATTCATGGCGCCTGCATCGGGGCCGGCGTCGACCTGATCACGGCCTGCGACATGCGGATCGCGTCTTCCGACGCCTTCTTCGCGATCGAGGAGATCCACATCGGCATGGCGGCCGACGTCGGCACGCTGCAGCGGCTGCCGAAGCTGATCGCACCGGCAGTCGCGGCCGAACTCGCCTATACCGGGCGGCGCTTCTCGGCGGACGAGGCGAAAGGCTTCGGCCTCGTGTCCGCCGTCCACGCGGACCGGGAGGCGACGGTCGCGGCGGCCTTCGATCTCGCGCGCTCCATTGCGGCGAAGTCACCACTGGCCATCGCCGGCATCAAACGGAACCTCGCCTACGCGCGCGATCATTCGGTCGCGGACGGCCTCGACTACATCGCCGCCTGGAACGCCGGCATGCTGCGGCCCGGCGACCTGATGGCGGCGGTGCAGGCGAAGATGGCGAAGCGGGACGCGGCGTTTCCGGACCTATTGCCGAAGGGGTGACGAAACGGCGCTTACGACGAGACGTTTCAACGCCGCGTGGAGGAGGATTGACACCGGCGGTATCGCGCGCCGACCTCTACTCCGCCGCCTGAACCACACCATTCGTCCGCGCCGGCTCGCCCGGCAATCCCGGCCTCCCCGCCTCCGCCGGATTTCTGCGCACATAGTCTGCCTTGATGCTTTCCGAGGTCTGGCGCGAGCCGTCGTGGCTCCATCCTGGGGGCAGGAAGAGGTAGCCGAGGCGCTGCTTCAGGGTCAGCCCCGGCGAGAATGCGTCCTTCAGCATCCCCCACCATTCGTGGAACGCGACCTTGACCGGATTGAAGGTGCCGAGGTTCTTGACGATGCCGTAGCGCGGCCGGTCCTCGTCCAGTTCGGGCACGAAGGTGCCGAACAGGCGGTCCCACACGATCAGCGTGCCGGCATAGTTGGCGTCGAGGTAGCGCGGGTTCGTGGCGTGGTGCACGCGGTGGTGCGACGGGGTGTTGAAGACCGCCTCGAACCAGCCGGGCAACCTGCCTACCGCCTCGGTGTGGATCCAGAACTGCCAGACGAGGTTGAAGCCGAAGACGAAGGCAATCACAGCCGGGTGGAAGCCCAAAAGCACGATCGGCGCCTGCAGGACGAACATGCCCGTGAAGGTGCCTGTCCAGGATTGCCTCAGCGCGGTCGAGAGATTGTAGTGTTGGCTCGAATGGTGGTTGACGTGCTCGGCCCAGACCCAGCGCACCCGGTGCGCGATGCGGTGGTACCAGTAGTAGCGCAGGTCATCGAGCGGGAATGCGACGACGAAGACCCACCAGTGCAGCCCGAGGTCGAAGAGGCGAAACTGCCAGACCCAGAGCAGCGCGGTGTAGGCGACGAAGCCGAGCAGGATGCCTGCGACCACGTTGCCGGTGCCCATCATCAGGCTGGTCAGCGTGTCGCGGGTTTCGAAATCGCCCTTGGCGCGGCCGGTGCGCACCAGCCACAGTTCGAGCAGGATCGCTCCGACGAAGAACGGGATCGCCAGTTCGGTGACCTTTGGAAAATCGTATCCGTCCATCAGGCGCTCCTTCTCGCTTCCTGGCTGTCCTTAGGAGCAAGCCGGCCGGCAAGCCGCCAGGTTTCGCCCTGATCGGCGAATTCGAACCGCCCCCCGCGCCAGGTGTAGTCGTTCAGCGTCAGGTGGAGCGCCGCCGAGCCGGCCGGTTCCACCCGCAGGATGTCCGCGGGCGTGACGATGCGCGTGAGGAAATGCCCGCCGAAGGCCTGCACGATCCCAGTGCGGTCGCCGGAGAGTTCCAGGAAAGCGGTCCCGCGGTCGCTTGAAAGCACCACCGCGCCCGTCTTCTCGCCGGGGAAATCCGTTGCGAATCTCTGCCGCGCGGCTTCCGCGTCGGGCAGGACGGCATTGCGCGTCCCGCCGGTGAGATGCACGGAGAGCACGATCGCGGCGATACCGACCACCACCATCACGACGAGTACGGGCAGGCTCATGCCTTGGTCTTCCTCCCGCCGCCAGCCTCTGCGGACCGGCGACACCCAGAATTATCATCCTTGACGTCGACCTCAAAGCCCGACGTCGTCACCAGCCGCGGGCCGCGCGACGCAGCATGATCCAGTGCTTGCGCGCGACCGGGACCGGCTTGCCGCCCTCCAGCGGCGCAACCGCGACGCGGTCGAGTTGCGCGCCGGCAAGCGCGGCCGGCAGATAGGCGGGCCGCAACGATGGAGGCATGCCTCCAGCGCCTGCTTCGAACTGCCCGAGATGCTCCCGCCCGAGCGCGATCATTGCCGCCACCGCCCGCTCGGCGCCCTCGCCTGCGCCGAGCAGCGCCTCGCGATCGGTGCCGGCGGCAGCGAGGATGTCGGCCGGCACGTAGCACTGGCCCCGGGCCCGGTGCAGCGGCAGAAGGCGCAGCATGCCGGCGATCGCCTGTGCGCAGCCTGCGTGGCCCGCCAACGAGGCATGAGCGACTGCGGCTTCCGGTTCGAGCAGAAGAGAGGCAAGCTGGATCAGCGCACCCGCGGTCTCACCGCAGTAGCCTTCGAGGCTCGTGCGATCGGGCATCGGATCGTTGTAGAGATCGAAGATGCGCGCTTCGAGCATGTTGTCGAAGGCGGCGCGCGGGAGCTCGTATTCGTCTATCGCGCGCCGCAGGCCGTCGGCGACGGGGTTGCCCGTGACCGTTTCGGTCGGAGCGGCGACCATGTCCCGCCACCATTGCAGCCGAATTTCCCCCGGCAGCGGCTCGCTTATGGCGTCGCGCACCCGCGAAACCTCGACGTTGAACGCATAGAGCGCGAGAAGGGCCGTCCGCTTGTCTTCGGGCGCGTAGAGCACCGACAGGTACCGGTCCGGGTCGCCCTTGCGGACGATCTCCGTCACGTGGCCGGCATCGGATTCCATGTCATTCGACAGCGACGAGCGCGGCCGCCACTGCCCTGTCCTCGGCCAGCAGCACGTTGTAGGTGCGCACCGCCGACCCCGTCGACATCGGATCCGACGAGAGGCCGGCGTCCCGCAGGGCCTGCCGCAGTGCTGCCGGCAGACGGCGGAGGTCGCGGCCCATGCCGACCAGCAGGACCTCGACCTCGGCGGCTTCCGCGATCACCCTGGCAAAATCCTCCTCGCCGAGGTTCTCCGGATCGGCAGGCTCCCAGCCATGGATGCCGGACGGCAGGCAGAGGATCGATCCGCGGTGCGACATGCCGGCGAAGCGAAACCCGCCATTGCCATAGGCGTCGATCGGGGCGCGGCCCGGAAAATGGGCATCGCGGATGATCATGCCGCCGGTCATCCCGTGGTCAGGCCTTCGAGGCCTGCGTCGGCATCGTTCCTGACGCCTTGTCGTCCGTCTCCTGCGAAAGCGCGCCGGGACGCAGCTTGAACAGGATCAGGAGCGGCGCCGCGATGAAGATCGACGAGTAGGTACCGAAGATCACGCCAAACAGCATCGCCGCCGTGAACGAGCGTATCACCTCGCCGCCGAACAGGAACAGCGCGAGCAGCGCCAGTATCGTCGTCAGCGACGTCATCGTCGTACGCGACAGCGTCTCGTTGATCGCGAGGTTCAGCAGTTGCGGCAGCGGCATCTTCTTGTATCGCCGCAGTTCCTCGCGCACGCGGTCGTAGACGACCACCGTATCGTTGAGCGAATAGCCGACGATGGTCAGGATCGCCGCGATCGAGGACTGGTTGAACTCGATCCCGCTGACCACGAAGAAGCCGATCGTGATGACGATGTCGTGCACGGTGGCGACGATGGCGCCCACGGCGAACTGCCACTCGAACCGGAACCAGACGTAGACGAGGATCAGGGCAAGCGCGACGAGCACGCCGATCGTGCCCTGCGTGGCCAGTTCGCTGGAAACGGTCGGGCCCACGGTCTCGACGCGGCGCATGTCGAAATCGTCGCCCAGTTCCGCCTGAACCTTGGCGACGGCGCTCTGCTGGGCGTTCTCGCCGCCATCCTGCGCCTGTACGCGGATCAGCACGTCGGTATCGGGTCCGAACTGCTGGACCTGCACCTCGCCCAGGTTGAGTTCGGAGAGCCTCCCGCGAATTTCGCCGACGTCGGCGGGTCCCTCGCGGGACTGCACCTCGATCAGTGAACCGCCCTTGAAATCGATGCCGTAGTTCATGCCGACCGTCATGAACAGCACGACCGCGCCAATCGAGAGGACCGAGGACAGGCCGAACATCCAGCGGCGCATGCCCATGAACGGGATCTTCGTTCCGGGCCTGATGAGCGTGACGAAGGAACGCGGCAGTTCCTTCGGCCTCGCACGGCGGACCCACGTGGCGACCATCCAGCGAGTAAAGGTGAAGGCGGTGAAGACCGTCGTCACGATGCCGATGGCCAGCGTCACGGCGAAACCCTTCACGGGGCCGCTACCGAGATAGAAAAGCACCACCGCCGCGATCAGCGTCGTCAGGTTGGCATCCACGATGGTGGCCAGGGCGCGGGAGAAGCCGGCGTCGATCGCCTGGATAAGCGACCGTCCGTTTCGCCGTTCCTCGCGGATGCGCTCGTAGATCAGGACGTTCGAATCGACCGCCATGCCCATGGTGAGCACGATGCCGGCGATGCCGGGCAGCGTCAGCGTGGCTCCCAGGACGGACAAGATCGCGACGATCATGCCGACGTTGGCGATGAGCGCGAGGTTGGCGATGAGGCCAAGGAAGCCGTAGGCGGCGAACATGAAGATGACAACGAGCACCGCGCCGATCATCCCTGCCAGCTTGCCGGCATCGATCGAATCCTGGCCGAGGCCGGGGCCGACGGTGCGTTCCTCGATGATGGTCAGGTTTGCCGGCAGCGCGCCCGCCCGCAGCAGTACGGCGAGATCGTTGGCACTCTGGACGTCGAAATTGCCAGAAATCTGACCGGTACCGCCCAGGATGGGTTCGCGGATCTGCGGCGCCGAGATCACCTGGTCGTCGAGGATGATGGCGAACAGGCGTCCGACGTTCTGCTGGGTCGCCTGGCCGAAGCGCGAGGCGCCCTTGGTGTCGAAGCGGAAGGAAACCACCGGCTCGTTGGTGCGCTGGTCGAACGAGGCCTGCGCGTCGACGAGGTTCTCGCCCGAAACGATGACGCGGTTCTCGATCAGGTAGGGTACCGGCGGATCGTCGGTGGAATACATCACGGTCGAGCCGGCGGGCGGGCGACCTTCGATCGCTTCCTGCACGGGCACGGTGCTGTCGACCATCTGGAAGGTCAGCTTCGCCGTCTGTCCGAGAATGTCCTTCAGGCGCTGCGGGTCCTGCAGCCCGGGAACCTGCACGAGGATGCGGTCGTCGCCCTGACGCTGGATCACCGGCTCGGTCGTGCCGAGTTCGTTGACGCGGCGGCCCACCACCTCGATCGACTGCGACAGCGCCGAATTCAGCCGGTAGGTGATGCCCTGGTCGGTGAGCGTGTAGCGCAGCAAGCCCGGCTCGGGCTCGGACAGTTCCAGTTCCGACACGGTACCGCCGGCAAAGAGGCCCGCCGAAATCGGATCGGTCAGGGACGAGAGCGCTTCCTTCGCCTTTTCGATGTCAGCCTGCTCGCGGACACGCACCTGCACCGTACGGCCAGTGCCCGACAACCCCGTATAGCCGATGCGCTCGTCGCGCAGCAGGCGCCGGATATCGTCGCGCGTGGTTTCCAGTCGCTCGTCGATGAGGTCCTGGCGCTCGATCTGCAAGAGGATGTGCGATCCGCCCTGGAGGTCGAGACCCAGTGTCATCTGGCGCTTGGGAAGCCAGTCCGGCAGGTTGGCGAGTGTCGATTGCGAAACGAGGTTGGGCGCGGAGAAGACGACGCCTAACAGCACCGCCAGCCAAATGAGGATGGTCTTCCAGCGCGAGAAATAGAGCATGTGCTGTCCTGTCAGGCGAAGGCGCTACGCGTCCGCCCGCATCTTGTTTATTTCTGGGCGTTCTGGTTGGCGACCGGTTCGCCCTTGACCCGTACGTCGGCGATGGTCGAGCGCAGGGCCGTGACCTTCATGCCGCCGCCGAGATCGATCTCGAGTTCATTGTCGTTGATCACCTTGGTGACCTTGCCGACCAGACCGCCGCCGGTGACCACGGAATCGCCCCGGCGCACGGCCGCCAGCATCTCCTGGCGCCGCTTCATCTGCTGGCGCTGGGGACGGATGATCAGAAAATACATGATGACGAAGATCAGCACGAACGGCAAAATGCTGATCAGCATATCCGGCGCCCCCGCTGCCGATTGCGCATATGCCGGTGTGACGAACATCAATATCTCCTGCGGAACGAGCCGGGGCGCAACGCACCCCGGCGAAAGGTGCGCGGAATATAGTCGCTCGGACCGCCAATGCAACCGACATGCTGGCGCTTTTGCGGCTGGCCTCTCCGTGCTAGAGGCGCCGTTCCCCGAGGCCTTGGATACCAGACCGCGCAATGGCGAACGAGACGATGGAAAACCTGGGTGAAAAGCTCGACCGCCTGATCCGGGCCGTGGAGAGGCTTGCCCCACCCCCTCCCCGGCCGGCGGACTTTTCGGCTGCCGAGTGTTTCGTGTGGCATGCCGAGACCGCCACGCTGGAGCCGATTGCGAAGGTCAACCGCGTCGACATCTCGCTCATCAAGGGCGTCGACCGCGTCCGCGACATCCTCGTCGACAACACGGAGCGCTTCGCGGCCGGCCTGCCTGCAAACAACGTGCTCCTTTGGGGCGCACGGGGGATGGGCAAGTCGTCGCTGGTCAAGGCCGCGCACGCGGCGGTCAACGCCGAGGGCGGGAACACGCTGAAGCTGGTCGAAATCCACCGCGAGGACATCGATACGCTGCCGGCGCTGCTCGGCATGCTCAAGGCGGCGCCGCACGCCTTCGTCCTGTTCTGCGACGACCTCTCCTTCGATCACGACGACACCTCCTACAAGTCGCTGAAGGCGGCGCTCGAAGGCGGCGTCGAGGGGCGGCCGGGCAACGTGATCTTCTACGCCACGTCCAATCGCCGGCACCTGCTGCCGCGCGACATGATCGAGAACGAGCGTTCGACAGCGATCAATCCCGGAGAAGCGGTCGAGGAGAAGGTGTCCTTATCGGATCGCTTTGGCTTGTGGCTGGGCTTCCACAAGTGCTCCCAGGACGACTACCTGGAGATGGTGACGGGATACGTGCGCCACTTCGGCCTGGAGGCGGAGCCGGAGACCGTGCGCGCCGAAGCGCTCGAATGGGCGACCACGCGCGGCGCCCGTTCGGGACGCGTCGCGTGGCAGTTCGTCCAGGATCTTGCCGGTCGACTGGGACAGAGGCTGGAAAGCTAGCGGCTTTCGCGCTCGAATCTCCCGGCTATTCCAGGAATTCGGTCGGGTTCACCGGCGTGGAATCCTTACGGACCTCGAAGTGGAGTTTTGGACGATCGGCCGAGCCGCTCATGCCAGAGATCGCGATCTCCTGGCCCCGGCGGACGGTGTCGCCGCGGGAGACCTTCAGTTCGCTGGTATGTCCGTAGACGGTGACGAGGCCGTCCTCGTGGCGCACCAGCACGGTGTTGCCGAATTCCTTCAGCCCGTCGCCGGCGTAGATCACGACGCCGTTCTCAGCCGCCTTCACGGGGGTCCCTTCCGGCACGGCGATGTCGATGCCATCATTGACCTTGCCGCCGGCGGCGCGGCCGTACCCCTCGATGATGCGGCCGCGCGCCGGCCAGCGCATGCGCCCGATGCCCGTCGCGTCCGGCGCGATCGCGGCGGTCTCGGTGGTGACCTTCCTGATCGCGTTCTCGGACGGCTGGGGAGGCGTATAGGCGGTGACCGGACTTGCGGTCGCCTCCTTGGCGGCGTTCTTCGTCGCGCTGGTGACGACCGGATCGACCTTTGCAGGTGTCGCCGTGGCGACGCGCGTGCTGCCTCCTGCCGGGATGGTCAGCTTCTGGCCGATCTGCAGATGGCCGTCGGAGAGACCGTTCGCCGCCTTCAGGTCGGTTGCGCTCACACCGGTCTTCTTGGCGATCGCATAGAGCGAATCGCCCGCCACGACGGTATAGACGTTTCCGGCGCTCGACGTCGAACCGGTGTTCGACGCCGTCTGACGATCGCCCGCCTGCTGTTCCTTTGGCTTCGGCGTCTGCGGAAGCACCGCAGCTTGGACCGGAGCCGGCTTCGGCAGCGGCGTCTTGTCGGCGGGCACGTCGAAACGGGTGCCGCTGGAGGATTTTGCCTCGGCCACCTTCGGGTTGGCATCCGGCGCCGAAACGCCAGCCTTGCGCGAATAGGCATAGGTCGGGATCACGACCTTCTGACCGGCGGCCAGCTGGTCGCCCGACGCCATGCCGTTCGCCTTCAGGATTTCCGCACTCGGGACTCCGAAGCGCTTGGAGAGATTGTGGACCGTCTCGCCCGGGCGCACGGTGACCTCGGTGCCGCCGGCGCTCGACCAGCCCTTCTCGCCGGTGGCGGGAGCAGCCCGCGGCGCAGGCGCGGCGGCGACCGGTTGCGCCGTGGTGGTGTTCGTGACGGTCCGGTCGACCGGAGAGGGTTCGGCGCTGGCGCTGCGCACCGGGGCGGACCCGGCGGGCGGCAGGGAACCGCGCTCGACGTTGCCGGTGGTGACCGGCTCCACCGCGCTGCGCGACATGGAGACCGGCGCCGCGGCAGCGACCGACTGGGCCTCGCCCGGATAGGGCTGATCCACCTGATCGCGGATGATGGCGCGCTGGTTGGACGTCGATCCGGTGAATATGTCGTCGGTGAAGATGCCTTCGCTGAAGCGCGTGACGCCGGAACTGCATCCCGCGAGGAAGGTGGTGGCAGCCAGAATTGCTGCAAACCGGGAATATTGGCGCCCGCTCGTCCCCGAAACCCTTAGCCGCATCGCTTTACTCGCGTAACCCGTTACAGAATCTAGCAGGATTAAAGCGCGTTAATGTTACTGGCCGGTTAAAGCCGAATAAAAGAGCAGTATCTCAACGTCGGGGAGATCAGATTTTCGCGGCGATCCCGGACACGATGGGCTGCAGCCGCACCTTGCCGATGTCCTCGCGATCGAAGCGGCTTCCGACCTTCGAGAGTCGGGCAAGCGCCTGCACGTCGTCGCCGGGTCCGATCGGGGCAATCATTACCCCGCCCGAGGTCAACTGGTCGACGAAGGTGCGCGGCAGGCTTTCGAACGCGACCCAGGCGATGATGCGGTCGAACGGGCCTTCGCCGGGCAGGCCCTTCGTCGCATCCGCCTGCCTGACGATGACGTTGCCGATTCCCAGCGCGTCGAGGCGCTGCCGCGCCTGGTCGACAAGGGTCCTGTAGCGGTCGACGCTGACGATTCGGGAGGCGAGGCGCGACATCAGGGCGGCGGTGAAGCCGGAGCCCGTGCCGATCTCGAGCACCTTGTGATGCGGCTCGAGCGCCAGGGTGTGGATGATCTGCGCCTGGAGATCGAGACCTTCCAGCGCCTCGCCGCAGGCGATCGGGATCATCCGGTCCGACCACGCTGCCTCATGCCACTGCCCGGAAACGAAGTTGCGCCGCGGGACGGACTCAACGGCCGAGATGAATTCCTTGCGCGTGATGCCCCTGCCGCGCATGCGAAGCAGGAAGGCCGCGAAGCCTTCCCGATCCTCCACCGCCACGCTCATGCGATCGCCTGCTCCATCGGCGCGATCAGGTCCTGCGCCGTGAGGTCGAGCTGCATGGGCGTCACCGAGACGTAGTTGTCGCGCAATGCGGCGAGATCGGTACCCTCGCGTACCTCGACCGGTTCCCGGCCGAAGCGCAGCCAGTAGTAGGGGAAGTTGCGGCCGTCCTTGCGCTCGTCGATCCACAGACCATGCACGCGCTTGCCTTGCGTGGTGACGCGGTTGCCGGCGACGTCCTCCGGCTCGCAGTTCGGGAAATTGACGTTGACGAAGCTTCCCAGCGGCATGTCCGTCTCGATGAGCTTCCTCAGGAGCGGCGGCGCCAGCGTCTCGGCGACGTGCCACGGGACGATGCGGCCGTCCCCGGTGACATTGTAGGCCTGGCTCAGCGCCAGCGAGCGGATGCCGAGCAGAGCCCCCTCCATCGCGCCCGCGACCGTGCCCGAATAGGTGACGTCGTCGGCGACGTTCGATCCGGAGTTGACGCCGGACAGCACGAGATCGGGGAGTCCGCCAATGATCTTGCGCACGCCCATGATGACGCAGTCCGTCGGCGTGCCGCGCAGCGCGTAGTGCCGGTCGTCCATCTTGCGCATCCGCAGCGGCTCCGACAGCGACAGGGAGTGCGCGAAACCGGACTGGTCGGTCTCGGGCGCGACGACCCAGACGTCGTCCGACAGGGTGCGCGCGATCCGTTCGAGAACCGCCAGGCCCTCGGCGTGGATGCCGTCGTCGTTGGTCAGGAGAATGCGCATCACCGGGCTCCGATCCTGTCGAGCCCACCCATATAGGGGCGCAAAACTTCAGGAATCGTGACCGAGCCGTCCTCGTTCTGGTAGTTCTCCATGACCGCGATGAGCGCCCGGCCGACGGCCACGCCGGAGCCGTTGAGCGTATGGACGAAGCGCGGCAGCACCCTGCCCTGGCCTTCCTCGGGGATTGGCCGGTAGCGCGCGTCCATGCGCCGCGCCTGGAAATCGCCGCAGACCGAGCAGGACGAGATCTCGCGGTAGGCATTCTGCCCAGGCAGCCAGACCTCGATGTCGTAGGTCTTGCGCGCGCCGAAACCCATGTCGCCGGTGCACAGCACCACGGTGCGGAACGGCAGGCCGAGCCGCTTCAGGACCTCCTCCGCGCAGGCGGTCATGCGCTCGTGCTCGTCGATCGAGGAGTTCTCGTCGGTGATCGAGACCAGTTCGACCTTGTAGAACTGGTGCTGGCGCAGCATGCCGCGCGTGTCCTTGCCGGCCGAACCGGCCTCGGAGCGGAAGCAGGGGGTCAGCGCGGTGTAGCGCAGGGGGAGGTTTTTGGCTTCGAGGATTTCCTTGGCGACGAGGTTCGTGAGGGGGACTTCGGCGGTGGGGATGAGCCAAAGGCGTTTTGCCGCTTCTGCAAGAGGCCCTTGGTCAATCCCAGAAATGTAGGAGAACCACCTATTATTAACTGGATTCCCTTCCACTCCATTTATGTATTGTTCAATATATTTCCTATAAGTATCTCTTTCCGAGAGATTTGTGTTTGGTAGTTCTTTTTCTAAATATTTCTGAATGTCAGAAAAATGAAAACTATCTATAACATTATTAATTAATTCCATCGTTAGTGTTTTGGATAAGTTCTCGATTCGGTCAACTTCTCGCCTTTCAGTGCTAAAAAACAAATCAGTCCCGAACTTCGGCAGTTGCCCTGTCCCGAACATCGCATCGTCGCGTACGAGCAGCGGTGGCTGCACCTCCATGTAGTCGTGTTCTGTCGTATGCAAGTCGAGCATGAACTGACCGAGCGCCCGCTCTAGCCGCGCTAGTTGCCCCTTCAAAACCGTGAAGCGCGAGCCCGAAAGCTTCGCCGCGCGTTCAGAATCCATGAGGCCCATGGCCTCGCCGATCTGCCAGTGTTCCTTCGCCGAGTTGATGCGGCGCGGTTCGCCGACGCGGCGCACCTCGACATTGTCGTGCTCGTCGCGGCCGACAGGCACGTCGTCGAGCGGCACGTTGGGGAGGACGGCGAGTGCATCGTCCAACACCTTGTCGAGTTCGCGCTCGCGCGCTTCGCCGTTCTGGACGAAGGCCTTGATCTCGCCGACCTCGCCCTTCAGCCGCTCGGCCAACGCCATGTCGCCGGAGCGCATGGCGTTGCCGATCTCCTTCGAAGCCTGATTGCGGCGCTCCTGCTTCTGCTGGAGTTCGGTGACGTGGTCGCGCCGCGCCTCGTCCTTCGAAATCAGGTCGTCGACCGTGGACCGCGACTTCTCCGCCGACCAGCCGCGCTTTTCCAGCGCTGTGGCGAGGGCCTGCGGGTTTTCGCGTATCCATCTGATGTCGAGCATGGCGTGAGACTTTTCCCTTGCTTTAGGGGCGTCCGGCCGCCCCTTCCACCCCCTCGCCCCGGCAGCGTTGCATTAATGCGATGCCGAAGCGATGCGAGGCGGTGAGGGCGTAAACCGCAATCCGGGAGTTCGCAAGGGCGCAACGCGGATCGCGGGGTGGCTTCACGGGGCGCTTCGGCTTTGTGCGTGGTTCGACAAGCTCACCATGAGGGGCTTTTGGTGGCTCCGCGGGCTCAACCGTGGTGCGTGGTTCGACAGGCTCACCATGAGGGAATCTGTGGCTCACCGCTCTCCTGCATCGTGCATGGTTCGACAAGCTCACCATGTAGGACGTTGGTGGCTCCGCGGGCTCGACAATGGTGTGTGATCGACACGCTCTCCGAGAGGAGATCTAGTTGCTATCCGCAATGATGTTCCCAAGTAGGTCGCTTGTCTCGCAAAGCCAATATCGTTCGGAACGCAACCACCGATGTCCCTCATGGTAAGCTTGTCGAACCACGCACCATGAGGCCGCAGACACGTATACGATTGCACCCGAAGCCGAGACACGCATAGGATGTCCCGACATACTGGAACAATCGCCATGGAAGTCACCGTCTACATCCTGCGATGCGCCGACGGCTCCTATTACACCGGCCTGACCAAGCAGGAGATCGAAGCAAGGGTGTGGGAGCACAACGAGGGTGTCTATGACGGCTACACGCGGCAGCGCCGGCCGGTGGAGCTGGTGTTCACCGAAACCTACGACCGCATCATCGACGCCATCGAGCGGGAACGCCAGATCAAGGGCTGGAGCCGCGCCAAGAAGGAAGCGCTGATCGCGCTGGACTACGAGAGGCTGCCGGAGCTTTCTCGGAACCGGCAGGGCACGGCTTATGTGAAGGTGTGGCCGCCGGTGGGTTCGACGGAATCGTGAGGGCTACGTGGGAGGCTCGTCGGGGATGGTGCGTGGTTCGACAAGCTCACCATGAGGGGCTTTTGTGGCCCTCATCATGATGATCATTTGAGGCGCTGCCCAATAGCTACTCTTGAAGAGTTCGCTCAGCCAAAAATGCCTCTCGTGTTCGGAATGCAGCCCCGATGTCCCTCATGGTGAGCTTGTCGAACCACGCACCATAAGGAAGCTCCGATCAGGAAGTCCCGGCGGCCTCTTCGGCTTCGCGCTTTTCCTTCGCCGCCGTTTCCCTGCTGCGATTTTTCTCCACGCGGCGGGCGAGCCAGATGGAGACCTCGTAGAGAATGATCGTGGGGATGGCGAGGCCGAGCTGGCTGACAGGGTCGGGCGGGGTCAGCACGGCCGCGACGATGAAGGCGATGACGATGGCGTATTTGCGCTTGTCGGCCAGGCCCGCCGCCGTGAGCAGCCCGACTCGCGCCATCAGCGTGGTGACGACGGGAAGCTGGAAGACGAGGCCGAAGGAGAAGATCAGCGTCATGATCAGCCCGAGATACTCCGATACGCGCGGCAGGAGCGAAATCTGGATCTCGTTGTCCGGCCCGATCTGCTGCATGGACAGGAAGAACCACATCACCATCGGGGTAAAGAAGAAATAGACCAGCGCTCCGCCGATCAGGAACAGGATCGGCGAGGCGATCAGAAAAGGCAGGAAGGCGCCGCGCTCGTTCTTGTACAGCCCCGGCGCGACGAACTTGTAGATCTGCGCCGCGATCAGCGGGAAGGCGAGCACGAGACCGCCGAACATGCCGAGCTTGATCTGCGTGAAGAAGAATTCCTGCGGGGCGGTGTAGATGAGATCGACCTTCGTCGGATCGAGACCCGCCCAGCCGGTCGCCCACTGGAACGGGATGACCAGGAGGATGAAGAGCTGCTTGGCGAAGAAGAAGCAGACCAGAAAGGCGACGAAGAAGCCGCCGATCGCCCACATGAGGCGCGAGCGCAGCTCGATCAGATGCTCGATCAGCGGCGCGGAGGATTTGTCGATGTCGTCGTCGTGGACGTTCACGAAGAGGCCCCGGTGGTTTTCCTGCCCGCCGGCTTCCTAGGCGGCGCGGCATCGCCGGAGGCTGTCTTGGCGCGGGCCTTGGCGGCCGGAGGAGACTTGGCGGCCTGAGACTTGGAGGCCGACGCCTTCGTGGGGGGAGCCTTCGCGGTCGACGCCTTCGCGGCGGCCTGTTTTGCGGTCGCCGGCTTGGCCGCGGGTTTGGCGGTGCTGGCCGGCGCGGTCGCGGAAGGAGCGGACGTCGCAGCCGATTCCTGCGGGGCGACCTTGCCGATTGCCTCGTCACCCGGTCCGGCGGTTGCACCGGACTTGGCGGGTTCTTCCGCCCTGGCAGGCGCGTCAGGCGCGGGGATGTCGGCCGGTTTCGGCTTCATCAGGCCGTCGAGACCGGCGCGCACGTCGGAGGCGGCCTTCTCCATCGGATTGAGCGCCTTGCGGATGTCGGCGGCGGGGTTCAGCTTGCGGGCGCTGTCGATCGTCGACTTCACATCTTCGAGATCGGCCTCCTTCAAGGCCTCGTCGAACTGCTTGCGGAAATCGCCGGCCATCTTGCGCAGCTGCGACGACGTCTTGCCGAACTGGCGCAGCATGCGCGGCAAATCCTTCGGCCCGACGACCACGATCAGGACGACCGCGATCACGAGCATCTCCGGCCAACCGATATCGAACATGGCTCAAATTCCGGCGAGGCAGTTCTGCGGGACCAAGGCCCGGATCAGGACTTGCTGGCCTTTTCCTTCGGCGTGGGGACGGTTTCGTCGTTGCGGTGCTCGACGGTGCGAGCCTTCTCCGCCTCGTCCTCTTCCGACATACCCTTCTTGAAGCTCTTGATACCCTTGGCCATGTCGCCCATCAGTTCGGGGATCTTGCCGCGCCCGAAGAGAAGCAGCACGACCACGAGCACTATGAGCCAGTGCCAGATCGAGAAGGAACCCATGACAATCCTCTTTCGAAAGAAACTCGTACCCTGACTTAAGCGTTCTCGGCCCGTCTTTCAAACACAAGCACATCAGACTTTCTGACCGAGAGCCAGATATCGCGCGCGGCCGGGGACAATGCGCCACACCTGATCCGTCCCCGCACCGGCATTTCGGCTCCCGCGACCGCCGCTTCGAGGATTTCCTCGTCGCCAAGGAAGCGCCGGGATATCACCCTGGCCTCGGTCGCGCCATCCCTTTCGTGCTCGTGCGCCTCGATCGCTGTCGGACGCACCGCGACGGTGACGTCCTCCGCTTCAGCGAAACCCGGAGCCTCGAACCGGCCGAGCGGCGTATCGACGCTGCCGTCTTCGCAGCGCCCGTCGAAGACGTTCAACTCGGAAAAGAAACCCGCCACGAACAGATTGGCGGGACGCTGGTAGAGTTCCTCCGCAGGGCCGACCTGGACGAGTTCCCCGTCGCGCAGGAGCGCGATGCGGTCTCCCATGCGCATGGCTTCCTCCGCGTCGTGCGTGACGATGATGGCGGTGGCGCGGCTCTGGCGCAGGATCGCCAGGGTCTCGGCGCGCACGCTGTCCTTTAGGCGCGAATCGAGGCCCGAGAAGGGCTCGTCGAGGAGAAGCACGGCCGGACGCGGCGCGAGTGCCCGCGCCAGCGCCACGCGTTGCTGCTCGCCCCCCGACAGGATGTGCGGAAACGACCGCGCGTGGTGCTCGAGCCCGACGCGCGACAAGGCGGTCATCGCTTCCCGTTTCGCCTCGGACGAGGACAGGGCCGTCAGGCCGAAGCGGACGTTGTCGAGGATCGTGTAGTGCGGAAAGAGCGCGAAATCCTGGAAAACGAGGCCGATCGAGCGCTTTTCCGGCGGCACGAAGACGGCGGGTCCGGCGATCTCGCGGTCGTTGAGGAGCACCCTGCCCCGGGTTTGCGTCTCTATGCCGGCGGCGATCCTCAGGAGCGTCGTCTTGCCCGATCCGGACGGCCCGAGCAGGCACAGCACCTCGCCGGGTTCGGCCGTCACGCTGACCCCGCGCAGCGTTTCGGCGCCGGGGCCGAAGGTGTGCCAGATGTCGTCGAACGCAAGCCGCGCGGCGAAGCTGACCCCGGCCGGGGAGCGGCTGCCGCGCCCGCTCTCGGACCGCGATCTCGTCGTTTGCGTCATGATGCCTTCGTCGGAGCGAAACGCGGCGGAATCTTGCCCGCGCAACGAAGGATTTCGTCAATCATCCCCGCCGCGGGGTGTCAACAGGCCGAGTTCCTCCAGATCGATGTCCGTCAGCGGATCCTCTTCCTCGGTCAGTTCGTCCGGATCGGCCGGCGGCAGGGGAACGGAGAAGTTGGACGGCATGCGCGCCGAAAGCAGGCCCGCGCCCTTGAGTTCGTCAATGCCCGGCAGGTCGCGCAGTTCCGCCAACCCGAAATGATCGAGGAAGGCGGTGGTCGTGCCGTAGGTCACCGGACGGCCGGGCGTGCGGCGGCGGCCGCGCATCCTGACCCATGTGCTTTCCATCAGCGTGTCGAGCGTGCCCTTCGACGTCTCGACCCCGCGGATCTCCTCGATCTCGGCACGGGTGACCGGCTGGTGATAGGCGATGATCGCAAGCACCTCGAGCGCGGCGCGCGAAAGCTTCTTCTGCTGCGGCGCGTCGCGGCTCATCAGGAAACCGAGGTCGCCGGCCGTCCGAAATGCCCAGGCGTCCGCGACACGGACCAGGTTGACGCCACGACGTTCGTACTGACGCTGCATCTCGGCCATCACGGCGGGCACGTCGATGCCTTCGGGCAGGCGCGCGGCAAGCGCCTTCTCGCTCACCGGTTCCGCCGAGGCGAAGACGATGGCCTCCGCCATGCGGATCGCCTCGGCCATGTGAAGGCGTTCGGCCGGATTGTCGTTCTCCGCCACCGGATCGAAGTCGTCGTCAAATCCTTGGTCGAGGTCGTCGGCAAAAGGCGCCGCCGTACGCTTTGGCTCAGGCATGGCTCACCTCGCTGACAGGCGTCTTGGAACGCGACCGCAAATAGATCGGCGCGAAAGCTTCGTGCTGGCGGATTTCCAGCGCGCCCTCGCGGACGAGTTCCAGCGAGGCCGCGAAGGAACTCGCGATCGCGGTCGCCCGTTCCTCGGGACGGGCGAGATACTCGACGAGAAAGCGATCGAGCGCGGTCCAGTCCTTCATTCGGCCGACGAGACGCGTCAAAAGTTCGCGCGCGTCCTGCAAGGACCAGACGGTTCGCCTGGCGATGCGGACATTGGTCACCGCCTGGCGCTGGCGCTGGATCGCATAGGCGGTGAGAAGATCGTAGAGGGAAGCCGAATAGCGGGTCTGCTTCTCGAGCACGACGACCTCGGGCATGCCGCGCGCCATGACGTCGCGGCCGAGCCTGTTGCGATTGACGAGGCGGGAGGCGGCGTCGCGCATGGCCTCGAGACGCTTCAGCCGGAACTGCAGCACGGCAGCGAGTTCCTCTCCGCTCTCACCTTCGTCGCCGGGCTGCTTCGGTATCAGGAGCTTCGACTTCAAGTAGGCGAGCCAGGCCGCCATCACCAGATAATCGGCAGCGATCTCCAGCCGCAGCTTGCGGGCGGTATCGACGAAGACCAAGTACTGCTCGGCCAGCGCCAGGATTGAGATCCGCGCGAGATCGACTTTCTGGTTGCGGGCAAGATGCAGCAGCAAGTCGAGCGGCCCCTCGAAACCGGCGACGTCGATGACCAGCGCCGCGGACGGTTCACGTGTGTCCTCGTCCGGAGCCCAGAGGCGCTCCAGGGGCGTGGGCGTGCCCTTCGATCCCTTGCCGGCCTCAGCCAATCCGCTTCTTCCTCATGCAACCGCCTCGAACAGGGCGGCAAATTCCTCGCGCAGCGCCTGTTCCTCGGCGCCGTCGTCCCGCCCGAGCAAGGACAACGCCCGCCCGGCACGTTCGAGCGCCGCTCCGGCAAGCACCGTCGCCTCGCCCGCCACCGCGCGCATCTCGTCCATCGCGCCGTTGCAGTGAAGGACGACATCGCAGCCCGCGGCAAGGATAGCGCGCGTCTTCTGGCGGAAATCCCCAGAAAGCGCCTTCATGGAGACGTCGTCGCTCATGAGCAGGCCGTCGAAGCCGATCTCGCCGCGGATGATCTCGGAGATCACCTTCGGCGAGGTCGTGGCCGGATTATCAGGATCGAGCGCGGTGTAGACCACATGTGCGGTCATCGCCATCGGCAGGTCCGACAGCGCCTGGAAGGGCGCGAAATCGCGGGCGCGCAGTTCCTCCAGGCCGGCATCCACCACGGGCAACGCCAGATGGCTGTCTGAAAAGGCGCGGCCATGGCCGGGAATGTGCTTCATCACCGGCAGGACCCCGCCGGCCATCAAGCCATCGGCGGCGGCACGTCCCATCCGAGCCACCACCGCCGGATCGCTCGAGTAGGCACGGTCGCCGATGACGTCATGGGCGCCTTCTACCGGTACGTCGAGCACCGGCAGGCAGTCGGCATTGATGCCGAACCGCATCAGATCGAACGCATGCAGGCGCGACATTAGCCAGGCCGCGCGCACTCCCGCCTTCGCGTCGCGCCGATGAAGATTGCCGAGCGCGGCGGCTGTCGGATAGGCCGGAGCGAGCGGCGCACGGATGCGCTGGACGCGACCGCCCTCCTGGTCAATGAACACCGGCGCGTCGTCGCGCCCGACCGTCGCGCGGAGTTCGACTACCAGGTCGCGGATCTCGCCGGCTTCGCCGATGTTGCGCGCGAAGAGGATGAAGCCCCACGGCTTCTCGCCGCGGAAGAAGCCGCGCTCCTCATCCGTCAGCCTCTTGCCGGCGCAGCCCAGGATGATCGCCTTTGATTCGCTCATGGCCGGAGTCTAGACGAATCGCTGCGACGCCGCACCTGTCAGTGCCTGTCTTCGGCGCGGCCGGTCCCGCTCCGACCGTTGCGCCTGAAACGAAAATGGGCCGCCCGTCGGCAGCCCATTCCGTTTCGCGCGAGCGATATGTTTACTTGGCGATAAAGCAGCTTCCGCCGGCCGCCTTGAAGCGCTCGCAAAGCTCCACCGCCTCGGCCTTCGATTGTGCCGGGATGCGGACGCGCCAGAACGTGCCCTTGCCGGCGATGTCGGCCTTGACGATGTTGACGCCGCGACCGCCAAGGATCGAGCCGTAGCGCTGCGCAAGGTCGACGTAGCTCTTCTGGGCTCCCTCGGGCGAGGGCTGCGAGGCGATCTGCATGGACCATCCGCCCGCCGGCGCGGCAGGAATGGCGGGGGGTTGCGCGGTTGCCGGAGCAGCCGCCGCGACCTGGGTCCCGCGCTGCGCATTTCCACCGGCGCTGCCGACAATCTCGACGGGCTGGTCGGATGGGCGGGCGGGCGCCACGGGTCCGCGATCGGGGGTGGAACCTCCGGCCGGCTTGAAGGATTTCGATTCCACGACCCGGACGGGGGCGGTTTCCGGCGTGCCCGCGGCGGGCGTCGGCTCGGCAGCCACATCGTTTGAAGCGGTTTCCGGCGCAGCGGCAGCGGCGGGCGCTGCAACCTCCTGCGAAGCCGGCTTCTCGATCACGCCCGCCGGCGGCGGTTGCGTTGCCTCCGGTTCGGCGGCCGGCGCGGCAGCCTGGTTGTCGCTGGTGCTTTCGAACGTCGCCGCCGGCACTGCTGCGGGTTCCGACAGGCTCGCCTGCCGGACCGGTTCCTGCGGCTCCGCTGCCACCGGTTCCTCGCGCGGAACAAGCGTTCCGTCCGGACGCACGATCAGCGTGCGCACCTTGCGCGGCGCGACGCTCGCGATCTCGTCGGCGGGCGACGCGGTGTCGTCGACGATCTCCTGCTCGACCCTGTCTTCGGCCTTGGCGCGGGCCACGGGTTCACCTTCCTCGACGAGCGGCGATTCGACACCCGGCAACGACGTATCGGCTTCGACGGCCGCCGCCTTCGGAGCGATGTCGATCGGTTCCTCGCTTGCCGAGAGCAGCTTCTCCTGCGCCGGGGCGGCATTCTCGCCTCCCGAGGCGACACGATCGTAAACCGCCTTGTCCTCGTTGGGGATGATGGTGCCGCCGGGCTTTTCCGGCCGTACCTTGACGGGTGTCGGATCGACCTGAACCAGGACCGGCGCGGCGTCGTCCCCGCCGCTCCCGAACGACAGCATGAAGGCGCCGATACCGCCGGCCACCGCCAAGCCCGCGACGACGGCCGCTATAGCCAGGCCGCGGCGGCGCCTGGGCGCCGGTTCCGCGGCTTCTGCCGGCCCATCGGCATAAAAGGCGGACGGGAAGTTACCGGGGTCATGGGGCGCCTCGCCGTAGACGTCGTCCGCCCAGACCTGACCGGTCTCGGGTTCGGCGATCGCATAGCCGTCCGTCTCCTGCGCCTCGTCCCAGAAGCCTTCGAGATCATCGATGGGATATTCCGCTTCCACGGCCGTACGGGCGTGCATGCGGTCGTTTTGCGATGCTGCCGGCGCGGCCGAAAAATCGGCGGGCGCGGCGGCCGCGAATGCCTTGCGCGGCTCATAGGACGCCGGTTCGATGCGGCGGCCGCTCGAGAGATCCTCGAACGCGCTGGCGAACTCCAGATCGAGTTCGTCCTGCTCGCCCGGTCGAGACGGCTCATCCTCGAAGACGAGATCGGGGATGTCGAACTCGTGGGCGACATCCACCTGCGTGACCGGAACCTCCACCGTATCGATGTCGGGTTCGCCGAAATCGCCCCATATGGGCTGACGCGCGGCATGGCCAAGGGCGGCGGGTTCGGTCGGTCCCGGTTGCGGTGCCGGATTTGCACGAAGCGCGATCTGCTCGGCTTCGGCCGCCAGCTCCGTTTCCAGCATGTGGCCGAGGTCGAAATCGTCATCCTGGAACGTATCGTCGCCGACGGCGACTTCCTGCTCGTCCGCCTCGACCCGCTGTTCCGGCTCCATGCTTTCGAATGGTTCCACGGCCGGTGCCGCGGGGGCCGTCTCCACGGGCGCCGCAACCGGCATCCGGGGAGCGGCGACGCGACCGATGCTGAACCGGCTGGGCGCAACGGGAGAATGCCGGACCGATGCCTCCGCTTCCGCGGCCGGTTGCTCCGGCGCAGGGATAATGTTCGCCTCGAGTTCGGGGGCTTCCGCCTCGGGCATGGGGGCCGCCGCGACGTAGCGCGGCCCCTCCCGGGACGTGGCCCAGGTACGGCGAACGTCGGGAGCCGATGCCGCCGGCGGCTCGGACTTCACGACGTCGACGGGAGTTTGCTGGTCCGCGGCGGGCGCCGGACGACCCATCGCCATCAGGTCGGCGAACGGATCGGCGGAGGGATCGAAAGCGGGCCGTGGCGAGGCTGCCACCGGAGCGGGGGCGAGGTCCGGCTCGGGTTCGGACCGCGGTGCGGGTGCCATGGCCACGGCTTCGGCTTCGAGTTCGGCTTCGGATTCTTCCGGACGCACGACGTCGTGCGCGACAAATGTTTCAGCTTCGACCGGAACCTCGTCGACATACGAAACCGGGGCGTCTTGCGGTTCGACAGTCAGATCCTCGTCGGCCAAGGCAAGGTCGTCGATTTCGTCGAGTGTGGAGAGATCGTCGCCAGCGACCGCCTTTTCAGGCTCCGGCCGCGGGTCCTCATGTTGGGCCCGACGGCGGGCGAACCAGTCCTTCGAGAAGGCTTCCAGGCGGTCGAGCGGATCGTCCCGGTCCTGCGGCTCCACGACATCCGCCGGCACGGCCTCCGGCTGCCCGGACGTGACCTCCCCCGCCGCGTCCATGGAAAGAAGAGCCTCCAGCTCGTCCTCGAGCGACTGGTCGCCGGAGGAAGACCCGGTTTCGTGGCTGTTCGCCGGATGATCGACGACACGTAACGCCGGCCTGGCCGGCTGCGAGGTCATGATGGCCTCTCCGCGCGGCCGGACCTCGACGCTCGAATGTTCCGCCCTGGTCACCGCCGGATGATGGGGAGTGACCTCGGCGACGACGTGATCTTCGTCGATGAACATGTCCTCGTCGGGCCGAGTCGCCGGCGCATCCTTCATCGCGGCAGGTTCGGCATCGCCGAAGTCGCCGAGAAGTTCGCGTTCCAGATCGATGCCAAAATCATCCATGGCGCCGTCCTCCGACGACTGGGAGGAAAGCCCCATGATCCGGGTCAGTTCCGCGAGAGGATCGCTCTCCCGGAAGTCGACCAGGGGTTTGGCTTTGAGTTGCTTCAGGTCTGCCATGCCTTTTCCCGCACTCACACTCTATCGGAACGCCGAGGCGTTGCGAACTTTTTCGCCGGTACCAGCGTAATGTGGGCAAATGGTGTCAGGCAGTTCCGGCCTTCAGCGCATCTCCTCGGGCGCATCCGTGCCCAACAAAGTCAGGCCCGACCTAAGAACATCCAGAACCGCCTGCACCAGCCCAAGTCTGGCTCTGGTCAATACTGGATCGTTAACCTTAAGAAAGCGTAAGTCCGAATTGTCGGTGCCGCGATTCCACAAGGCATGGAAGGCGCTGGCCACGTCGTAGAGGTAAAATGCGATCCGGTGCGGCTCGTGGGCGAGCGCGGCACCCTCGATCAGGCGGGGGTATTCGGCAAGCTTCTTGACCATCGCGATCTCTGCTTCATCGGAGAGATTCGACGCCGCCGCACCAAGTGTCTCGCGGTCGAACGTCTCGCCGCCCAGCTGTTCGGCCGCCTGGCGGAAGACCGAGTGGCAGCGGGCCGTCGCGTACTGGACGTAGAAGACCGGATTGTCCTTCGACTGCTCCGTGACTTTAGCGAAATCGAAGTCGAGGGGCGCGTCGTTCTTGCGGTAGAGCATCATGAATCGGATCGGGTCCCGCCCGACCTCGTCGACCACATCGCGCAGTGTCACGAACTCGCCCGACCGCTTCGACATGCGCACCGGCTCGCCGTTGCGGTAGAGCTTCACGAGCTGGCAGAGCAGGACCGCGACCTTGAGATCGCCGCCCGAGAGAGCCTTCGCAAGCGCCTCGAGACGCTTCACATAGCCGCCGTGGTCGGCGCCCAGGACGAAGATCAGCTCCTCGAAGCCTCGTTCGTACTTGTCCTTCATGTATGCCACGTCGGCGGCGAAATAGGTGAAGGTGCCGTCCGACTTGACGAGCGGCCGGTCGATGTCGTCGCCGACCTCGGTGGAACGGAAGAGCGTCTGCTCGCGGTCTTCCCAGTCTTCCGGCTTCTGGCCCTTGGGTGGGGGAAGCTTGCCCTTGTAGACATGGCCGCTGAGCGTGAGGTCGGTGATCGCGGAGCGGATCTTGCCGCCATTGCCCGCGTGGAGGCTGCGCTCGGAGAAGAAGACGTCGTGCCGGACGTTGAGCGCGGCGAGGTCGGCGCGGATCATCTCCATCATGGCATCGATGGTGGCGTCCCGGATGATGGCCAGGGCCTTCTCCTCGGACATTCCGAGCAGCCCGGAGCCGTACTCGTCCAGCAGGGCTTTGGCGACCGGCTTGAGATACTCGCCCGGATAGAGGCCAGCCGGGATCTCGCCGATGTTCTCGCCGAGGGCTTCGCGATAGCGCAGCATCACCGACCGGCCGAGCACGTCGATCTGCGAGCCGGCGTCGTTGATGTAGTATTCCTTGGTCACCTCGTAGCCCGCGAAGGCCAGTAGGTTGGCGAGCGTGTCGCCCACCACGGCGCCGCGGCAATGGCCGACATGCATTGGACCGGTGGGGTTGGCCGAGACGTATTCCACGTTGACCTTGCGCCCCTGCCCGATGGTCGAGCGTCCGTAGGCGTGGCCCGCGGACAGGATCTCCCGGAGCCGCGCCTGCCAGAAAGCGTCGTCCAGCGACAGGTTTATGAAGCCCGGACCAGCGATCTCGACGCGCGCGACCTCGGGTTCCTGCTGCAGCCGTTCAGCGATCTTCTGCGCCAGCGCGCGCGGGTTCTCCCCCACCGCCTTGGACAGGACCATGGCCGCGTTGGTGGCGAGATCGCCGTGCGCGGCGTCGCGCGGCGGCTCGACGGTGATGCGCGAGAGATTGAGGTCGGAGCCGTCGACGGTCTTAAGGCCGATCGACAGGATGGCTGCGCTGATCCGATCGTGGAAATCGGCGAAAATGTTCATTGTTCGCCTTCTGGCTTGGAAGAGTTTGGGGCTGCCCCCGGGACGCCGCGCGCTCCGCCTATCCGATATCGGGCGAGCGGTCAAACAGGCGCCGGTGTTCCTTCAGCGCGTAGCTGTCCGTCATGCCGGCGAGGAAATCGGCGACGTGCCGCGCCCTTACTTCCGGCCCGGCGCGTTCGAGCACGCCGCGCCAGCCCTCGGGCATCAATTTCGGGTCGGCGAAATAGGCATCGAACAATTGCTCGACCACCTTCTCCGCCCCGGCGCGGACCGCCATGACCTCGGGATGGCGATAGAGATTGGCGTAGAGGAAGGCCTTGAGGTCTCTCTCCTTCTCGCGCATTGCCACCGAGAAGCCCACCATGGCCCGGCCCGCCGCCCGGACAGCTTCGGGGGAGCCGGGCCGTTCCTCGGCGATGCGGCACTGCGCCTCGGTGATGACGTCCTCGACCATCGCGGTGATCTGGCGCCGCATCAGTTCGTGGCCCGTCCGCACTGGGTCCAGATCCGGATAGCGGTCGCGGACGGAGGCGAGGATCGAGCCGGCCAGCGGCGCGTCCTCCAGCATCGGCAGGGTCAGCAGGCCCGAGCGCAGACCGTCGTCGATGTCGTGCGCGTCGTAGGCGATATCGTCGGCGATCGCCGCCGACTGCGCCTCGAGCGAGGCATAGCTCGCGAGTTCGAGCGGAAACAGCGCGTCGAAGTCCCGGATCGACTTGCGTAGGGGGCAGTCCAGTCCCTCCCCGTCCGCATCGGTCAGCGGCCCGTTGTGCTTCACGAGGCCTTCGAGCGTCTCCCACACCAGATTGAGACCGTCGAACTCGGCGTAGCGGCGTTCCAGCTTGGTAACGACGCGCAGCGACTGTTCATTGTGATCGAAACCGCCCCACGCCGCCATCTTGCGGTCCAGCGCATCCTCGCCCGTGTGGCCGAACGGGGTGTGGCCGAAATCGTGGACGAGGGCCACGGCCTCGGCCAGATCCTCGTCGAGGCGAAGCGCCCTGGCCAGAGCGCGTGCGATCTGCGCCACCTCGATCGAATGCGTCAGCCGGGTGCGGTAGTGATCCGCCTCATGCGCTATGAAGACCTGCGTCTTGTGCTTGAGGCGGCGGAAGGCGGTGGAATGGATGATCCGATCGCGGTCGCGCTGGAATGGCGTGCGCGTGGCGCTTTCCGGCTCGGGATAAAAGCGACCGCGGGTCCTTGTCGGATCGCAGGCATAGGGAGCGCGCGGCCTGTAGCCGAAACCGATGTCCCCGAGTTCCCCTTGCGATCCCATGCTCCCACCGGTTGACTTGGCCCTGGCCGCTTCATACCTATCGGTGAATTGCAATTGCAAGGTGACGCTATGGGCACGGACGCCAAGACGACGATGAAGGGCGTGGAACTGACCGAGGCGGCGGCAAAGCGCATTGCCGCGATCGTCGCCGGCGAACCGGGCAAGACCGCGCTGCGCGTTTCCGTCGAAGGCGGCGGCTGCTCCGGATTTTCCTACAAGTTCGACCTCGTCGGCGACCGCAACGAGGACGACAACGCGATCGAGCGCGACGGTGCCACCGTGCTCGTCGACGATATCTCCCTCGTCTACATGGGCGGCTCGGTGATCGACTTCGTTGATGACCTCATCGGCCAGTCCTTCCAGATCAGGAACCCCAACGCGGTCGCTTCCTGCGGCTGCGGGACGAGCTTCTCCGTCTGAGCGGCGCCGGAACCGGCTTCTCTATCCCAGCCAAATCGAGGACCGTTGCGCGCGCACCGTCCGCTCGGCGGGAAGCTCCTGCGACCGTCTGAACAAGCGGCAGCGGGAATCGCGGCTCGGCGGATTCGCCTCATGCGGGCGCGGGTCGTTGTTACCACCGCGCACCCGGTTTTTGCCGCAAGTCACTGAAATCCGTTTCATATTGGGACAAGGTTGAGCACAATCGATCGATTTTGCCGCTGGATTCGTGCGCCGGAATTCCGTATGGTTAACGCGAGGTAAACCTTGAAAGGGCGGGCAGTCCCGGCGAGATCGCTACTGTTTGGGGTGTGGGAAATTGGCGATCGTCATTGCGACCAGAGACCCATCGAGATGGCGTAGCCTGCTGCGCTGCCTGACGGTAGCGGCGCCGTTCCTTTCGCTGATTGCCCCCCAGCACGCGACTGCGCAAGGTACGGCGGAAGCAATAAAATCGGTGGCGGCGAGCGACGAGTACATCCGCGTGCGGCTGGAACCCGGCGTCGGCATCCGTTCGCTGGCCGAAAAGTACCTCGACAATCCCGACCTATGGCCGATCATCCTGCGCGCCAACGGGTTCGATGACATCACCGAACTGTCGGAGGGACAGGAACTGCTCCTGCCCGGCAACCAGGTGCGTCTGGCGGCCACCGCGCTCGATGCGTCGCTGGGCGAGATCCAGCGGGCCAACGAGGCCGGTGCGCAACTCTTCGCGCCGATCCTGATCCGCAATGCGATCAGGTTTCGCGACGAGGCCGTGGTCGAAAACCTCAATGGTGTCTACGCAGAGAGCATCGAGCTGTCGTCCAAGTCGATCGGCCAGGCCGAATCGGCGCGCACCCACAGCGAGAAGCAGCGCGACGTCGAAGCCGAGGCGCGGCTCAGCGACCGGCAAGGCTGGGTCGAGGGCCAGAAGACCATCGAGAACGGCTGGACCGAACGGGACCTCAACGCCATCCTGAACGAGCAGGAGAAGCTGCGCACGCTGTCGCGCTCGACCGCGCAGGTCGTGTTCCGGGATGCGAGCCGGCTACGCCTCAACGCCAACTCACAGGCTGTCATCCAGCGCATGCGGGTCGATCCGCTCAAGCGCCGCGAGGAGGCCAAGATCAGCCTGGTCGAAGGCGATTTCTACGCCTTGCTCGCGACCGAGAGCGACCGCAACCAGCTTGAGGTGAGCCTGCCCAACGTCGACGCAAAAATCGATTCGGGCAGCTTCTGGGTGAGCCAGGATGCGGAGGGGGCGAAGTTTTCCAACTACGACGTCAAGCCGGTGTCGATCCAGGCCGGCGACAAGACGCTTGTGCTCGGCCGCAACGAAGGCGCCGTGGTGAGTAACGGCGCCGCACCGGAGGAGAAGGTCGACGTCTTCGGCCGCATCACGCTCAACGCGCCCGAGGACGACGCCGTTCTCTACGGCGAAAGCGTCGATCTCGGCTGGGAGGAGATGCCGAACGGCGGCGGCTACTGGCTGGAGATCGCCTTCGACGGCCGCTTCGACCGCATGGCAGACAGCCTCTTCGGCCTCGAAGAAAACCGGATGGAGGATCACCCTCTCGCGCCCGGGACCTACTACTGGCGGGTGGCGGCGCTCGATTCGTTCGGGCTTCCCGGGCAGATGAGTTCGGTCCGAAAGTTCGAACTCAGATCCGACAACACGCCGCCCTTCCTGCAGATCAGAACACCTGAGCCAGGCGCGATCCTGCGCGATCGCCAAGTGACGATATCGGGCGAGACGGAAGCGGGCGCCGCCGTGCTGATCGACGGCACAGTCGCCGACATCGACCAGAACGGGCGCTTCTTCCACACGGTGGAGGCTGGCGACGGCCGCAACCGGGTCGATGTCATGGCGCGCGATACGGCCGGGAACGAGACTTTGCGCACGATCGAGTTCGATTTCGTGGCCGATCAGCGCAAGGACGTCGCCTACGATCCGGCGCTACCGCGCGACGATGCGGGCCGCTTTCTCAGCGCAAGGGACGTGTTGTCGCTGTCGGGCTCGGTGATCGGTGGCGCCAAGGTGTCGGTCGTGGAGCCCTCCGGGCGCGCGCGTTCGGAAACCTATGCCGACGCCGATGGGCGCTTCGCGCTCAACGTCCCGCTCGCAGCCTCGAGCGAAACGTTCGAGCTTCGGATCGCGACAGTCTCGGGCTATTCCTATGAGGAAGGGATCGAGACGCTGATTATCGACCAGCCGCCGCGCGTGCGCCTGCCGGAGCCATTGCCGCAGGTGACGGCCGAGCCAACCCTGCAGATCCGGATCGAGACCGATCCGGGCGTCGCACTTGCCGTGAACGGCAGCCCGATGGACGTACGGGACGGGATCGGCCAGGCGGACCTTGCGCTGACCCAGGGCCCGAACACGGTCGAAATCGTCGCCACCAACGAGGTCGGCCTCGTCACGATCGAGAAGCGCACAGTCATTTTCGACACCGAACGGCCCGAGGTGACGGCGCAGGAGTTGACGGTGGAAGGTCGGGGTACGACCGATCTTCTCTCCATCAAGGTCGGCGCGCGGGATGCCTCCGGCCTTGCGATGACCTCCCGCTTCACAGCGACATCGAGCGGCGGCCGCAAGGACGGGGTTCTGCGCTACAACCGCGCCCGCAAGGCCTACCAGGGGACGGTCGAACTGCCGCGCCGCCCGGACGACGAACCGGTCAGGGTGGTGGTCGAGCTTCTCGACGTCGCCGGAAACGTCAGCCGCGTGGAGCTGGTCCGGTGAAGGCGTATCCGACCCGGAGTGTTGCGTTGGCCGCGCTCGCCCTGCTTGTCAGCACGGCGGATCCGGTGATGTCCATGGAGCGCGAGCCCAGCCCGCGGCTGGTGACGTTCGGGCCGGATGCTCGCATCAACGAAGGGGATCATGATTTCCGGCAGATGATCCGGCTGTCGGTTCCGGCGGATACCGGACGGGTGCACGTGCGGGTCTTCGATCCCGACACCGGCGGCACGATCGACGAGCCGAAGGGCGGCTTCAACTCCTCGATCCGGTTTGCCCTGTTCGGCGCCGGCGGCAAGACGCGGCTGTGGCGCGACGCGGCCGGGGTGGTGCAGGAGAGCGTCACCGGCGAACCGCTCGGGACGGTCGAGTTCGGCCGCGACGAGGAGGCCGACGGGCGCTGGGTGACGCTGTTTTCGGCAAACGCGGCCGACGGCGCCGATGCCGGAGA
Source organism: Aquibium pacificum (assembly GCF_040839445.1). Lineage (NCBI taxonomy): Bacteria > Pseudomonadati > Pseudomonadota > Alphaproteobacteria > Hyphomicrobiales > Phyllobacteriaceae > Aquibium > Aquibium pacificum. Next base: position 105,757 of record NZ_JBDPGJ010000003.1, on the reverse strand, counting down.
GAACCGCCGCGAGTTCGTGCTTCTGGTCGAGGGCGTGTCGGGCAATGACGGCAACGTCTTCGACGTGGCCCTGAGTTCGTCGGAGAGCGAGAACCGCAGGCCCGACGGCGCGCGGCTCTACGCCTATATCCCGACGATCCAGGTGCCCGCGGGACGCCAGCTCGCCGAATTGCGCTTCGCCGTTCCGGAGGATGCCGAAGCCCTCGGCATCGAGAACTTCGACGCGGCCGGCGGGCGCATCGCCTACGAGGGCCGCTTCCGCTCCATGGGTCTGGCGGCCTCCGGCAAGAGCGAGTGGCGGCGCGCCGAGGTGGCGCTGCGCGACGACGAGCCGGGCGAAGCGGGATCGGTCACGGCGGCCGGCGGCGGCGAGATGCCCAACGACCTGACCGTCTTCGTCGGCGTGATCGGCGAAGCCGGCGCCGACCCGGCCCTGCGGCCGGTGGCGGTCGAGCTTCCCGTGCGGGTGTTCTCTCCCAACCGGCGCCCCGAGATCGCGCTCAACGTGACGCCCCTCGCCTGCCGCTCCATGCGCTTCGACGCGGCCGCCTCCGCCGACCCGGACGGCGAGCCGCTGACCTGGCGCTGGCGCTTCGGCGCGGACGGGCAGTGGCAGGACGGGGCGACGATCGAGCAGGCCTTCGAGGACTATGGCGTTCACCCTGCCCGGCTGGAGGTATTCGACGCCTCGGGCATGGTGGCGGGGGGTGCCGCGCGCGACTTCTCCTTCTTCGTCAAGCCGCCGCCGGTCGCCGCCTTCACCGCGCCCGAACTGGTGGCCGAGGGTGCGGAGGTGCGCTTCGACGGCACCGCCTCGACCAGCCCGTCGCTGCCGGAAGGAACGCGGATTGCCCGCTACCACTGGACTTTCGGCGACGGCACCGAGCTGGTGCAAGAAGCCGGCGACGCCGATTTCGGGCGGCCGGCGCACCGTTATGCAAGGTTCGGCACCTACACGGTCGGCCTCACCGTCACCGACAGTTCCGACAATCCCTGCAACCAGGCCTCCGCCAGCGCCACCGTCGCCGTCAACGCCCCGCCCGTCGCCAATGCAGGCGGCGACAGGCGGCTGACGGCGGGCGAAATCCATGTGTTCGACGCGGGGCTCTCGCGCGATCCGGACGGATCGATCGTCTCCTTTCTGTGGGATTTCGGCGACGGCGCGCGAGCGGTCGGCCCCTCCGTACCCCATGCCTTCCATCTTCCCGGCGTCTATGAGGTGCGCCTGACGGTCCTCGACGACACGCCGTTCGACACCGCCAAGGGGATCGACGCGATCGAGGTGGTCGTGGAAGAACCCGGCAACCAGCGACCAACGGCAAATGCCGGCGGCGACAGGACCGTCCATGCCGGCGAGGCCGTGCGCTTCGATGCAGCGGCGTCTTCCGATCCGGACGGCGAGATCCTTTCGTACGCCTGGGATTTCGGCGACGGGACCGGTGGCGACATTCCGGCGATCGAGCACACCTACTGGGAACCCGGCAGCTACGTTGCGACGCTCAACCTGCGCGACGACGGCCCCCGCGGCGGGGAACGGGCGATCGATTCGGCGACGATCACCGTCAGGCCGGCGGAAAACCGGCCGCCGGTGGCGCAGTTTCCCTCCGAGTTCGCCGCCACCACCTGGCGCCCGATCCGATTCGACGCGTCGGCAGCCGACGACCGGGACGGGTCGATCATCGCCTATGAATGGGATTTCGGCGACGGGACGCGCGGCGCGGGCCCTGTTGTGGAGCATCTCTACGGTGCACCGGGCACCTATGAAGGCCGGCTCGAGCTCCTGGACAACGGCCTGCCGGAGCCGGCGCGGGTCGGCTTCGATTTCGAAGTGATCGTCGCCAACCAGGCCAACCTCGCTCCGCAGGCAGACGCCGGTCCCGATCTCGCCACGGTCGCGGGTGAGGAAATCGCGCTCGATGCCCGCGCCTCGCGCGATCCGGACGGGTCGATCCTGACCCACGAATGGGACTTTGGCGACGGCAACCGCGCCTCCGGCATCAGGGTCCGGCACGTCTACCAGTTCCCCGGCACCTACACGATCACGCTGACGGTCACCGACGATGGCCCGCACGAGAAACTGACGGCCACCGATACGCTGACCGTCACAGTCGCGGCGGCGCGAAATCAGCCCCCCGTTGCCGATGCGGGCTCGGAAATCACGGTCAAGACCGGCCAGATCGTTCCGTTTGACGGCACCGGCTCGCACGATCCGGACGGCAACGTCATGGCCTATGCCTGGGACTTCGGCGACGGCGGCACGTCCGCGCAGGCCGCGCCGCGCCATGCCTTCCACGATCCCGGCATCTTCCGGGTCCGCCTGACGGTCACGGATGACGGCTCGCCCGCCCTGAGCGCCGAGACCGTGGTGACCGTGACGGTGACGCAGGATGCGGCGGGAGGTGCCCAATGATCGGCCGGCTGCTTTCCGCCCTCCTCGGCACCACGCTCGGACGCATGCTGGCACTGATGCTCATCGGCATGGTTTCGGTATTGGCGCCGGTGATGGCCTGGGTCCACGCCGACGCGATCCGCGAGAACCTGCCGCGGCTCGCCGCCTTCGCCGGCATCCGCGAGGAACCCACCAGCCCCCGCCTGGTGACGTTCGGGCCGGATGCTCGCATCAACGAAGGGGATCATGATTTCCGGCAGTTGATCCGGCTGTCGGTGCCGGCGGATACCGGACGGGTGCACGTGCGGGTCTTCGATCCCGACACCGGGGGCACGATCGACGAGCCGAAGGGCGGCTTCAACTCCTCGATCCGGTTTGCCCTGTTCGGCGCCGGCGGCGAAGCGCGGCTGTGGCGCGACGCGGCCGGGGTGGTGCAGGAGAGCGTCACCGGCGAACCGCTCGGGACGGTCGAGTTCGGTCGCGACGAGGAGGCCGACGGGCGCTGGGTGACGCTGTTTTCCGCAAACGCGGCTGACGGCGCCGATGCCGGAGAGAACCGCCGCGAGTTCGTGTTCCTGGTCGAGGGCGTGTCGGGCAATGACGGCAACGTCTTCGACGTGGCGCTGAGTTCGTCGGAGAGCGAGAACCGCAGGCCCGACGGCGCGCGGCTCTACGCCTATATCCCGACGATCCAGGTGCCCGCGGGACGCCAGCTCGCCGAATTGCGCTTCGCCGTGCCGGCCGATGCCGAAGCCCTCGGCATCGAGAACTTCGACGCGGCCGGCGGGCGCATCGCCTACGAGGGCCGCTTTCGTTCCATCGGGCTGGCGGCCTCCGGCAAGAGCGAGTGGCGACGCGCCGAGGTGGCGCTGCGCGACGACGAGCCGGGCGAAGCGGGATCGGTCACGGCGGCCGGCGGCGGCGAGATGCCCAACGACCTGACCGTCTTCGTCGGCGTGATCGGCGAAGCCGGCGCCGACCCGGCCCTGCGGCCGGTGGCGGTCGAGCTTCCCGTGCGCGTGTTCTCTCCCAACCGGCGCCCCGAGATCGCGCTCAACGTGACGCCGCTGGCCTGCCGCTCGATGCGCTTCGACGCGGCCGCTTCCGTCGATCCCGACGGCGAGCCGCTGACCTGGCGCTGGCGCTTCGGCGCGGACGGGCAGTGGCAGGACGGGGCGACGATCGAGCAGGCCTTCGAGGACTATGGCGTTCACCCTGCCCGGCTGGAGGTGTTCGACGCGTCCGGCATGGTGGCGGGGGGTGCCGCGCGCGACTTCTCCTTCTTCGTCAAGCCGCCGCCGGTCGCCGCCTTCACCGCGCCCGAACTGGTGGCCGAGGGCGCGGAGGTGCGCTTCGACGGCACCGCCTCGACCAGCCCGTCGCTGCCGGAAGGCACGCGGATTGCGCGCTACCACTGGACTTTCGGCGACGGCACCGAGCTGGTGCAGGAAGCCGGCGACGCCGATTTCGGGCGGCCGGCGCACCGTTATGCAACGTTCGGCACCTACACGGTCGGCCTCACCGTCACCGACAGTTCCGACAACCCCTGCAACCAGGCCACCGCCAGCGCCACCGTCGCCGTCAACGCCCCGCCCGTCGCCAATGCCGGCGGCGACAGGCGCATCGCGCTCGGCGAGACGATTGCGTTCGACGCCGGCGAGGAGAGCGGCGCGGATGGCGACCGTCACGGCTTCGCCTGGGAGTTTGGTGACGACAGCACGAGGAACGGGTCGAAAGCTTCGCACAGGTTCGAAACATCCGGCACCTTCACCGTACAACTGACCGTCGATGACGGTCGTGGCGCCGAGAACAGCGTCGCCAAAGACGAGGTACAAGTCTTCGTCAACGCGGCGCCCGAACTCGACGCGGTCGCGGTTCCCGACCGGCTGGTCGTCGGCATGCCGGGCCTCTTCGATGCCACCGGCGCCCGCGACGGCGACGGCGCGATCAGTGCCGTGGAATGGGATTTCGGCGACGGGGCGAACGGCAGAAGGCCGGTGGTGCGGCACTCCTTCGCCGCGCCCGGCACCTACAAGATCGTGGTCAAGGCCACCGACGATTCCGGGCTGGCGAACGGGACGACGAGCGCGGAGTATACCGTGACTGTCGTGGAATCCGGCAACGAAGCCCCGGTCGCGGATGCGGGAGGCGACCGGGAGGCAGTCGTCGGCGAGACCGTCCGCTTCGACGGAGCGCTCTCCGGCGATCCGGACGGCTCCATCCTCTCATACGACTGGGATTTCGGCGACGGCGTCACTCGCAGCGGCATGAGCGTCGACCATGTCTACCATACCCCCGGGACTTACCGGGCGTCGCTTACCGTCACCGACGATTCGGGCAAGCCGAACGACCGGGCCGGGACCGAATTCGAGGTGATCGTCGCCAATCGGGCGAACCTGTCGCCGGAGGTGCGCGTCGGCGGCGACCGCGCTGCCTTCGTCAACGAACTCGTCGAGTTCGACGCGACGGGCACCACCGATCCGGACGGCAACGTCGTCGCGGTCGAGTGGGATTTTGGCGACGGCGCGCGCGCTTCGGGCTTCCAGGCAAGGCACGCCTACGCGGCGCCCGGGGACTACGAGGTGCATGTGCTGGTGCGCGACGATTCCGGCCGCCGCGGCTCGGAGAGCGATGCGCGCTTCACGGTGAGGGTAACGCATCCCTACAACCAGGCGCCGGAAATCGCGATCGACAACGAACTGTCGCTGGAGACCGGGGTGGCGCATGCCTTCGACGCCCGGCGCGCCGCCGATCCGGACGGGCTCGTGACGCGCATCCGGTGGGATTTCGGCGACGGGTCCGGTTCCGACGAGGCGGTTGTCGAACACGCCTACGCCGCGCCGGGGACCTATTTCGGAAAGCTTACGCTGGTCGACGATTCGGGTCTGGACAACGGCATCACCGAGAAGAAGTTCGTTGCTTTCGTGGAGGAGCGGCGCAACGCGCGGCCGGTCGCCGAGGCCGGTCCCGATCGCAGCGCCATCGTCGGACAGCGTGTCGATTTCGACGCCGGCCAGTCCACCGATCCCGACAACAACCTGGTCGGCTACCGCTGGGATTTCGGCAACGGCAAGAAGGCGCAGGGCGAGCGGCGGTCGATCACCTATTTCCAGCCGGGCACCTACACGGTCACACTGACCGTCACGGACGGTTCCGGACAGGACAATGCCGACGCCAGCGACACGACGACGGTGACCGTGCTGGACGCCCCCAACGAGACGCCGGTCGCGCGGGTCGACGAAAACAGGCCCGCGGCCATCGACGAGCCCGTGGCCTTCAGCGGAGCACGATCCGCAGATCCGGACGGCAACATCCTGTCCTACAGGTGGGACTTCGGTGACGGATCGAGCGCCGACGGCCGCGAGACCGTCCATGCCTACGCGCGGTCCGGGACCTACGTCGCGCGGCTGACGATCCGGGACGATTCCGGGCTTTCGAACGACACGGCGAGCGCCGAACGCGTCATCCGCGTCAATGAACCGCCGGTCGCGGAAGCGGGTCCCGACCAGAGCGTCACCGCGTCGGTGGTGGAGTTCGACGCCTCGGCATCGCGCGACGACGACGGCTCCATCGCGTCGTACATGTGGGATTTCGGCGACGGGGATACCGGGTCCGGCGAACGGGTGAGCCACACCTACCGGGCGCCCGGCACCTATCGGGTGCGCCTGTCGATCGCCGACGATTCCGGCACGATCCGCAACGACGCGGCGGACGAGATGACCGTCGTGGTCAACGCGATGCCGGTCGCCGACGCCGGCTTCGACATGGTGGCGGCGCCTGGCGATACGCTGACCTTCGACGGCCGCCGATCCGCCGATCCGGACGGCGCGATCACACGCTACCAGTGGGACTTCCGCGACGGAACGAAGGCGGAAGGCGACGTCGTCACTCATGCATTCGCTAAACCCGGCATCTACACGGTCGAACTAACCGTCACGGACGACAGCGGCCACGAGAACGCGACCGACTTCTCGCAGATCCGCGTCACGGTCAACCAGGCGCCGGTGGCAAGCGCCGGCCCCGACATCCGCGTCGCGCCCGGCGAGGCGTTTTCGCTCTCGGGCGAGCGCTCCAGCGATTCGGACGGGGAGATCGTTGCCTGGCGCTGGGACGTCAACGGAACCGAGACCGTGCTCGAAGGCGACCGGATCGAACACCGGTTCGACGAGCCCGGCGTCTATACGATGACGCTGACGGTGACGGACGATTCGAGCGCCGGAAACCGGACGGCACAGGACGACGTCACGATCCGGGTGAACCATGCCCCGGTCGCGGAGGCCGGCCGCGACATCTTCAGCGAGACCCTGCGGGTCGTGCTCGACGCGAGCGCATCTGCCGACGCCGACAATGACGGGCTGGCCTATCGCTGGGACCTTGGCGACGGGAATTTCGCGGAAGGGCCGATGGTCGAGCACACCTATGCGACCGGCGGCGTCTATCCCGTCCTGCTGACGGTCGACGACGGAAGCGACCTCTCCAACGCCCGGCACAGCGACGCCATGACCGTGCGCATCAACCGCGCGCCGCAGGCGATCGCGGGAGACAACCGGCAGGCCTGCGTCGGAGACGTCGTCGTCTTCGACGGAAGTTCATCGACCGATCCCGACAATGGCCTGCTGCGCTATTCCTGGGATTTCGACGACGGCGGCACGTCTGACATCGTCAATCCCACCAAGACGTTCGCGGAGCCCGGCACCTACAGCGTGCGGCTGAAGGTGACGGATGAATCGGGGCTTGCCAACGGCTCGCACGCGGACGAGACGCTGATGACGGTGCTGCCCGCACCGGTCGCGAATGCCGGCGAGGACATCAAGGTCTGCGCCAACACCACGGTCCGTTTCGACGGGCGCAAGTCCACCGATATCGATGGCGTGGTTAACCGCTTCAGCTGGGATTTCGGCGACGGCCAAACCGGCGGCGGCGACCAGCCCGAGCATGCCTACACCGACCCCGGCACATATCGCGTCACTTTGCAGATCGAGGGCGACAATCTGGGCCTCTGCTCGCCCGTCTCCAGCGACGACCTGCAGGTGACGGTGCTGAGCGCCCCTCGCGCCGTGATCGCCGCGCAGAAGGCGGCAGCGGTTGGCGAGGAGGTCGTGTTCGACGGACAGCCATCCTTCATCGACGGCGGCCAGGTGACCGGCCACGAATGGGACTTCGGCGATGGTTCGACCGGTTCCGGCGCCATCGTGCGCCACGCCTTTGCCGAGCCAGGCGTCTACCGCGTCCAGTTGAAGGCGCTGTCGGGGCAGGATGCCAGCGGCTGCGCGAGCGCGGACGCGATCCATCTCGTGACAGTGAACGCCGCGCCGACCGCGGTGGTCGCCGGAAACGGGGCGGTCGAGGTGGACCAGCCGCTCGAACTATCGGCCGCCGGTTCGCGTGACCCAGACGGCGGCATCGCCGAATACCGGTGGGATTTTGGCGACGGCGGCACGGCAGCCGGCGTCGAGGTCCGTCATATCTGGCGCGAACCCGGGCGCTACCGGGCGAGCCTCACGGTCAGCGACGGCACGGGACTGGTCAATGCCGAGGACACGGCCGAGTTCCTGGTGGAGGTGGCGGACGCGCCGCGCACGCAGATCGTCACGGCCGAGGCGGCCTGCGCGGGCGAATCTCTTCGCTTCTCGCTTTCGAACCTGCCGGCGGTCGACGACCCCCAGGCGCTCCGGTGGAGCTTCGGCGACGGTTCGCAAGCTCTTGGCGAGACGGCGGAACACAGCTTCGCCCAGCCCGGCACCTACTCGGTCGGCGTAACCGGACCGCTCGATCGCGCCGGCGAAATGCTGCTTACCCCGATCGCCAGGCTCGTGAAGGTGAACCGTCCGCCGGTGCCGATCGTCGACACGGAGCGGAAGACCTGCCCCGGGACGGTCGTCTCCTTCGACGCGAGCCGGTCGTTCGACGCGGACGGCGAGATCGCCACCTACGACTGGGACTTCGGCGACGGCCAGCTGGCAGTGGGAGACAAGGTCTCGCACGCGTTCTCGGCGCCCGGCACCTACCCGGTCAGGCTGATGGTGACGGACAGGTCGGGGTCCTCCTGCGCATCCGTGATCGAGACGGTCGACATCTTCGTCAACGCGCCGCCGGTCGCAGATGCCGGGCCCGACAGCGACATCTACGTCGGCGGCGCGGTCGACAGCTACGTGCTCGACGCGAGCGGGTCGCGCGATCCCGACGGGGACGCCCTCGACCACTACTGGTCGCTGTCAAACGGGTACGAACTCGACGGCGAGAAGGTGCGCGTCGAAATCACCGAGCCCGGCACCGTCACCGCGGAACTGACGACGAGCGACGAGCACGGCCTCGATTGCAGCGTCGCCACCGACACCGTGACGATCCGGGCGCGCCTGCGCCAGCAGTCGTCTCTGCTTTCCGAACCGGGGCAAGATGCTCTAGAGTGACCGATGCTTCTCGGGCGGGGGGCTGATTCCGAGCTCCATTGTGCCATGAGTGGCCCGGAGAGGGTCGGATTCGACCAGTCTTGCCCGGTGAAGGGAGGGGAGCCCCGACGGGACGAGCAGCATGCGCCTCAATCTCAGGACGAAAATGCTCATCTTCACGGCGGTCATCGCCGCGCTGCCGCTGATCGTCGCCGGCCAGTCGGTGATCAGGGTTGCCCGCGACGAGTTGAAGAGCGCCGCCAACGAGCAGCTGGCCGTGACCGTCAACAAGGTCACCGACGAGTTCAACGATTTTCTCGAGTTCACGCTCTTCACGCCGCTCGACCTGATCCGCAACGCGCTGAGCGGCGACAAGCTCGGCTTCGACGAGAAGATCGTCGTGCTGAAGCAGGGCATCGCCGATCTTCCGGACGTCGTGTCACTTCAGGTGAACGTCGAGGGATTGCCGCGACCGATCGTGGTGGTCCAGGAAAGCTTCTTCAAGAAGCTGCAGCAGCATTTCTCCTCGCCGCTCGACGTCCTGCGCGTGGACGCGGACACGCTGCCCGAAGAGACCGCCTCACGCGCCGCAACGCAGGTGGCGTACCTCGCCGAGACGGGGGACTGGCTCGCCACCCTTGCCCTGCCGATCCCGGACGGCATCCAGAACCGCGCCGCGACGCTCTACGCGCGCATCGACCTGGCGCGGTTGAAGAATGTCGTCATCAACGATCCCTTCGCCAAGACCGGGTCGATCCGCGTCGTCGACCGGGAGGGACGCATCGTGTTCGCAAGCACGCAGGGCGACTACGATCACGCGACCGTGCTTGCGAAGGCGCAGGACATGCTCTCGGTGAAGAACGCGACGATCGCAGTCGAACCGTTCGAACTGGACGACGGTACCATCTCGCTCGGCGCAATCGCGGTGGCACGCGCATTCCCATGGGCGATCATGGCCGAGAAGGCGGAAGCGGACGCCTACCGTCCCGTGACCGACATGATCCGCAGCCTGGCGCAGTGGCTGGCGATCGGGCTGGCCGCCGCGCTCGCCGGGGCCACCCTGTTCGCGCTGGGCATTTCGCGGCCGATCCTGCGGATCGGAGAAGCGGCGTCCGAGATCGCCAAGGGCAATCTCGACATCCGCGTGCGGAACGTGCGCTCGCATGACGAGATCGGCGATCTGGCAAACCGCTTCAACGACATGATCGTGCAGCTCAACGAGCGTTTCGAACTGCAGAAATTCGTCTCGCTCGGCACGATGAAGGCGATCCAGGGGAGCGACGAAAGGACCGTGTCCCTCGGCGGGGAGCGCCGGACCGTCGCCATCCTCTTCGCCGACATTCGCGGCTACACGGCCTTCTCGGAGAACCGGGAGCCGGAAGAGGTCGTCACCGTTCTGAACCAGTACTTCCAGAGGCTGTCCGATATCGTGACGGCGCATGGCGGCGACATCGACAAGTTCGTCGGCGACCAGATCATGGCGGTATTCGCGGGCGCCAAGATGTCCAAGCATGCGGTGGAATGCGCCATCGACATGATGAAGGCGATGGACGCAATGGCCGACGACACGGCCGCGGATCTCAAGATCGGGATCGGCATCAATTCCGGAGAAGTGGTCGTGGGCGCCATGGGTAGCAGCCACCGAAAGGACTTCACGGTGCTTGGCGACCACGTGAACCTGGCGGCGCGGCTCTGCTCGGCCGCGGACCCGGCGCAGACGCTCGTCTCGCGCAACGTCCAGGACGCCCTGCCCGATAAACTGAAAAAGGCGGCAAGGGTGCTGCCGCCTATTTCCGTCAAGGGCAAAAAGGCGCCGATCGAAATCTTCGCCTTCAGTGCACCGGTTCTGCAGCCCGTATGATCCGGATCATACGGGAAAGCGGAAGGCTCAGTTGGCCGCCGCCTTGGCCTTGTCCTGCTCTTCCTTGAGCTTCTTGGCGAAGTCTTCGTTGTTCTTGCTGACGAAATCCTGAAGCTTCTTCTGCCGGTCCTCGATGTCGGCCTGCTGAAGCGGCGCGCCATCGAAGGCACCAGTGAAGCCCTGCAGGGAAACCTTGATCGGGTTCGGCTGGTTCTGGAAATTCACGGAGGTGAGCGTGAGTTCGGTGCCCTTCTTGAAGCTGGCGACGAGCGCGTCGGTCAAGGGAACCTCGGCCACGCAACGGTCGGGGAAGCAGACGGCATAATCGACCTTCTGCGCCTTGCCGCCGTCCACCTGCATGCCGATGCCCGGCTGCATCATGCGGCCGGTCGGAACGGTCACCTGAAAGACCTTGCGGTTCACCTTGCCCTTGATCTCGATGAGGCTGACGCCGGTGATGAGCTGACCGGAATCGGCCAGGACGACGTTCTGGACGTTGCAGATGTCGATGTCTTCCTGCTTGGAACAGGCCTTGAACCAGCCGCGCGGCGGCTGCGGGGGCTGCTGCTGGGCGCTCACTGGCACCACGCTGGCGGCCACGAAGCCGGTCCCGGCGGCGGCCAGGACCAGACTGCGCGCGATGTTGTTGGCTTTCACTTGCATGGGTTGCGTTTCCTCTCGAAATCCGAGCCCTTAATGGTTGACCGCTCCATGTTGGCCAAATGAGGCAACAGGATGACTGGCTCCGATCCACGGTCGATGTTCTCGCCTGACGGCGTGTTACACCGCCAACTGCGGCGAATCCAGTGCGCAGACCGGAATTGTGCCGCTTTCGCGAGCCAAAAGGGCGACCTGCAGGCCGGCCATGATAGGCTTGCGCCGAATCATCCGGAAACCGACGTCTTTTTGCAATGAAGAAACTTCTTTTGGCCCTCCACATCGCGCTCGGCGCGATCGTCTTTAACCCGATCGCAGCCGGAGCCGAGCCGAGCCACGCCATCGCCATGCACGGTGAACCGGCGCTCCCGCCGGATTTTGCGCATTTCACCTATGCCGACCCGGAGGCGCCGAAGGGTGGAACGATCAACTACGCCGTCCAGGGCACCTTCGACAGCATCAACCCGTTCATCATTCAGGGGTCCGCGGCACAAGGGATCCTCGACCTGAGGTTCGGCTACAACGTCTATGACAGCATGATGCTGCGCTCCTACGACGAGCCCTTCACGATGTATCCCCTGCTCGCCAAGTCGGTCGAGACGGATGACGAGCGGACCTTCGTGGAATTCACGCTGGACGAGCGTGCCCGATTCTCCGACGGCGAGCCGGTGACGCCCGAGGACGTGCTCTTCACCTTCGAACTGCTGCGCGACAAGGGGCATGTGCGCTATGGCACGACGATCAAGAAGATCGCCAAAATGGAGAAGATCGGCGAGCATGGCGTGCGCCTCACCTTCGCGAAGGACGACCGGGAACTGCCGCTCATCCTGGCGCTGATGCCGATCCTGCCCAAGCACGCGACGAACGCGGAAACTTTCGACAAGTCGACCCTGACACCGATGATCGGCAGCGGCCCCTACACCGTCAGCGAGGTCCGTCCGGGCGAGCGCGTGGTGCTGAAGCGCAACCCCGACTACTGGGCGCGCGGTATTCCTTCCAAGCGCGGCTTCGACAACTACGACGAGATCCGGATTAACTATTTCCGCGACGAGAACGCATTGTTCGAGGCCTTCAAGAAGGGCCTGATCGACGTCCACATCGAGAACAACAGCGGACGCTGGGCTTCGGAGTACGATTTTCCCGCCGTCACCTCCGGCGACGTGGTGAAGGAGACGTTCGACAGCGGGCTGCCGTCCGGCATGTACGGCTTCGTCATGAACACGCGGCGCACCGTGTTCCAGAACCAGGATACCAGACGGGCGCTCACCCAGCTCTTCGACTTCGAATGGGCAAACCAGAACCTGTTTTCGGGCGTCTATACCCGTACCAAGAGCTACTACGACGGCTCGGATCTCGCGTCCTACGGACACCCGGCGAGCGAAGCCGAGAAGGCGCTGCTGGCGCCCTTCCCCGACGCCGTCACGCCCGAGATCATGGCTGGCGAATGGGTGCCGCCGGTGTCGGACGGCACTGGCCGCGACCGAGCATTCCTGAAACAGGGCTTCGAGGCCCTTAAGAAGGCCGGATACGAGATGAAGGACCGCAAGATGATCGGTCCGGACGGCAAGCAGCTTTCATTCGAGATCATGCTGAAGGCCAGGGGCGGCGAGGAACTCGCGCTCGCCTGGCAGCGCACGCTCGCGAGCCTCGGCGTCGCGGTGACGCTGCGGTCCGTCGACGACGCGCAATACCAGCAGCGGCTGATCACTTACGACTACGACATGATCCTGACGGCCTATCCGTCGTCGCTCTCGCCCGGCGTCGAGCAGGTCGGCCGCTGGGGCAGCATCGCCAAGGATGCACCCGGCACATGGAACTTCGCCGGCGTGGCCGATCCGGCCGTTGATTCCGTGATCGACGCGATGCTCAAAGCCCGCGAGCGCGGCGCCTTCGTCGATGCGGTGCGCGCTCTCGACCGTACCCTTCTCTCCGGCGCCTATGTCGTTCCGCTCTATCATCGCGACGACCAATGGCTGGCGCGCTGGAAGCGGATCGCGCATCCTGACAAGGTGCCGCTCTACGGCTATCAATTGCAGACATGGTGGCGCCAGCCGGACTGACGCCACGGACCGCAAGGAGGCGATCATGGACAACCGGACCGGCGTAAGCGTGGACATCATCTCCGACGTCGTCTGCCCCTGGTGTTTCGTCGGGCAGAAGCGCCTCGATCGCGCCCTGGAGATGGTCGACGGCGTCGAGGTCGACGTGCGCTGGCGACCGTACCAGCTCGATCCTTCGATCCCGCCCGAGGGACGCGAGCGCAGGAGCTACATGCTGGCGAAGTTCGGCAGCGAGGAGCGGCTCCGGCAGATGCACACGAGCCTGAAGGAAACCGGAGCGCAGGAAGGTATCGCGTTCGCGCTCGACGCGATCGAGGTCTCGCCGAACACGCTCGACGCCCACCGCGTGTTGCGCTGGGCGGGCTCGGCGGGTCCCGGCGTGCAGGACCGCCTGGCGAAGCGCCTGTTCGAACTCTACTTCCAGGAAGGCCAGAACATCGGCGACGCTTCGGTGCTGATCGAGGCAGCGCGCGAAGCCGGCATGGACACGGCGGTCGTCGAGGCGCTGCTGCCGACCGACGCCGACCGCGATGCGGTCCAAGAGGAGATCGCCACAGCGGCCCGGATGGGCGTGCGCGGCGTGCCCTGCTTCCTCATCGAGGGCAAGTATGCCGTCATGGGCGCGCAGGACCCGGAAGTGCTCGCCGACGCCATCCGGCAGGTGGCCGATCTCAAGGCCCGGGGAGAACTGGAGACGGCGCCCTGACAGCCTCTCCCGCCGACAGCCAAAGGTTCGGGCCTCTTCTCGAACTTCCCGGACGGTCATGAGCGACGATCCCGAAACGGCGCGGCAGATAGCCGAGCTGTCGCTGGACGAGCGGCCGCTGCTGGTGCTCGACGTCGACGACGTCGTGCTCGACTTCATCGGGCCGTTTCCGCGCTTCCTGGCGCGCCACGGCTATGAACTGCGCCTGCGCACGTTCCGCCTCCTCGGCAACATCCACCACGTCGAGACGGGGCTTGCAGCCGAGCAGGCACAGATCGCCGAACTGATCGACGCCTTCTTCGTCGCGCAGGCCGAATGGCAGACCTTGCTGGAAGGCGCGGCCGACGCGATGACGGGCTTCGCGGACCGGGTCGAGATCGTCATGCTGACGGCCATGCCACACCGCCACCGCCAGACGCGGCGGACCTATCTCGACAGCCTGGGATTGCCCTACCCGCTGGTCACCACCGAGATGGCGAAGGGTCCGGCGATCCGCAGCCTGCGCGGCACGAGCGGCCGGCCCGTCGCCTTCGTGGACGACCAGCCGCGCAACCTTCTGTCCGCGCTGGAGACGGTGCCGGAGACGCACGCGTTTCACCTGATGGCGGACAACTCGCTGCGCGAACTTCTGCCCGCACCTCCGGACGGGGTGGTCGTCGTGGAAGACTGGCAGGACGCCGGCCCCCGAATCGCCGCGGCTCTCGGCGTCTGACGATCGAACCCGTTCCTACAGGATCAACCGCATGAGCGGACGGCCCGCTTTGCGGCCGGCCACCTTCTCGAAGCCGGCCTTCTCGAACACGCGCGTCGAGCCGACGAACAGACCGATGGAGCGGGAACTCTTCGACTGGTCCATCGGACAGGCGTCCAGCACGCGTGCGCCATTGTCGCGGGCATAGCGGATGCCTTCGGCGACCAGCCGATGGCTCAACCCCTGGCCGCGCGCCTTCGACCGGATGAAGAAGCACGAGATCGCCCATGCGCCTGGGTCGAATGTTTCGGCGGGATCGATCGGCGCCGAAACCCGGCCGGCATTGTTCCACTCGGGAACGTCGGCGCGTGGTCCGATCTGCATCCAGCCGAGTGCGCGGTCGCCGTCGAAGGCAAGCAGGCCCGGCGGCGGCCCGGCTTCCACCCGGTTCATCAGATGCGCCTTGTTGGATTCGCGATTGTTCTCGCGGCGCTTCGCCGGCGGCAGGCGGAAGTGCGTGCACCAGCAGCCGTAGCAGGCGCCCTGCGGCCCGAACAGCTCTTCGAGCGCCGGCCAAAGCTCGGGCGTCAGCGGCCGCACGACCGTCGCGTGGCTTTCAACAGCGGACATGACGTCTCCTTTCCGGTTGCCTTGCCCCGGCGGTGTGCCTCGACTATCATGCGATTTGTTCTCTTTATGTTCGCAGCCATGGCGCCTGCTGTCAACAATCCTCTTGCCGGTTTCTGCCGCGATTGCCTCGCGCGCCAGGCTGACGCGTTACCGCGCCGCTGCGAGGCGTGCGGGAGCCCGCGGCTCGCGCGCCATCCGGAGCTCTACCGGCTGTCGCTCGCCCATATCGACTGCGATGCCTTCTATGCCGCCGTGGAGAAGAGGGACCGCCCGGAACTGCGCGACAGGCCCGTCATCATCGGCGGCGGAAAGCGCGGCGTTGTCTCGACGGCCTGCTACATAGCCCGGATCAACGGCGTGCGGTCGGCGATGCCGATGTTCAAGGCGCTCGCCGCCTGCCCGGAGGCCGTGGTGATCAAGCCGGACATGGAAAAATACGCCCGGGTCGGGCGGCAGGTACGCGAGATGATGCAGGCGCTGACGCCGCTGGTGCAGCCGATCTCGATCGACGAGGCCTTCCTCGATCTTGCCGGCACCGAGAAGCTGCACGGCATGCCGCCAGCGCTGGTGCTCGCCCGCTTCGCGCGCAACCTCGAGAAGGAGGTCGGGATCTCCGCCTCGGTGGGGCTGTCCTATTGCAAGTTCCTCGCCAAGATCGCCTCCGACACGCAGAAGCCGCGCGGCTTTGCCGTCATCGGCGAAGAGGAGGCCGTCGGCTTCCTCGCCGACAAGCCGGTGACGCTGATCTGGGGAGTCGGCAAGGCCTTCGACGAGGTGCTGGAACGCGACGGCATCCGCACCGTCGGCCAGCTCCAGAAGATGGAGCGCGGCGATCTGATGAAGCGCTACGGCACCATGGGCGACCGGCTCTACCACCTGTCGCGCGGCATGGACGAGCGGCGCGTGCATGCCGACCACGAGGCCAAGAGCGTTTCGGCCGAGACGACATTCGACACTGACCTCGCCTCCCCGGAGGATCTGGTGCCGGTGCTGCGCGCTCTCTCCGAGAAGGTCTCCTCCCGGCTAAAGAAATCGGGGATTGCCGGGCGCACGGTGGTGCTCAAGCTCAAGACCAGCGACTTCCGCATCCGCACGCGCAACCGGCAGCTTGCCGATCCGACGCGGCTGGCGGACCGGATCTTCTCCACCGGTCTCGAACTCCTGCGAAAGGAAACCGACGGAACCCGCTATCGGCTCATCGGAATCGGCGTCAGCGACCTCTCGGACGCGGCCAGGGCCGATCCACCCGACCTCGTCGACCTGAAGGCGCGCAAGCGCGCGCTGGCAGAAGGCGCGATCGACGATCTGCGCGACAAGTTCGGCAGGACAGCCGTCGAGACCGGCTACACCTTCGGCAAGGGCCGCAATGCACGCCCGCAGCGCGACGGCGATTCCTGAGCATTGAGCGCGCGCGGGTAATATTCGCCTCAATTCGGCGTCCATTGCATCTCGCCAATTTTTCTACTGAACTACATGGCCTCTTCGCGCATCTACTCAAATCTTGTAGGTTTTTGGAATCGCTGCTTGAAACGGCATCAACAACCTCCACATACGCGGCATACTCAACCATGGGAGGCACAAGAATGCAGGAGCGAAACCATACACTGATCGGCACGAACGGAGATCGCGAACTCTGGCGCTCGGAAATCCGGCAACCGGATAATCAATGGACGACAATCTACCGCGGTATTGGGTTCGTGTATGTGCAAGGCGTTCGCAAACAAACTCCCGAGGACCATGCTTGGCCTGGCGAGGCCGAAGCTCAGGCTTGGCTTATTCAGGGATAGAATTCACAGGCGCTGGATACCGAGATCGCACGGTCTCTAGAATAGCCGTTGGGATCCCGGCGCCTATCTTACAGGCTCCCGGAGCGCCCGATCCGCGTTGACGGATGTAATAACATCACATATCGAGGCGCGGTCGCCATCCGCTAGGCGCATCCCTGGAACGCCCATGATCGAACCCGCCCTCGCCTTCGCCGACCTGACGCTCGGCTACAACCGACATCCGGCCGTGCATCACCTCGACGGCCACGTCGCGCGCGGTTCGCTGACCGCGATCGTCGGGCCGAATGGTTCGGGCAAGTCGACACTGATGAAGGGGATCGTCGGCGTGCTGCCGCCCATGGCCGGCGCGGTGCGCCTGCCGGACGGCGCCCGCATCGCCTACCTGCCGCAGCAGAGCGAGATCGACCGCTCCTTTCCGGCGCGCGTCATCGATCTGGTACGGCTGGGGCTGTGGCGGCGGCGCGGGCTGCTCGGCCGCTATACCCCCGAGGACCACCAAAGGTGCAGATCGGCGCTGACGGCGGTCGGGCTCACGGGCTTCGAGGAGCGACCGATCGACACCCTGTCGGGCGGACAGCTGCAACGCGCCCTCTTCGCGCGCGTGCTGGTGCAGGACGCCGACATCATCCTGCTCGACGAGCCGTTCAACGCCGTCGATTCCCAGACGGTCGGCGATCTTCTCGCCTTGATCAGGCGCTGGCACGGCGAAGGGCGCACGGTGCTCGTGGTGGTCCACGACCTCGACCTGGTGCGGCGTCATTTTCCCGACACGCTGATCCTTGCCCGCGGGCTCGTTGCCTGGGGCAGGACGCAGGACGTTCTCCTGCCGGAAAACCTCTCGCGCGCCCGCGGTTTCGACGAGGCATGGAGCGAGGACGCGCCCTGGTGCGAGGCGGACGACGAGCATGGTCACGCCGAGGGCGGTTCCATTGTCCTTGATGGCTTGGACAGCCATCATGGTCATGCTCACCATGCGCATGCCGGCGACGCCGCCAGGCGCCGCGGGATCATGTGAGCGGCGGCATGTACCAGGCTCTGGTTTCTCCGTTCCTCGAATTCTCGTTCATGCAGCGCGCTCTGCTCGGGGCGCTGCTCCTGTCCGTCTCCTCCTGCCCGGTCGGCGTCTTCCTGATGCTGCGGCGCATGAGCCTGGCCGGAGACGCCATGGCGCATGCCATCCTGCCGGGTGCGGCGATCGGCTTCCTGCTGTTCGGGCTGGAGATCGTACCGATGACCGTCGGCGGACTGATTGCCGGCGTCGTGGTGGCGCTGGGCGCGGGCGCGGTCTCGCGCTTCACGCTGCAGAAGGAGGACGCCTCCATGGCCGCCTTCTACCTGATCTCGCTGGCGCTCGGCGTGCTGATCGTCTCGATGCGCGGCTCCAGCGTCGACCTGATGCAGGTGCTCTTCGGCACCGTCCTGGCGCTGAACGACGAGGCGCTGACGCTGATCGGGTCGATCTGCGCGATCACGCTGGTCACCCTCTTCGTCGTGTGGCGCGGCCTGATCGCCGAATGCCTGGACCCGCTCTTCCTGCGCTCCGTCAGCCGGATCGGCACGCCAGTCCACTTCGCCTTCCTCGGGCTCGTGGTGCTCAATCTCGTCGGCGGTTTCCAGGCGCTCGGAACGCTGCTTTCGGTCGGTCTGATGATGCTACCGGCCGCGGCCGCGCGCTTCTGGTCGATCCGGGTCGGACCGATGTGCCTGCTCGCGGTCGCAATCGGCATGATCGCCAGCGTCGCCGGGCTCCTGCTGTCCTACCATTTCGCGCTGCCGTCGGGTCCGGCGATCATCCTGTCGGCGGGCGCGATCTATCTCGCATCGATCCTGTTCGGCAGCCGCGGCGTGCTGGCCGAGCGCGTGCGGCACCGCCACCGGACCGCATGAGCTCACTCGTGCCGGAGCGCGTCGATCGGGTCGAGCCGGGCCCCGCGCAGCGCCGGGAAGAAGCCGAAGACCATGCCGATGAGCGCCGAGAAGCCGAAGGCGAGCAGTACGATCAGCCATGACGGGCTGAACGGCAGGCCGAGCAGGGACGAGACCGCCCCCGCAATACCGAGGCCGAGCGCAATCCCCGACAAGCCGCCGATCGCCGAAAGCACGGTCGCCTCGACCAGGAACTGCAGCAATATGTGCTTCTCGTGCGCGCCGATCGCCAGCCGGATGCCGATCTCGCGCGTGCGTTCGGTCACCGAGACCAGCATGATGTTCATGATGCCGATGCCGCCGACGAGCAGGCTGACGCCCGCGACAGCCCCGAGCATCCCGGTCATCGTCGTCGTCGTGCTGGCCATCGCGTCGGCGATCTGGGTCATGTCGCGCACAGAAAAATCGTCGTCCGCGTCGGGCGCGATGCGCCGGCTCTCGCGCAGCAGATCTTCCATGTTCGCCTGGATGGTCGACGTCGGAATATCGTCGCGCCCGGCGACGTAGATCGTCTCGATTTCGCGGTTGCCGGCGATCCGCCGCTGGAAGGCAGCGAGCGGCATCATGACCAGATTGTCCTGGTCCTGCCCGAAACCGGAGAAGCCCTTGGATTCCAGGAGACCGATGACCTTGCAACTCATCTGCTTGACGCGGATCGTCGTGCCGGTCGGATCGCCCGTACCGAAGAACTGGTCGCTGACGGTCTTGCCGATCACGCAAACGCTCGCGCCCGAACGGACCTCCGATTCGTTGAAAGGGCGCCCGTAGATCAACGACCAGTCGCGCGCCTCGAAATAATGCGTGTCCGTGCCGGTGATCGCGGTCGTGATGCTCTCCGCACCGAACACCACGCGGGCCATCGACTGCGACGCCGCCGAGATCGCCTTCGCGCCGTCGAGCTTGGTGGCGAGGATCGCATAGTCCCTTTCCGCCAGCGGACGCGCGGTGACGCGAGGCCCGCCCGGTCCGCCGCCGCTGCCCGAGCGCACCACGAGGAGGTTCGAGCCGAGCTTTGAGATGTCGGCCTTGACCTTTTCTGTCGTGCCCGAGCCGATCGTGATCATGGCAATGACGGCCGCCACGCCGATGACGATGCCGAGCAGCGTCAGGAACGACCGCAGGGCGTTTCGGCGGACGGAGATCAGGGCGAGGCGGATGGTCTCCCACACCATCAGGCCAGCTCCTCGACCCGGCTGTCGGCCGCGATCCTGCCGTCGACGAACTTCACGACGCGCTCGGCGTAGGTCGCGATGTCGGACTCGTGCGTGACCATGGCGATGGTCAGATTCTTCTCGCGGTTCAGTTCGGTGAGAAGCTCCATGATCTCGTGGCTGCGCGCGGTGTCGAGATTTCCGGTCGGCTCGTCCGCCACGAGCAGGGTCGGTTCCGAGACGATCGCCCGCGCGATCGCCACGCGCTGCTGCTGACCGCCGGAGAGTTCTGCCGGTGTATGGTTTTCGCGTCCTTCGAGGCCGACCCTGCCGAGCGCGGCAAGCGCCCTGCCCCGCCTTTCGCGCGGCGGCACGCCGCGATAGACGAGCGGCAACTCGACGTTCTCGACAGCCGTGGTTCGCGGCAGAAGGTTGTAGCCCTGGAAGACGAAACCGATGTAGAGATTGCGCAGCATGGCGCGGCGGCTGCGGTCCAGCCGGCCGGCATCCACGCCATCGAAGGCGTAGGTGCCGCGCGTCGGCGTGTCGAGGCAGCCAATGATGTTCATCGCTGTCGACTTTCCCGATCCCGAAGGCCCCATGATGGCGACGAAATCGCCCCGCTCGATGGCGAGGTTCACGCCGGCGAGCGCATGGACCTGCGCCTCGCCGTGGCCATAGGTCTTCCAGACGTCGGTAAATGTCAGGAGCGGCTTCGGCATCAGCGTCGGTCCCGGCCGCCAGGCTGGCCGATGCCGGTGACCACCAGGTCACCCTCCTCGAGGCCCGAGACGATCTCCGTGTTCTCGCCGTCCGTCGAGCCGGTGCGAACCCGCGTCGCCGTCGGCTGGCCGTCGCGCAGAACGTAAAGCGTGCGTGAACCGTCGGTCGAGACGGTGGGCTCCCGCCTTTCGAAGATACGGCCCATGCGGCGCCCGCCGAATAGATCCTGCAGGCCGAAGCCGCCGGAATTGCGCTCGGTCGCCGGCGGACGGAAACGGAAGGCGGCGCTCGGCACCAGCACGACGTCGTTGGCCTCGCGTGTCACGACCGAGACGGTCGCCGTCATGCCCGGCCGCAGCGCCAGATCGGAGTTGTCGACCGCCAGCCTGGCGTCATAGGTCACGACGCCCTCGGTGGTGACCGAAGCGAAGGAAATATCGGAGATCGTCGCGTCGAAGCGGCGGTTCGGAAAGGCATCGACGGTGAAACGGGCGTCCTGGCCCTTGGCCACGGCGCCGATGTCGGCCTCGTCGATCGCCGCCTCCACGATCATAGTCTCGAGGTTCTCCGCGATCACGAACAGCACCGGCGCCGACAGCGACGACGCCACGGTCTGGCCGGGATCGACGTCGCGGGTCAGGACGATGCCGTCGATGGGTGCGTAGATGGTGCTCTTGGCGAGGTCGGCCCGCTGCAGCTTCAGATCCGCCCTCGCGATCGCCCGGTTGGCTTCGGCCGTCGCCACGCCGCTCTCGGCACGATCGCGGGAGGCGACCGCGCCTTCCAGCGCCTGTTCGGTCACCATGCCGCGTCCGGAAAGGCTCTGCGTGCGCGCCAGCGTCTGTTCCGTCTCCTTCAGCGTGGTCTGCGCTTCCTTGACCTTCGCCTCGGCTGCCTGCAGCGAGGCCTCGGCGCGCTCGACCTGGGCGGCCAGCCGGGTCGTGTCGAGTTCGGCAAGCACGTCGCCCTTGGCGACGGTCTGGTTCTCCTGGACGGGAACGGCGCGCACGACGCCGGAGAGTTCGCTCGAAACGTCGACCTGGGTGAGCGGCTGCAAAGTTCCGGTCGCCGTGATCTCGACGGTCAGGTCGCCGCGCTCGGCGGGCACCGTCTGGTAAGCCACCACGTCCCCCGTTCCGCCCGCCGTCGACCACCAGGCGTAAGTCCCCCCCGCCGCCACGAGAAGGAAAAGGACGAGCCATATCCAGCGCCGCCCGCGGCGGCGGGAGCCGCCGTCCAGGCCGAGCGCATTCTCGATCGATTGTCCCTGGGTTTCGGCCTGCTTCGGCCGCTCGACGATCTGGTCCATGCCGAACCCTCTCCGCTTTCCAGAGCCGATCACATCGCGGCGGTCGCGAACGGACATTCTGGCATGTCACCTCCGGCCACAGATTGGGCCAGTGCGCGGATATTACAAATTAATTTTTGCTCATCTTTGCGCTATGTCAGCCGGGCGACAACAAAGGAGATCGGCGGATGACGCGACGGCGGTACGAGATCTACGACGTCTTCACGGATCGCACCCTGGCTGGCAATCCGCTTGCGATCGTCCATGACGTCGAGGGCCTTTCCGGAGAGGCAATGCAGGCGATCGCGGCCGAATTCAACCTGTCGGAGACCGTCTTCGTCGGACGGCCCGCCAACGGCATCCACACCGCCGCGATCCGCATCTTCACGCCGCGCTCGGAACTGCCCTTCGCCGGTCATCCCACGGTCGGCACCGCCATCGCCCTCATCGAGCGCGACGGGATGCAGGAGAGAACGGGCGGGGCGGCAATCCTCGTCCTGGAGGAAAAAGTCGGCCCGGTGCGCTGTGCCGTCACCCGGTCCGGAGGAGGCGCGGCATTCGCGGAATTCGACCTGCCGCGACTGCCGGAGCCGGTGTCGCTGTCGGCCGAGCCCGAACTGATCGCCGCCGCGCTGGGACTTTCTCCAAGCGACATCGGCTTCGAGAATCACCGGCCGGCCACATGGACGGCAGGCGTTCCGTTCGTGACTGTTCCCGTCAGCGGGCTCGATGCCGCCGCCCGCGCAGGACTCGACGCCTCCGCCTGGCTCGACATCGCCCCGCGCGTCGGGTCGACGGTGTCCTATGTCTATCTCTACTGCCGAGAGACGGTCGACCACGCGTGCGGTTTCCATGCCCGGATGTTCGCCCCGCATGACGGTATCCCCGAAGATCCGGCGACCGGAGCCGCGGCGGCGGCCTTTGCGGGCCAGATCATGCGTTACGACGAGCCGGTGGACGGTGCCTACCGGGTCTGGATCGAACAAGGGGTCGAAATGGCACGGCCGTCTGCGATCCGGCTCGAGATCGACGTCGAACATCGCCGCATCGGCGCCGCCCGGATCGGAGGACACGCGGTCCAAGTTGCCGAGGGCACCCTGTCCGTCTGATCGCGCCGGCCGGCAAAAAGAGTCGGCCCGGAAAGGGTTGCATAGGTGCGGGCGAGCCGCTATGTAGCCGCCACGTCGGCGTCGGAACGCGACACCGGCGCCGTGGGTGATTAGCTCAGTTGGTAGAGCAGCTGACTCTTAATCAGCGGGTCGTAGGTTCGATCCCTACATCACCCACCAATTTTCTAAAGCGCTGTGTGAATGGGCCTAAAGCGCTGTGTGAATGGGCCTTAGGGCCTTTCACGTGTTTGATCAGAATGCCTTTAGCCACCAAGGTGATCCGCGATGTTCGCGCAGAACCTGAGCCTTGCCGTGGGTGACGCGGCACGCTCCCTCTACAACTCTCCCGCGTCAGTCCGCTGACCCAGCTTCAACCCAGCCATACGAAAGGCACGAAGGGAAGGCCGAGCGCCTTGATGAAGACCAGGTAGCTGAATAGCGCCAGCAAGGCGGCTGTCGCAAGCAACGGTATCGGACGGAACCTCGCCTCTGCCAGGCCAGCGACCAGCA
The DNA here is from genome assembly GCF_040839445.1 of Aquibium pacificum. NCBI lineage: Bacteria > Pseudomonadati > Pseudomonadota > Alphaproteobacteria > Hyphomicrobiales > Phyllobacteriaceae > Aquibium > Aquibium pacificum. Next base: position 81,880 of record NZ_JBDPGJ010000003.1, on the reverse strand, counting down.
CGAGGGAAAACGTGGCTGGCACCAGGCCGGCGCTGCGAATGAGAAGTGCAAACGCAAAAAGGCTTCCGAATATTGCGACCAAGGGTTTCAGCGGCGCTGAACGTTCGCCTTCCGGCGAACTCCTCTCGGTTGCGATGAAAATGCCGAAGCCGATCATCACCAGGCCAAGAAACAGCGGCAGGATGCCCGGTCCCACGGTCATGAGGTTGCCGAACTCGAATTGGCTGCCCTCGACGGCGGCAAAGAGTCCGATGGCTCCGAGACAGGCGCCCGCCGCCAGGCTCTGACTTCGCTGCTTCGTCATGCTCCTGCTCCAAGACGCCGCTCGCGCATCCGCTGCCGCGGCGCAGCCGTCAGGCTCCAGATCGTCAGGAAGATGGCCATGCAGAGAAAGGCGCCGCTGATCGGCTGCGTGAGGAAGACGGACAGATCGCCTCGAGCGATCAGCAAGGCGCGGCGCAGATGCTCCTCGATGAGCGGGCCGAGGATGAATCCGAGCAGAACCGGTGCCGCCGGCAGGCGCAGGCGCGTCATGGCCACTCCGACTGCACCGAAGATGATGACGAGGAACACGTCGAAGGAAAGATTTCGGATGCTGAATGCGCCGATGCACATGAAAAAGAGGATCGACGGCGCCAGCACGTGGTAGGGGATCGACAGCATCCGGACCCAGATGCCGATGAGCGGAATGTTGAGGATCAGGAGCAGCACGTTCCCGATCCAGAAGCTCGCGATCAGGCCCCAAAAGAGCTCGGGATTGGACGTGATCACGCCTGGCCCGGGGATGATGCCGTGGATCATCAGCGCGGCAAGCATGAGAGCCATGACCCCGTCGCCCGGAATGCCGAGCGTCATGGTCGGGATGAACGCAGCCTGCGCAGCAGCGTTGTTGGACGCTTCTGGTGCGACAACCCCTTCGATCGCGCCCCTGCCGAAACGCGACGGATCCTTCGAGACCCGCTTCTCGAGCGCATAGGCGATGAAGGAGGCGATTGCGGAGCCGGTGCCGGGAAGGATACCGAAACCCACCCCCACGGCAGTGCCTCTGAGCGCGGGACCCACGGACGACCTCATCTCGGATCGGCTGGGCATCATCGAACGCCACGAAATCGTGCGCGCTGTCGCGCTTTCGCGCGGACGTGCATAGTTCGCGACGACCTCGGCGACGCCGAACAGTCCCATCGCGATCGGCACCAGGCTGATGCCGTCGAAAAGCGGCTGGAGGCCGAAGACGAACCGCCGCTCGCCGGACATGACGTCGGTTCCAACCATGCCCAGCAACAGCCCGAACACCACCATTGCCAGTCCCCGCAAGGGCGACTCCGCTGATATGGTGGACGCCGCGACCAGCCCGAGAACCATCATCGAGAAGTACTCGGGAGAGCCGAAGCCCAGCGCCACACGGGCGAGAACCGGAGCGCAGATGGTCATCACGATGATGGCGATGGTCGCTCCGAAGAAGGACGCTATCGTGGTGATGAACAGGGCGAGCCCCGCGCGGCCCTGCTGCGCCATGGGATAGCCGTCGAGACAGGTGACAACCGATGTCGACGTACCGGGCAGGTTCAGCAGGATCGACGCCGTCGAACCGCCGTACTGCGTTCCGTAGTAGATGCCGGCAAGCATCACCAGGGCGTCGGTCGGCTGGAGATAGAAGGTCAGCGGAAGCAGGATGGAGATCGCCGCCATCGGGCCCATGCCGGGAAGGACACCGATGAAGGTACCGAGCAGGACGCCGGCCGCGCAGGCCAGTAGTGTCGTTAGCCCCAGGGCCGTCTGGAAGCCGAGCACAATGTTTGCCATGCTGTCCATCGGCCCGGCTCAACCGCGCAGCGAGAGAAGCTGTTTGCGATAGCCATGCGGGTTCACCACGATGTCGACCACCGCGGGCCTGTCGCTGGCGAACGCCGCCTCGAAGGCACCGTCCAGTTCGTCGGGCACCTCGACGCGGAACCCGGCACAACCGTAACCCTCGGCGACCTTCGCGAAGTTCGAGGGGGAAAAGTCCACGCCGTTGCTGGCGAATTGCCGACGCTCCTGCTTTGCGCTGATCAGCGTCAGGGAGGAGTCGTTGAAAACGACGGTCACGGGACGGCAACCATGCTGCGCCGCCGTCGCGAGCTCTCCGGCACACATCATGAGGCCGCCGTCGCCGGTGAAGGCGATGGCGCGACGGGAAGGATCGACGAGGCAGGAACCCAGCGCTGCGGGCAGAGCGAAGCCCATCGTCGCCAGACCGCGCGACAGCAACGTCTGTCGGGGTTCGTCGCAGACCCAGTGATGCAGGACCGGAAGCATGTGTGCTCCGGCGTCCAGCGCGATCCTTGCGTCGGACGGTGCGGCACGCCGGGCGGCGTCGACCACCATCTGCGGCGATATCGGTCCCTCCCCCGAAGAATCACCCGCCGCATGGAGTTGCCTCTTGGTGGCCGCCAATGCGTCCGGATCCCAGTCGGCCGAAACGATTGCATCGGAAAGTTCATCGAGGCTGGCAGCGATGTCGCCGATCAGGCTGACCTCCGGCTCCACGACCCGCCGATCAACCACATAGCGCGCGACCTCGATCACGGGCACGTTGTAGCGCCACCGCGAGGGGGGAAACTCCACGGCGTCGAAGCCGATCATGACCATGAGGTCGGCCTCTCGCAAGGCCGCCTCCTCAGCCACGCCGCCGATATAGTGGCCCATGGTCAGCGGGTGGCTGTCCGCCATCACGCCCTTGGCGCGATAGGTGGTATAGACGGGCACGTTCCAGGCTTCGGCCAGCGAACGCACCGCGCGCGTCGAGGCGTCGTCGCAGGACTGGGAGCCGACGATGATCACCGGGCGCCGGGCGTCGGCCAGCCGTTTGCACGCGGCATCGATGGCGGCACCCTCCGGACGAGTCGGGGCCCGCGGGGTCGAAGCCGAAACATCGCTCACCGGAGCGGTCATGCCTTTGTTCGTCACTTCCAGATAGATCGGGCCGTTCGGCTGTCCGAAGGCCTGGTCGAGAAGTACCGGCAGGTCCGGCTGGAATCCGGCGCCGTCGAGCCGACCGGCGCCCCGCAGGAGCGGCTGAAGGATCGCCGTCTGGTCGATGCGCTGGTGCGAGGAAAAATCCATGTCGGGGTCGAAGTGATCGGCGATCAGCAACAGAGCCGCGCGATCAAGGTGGGCGTAGGCCATCCCATTGACAGCGCTGGTGAGACCCGGCCCGCGCGTCGTCATGATCACGCCCAGGCCTCCGGTGATCTCTGCCGTGACCGCGGCGGAAATACCCCCCGCGTTCTCGGTCCGGCACAGGACATACCGGATCCCCGCCTTCTCGGCGGCGTCGATGATGTCGAGCGCGCAATCGCCTCCGGGGATGCCGAAGATATGTCGAACGCCGCGGTCTTTGAGGCCGCTGATGAGTGCACCCAGCCCTTGCTCGGTCATGAAACCTGCTCGAATTTTGAGAGATGAAGGGGGGCCGACCCGCAACCGGCTTGCCGGCGGCGGGTCGGCGCTATCCGTTCCCGGCCTACTTCGCTTCGACGCCTGCGGCTGCGATGATTGCCTTCCAGCGTGTCGTCTCTTCGACGATGAACGCTTTCGCGTCCTCCCGGCTGCCGCCCATCGGGATCGCATGGAGGTTCTTCATCTTCCCCGCGATGTCGTCGCGCGCCATGATCTCGTTCGTGGCGGCGTTTAGCTTGCTTGCGATGCCGTCTGGCGTCCCGGCGGGTCCTGCCAGGGCGTACCAGACGATCGCCTGGAAGCCTTCGAGCTTTCCGGCCTCCTCGATGGTCGGAACGTCCGGAAAATCTTCCAGCCGCTCTCGCGTACCCACACCCAGCATCTTGACCGAACCGTCCTCGAACGAGGCCATGTAGCCGGGAATGTTGTCGACGACCACTTGCACACGCCCGGCGGACAGGTCGACCCGCGTCGGCGCGGCACCCTGATAAGGTACGTGCACGATATCAAGCCCGGCCATCGATTTCAGGAGTTCCAGCGAGAGGTGTCCGGATGACCCGACGCCTGACGATGCGCCGCTCAGCTCCCCTGGATGGGCTTTTGCGTATTCGATGAACTCGGCGACCGTATTCGCCGGCACGTCCTTGTGAACGATAAGCGCGTTGGGGAACTTGGCCACGGTGACGATCACGTCCAGATCCTCAGGCGAAAAGGCCATGTTCTTGTAGAGGAAGTGATTGGTCACGAAGGCGCCGGGATTGGTCATGAGCAGCGTGTACCCGTCGGGCTCGGCATTCGCGACCGCTTCTGCACCGATGTTGCCCGACGCCCCGGGCTGGTTCTCGACGACGAACTGTTGGCCGAAGGCGTCGGAATAGGCCTGTGCCAGGATCCGCGCTACCGTGTCGGTGATACCTCCCGGCGACCATGGCACGATGATTTTCACCGGCTTTTCGGGCCATTCGGCATACGCCTGGCCGACGACGCCCAATGCGACGGGGACTGCCAGTGCGAAAGCCATGGTGGCCGAGGCGAACCAGGACATAATCTTCTTTTTCATGTGTATCCTCCCACTGTCGGCAGGTTGACCTGCCGGACTTCAAAGCAGCATTTCCGACCCGCCGGAACTGGCCGGGAGCTGTCTGCCGAGCGCTTCAGTGTGTACGTCAGTCTCCTCCCAAGAAAACTGAAGGCGTTGCTGGAAACGTGCACTTCGGCACTGCAAAGCCTAGTCCCGCGCAGCGGCGTAGGGAATGAACATGCCCAGAATCATCTGGAATGCTGCTATGGCTCATAAGCACTTCCATTCGATATCCGGCCGCCTACGTTTCCGCGCAGTTCGGCTGGAATGCTCGTCCCGGGAGGAACCAACGATGAGTCTAAAGCTTCGCCCACTGTGTGAAAGCTTCGGCGCGGAAGTGCTTGATATCGATCTCTCCAAGCCTCTCGACGACGCGACCTTCTCCGCGATCGAAAAGGCTTTCGACGCGACGTCCTTGCTGCTCTTTCGAGGGCAGACGCTGTCGGAAGACGACCACGTCGCGCTGAGCCGCCGCTTCGGACAGTTGCAGGCGCATGTGCTGAAACCCTACCTTTCCAACACGCACCCGGATCTGCTGGTCCTGTCGAACATCAAGGACAAGGGCCAGGCGGCCGGAATCGGCGACGCGGGCCAGATCTGGCACTCCGACACCTCATATACCGAAACGCCCTGCCGTTGTTCGCTGCTGCTCGGCCGCGAAATACCGGAACCAGACGGTGACCGGACGTTTGGCGACACGATCTTCCGGAGCGCATGCGCCGCCTTCGATGCCCTCCCGGCCGACCGCCAAGCGCAGCTCGAACGACTGACGGCGCCCCATTCCTATATTCACTACTACAAGCGCAAGCAGGCCGAGGGCTCCGCCAGGCCCGATCTCACCTCGGAACAGGTGAAGGAGGTCCCACCCGTCGACCACCCGGTCGTGATGAAGCACCCGATCACCGGTCGCAAGGCGATCTATGTCAATCCGGGCTACACGATGAAGATCAACGAACTGCCGGAAGGCGAAAGCCAGGCGCTGCTCAACGAACTCTTCGAATACCTGAACGAGCCAAGATTCGTCTACCGGCACAAGTGGCGCCCGGGTGACCTCATCATCTGGGACAATTACGCGACGCAGCACCTCGCCGTCGGTGACTATGCACTTCCTCAGCGCCGGCTCATGCACCGGACCACCGTGCTGCTTGGCGAAGATGCCAAGCGCCGCTTGACGGAATCTCGTCAACGCCAGGCCGCCTGAACAGCCGCACATTCACCTGGACGCAAGGAAGCCACGGTCCGGTAGCAGGCGGGCGAGCCGGCGCGATCGAAGCAGGACATTTGCCCTGCTCCAACCGGCGAAGGTGTCTGCCGCTCGCGCTCTTATCTCATGATATGCTGGCCAAGCGAGCGGCATCGCAGGGAGCGTGGAACCTTCTCATTGCGGAATCCGCGTTTGATTCCACATGTGCGGGTAAACTGCACGGATTGCCCTCCAGCGCATCGTGCCGAGCCAGCGCATTGTGCCGAGGCGGCAGACGAACCGCCGTCCGCTTCCTGGCAGGAACCGGATCGCAGGGAGCGGCCGAGGTGCCTCCGATTTCTCGCGGCGGCGTGCATACCGCAGACGATTGCCGGCAGCAGCAGTTAATGCTCGTTTCCGGAATCTGGCATACTGGCCCCTGCCGCCGACGGTCGCGATCGGATCAGACATGCAGCTTCATCAGTTGAGATACGTTCTCGAAGTGTATCGCAGGGGCAATCATATCTCGTCCGCCGCGGAGGCGTTGAACACCTCGCAACCTGGCATCAGCAGACAGATACGACAGCTCGAGACGGAGCTCGGTTTCGATATTTTCGAGCGGAGCCGGAGCAGGATCGTCAGTGTCACCGTCGCCGGGCGGGAGTTCATCGGCAGCGCGGAGCGCATCATCCGCAAGGTCGAGGAAATCCGGAGGATCCGCGGAGACAACAGCGAGGCAAAGGCGGGCCGCCTGACGATCTCCACGACCCACACCTTCGCGCGATACGTTTTGCCCAACGTGGTCGCGGAGTTCCTTCGCAAGCAGCCAGACGTGCAGATAGGACTGCTTCAGGCCGTCCCGAACGAGGCCTGCGAGAATGTCCAGGAAGGTCGCGCGGAACTGGGTGTGACCACCCAACCGCCAAAGAGCTTCCTGGGGCTGGTCTGGCTGCCGATCCTGCAGATCAAGCGCGTCGTAATCGCTCCAAGAGATCACCCGATCGCCAAGCTCGAAACCATAACGCTCGAAGAGCTCGCGAAATTCCCCCTGATCGGCCACGACAGCTATCGCAGTGGCAGCCGGACGATCATCGACACTTTCACGAAGGAAGGGCTGACGCCGCTCCTACCGTTTGCCGGTATCCATTCCGACGTTGCAAAGACCTATGTCGGCATCGGACTCGGGATCGCGATCACGGCGTCCATCGTCTACGATCCCGAACGGGACAGGAACCTCGTCTCGCGCGACGTGAGCGATCTCTTTCCGTCCACCACCGCGTACGTGACGTTTCGCAAGAGCTCGTTCCTCCGCAAGATCGAGATCGATTTCATGAAGCAGTTGTCGCCCGGACTGACCCGGCAGAAAATTCACGAAAGCCGAGAAAAGAATCGCGGCTATCCCTCGTAGCCGGGAAACTTGATTGCACCCAGCAAGCTACGGCCCATTCATGCGGTCTTCGACTCGGTGAGCCCGAGTTCGGCCACCATCTCGTCGCGCATGATGAACTTCTGCGGCTTGCCGGTGACGGTCATAGGCAGGGCATCCTTGAAGCGGACGTGGCGCGGCACCTTGTAGTGCGCAATCTGGCCGCGGCAGAAGGCGCGGATCTCCTCCTCGGTCGCTTCCTCGTGCGGGTGAAGCACGATCCAGGCGGCCAGTTCCTCGCCGTAGCGCTCGTCCGGCACGCCGAACACCTGCACCTGCGCGACCTTGGGGTGCCGGTAGAGGAACTCCTCGACCTCGCGCGGATAGACGTTCTCGCCGCCGCGGATCACCATGTCCTTCACGCGCCCGACGATGTTGCAGTATCCGTCGCCATCGATCGTCGCCAGATCGCCGGTGTGCATCCAGCCGTCCGCATCGATCGCCTCGGCCGTCTTGTCTGCGTCGTCCCAGTAGCCCTTCATGACGGAATAGCCGCGCGTGCAGAGTTCGCCGGAGACGCCGACCGGCACGGTCTGCCCGGTCTCGTCGATCACCTTGACCTCGACATGCGGATGGATGCGCCCGACGGTCGAGACGCGCTTTTCCAAGGGATCGTCGACATGGCTCTGGAAGGAGACGGGGCTCGTCTCCGTCATCCCGTAGGCGATCGTCACCTCAGGCATGTGCAGATCCGAGACGACCCGCTTCATCACCTCGATCGGACAGGGGGCGCCGGCCATGATGCCGGTGCGCAGCGACGTCACGTCGGAGCGCCTGAAGTCGGGGTGGTCGAGCATGGCGACGAACATGGTCGGCACGCCGTAGAAACCGGTGCAGCGCTCGCCCGCCACGGCCTTCAGGGCGGAGGTCGCGTCGAAGCCCTCGCCCGGAAAGACCATGGCCGCGCCCTTGGTCACGCATCCGAGAGTACCCATCACCATGCCGAAGCAATGGTAGAGCGGCACGGGGATGCACAGCCGGTCGGCCTCGGTCAGCCGGATCGTGCGGGTGACCATGTCGGCATTGTTCAGGATGTTGGCATGCGTCAGCGTCGCGCCCTTAGGCGCGCCGGTGGTGCCGCTTGTGAACTGGATGTTGATCGCCTCGTCGGGATCGAGCGTGGCCGAGACGGCATCGACCCTGCGCATCTGCGCGGGGCCGGCGAGGTGCGCGAGATCATCGAAGGAGAGCATGCCGGGGGATTTTTCCGCGCCCATGCGGATGACTGCCCGAAGCGAAGGCACGCGCCTGGCCTGCAGCCGTCCCGGCTCCGCCGTCTCCAGTTCCGGCGCGAGCGAACGGATCATTTCGAGATAGTCGCTCGACTTGAAGCGCGCCGCGGTAACCAGCGCCTTGCAGCCGACTTTGTTCAGCACGTATTCGAGTTCGGAGAGGCGGTAGGCCGGATTGATCGTGACCAGCACCAGCCCGACGCGCGCGGTGGCGAACTGCGTGACCAGCCATTCGGGCCGGTTCGGCGACCAGATGCCGATCCGGTCCCCCTTCTCCAGCCCGAGCGCGAGGAGCCCCGCCGCCACGGCATCCACCTCGCGTGCGAACTCGCTCCAGGTGTAGCGCCGCCCCGCCTCGCAGAAGATCGCCGCCTGGCGGTACCCGAGCCGCGCCACGGTCTGCGCAAGCGCTTGCGGGATCGTCTGGCGCAAGAGCGGAACCGATCGGTCGCCCACGACCCAGGACTTGTCTTCGCGCGGTTTCAGCGCCGCAGGATCGACTACCGGCTCCGCCTCCCGCGTCAGCAGGCTTTTTGAAAGCACCCCTCCCAGAGGTTCCGACAATCGGTTCATGATGCTCCTCCCGATGAGCATGCGTTGCTCGCGGCGTGAAGATGGCAGGAATGGCGCGTGCGGCCAAGCCTGCCGCTCGCCCTCACATCGCCCGCCAGTCTCCGATCCGTTCGAAGGCGGCGGCGGCCCGGTAGATCGTGCTCTCCTGGTAGTGCCGGCCGATCAGCATCATGCCGATCGGAAGCCCTTCCGACAGGCCGCAGGGGATGGTCATCGCCGGATGCCCTGTCGTGTCGAACGGACAGGTGTTGCCGATCATCTCGAAGGCGCGCTGGATGTAGAGGGCGAGCGGCGCGTCGGCCGGCGGGATCGGCTGCGCCTTCATGGGCATGGTCGGCATCAGTAGCAGATCGTACTGGCCGAGCGCGGCGTCGTAGGCGGCGCGCAGCCGGCGCGACAGGTTCTGCGCCTTGGCGTAGTAGTGCCCGCGATGGTGCTTGAGCATGTACTCGCCCACGAACATCGAGATCTTCAGGCTCTTCGACAGTTCGTCGGCGCGTGCGCGCCAATTGGAATGATAGTCGAGCAGGCTGGTGACGTAGAGTCCGCGCCAGCCGGTGGCGAAGCCATTGCCGTGCATCATGATGTCGGTCAGGCCTTCGAGAGCGATCGGCGTCCAGATCGCCTGACCCTGCGTGTGCATCGGCACCGAGATGTCCTCGACGGTCGCGCCGAGATCGCGAAAGCGCCGGGCGGCGACGCGGACCTTCTCGTCAACGTCCGCTTCCGATTCAGGGCGGCCGAACCCCTCGCGCACGATGCCGATGCGCATTCCGGAAACCCCCTGCCCGAGCGCATCGGTATAGCGGTCGATGCGCGGCGCGTACTGGCGTGGGTCGAGGCCGTCCTCTCCGGCGATGACTTCCAGCAGCAGCGCGTTGTCACGCACGTTCTGGGTGATCGGTCCGGCATGGTCGATCGTCGGCTCGATCGGCATGATCCCGGTATAGGGCACCAGCCCGTGGGTGGCCTTCATGCCGTAGGCGCCGGAGAAGGAGGCCGGCATGCGGATCGAGCCGCCCTGGTCGCCGCCGATCGCCATGTCGACCTCGCCCGCCCCGACCAGCGCCCCGGAGCCGGAGGACGAGCCGCCGGCGATGTAGCCCCTCTTCCAGGGGTTATGGACGGGCCCGGTCGCGTTGGTGTGGCTGCCGCCCGAAAGGCAGAAATATTCGCAATGCGCCTTGCCCACGATGGTGCCGCCCGCGTCGAGGATGCGGGTGACGACGGTGGCGTCGACGTCGGGCGTGTAGCCTTCCAGCGTAGAGGCGCCGTTCATCATCGGCACGCCTGCCAGGCAGACATTGTCCTTGAGCACGATCTTTCGCCCGGCGAGCGGTCCCGAATGCGCGCCGCGCACTTCCGACTTCACGTACCAGGCGTTCATCGGGTTCTCGGCAGCGGACGGCCGATAGCCCGGCGTGCGCGGATACTTCACCTGCGGAAGATTGTCGGGCATGGCTGCGACGACATCGTAGGCCTCGAACGTCGCTTCCATCAGGGCCATGTAGTCCATGATCTCGCGGTCGCCCATGGACATGTGGAGGCCGCCGACCAGACTGCGCATCTGCTCCAGCGTGGGTCGCCTGACGCTCATTGGATACTCCCTCGGAAGATCGGTTTGCGCACGCTCCGGGCCGCGCGGTATCGCAGGCGCTGCGGCGGGAGGCGCGGCATGAGTGGATGATGGATAAGACGCAGCCATCGCGGCCGGCGCGGGGCGCACCGATGCGGGCGAGAGCACCGCATGCGCGGGCATGGCGGGATTGCCGGCCGGCCCGAAGGTCGGCACGCCCGGCAGGGTCTGCGCCGGTGCGCCGGAGCCGGCGGGCCGCGCGGGCGAGTGTGCTGTCGCGCCATGGCCGCCGCCGGCACGGGTGCGGCGGACTGAACCGAAGCCGAGGAACTCCTCCACCTGGCGGGGGTCCTTCAGGGCCTCGGCATGGATCTCGCCGGTGACGCGGCCGCGCTCCAGGACGACGACCCGGTCGGACAGCGTAGCGATGAACTCGAAGTTCTGCTCGACCAGCACGACGGTCAGGCCGCGGCTTTTGCGCAGTCTCGTCAGAGTGTCCTCGATCTCCTCGATGATCGAGGGCTGGATACCCTCGGTCGGTTCGTCGAGAAGCAGGAGCCAGGGATTGGCCATGAGGCAGCGGGCGAGCGCCAGCAGTTGCTGCTCGCCGCCCGAAAGCGCACCGCCGTCGCGTTCGAGAAGGCGCTCCACGCGGGGGAAATCGGCGAGCACGCGGTCGACGGCTTCGCCCTCGTCCAGCCCCGTGTCGGCATGCCAGGCCATGCGCAGGTTGTCGCGCACCGAGAGTTTCGGGAAAATGCCCCTGCCCTGCGGCACGTAACCGATGCCGCGCCGTGAACGCTCGTGCGGGGGAAGCCCCGTAACGTCCTCGCCGTCGAGCCTGACCGTGCCGCCCGTCGCGGGAATGAACCCCATGACGGTCTTCAGGAGCGTCGACTTGCCCATGCCGTTGTGGCCGAGGATGCCGACGAACTCGTTCGCCGCGACCGTCAGATCGATGCCGTGAAGGACGGGGATGCGCCCGTAGCCGGCCGTCAGGCCGCGGATGTCGAGGGCTGCGCGGGTGTCGGTCATCAGCCTCTCTTGCCCAGGTAGACGTCGCGGACGCGCTGGTCGCTCATGACGGCCTCGACGGTGTCCTCCATCAGCACCGCCCCTTGCGAGAAGACCGTGATCTGCGCGGCGATGGAGCGGATGAACTGCATGTCATGCTCGACGATGATCAGAGCCGCGTCGCGATTGATCTCGTGGATGATGTCGACCATGCGCTCCACCTCCTCGCCCGTCATGCCCGCGGCCGGCTCGTCCAGAAGCACGAGCCAGGGGCGCGCGGCGACCACGATGCCGAGTTCGACGCGCTGTCGTTCGCCGTGGGCGAGCCGGCCGACGGTGGAACGGGCGATGTCGCCGAGGCCGAGCCGCTCGATCACCTCGGTGGCAATGCGATCCGCCTCCCGGGCGCCGCTCAGGCGATAGGCCGACAGCCAGACGTTCTCGCGCACCGATAGCCCGTCCATCACGCTCGGCACCTGCGTCTTGATGCCGATGCCCATGCGCGCGACGAACTGCGGGTCCCAGCCGGTGGTCTCGACGTCGTCGATGAAGACTTCGCCGTGGGTCGGCTTCAGGATCCCGGTCAGGCAGCGGAAGAAGGTCGTCTTGCCCGCGCCGTTCGGCCCGATCAGGCAGCGGAGCTCGCCGCGGCGAAGCTTGAAGTTGACGTTGTCGACGGCGGTGACGCCGCCGAACCGCATGGTGAGGTTGCGGGTCTCCAGGACGACGTCAGCCATCCGCGCGCACTCCCCTGGGCCCGCGACGGCGGCGGCCCCCTGGCCCCCTGCGGCGCGACGAGTGCCTGAAGGCGCTGATCAGCGAGGGCACCACGCCGCGCGGCAGCACGAGCACGACGACGACGAGGATCAGGCCCATGACCAGCACGTTGTCGACCGCAGTCTGCTGGCCGAGCGCGAATTTAAGGTAGCCGAGAACGGCCGCTCCGAGCACCGGCCCGACCAGCGTTCCGAGGCCCCCGACGATGCACCAGATGATGATCTCGGCCGACTGGCCGAGCGAGAAGAGGCCGGGCGTCACGATCTCGGCCCAGGAGGCATAGAGCGCGCCGGCCAGGCCCGCTATGGCGCCGCCGATCGCGAAGAGCACGCTCTTGCGCAGCCGCGCGTCGTAGCCCATCAGCTCGACGCGGTTCTCGTTCTCCCGGATCGCCACGGCGATGCGGCCGAACGGGCTCGCCAGCAAGAGCCGCACCAGCACGTAGACGACGAGCAGGATGACGAAGCAGGTGTAGTAGAGGCTCTCGTCCCAGATGTAGGCGGAGGCGTCGCCCGGGACGTTGAGGGTCTGGTAGCCGGGGATGCCGTTGTAGCCGCCGAGGCGGGCCTGCCCGATCTGGTATTCCGGCCCCGCCGTCGTGTTCATGAAGCGGAAGAAGATCAGCGTCACCACCAGCGTGATGACGCCCATGTAGACGTCGGTCAGCCTGCCGTAGAACATCATCGCGCCGAGCAGGAACGCAAAGACGAAGGGAATGGCGATCGCCAGGAGCATCGGCACCGTGCTCTCGCCGATGTTGGCGGCCGAGATGGCATAGGCATAGGCCCCCAGCCCGTAGAACGCCGCCTGGCCGAAACACAGGATGCCGCCGAAACCCCAGATCAGGCCGAGGCTCAGCGCAAGCATTCCGTAGATCACCAGCAGCGTGAGCGTGTAGAAGTTCAGGATCAGCGGTGCCGCGAACATCACGACGATGCCCGCCGCCACGACCCAGGGCGCGTCTCGAAGGGCGCTGCGGTCCATTCAGAGGCGTCCCTTGAAAAAGCGTCCGGTAATGCCCTGCGGCAGGAGGCGCAACAGCACGATGGCGGCGACCAGCAGCGCCACTTCGCCGATGACCGGTCCGGAAAGGAAGGTGAAGGTCTGCGACACGAGGCCGAAGACGGTCGCGCTCGACAAAAGGCCGAGCACGATCGAGGCGCCGCCGGAAATGACCGTGATGAAGGCCTTGGCGATGTAGAGCGTGCCCCAGGTGGGCACGAGGCCGACCAGCGGCGCGAGCACCCCGCCGGCAAGTCCCGTCAGCGCCGAGCCGACGAAGAAGGTCGTCATGTAGACCCGGTCCGGGCTGTAGCCGAGTGCCGCGGCCATGTCGGCGCTCTGCATGGTTCCACGGGCTACTAGGCCGAGCCGGGTGCCGCGCAGAACCAGATAGGAGGCGACCAGAAGCAGGATCGAGACGATGATGATGAAGAAGTTGTAGCCATTGATCTGGTAGGCGCCGAGGGTGAAACCCGCGATCGGCGTCGAGACGCCGGTGGTCGTGTTGCCGAAGATCATGACCGCCGCGCCGGTAAAGGCGAGGCTCAGCCCCCAGGTGGCGAGCATGGTGTCGACAAGCCGCCCGTACAGGAAGCGGATCACCAGCCGTTCCACGACGAGCCCGATCAGGCCGACGGCGAGCGGCGCCACGATCAGCATCGCCACATAGACGTTAACCCCGGCCTGCACAGCGACGATGGTCGCGTAGCCGCCCATCATCATGAACTCGCCATGGGCGAGATTGATGACGCGCATCATCCCGAAGACGACCGCCAGCCCGGCGCTGATCAGCACCAGGAGCGCGATGGAATAGAGGATTTCGAGGATGAAGACGGCTGCGAGGTCCATGCCGGTCCTGTGAGCGGAGATGTCCAATCGGAATGCAGTGCGAGTTCATTGCGCCAGCGCGGAAACACCCCCCTCACCGACCCTTCGGGCCGCCTCTCCCCGTGCCCGGGGGAGAGGAAAGCCGCTGCCGCTGGGGCTGCGGCTTCTGGAGAACTGCTGCGCCAATCCAGCCTGTGTTCCTCTCCCCCGGGCAGGGGGAGAGGTGGCACGCGAAGCGTGACGGCGAGGAGGCTTCTCGCCGCCTCACCTTCTGGTCTCAGATCTTGATCTCGTACTGCTGGTTGTCGTCGGGATTTGCGACGAGGTCGCAGACGAGCTGCGTGTCGATCGGCGCGCGCGCGCCGAAGCTCTGCAACACGTTGAGCTTCTGGCCGCGCATCTCCATCAGGTGGACGTCGAGCGTGGCGTGGTGCGTCTTCGGGTCGATGGTCACCATGCCGGCCGGGCCCTCGTAGGCCAGACCGCCATCCAGCGCCTCGATCACCTTGGCTTGCTCGACCGAACCCGCCAGCTTGACGGCCTCCGCCCACAACATGATGCCCTGGTAGTTGGATACGGCGAGTTCGTGGATGTTGGGGATGGTTTCCGCGCCGTGCATCTCGCCCCAGGCCGTGGTGAAGGCCTTATTGGCCGGCGTGTCGAGCTCCGGCGAATAATTGTAGCAGACCACGATGCCGTCGCCTTCCTCGGGCGTCAGCACGAGATGTTCGGAGCCGACGCCGAGCGTGGTGGAGGCGAGCGGAATGCGGCTCTTCATGCCCGCCGCCGCCCACTGGCGGTAGAAGGACAGGTGCGCGCCGCCGACCAGCGCCGAATAAACCATGTCCGGCGCCGCAGTCTGGATCTTGGTGATGGTCGAGCCGAAATCGGCGACGTCGAGCGGGAAAAAGTCGACCGCAACGGTCTCGCCGCCGCCGTCCTTGAAATACTTCTGGATCCAGCGGGCCATCAGCTGGCCGTAATTGTAATCGGCGGCGAGGATGTAGACCTTCTTGCCCCACTTCTCCATGGTGTAGGGGATCTGTACCTCGGTGGTCTGCGCCGGCGTGACGCCGGTGACGAAGCAGTTCCTGTCGCAGACGCCGCCCTCGTACTGGATGTTGTAGAAATAGAGCGTGTTGGCGCGGCGCAGCGTCTGGCGGATCGCCTCGCGCGAGGCGGACAGGATGCCGCCGTGCACGACGTCGACCTTGTCCTGGCGCGTCAGCTGCTGGGCGTACTGCGTATAGAGAGCCATGTTCGACTGCGTATCGTAGCCGATATGCTCGATCTGCCGGCCAAGAAGCCCGCCGCCGTCGTTGAGCTGCTTCACCGCGAGCTTCACGGCCATGTCGATCGGCTTGCCGTATGCGTCGAAGATGCCCGAGATGTCGAAGACGGTGCCGAGCTTGATCGGATCCTCGGCGAAGGCGTTGCGGATGAAAGCCGGGCTTGCGAGCGCCGAGGTGCCCGCGGCAGCGGCTGCCTTGAGAATGGTGCGTCTGGTAATCGTCATCGAAATTCCCCTTTCGTTGCTGCGACGCGTCTCCCGGCGCGCCGAAATCGGTTGCGTCTGGTCAGTCCTTCTTGCGCACCGGCGTGCGGTTGATCGCATCCAGCGCCCGCGCGCCGAGGTTCGCGTCCATCTCCACGCCGATCTCCTCGCCGAGCTTCTTCAGCGCGGGAAAGCCGATCGCCATGCCCATGATGGAATCGAGCGCCGACTGGAAGCCGCCGCCACCGCCGCCACCCCCCTCGCCGGAACCATTGCCTCCGCCGAAGGAACCGAGGCCAGAGATGTGGTTGATGCGGATCGAATCGATCTTTTCCGCCGGCTTCACCATCTGGGCGGCGATCTCGGGCAGCATGTCGAGCTTGTGCATCTCGAGCCGCAGCCGCAGGATCTGTTCGCTCTGCGCGTTCTCCGCCTCGATCATGGCGGCCTTGCCTTCCGATTCGGAGATCAGGCGGTGGCGCTCGGCCTCCGCCCTGACCTGGACGGCGTTGCCCTCGGCCTTGGCGAGCTCGAGGATGGTGTCGACCTGCGCCTTGACCTTCTGGTCCTCGACTTCGGCATTCTCGCGCGCCTTCAGAAGCGCGAGCTGCCGCGTGCGCTCGGCTGCGGCCATGTCGCGCTCGGTCTGCACCGCTTCCTGGGCCTTGACCAGCTTCGTCCGCGCGGTCTCGAAACCGGCTTCCGCCGCCTGCTCCTCGCCGCGCTTGGCGGCGATGCGGATGGAATTGTCGATCTTGGCGGTCTCCACCGCCAGAAGCGCCTCGATCTCCTGCTTGCGCAGCACGAGGTCGCGTTCGATCTCCGCGCGCTTGACTTCGCCGGCCTTGGCGATGCGGGCTTCTTCCGCGATGCGCTCGGCTTCCGTCCTTGCGTTGTGGATCTCGGTGTCGAGGCCGATACGCCGCCGTTCGAGGTCGAGCCGCTTGGCAAGTTCGGCCTCCTCCTGCTCGCGCTCGATCATCAGCCGCTGCTTTGTCTGCTCCAGATGCCTGCGCCGCACCTCGATATCGGTCTCGGTCTCGACCTGCACGCGGGCCTTCTTGTTGTGGCTGACCAGTTCGGCAAGCTTGCGCATGCCCACCGCATTGAAGGCGTTGTTCTCGTCGAGAGCGTTGAACGGGGTCTGGTCGAGCCGCACCAGCGACGCCGAATCAAGCATCAGGCCCGAGCGGGCGAGATTGGCCGAAAGCCGCTGCGCGACCGCTTCCACGAAGACGTCACGCTTCTCGTGCAGTTCGTCCATGGAGCGGCTGGCAACGGCGGACTGGATCGCATCGACCAGCTTGCCCTCGATCAGCCCCTGCATCTCCTCCTCGCGGAAGGTCTTTGAGCCGAACGCCTGCGCTGCGGTCGCAATGCCCTCGTCGGTGGGCTCGACCCGGACGTGGAATTCCATCGACACGTCGACGCGCAGCCGGTCTTCCGAGATCAGCGCCTGGGGTCCCTGGCGATCGATCCTGAGCCTCGTCGTGCGCATGTTGATGCGCTCGATGCGGTGCAGGATCGGCAGCGCCACCGCGCCTCCGTCCATCAGGATGCGCCGCCCCCCGAGTCCGGTGCGTACCAGCGCCGTCTCTCGCGTCGACTTGGCATAGAACCGGTTGAGGAACAGCACGCCGAGCACGACGACCACGACCAGCACGACGAGGGCGAGAAACCAGGCCACGCGGCAACCTCCGTTTCCGATGGAGCGGAACCGGAACGCCTGGCGCGCCGACTCCTGGATTTGGAGAGGAAGCTAGCGCGACGGCATTTTCCTTTTCAAGCTTTTTATTTTCCGAGTTAAGCTTTTTCGAAAGGGGCATCCGCGCCGCGGAGTGACGCTCGGCCGCTCAGGCGAGGCGTTCCACGACGGAGAACAGGTGGCCGTCGGCGCGCGCGAGGTAAATCGGGTTTTCCTTGCGGTCGTTGCCGAAGTAAGTGCCGCCGCGGGCACTGCGGTAGACAATCGGCGCACGTCGCGCGCGCTTGCCGTCCTTGAGGGCAGCGTAGAAATGCATACCTTCGTATATGGACTGGCCCAGGGCGTTGAGCACCGGGGCCTGATCGCCGTGGAGGGTGCGGTATCGCTCCACGAAAGAGAGGTTCGCGTCGCTCCGCAAGCTCGAGAAGTACGCCGACGCTCCATAGAGCCTGCGCGTGCCGTCGGCTCCGGTCGCGAGGAGCACGTTTTCCTCGATCGCGGTGGAGAACCGCACGATCGAGCGGTCCAGCCGCATCGCGCCGAAGACCCGGTTGAACTCGACGGCCTCCTGGCCGATCAGCGAGAGGAGCACGATGTCGGGCTTGGCCGCCGCGACCTTCTCGACGAGTTCGACGGGCTCCTCGAGGCCGAAGGGAACGTAGGTTTCGAACACCACCTGCCCGCCCGCTTCCACGATACTGTTCTTGGCGAACCGGTGGGACGCGCGCGGCCATACGTAGTCGTTTCCGACGAGCGCCCAGCGGCGGACGCTGAGCGTGTCCGCGAGACGGCGGATCGCCGGCGCGAGCTGTTCGGCCGGCGTCTCTCCGATCGCAAAGCAGCCCGGCGCGCGCTCGTTGCCCTCGTATAGCGGCGTATAGACGTAGGGGATGCGCCCGCGCAGCACTTCGTTCAACCGCTGCCGGACCGAGCTGACATGCATGCCGACCACGGCGCTGACGCTGCCGTCGTCGACCAGATCGCCGATCGTCTCTACGGCGCTGTCGACCACCGAATCGTCCGCGTCGAGGAAGACCAGTTCGACTTCCCGGTCGCCTATACCGCGATGCCGGTTGATCTCCTCGGCAGCGAGTTGGGCACAGGAGATGCAGGAGGGACCCCATATTCCGGCCGATCCGCTCATGGGCACCATGATTGCGATGCGGCTTCGACCCGACCTCTCGAAATGCGGTCGATCGGACATGCCGATGCCGAACGAACGTCCGTACCCGCCTCCGGTCGCCCCGCCACTCAACATCGATCGCTGGATCATAAGACCCCGATCTCCCGTGATTTGCATTCCCGCATTGTTGTTTTTGCTTTCCGAATTAAGTATCTGAAGCGGGCAATGATGGCAATCGGCCAGCGCCGCGGCGATTCGTGGCGGATCAGAGCCGACCACCCTCCCGGGAGAGGAACGTGACCGTACGATCGCTGAGCGATTACCTCGCCTATCTGGTGGCACAGACCCACAGGAAGCTGCATGGCGACCTCGAGCGCGAACTGCAGTCGGAGGGCGTCAGCGTAGAGCAGTGGCGAATGCTGGAGGTGCTGAGCGACCGCAGCGGCCGATCCATGGGTGAGATCGCGGACCTCGTGCTGATGAACCATCCCGCGCTGACGAAGATGACGGACAGGATGGTAGCGCGCGGCCTTGTCCATCGGGCGCCGGACCCGCATGACCAGCGGCGCGTGCTCGTCCATATGACGAACCGCGGGCAAGACCTGTTTGACCGCGTGCGCGGCCATGTCGAGGAGCAGAACTCGGCACTGGAAGAGCATCTCGGCCACAAGGGCTCCGCCGCGCTGCGCAAGCTGCTTGGAAGCGTGATCGAGGCCGGCGGCGTAGACCAACAGGGCCGCTAGGGAAGACCGGTCCTTGCCGCGCACCGCGGCAGCCTCGATGATAAACGTCGGAACCGGTGGTCGCCGATCGACCCGATGGTCGTGCGGCAACAGGTCACCCGCCACGATCATCGGGACTCCAATGGGAGAGCGACCGCCACGATCTCGCGATCGAATCGGCGAAATTTCCGAAAGCCCCCCTTAACGAAGGTCCTCTACCCTGCGGGCGGAAGGAGCGACTTCTACATGTTCAACGGCAGACCGGACTTCTCGCCGCGGGGGCGCGCGCGGGTGTTCCTCCTTACCAGCATCGGCACGCTGGTCTGCATAGCGGTCGCCTTCGCATTCGACAGCTATTCATTCGAAGAGGGCTGGCGCTGGGGCGGCAACCCGATCAACAACGTGATCATCCCGCTCGTTCTGGCGCCACCGCTGTTCTTCGTCCTCCTGAGCAAACTGCGGGAACTGGCGATCGCCCACCAAGAGCTTCTGTTGATCTCGGCCACCGACAGCCTGACGTCGTGCTTCAATCGCCGGGCGTTCACGGCATTGGTGGACGGCTATCTCGAAAAGCTGGAAGGACGTGAGCGCGAGGGCGCCCTGCTCGTCATCGACGTCGACCACTTCAAGTCCGTCAACGACACCTACGGACACGACCGCGGCGACGAAGCGCTAAAGCTCATCGCCGATGGCATCAAGGGGGCGGTAAGGGACACCGACATCGTCGGCCGCATGGGCGGGGAGGAGTTTTCCGTCTTCCTGCCGGCGACGCCACCAGGGCTGATGAAACTGGTAGCGGAACGCATAAGGCTCGCTGTGACCGAACTGGAGTTCGTGCCGGAAGGCAAGCCGCATGCCTTGAGCGTGAGCGTCGGGGGCGCGGCCTTCCGCTTCAAGACGACGTTCGCCGATCTCTACCGACGGGCTGACAAGCGACTGTACGAGGCCAAACGGAACGGCCGCAATCAGCTCGAATTCGACCTCTCCCTATACGAAAGGCCACCGGCCGCGCTGGCATCCTGAGCGATCTTCGAGTGGGGCTCGCGTTTGGGTCTATCAGAGACCGGGGGCCGCACGGGTTTCATCAGCCTGATTCGCCATCCTCCCCGACGAACGGGACGGATGGGTGGATCAGCGCTTCGTGGCGCCGTCGGTCTCGCGGATGGCTTCTTCGTGATACCAGCTTCCACCGAACGCCGGTGCTGCGGGCGACGCAGCAAGGGGTTTGCTCCGCTCGGAGCGACGTTCCCTCACCTCCCGCCGCGCCTCTGCGCTGACCGGAAACTGGTAAATCCGTGCCGAGGGCCGTGCGAAATCCGTAACCATTGCTTTCTGTTCTCCTTCGATGATCTCTCATCGTGCGACAGGGAAAGGGAATCTAATACTTGCATGCATTTTTTGCAATGTGCCTAAAAAAATATCTGTCTTTGCTTAACTGTTAAGCAGCAGCTTCGCTTGCTCTTCGCGCTGGCAGCAACCAGCTTATTCTCTTTCTGACCGGCCGGTTGTGGTCCCGGCTTCCATCTCGTCCGGAGAAGATTTGGTCCCGGCGCGGCATCCGAACTCATCGCCCAATTTTTCGGCAGTTCGCCGATTCCTTAACCGCGCAGTCGTCTTCTCGCATCGCGATGCCGAGATCTCACGCTCCGAAACACTCATGAATCAATGATTTGGCGGGCTCTTCGTTGCGTTCTGGGCTTTTTTCGAGGTCTGGCATGTGAATTGCTTGGGTTAACGCGGACCTTCGAGGCCGGCGGTGACCGGGTCTCGGCCGACGCAACATTCTAGAGAGAACGAAATGACCAAGTATAAACTGGAGTACATCTGGCTCGACGGCTACACCCCGGTTCCCAACCTCCGTGGCAAGACGCAGGTCAGAGAATTCAGTGGCTTCCCGACCCTGGAAGAGCTCCCGCTGTGGGGTTTCGACGGAAGCTCAACCATGCAGGCGGAAGGCCGCAATTCCGACTGCGTGCTGAAGCCGGTGGCGCTCTACCCGGATCCGGCGCGCGCCAATGGCGTGCTCGTCATGTGCGAGGTCATGATGCCCGACGGCGAGACGCCGCATCCGAGCAACATGCGCGCCACGATCCTGGACGACGACGGCGCCTGGTTCGGTTTCGAGCAGGAGTACTTCTTCTACAAGGACGGCCGCCCGCTCGGCTTCCCGACCGCCGGCTATCCGGCGCCTCAGGGTCCCTACTACACGGGCGTCGGCTACAAGAACGTCGGCGACATCGCCCGCCAGATCGTCGAGGAGCATCTCGACCTGTGCATCGCCGCCGGCATCAACCACGAAGGAATCAACGCCGAGGTGGCCAAGGGCCAGTGGGAATTCCAGATCTTCGGAAAGGGTTCCAAGAAGGCCGCCGACCAGATCTGGATGGCCCGCTACCTGCTGGAGCGGCTGACCGAGAAATACGGCATCGACATCGAGTACCACTGCAAGCCGCTTGGCGACACCGACTGGAACGGCTCCGGCATGCACTGCAACTTCTCGACCACCTATATGCGCGAAGTGGGCGGCAAAGAGTATTTCGAGGCGCTGATGGCGGCATTCGAGAAGAACCTGATGGATCACATTTCCGTCTACGGTCCGGACAACGACAAGCGCCTGACCGGCAAGCACGAGACGGCGCCGTGGAACAAGTTCTCATATGGCGTCGCCGACCGTGGTGCCTCGATCCGGGTCCCGCACTCGTTCATCCGCAACGATTATAGGGGCTATCTGGAGGATCGCCGGCCGAACTCGCAGGGCGACCCCTACCAGATCGCCAGCCAAGTGCTGAAGACGATCGCCTCCGTGCCCACGGACGCGGAAGGGTCCGTCTCTGCTGCAGCCTAACGTTCTCCCAACGTCGAATGCAAAGAACCCCGCCGGCGGTCCGGCGGGGTTCTTCTTTGTTCAGCCTGCTTCGCGATCAGCTGTAGGGCGAATAGCACTGCTGGCGCGGGCCGTTGTACGGCTGGAAAGTGTTGTCCGACGAGCGATACGAACGGTAGCGGTCGTAGCACCACTGGATATGCGCGCTTCCACCGCGATAGACACTGCCGCGGTTGTTGTTGATCGCACCAGTGATCAGCGCGCCGGCAATGAAAGCCGCCGCAGGATACCAGAACTCGCCGTGGCGGCGATAACCCGGCCGGTGGCTGTGATAACCGCGATGACCGCGATAGTGCGGGATTCTGCCCCGGAAGTGACGGTCGTCACGAAAGTGTCGACGGCCATCGAAATGACGGCCCCCACCTCGTTTCCATCGGGGTCCTTCGCCTGGACCCTGAACTTGGATCGCGCGGGCCTCCTGAGAGGCCGGCGGTGCCACGAACTGAACGCCTCCAGCCGCGGTCTGCGCCACTGCCGTTCCTGCGAAGGATACGCTGATCGCCGCCGCACACAGCGTTGTCAAAAACTTCTTCATGGTTGCCTCCTGATTGGACAGTCCTGTCCCTCTGGCGGTGGAACGACCACGGCAGCATGCGGTTCCGCACAAACTCCACGCACCCGGAACATTTCCGTGAACGTGGGTCGGCGGGCCGATGCCCAATACGAACGCCCCAAGTGCGGATCAGTCGAGGAACAGAAGCGAAACCATTCCGCCCGGATGGCGCTCAAGCCGACCTGCAAGATCGAGTTCGAGCAGTACCATGAAGACCTGCGCCGGATGCAGGCCGGTGTGACGGATGATCTCGTCGACCGCAGTCGGCGTCGCTCCCAGCGCCTCGACGACCCGCGAGCGGTCGCTGTCGTCCGGCTGCGGCGTGGCGGAAAAATCCGGGGGTTCCTCCAGGGTTCTCGCCGGCGGCAGTGGCGCCCCTATGAGCGGCGCCACCTGCTCCAGGATATCGCGGGCTTCCGTCACGAGGATCGCGCCGTCCTTTAGGAGCCCGTTGGTACCGGCCGAGCGCGGATCGAGGGGAGAGCCAGGAACGGCAAAGACCAGCCGACCCATTTCGCCTGCAAGCCTCGCGGATATCAGCGACCCGGAGCGCATGGCCGCCTCCACGACCAGAAGTCCATGCGACAGGCCGGCGATGATGCGGTTCCGGCGCGGGAAGTCGCGGGCCCGCGGTTCCCAGCCCAGCGGCATTTCCGTGACGACCGCACCGGCACTGCCGGCGATCGCGCGATAGAGTTCGACGTTCTCGGGCGGATAGGGCCGGTCGATCCCGCCGGCAAGGACCGCGACGGTCCCGGTGGAGAGGCTC
Source organism: Aquibium pacificum (assembly GCF_040839445.1). NCBI lineage: Bacteria > Pseudomonadati > Pseudomonadota > Alphaproteobacteria > Hyphomicrobiales > Phyllobacteriaceae > Aquibium > Aquibium pacificum. The sequence continues at coordinate 58,496 of NZ_JBDPGJ010000003.1, read as the reverse complement.
CCCTCATGCGCCGCGGCATCGATGCCGCGCGCGAGGCCCGAAACCACAGCATAGCCCTCCCGCCCAAGTTCGGCGGCAATGGATCGCGCGATCTTGATGCCCGACAGCGAGGCGTTTCGCGCGCCCACGATCGCGACCGGCGGCAGAGCGAAGACGGCCGGCTCGCCAAGCACGGTCACCAACGGCGGCGGCTGGTCCATCATTCTGAGGAGCGGAGGATAGTCCACCTCGCCAAGTGCGACCAGCCTCGCACCTGCGCGGGCGATCCCGTCGAGTTCTCCCTGCGCCTCCTCGACCGAACAGACCTTCGGGGGCCGCGCCGCGCCGCCGGCCCGAACGAGTTCGGGAAGCCGCGCGAGTGCGGCCTCGGCCGAGCCGAACCGGTTGACGAGGTCGCGGAAGGTTGCCGGTCCGACATTGTCGGTGCGGATGAGGCGCAGCCAGTTCAGACGCTGGCGGTCGCTCAGCGTCCGCGGGCCGGCGCCCGGCCGCGGGTTCATCCCTTGGCCCCGATGCGGGATTCCGTTCCGGCGACCAGCCGCGCGATGTTGGCCCGATGCTTGACGAAGACGATAACGCTCATCAGCACGAAGAGTTCCGCTGCCTGCACGTGGCCGAGCAGATAGAGGGCCACGGGAACGGCGACCGCGGAGACCAGTGCTGCAAGCGAGGAGTACCGCGTGAGGTAGGCGACCGCCAGCCAGGCGACCGCGAAAACCAGCGCCGCCTGCCATGCGACCGCGATCAGCACGCCGAGATAGGTGGCGACGCCCTTCCCGCCCCTGAAGCCGAGCCAGACGGGGAAGAGATGTCCGAGAAACGCCCCCAGCCCCGCGACGAAGGCCTGGTCCGGGCCGTAGAGCCCAGCGATCAGCACCGCCGCCGTGCCTTTCAGAGCATCGAGGAGCAGCGTCAGCGCGGCGAGCTTCTTGTTTCCGGTTCTCAGAACATTGGTCGCACCGATGTTGCCTGAGCCGATCTTGCGGACATCGCCGAGGCCCGCGGCCCGGGTGATCAGGAGCCCGAAGGGAATGGAACCCAGAAGGTAGCCGAAGACCAGGGCGGCGACGAGATATGGCAGAGCGAGCTGCCAGCTGATCGGATCGGGCATCTGAAGTCCTGTGCGAGCGCGACCGGCTATCGGGTCGAAAATATTGTGCGGCCCGCTACCATGGTTTGCAAGACCCGGCCCTGCAGGCGCGCGCCCTCGAAACAGGTGTTCTTGGAACGCGAGCGGATGTCAGCCTCGCGCACGACCCAGGGCTCGTCCAGATCGACGAGGATCAGATCGGCCGGGCTTCCCGGTGCGAGCGTCCCGCCGGGCAGGCCGAAGAGTCGGGCCGGTGCCGTGGAAAGCAGTTCCACGATGCGCAGGAGCGGCAGGTCGCCGTTATGATGAAGGCGCAACGCGGCTCCGAGCAGCGTTTCCAGCCCGATCGCGCCGTCGGCGGCATCGGCGAAGGGAAGCCGCTTGGTGTCCACGTCCTGCGGGTCATGCGAGGAGACGATGATGTCGATCGTGCCGTCGCGCACCGCTTCCACCATCGCCAGGCGGTCCTCTTCGGAGCGCAGCGGCGGCGACAGCCGGAAGAAGGTGCGGTACTCGCCGACATCGTTCTCGTTGAGAGAGAGGTGGTTGATAGACACGCCCGCCGAGACCTTCGCGCCGTCGTTCTTGGCACGGGCGATTGCCGAGGCGGATATCGCAGTGGAAATCTTGGCGGCATGGTAGGCGCTGCCCGTGAGGCGGGCGAGAAGAAGGTCGCGCTCGAGCGGGATCGCTTCAGCCTCGCGCGGGATGCCGGGCAATCCGAGCCAGCTCGCGAACAGGCCTTCGTTCATGACGCCGGAGGAGGCGAGGTCCGGATCCTGCGTCTCGTGCATCACCAGGGCGCCGAAATCGCGGGCGTAGGTGAGCGCCCGGCGCATCACGAGCGCGCTGCGCACGCTGCGCCGCCCCTCCGTGAACGCGACAGCGCCCGCCTCGCGCAAGAGCCCGAACTCAGTCAGTTCATGCCCTTCTAGACGTCGGGTGATCGCGGCGGCCGGGTGGATGTTGATTTCGGCCGTATCGCGCGCGGTGCGCAGCACGAACTCGACAAGCGACACCTCGTCGATCACCGGGCTGGTGTCGGGCATCATTACCAGCGACGTGACACCGCCCGCCGCCGCCGCGGCGCTGGCCGACGCAATGGTCTCGCGGTGTTCCGCGCCTGGCTCGCCGATGAAAACCCGTCCGTCGACCAGACCGGGCATTATCGCCCTGCCCCCGCAGTCGATCACTTCGGCGCCGTCCGGCACGCCCTGGTTCGAAGCGCCGGCGCCCGCCGCGGCGATCCGGCCGCCCTTCACGATCACCGCTCCGCGCTCGTCCAGGCCACGCGAGGGGTCGAGGATGCGCGCATTGGCAAAGACGGTCGTGCCGGTCGCTGGCGTCCTCATGCAGCGCGATCCTCGTTTCGGCGAGGATCGAGCAACGCCTCCATGACGGCCATGCGCACCGCCACGCCCATTTCCACCTGTTCCTGGATGACGCTCTGCGGTCCGTCCGCAATCTCGGACGCGATCTCGACGCCCCGGTTCATCGGGCCGGGATGCATGACCAGCGCGCCCTCCCTCGCGAGCTTCAGCTTCTCGGCGTCGAGGCCGAAATAGCGGAAATACTCGCGCACCGAAGGCACCATGGCGCCTTCCATGCGCTCGCGCTGCAGCCTCAGCATCATGACGACGTCGACGCCTTTCAGCCCCTCGGTCATCGAGTTGGACACCTCCACCCCCATGTCGCGGATCCCGGCGGGAAACAGCGTCGAAGGCGCTATGACGCGCACCCTCGCGCCGAGCGCGTTGAGGAGAATGATGTTGGACCGCGCCACGCGCGAATGCAGGATGTCGCCGCAGATCGCCACCGTCAGGCCGGCGATGGTGCCGCGCGCCCGGCGGATCGTCAGCGCGTCGAGCAGCGCCTGGGTCGGATGCTCGTGCGCGCCGTCGCCTGCATTGACCACCGAACAGCCGACCTTCTGCGCCAGCAATGCCGCCGCGCCGGCCGAGGAATGCCGGATGATCAGGATATCCGGCCGCATGGCGTTCAGCGTCATCGCCGTGTCGATCAGCGTCTCGCCCTTCTTCACCGACGAACTCGCGACCGACATGTTCATGACGTCGGCGCCGAGGCGCTTTCCCGCAAGCTCGAAGGACGACTGCGTGCGGGTCGAGGCTTCGTAGAACAGATTGATCTGCGTGCGGCCGCGCAGCGTCGACATCTTCTTCTCTGACTGCCGGGAGATCGCCACCGCCTTTTCGGCGCGGTCGAGCAAGAGTTCGATGTCGGCGGGAGAAAGCTCGCGGATGCCGAGCAGGTGTCGGTGCGGATAGATCGGGAAGTCCGGCTGGGCGCTCATCTCAAACGCGTCTCATAGGGACAAGCGCAGGCACCCGCAAGCGGACCGTTCCCCCACCCGGTGTTCTCCCCAGGCGATTCCGAAAATGGTGTCAGGTGGTGCTCAAGGTCCGCCGCACGGCGTCCTTCCAGCCATTGATCCGGCGCTTGCGTTCCTTGCTGCCCATGGTCGGTTCGAAGCGGCGGTCTAGCGCCCATTTCTCCGCGAAGGCCTTCGCGTCCGGCCACACGCCGGCCTTCGAGCCGGCGAGCCAGGCGGCACCCAGCGCCGTCGTCTCCAGGATCCGGGGGCGGTCGACCGGCGCGTCGAGGATGTCGGCCAGCCGCTGCATGGCCCAGTCGGAGGCGACCATGCCTCCATCGACGCGAAGCACGGTGTTGCCCTGCATGCCCTTGCAGTCTTTCCACATGGCATCGAGCAGGTCGCGCGTCTGGAATGCGACGGATTCGAGCGCCGCGCGGGCGAATTCGGCCGGTCCCGTGTTGCGCGTAAGGCCGAACATCGCGCCACGCGCGTCAGGGTCCCAATGGGGAGCGCCGAGGCCGACGAAGGCCGGCACGAGATAAACGTCCTGCGTTTCGTCGGCCTGTGCTGCCAATTCGCCGCTGTGCTCGGCCTTGCCGATCACCTTGATGCCGTCGCGCAACCACTGAACGGCCGCGCCCGCCACGAAGATCGAGCCTTCGAGCGCGTAGGTCGTCGTGCCGTCGAGCCTGTAGGCGATGGTCGAGAGCAGCCGGTTCTTCGAGCGGATCAGTTCCTCGCCCGTATTGAGCACGGCAAAGCAGCCGGTGCCGTAGGTCGACTTGATCATGCCGCGCTCGAAGCAGGCCTGGCCGATCGTCGCGGCCTGCTGGTCGCCGGCCACGCCGAGGATCGGGATCGCAGCGCCGAACAGCTTTTCGTCGGTGACGCCGAAATCGTCGGCGCAGTCCTTCACCTCGGGCAGCATCGCGGCCGGGATGTCGAGGATCTTCAAAAGCTCGGCGTCCCACTCGTTCCTGGCGATATTGTAGACCAGCGTGCGCGAGGCGTTGGTCGCGTCGGTGACGTGGTTCTTTCCCTCCGTCAGCCGCCAGATCAGGAAAGAATCGATGGTGCCTGCGAGCAGTTCGCCCTTCTCGGCACGCTTGCGCGCGCCCTTAACGTTGTCGAGCAGCCAGGCGAGCTTCGTCCCGGAGAAATAGGGATCGAGGATGAGGCCCGTGCGCTTGGTGAACTTCGGCTCGAAACCCTTCTTCTTCAGCTTCTGGCACATCGGCGCGGTGCGGCGGTCCTGCCAGACGATGGCATTGTGGATCGGCTTGCCGGTGTCCTTGCCCCACACCACCACGGTCTCGCGCTGGTTGGTGATTCCGATGGCTGCTATGTCGGACGCCTTCAGCTTCGCCTTCCTGAGCGCCTGCTTCACGGTCGAGACCACCGACGACCAGATCTCCTCCGGATCGTGCTCGACCCAGCCGGACGCGGGATAGTGCTGCGCGAATTCCTTCTGGCCGGTGGCCACGATCTTCATGTCGCCGTCGAATACGATGGCGCGGGAGGAGGTCGTCCCCTGGTCGATGGCGAGGATGTGGGACGTCATTGTTCGAGGTACTCACCATCAGAATACTGCCGGCGAAGCTGCTCTACCAAAGCCAGACCGGAAGTAGTCAACGCGAGCAATCCGCTGTCACGGTCGAATCTTGCATATCCTTCAGTCATAAGCCTTTTCACAACTGCCAAATCGGGTACCACGACGTCGCATCCATCGAGGGTTACGCCGCTTGGGTTAAACTGTCGCCCAAGGAAGAGAAAATACGTCAGAATGTACCCGTAAAATCTGCCGGTATTCGACTGTATCTGGGGTATTGTCGTCGCTCCATGGTCGATCGCGGTCTGCAATTCGGTGAGAGACGCAAACCGCGACAGGTCCGCATTGCTTCTCGGTCGGCGATGTGTGTCCGCAGTTTTTCCACCATCGAAATGTCGGCACGCCAAATCTAAGTGACTCTTCATGGCAAGATGAAGTGGCATTCGACCGCCGGTCCTTTTTAATAGAGGACTGCGCCGACCCAAGCCGGCGCAGTCTTTGACGAAACTACTGCCAGCTCTTTACCAGCTCGTCGTAGCTCACGGTCTGGCCCTGCTCCTTCTCGTTCTCGATCTTGAGCTGCGGCGCGAGATTGCCCTTCGAGACGGCATCCTTGTTCCAGTACTCGAGATCGTGCTCCTCGGCCATCTTCGGACCGATGTCGCCCTGGACGCCCGCGCGCTCAAGGCGCTCCAGAACCTTCTCCTGCTCCGCGCAAAGCGAGTCCATCGCTTCCTGGGCGGTCTTGGCGCCCGACGAGGCATCGCCGATCGCCTGCCACCAGAGCTGCGCGAGCTTCGGATAGTCCGGCACGTTGGTGCCGGTCGGCGACCACTGCAGGCGGGCCGGCGAGCGGTAGAACTCGACGAGGCCGCCGAGCTTCGGCGCGCGATCGGTGAAGGACTGGTGATCGAGCGTCGACTGCCGGATGAAGGTGAGGCCGACATGGCTCTTCTTCACGTCAACCGTCTTGGAGGTGACGAACTGCGCATAGAGCCATGCCGCCTTGGCGCGATCGTCCGGCGTCGACTTCATCAGCGTCCACGAACCGGCGTCCTGGTAGCCGAGCTTCATGCCGTCCTTCCAGTACACCCCATGCGGCGACGGGGCGAAACGCCACTTGGGCGTGCCGTCATCGTTCACCACAGGGAGGCCTTCCTTGACGAAGTCGGCGGTGAAGGCCGTGTAGGTGAACATCTGCTGGGCGATCTCGCCCTGCGAGGGAACGGGTCCCGATTCGCCAAAGGTCATGCCCTGGGCCGCGGCCGGAGCATACTTCTTCATCCACTCGAGGTACTTCTCGATCGAGTAGACCGCCGCGGGTCCATTGGTGTCGCCGCCGCGCGCGACGCAGGAACCGACGGGCCGATCGTTCTCGTCGACCTTGATGCCCCACTCGTCGACCGGCTTGCCGTTCGGGATGCCCTTGTCGCCGTTGCCGGCCATCGACAGCCAGGCATCGGTGAATCGCCAGCCGAGCGACGGGTCCTTCTTGCCGTAGTCCATGTGGCCATAGACCTTCTTGCCGTCGATCTCGCGGCCGGTGAAGAACTCGGCGATATCCTCATAGGCCGACCAGTTGACCGGCACGCCGAGGTCGTAACCGTACTTGGCCTTGAAGTCGGCCTTGTTCTTCTCGTCGTTGAACCAGTCGTAGCGGAAGAAATAGAGGTTCGCGAACTGCTGGTCGGGCAGCTGATAGAGATTGCCGTCCGGAGCGGTGGTGAACGACTTGCCGATGAAATCGTCGATGTCGATGTTCGGGTTGGTGACGTCCTTGCCGGCGTTCGCCATCCAGTCGGTCAGATTGCGCGCTTGCTGATAGCGCCAGTGGGTGCCGATCAGGTCCGAATCGTTGATGTAGCCGTCATAGATGTTCTCGCCCGACTGCATCTGGGTCTGAAGCTTCTCCACCACGTCGCCTTCGCCGATCAGGTCGTGCGTGATCTTGATGCCCGTGATGGCGGTGAAGGCCGGCGCGAGCACTTTGGACTCGTATTCGTGTGTGGTGATCGTCTCGGAAACCACCTTGATGTCCATGCCCTGGAACGGCTGGGCAGCATCGACGAACCACTGCATCTCGGCTTCCTGCGCCGCGCGGTCGAGGGTCGACATGTCGCCGATTTCGGCATCGAGGAACGCCTTGGCCTCGTCCATGCCGGCATAGGCATGGCTGACGCCGAGACACAGGACAAGGGCGGTGGTGGATGTTAAAAAGTGCCGTCGCATGAGTAGTCCTCCCATAAGGTTGCGATTGCGATCCGGAGCCGCGGCCGGCACGCCGCGGCTCCGACGATTTCTCCCTCTATACGTAGCGGAAAACGCCGACGGCGTAGACCACGGAGAGAGCGAGAGCCCACCAGAGACTGGAACCGATCAGCCCCAGCCAGGCGAGAGTGATGAAGGCGCTGCCGAGCAGCGACACGAAGAGCCTGTCGCCGCGCGTCGTTTCGAAGCGCAGGATGCCGACCCGCGGATGACCGCCCGGGCGGGCGTATTCCCAGACCGCCATGCTTGCCAGGAGCACGAAGATCACAATGAAGAAGATCGCGGTCGGCCAGGTCCAGGCCATCCAGGAGAGACTCATCACACCCTCCCCAGGGCGAAGCCCTTGGCGATGTAGTTGCGGACGAAATAGATCACCAATGCCCCGGGAATGATGGTGAGCACGCCGGCCGCGGCGAGCACGCCCCAGTCGAGGCCCGAGGCGGAGACCGTGCGCGTCATGATGGCCGCGATCGGCTTCGCATCGGTGGTGGTCAGCGTACGCGCGATCAGGAGTTCCACCCACGAGAACATGAAGCAGAAGAAGGCGGCCACACCGATGCCGCTGGCGATCAGGGGCATGAAGATCTTCACGAAGAAGCGCGGGAAGGAATAGCCGTCGATATAGGCGGTCTCGTCGATCTCCTTCGGCACGCCGGACATGAAGCCCTCCAGGATCCACACCGCCAGCGGCACGTTGAACAGGCAATGCGCCAGCGCGACCGCGATGTGGGTGTCGATCAGCCCGAAGGCCGAATAGAGCTGGAAGAACGGCAGCGCGAAGACGGCCGGCGGCGCCATGCGGTTGGTCAAAAGCCAGAAGAACAGGTGCTTGTCGCCGAGGAACCGGTAGCGCGAGAAGGCGTATGCCGCCGGCAGCGCGGCCGCCACCGAGATGACCGTGTTCATCACCACGTAGATGATGGAATTGATGTAGCCCTTATACCACGACGGATCGGTGAAGATGACGGCGTAGTTCCGCAGCGTCGGATTCTGTGGCCAGAGCGAAAAGGTACCGAGGATCTCCTGGTTGGTCTTGAAGCTCATGTTGACCAGCCAGTAGATCGGCAGGAGCAGGAAGACGATGTAGAGCGTCGGCACGAGCCACCAGAACCGCGACTGTTCTCCGCGCCGGCGCATCACGCGGGCGACCTCGGCGCTCTTCGCGCTCGCCGATCCGACCGTGGTGGTGTCCGTCTCGCCCCGCATCAGTGTCCGGTCCCTCTCATTTGCCGCTCCCTGCCTCGTCGACGCCATCTCACTTCTCCGACCCGGCGTTGGTCATGACGGTGTAGAAGACCCAGGACAGGAGGAGGATGATCAGGAAGTAGATGATCGACATGGCGGCCGCCTCGCCGAGGTTGAACTCGCCGATCGCCAGCTTCACGAGGTCGATCGACAGGAAGGTGGTCGTGTTGCCGGGTCCGCCGCCGGTGACCACGAAGGGTTCCGTGTAGATCATGAAGCTATCCATGAAGCGCAGCAGAACCGCGATCAGGAGCACCCGGTTCATCTTCGGCAGCTGGATGTAGCGGAAGATGGCCCAGCGCGAGGCGCCATCGATCCGCGCCGCCTGGTAGTAGGCGTCCGGAATCGACACCAGACCGGCATAGGAGAGGAGCACGACGAGGCTCGTCCAGTGCCAGACGTCCATGACGATCACCGTCACCCAGGCGTCGAAGGGATCGTTGACGTAGTTGTAGTCGATCCCCATTGCCGCGAGCGTACGCCCCAGGAGCCCGATGTCGATGCGGCCGAAGACCTGCCAGATCGTGCCGACGACGTTCCACGGGATGAGCAGCGGCAAGGCCATGAGCACGAGGCAGATCGGCACTCCCCACCCCTTGCGCGGCATATTGAGCGCAATGAAGATGCCGAGCGGTATCTCGATCGCCAGGATGATCGCCGAGAACGCCAGGTTGCGCCCCATCGCGTTCCAGAACCGGTCCGACGACAGCACGTCCTGGTACCATTCGGTTCCCGCCCAGAAGAAGACGTTGTTGCCGAAGGTATCCTGGACGGAATAATTCACCACCGTCATCAGCGGGATCACCGCGGAAAAGGCCACCAGCAAGAGCACCGGCAGCACCATGAACCAGGCGCGGTTGTTCCAGGTCTTGGTCATGCCGCTGTCCTCTCGGATTCGCCTTCGAAGGCGACGCGCCACGAACCGGCATAGATGTTGATCTTTTCCGGCACGAACGCGACATGGGGTTCCGCCGGCACGTCCTCGTCCTCCCGGACGATAGCCGCGATCTCGTGATCCTGGAGCCGCGCGCGCACGATCTTGTGCCGCCCGATGTCCTCCACTTTCGTGATCTGAACCGGCATGCCTTCTCGGCCAAGCCGCACGAATTCCGGCCGGATTCCGAGTTCGATCGCGCCGCCCATCGGCGTGCGCGGCTTGCCCGGCAGCGTGATCGCGGTGCCGCCAAACCGCGCCTGGGCGCCCTCGACGGAGACGGGCAGCACGTTCATGCCGGGCGATCCGATGAAGTATCCGACGAAGGTGTGCTTCGGTCGCTCGAAGAGTTCGTCGGGGGTGCCGATCTGTACCACCTCGCCCTCGTACATGACGACGACGTCGTCGGCGAAACTCAACGCCTCCGTCTGGTCGTGGGTGACGTAGATCATCGTGTGGCCGAAACGGCCGTGCAGGAGCTTCAGCTGCGAGCGCAGGACCCACTTCATGTGCGGGTCAATGACGGTCAGCGGCTCGTCGAAGAGGATCGCGTTGACGTCCGAGCGCACCAGGCCGCGACCAAGCGAGATCTTCTGTTTCTGGTCCGCCGTCAGCCCCCTCGCCCGGCGCTTCGCCCAGTCGGACAGGTCGATCATCTCGAGGATTTCGCGCACGCGTCGGTCGACGTCGCGTTCGGCAACGCCGCGGTTGCGCAAGGGAAACGCCAGATTGTCGTAGACGGTCATGGTGTCGTAGATCACGGGGAACTGGAACACCTGCGCGATGTTGCGCTCCTGCGTGGAGAGCGTCGAGACGTCGTTGCCGTCGAAGAGGAGGCGGCCTTCGGTCGGGTGCAACAGGCCGGAGATGATGTTGAGCAGCGTCGTCTTGCCGCATCCGGACGGTCCCAGAAGCGCATAGGCGCTGCCGTCCTTGAAGGTGTGGTGCACTTCCTTCAGCGCCCAGTCGGCATCCGACTGTGGCCTCGCGCCGTAGGAATGACGAATGTGCTCGAGGTCGATCCGTGCCATCCCGCCCTCCCTCAGGCCGCCAGTTTCTCGTGCGAGGCCACGGCCCGGCCGGTCTCGTCGAAGACCATCAGGTGTCGTGTGTCGATGAACACCTCGATCATTTCGTCCGGATCGAAATGGTGGATGCCATGCGCCAGCATCACCCAGCGCGCATCCGCATAGGCAAGGTGGATGAACGTCTCAGATCCGGTGATGTCGATGACCGTGACCTTCGCCTGGACCGGCACTGCCTCCGGTGTCGGCGCGCGAAGAAAGAGATGGTGGGGCTGAAAGCCGATCGTGTAGTTCCCGTCGGCGACACCCGCCAGAGCGGCGGGCGCAGGGAGGTCAGCCCCACCATCAAGCTGAAAGACCGGTCCGGATTTCTTCAGGACGATCGTGTTGAGCGGCGGATCGGAGAACGTCTTCGCGGTGATCAGGTCCGCCGGCTTGCGGAAGACCTCGATCGTCGGGCCGAACTGCGTGACACGCCCTTGCGAAAGCGTCGCCGTGTTGCCGCCGAGCAGAAGCGCCTCGTGCGGCTCGGTCGTGGCGTAGACGAAGATAGCCCCGGATTCGGCGAAGATCTTCGGCAGTTCGGCGCGCAGCTCTTCGCGCAACTTGTAGTCGAGATTTGCGAGCGGCTCGTCGAGCAGGACGAGCCCGGCATTCTTGACGATCGCACGTGCGAGTGCCGTGCGCTGCTGCTGGCCGCCGGAAAGATTGAGCGGCGTGCGGTCGAGATAGGGCGTGAGGCGAAGGAGATCCGCGGCATGGCGGACCTCACGGTCGATGGTCGCGCGATCCTTGCCGGCAATGCGCAGCGGCGACGCGATGTTCTCGTAAACCGTCATCGCCGGATAGTTGATGAACTGCTGGTAGACCATGGCGACGTTGCGCTTCTGGACCGGCCGGCCGGTCACGTCCTCGCCGTCGAACACCACGGTGCCCGAGGTCGGCGCGTCGAGGCCCGCCATCAGGCGCATCAGGCTGGTCTTGCCCGAAAGCGTCGGGCCGAGCAGGACATTGAGCGTGCCGTGACCAAGCGTGAGCGACACATCGCGGATGTGCTCCTCGCCTCCCACCGTCTTCGACACGTTCCTCAGTTCCAGCACCGTCGCCTCCTCCCAGAGGGTTCTGCTATTCCGCCGCGGCTGCTTCCTCACGGCTTGCTGCGCCGCGCATGAATTCCTCGAGAGCGGCGGCCTCCTCGCCGCCGACCCTCAGGCCTCTCTTGGTGCGCCGCCACAGGACGTCGTCGGCCGTGACAGCCCATTCATTCGCCATCAGGTATCGAACTTCCGCCTCGTAGAGATCGGCGCCGAAGTGCCGGCCAAGCTCCGCCGTGGACTTCGCGAGGCCGACGACCCTGGCAGCCTTGGTGCCGTAGAGCCGGACGAGCCTGCGGGCATGTGCAGCCCCCAGGAAGGGATGTTCGCCGCGAAAGCGCGATACCTGCTCCTCGAAACCGATGACCGGAAAGTCGCCTCCGGGCAGCGGCGCGCTCATGGTCCATGGCTTACCCTTGCGGCCGAGGAAGCCCTCGATCTTTTCGAGCATCGCCTCGGCAAGGCGCCGGTAGGTCGTGATCTTGCCGCCGAATATGTTGAGCAACGGCGCCTTGCCCTCCCCGCCTTCGGAACGCAGCACGTAGTCGCGCGTGGCCTCCTGCGCCTTGGAGGCGCCATCGTCGAAAAGCGGGCGCACACCCGAATAGGTCCACACGATGTCCTCGCGCCTGACCGGTTCGGCAAAATACTCGCTGGCGGCCTCGCAAAGATAGTCGATCTCGGCCTCGCTGATCGCCACGTCGCCGGGCTCGCCGTCATAGTCGCGATCCGTCGTGCCGATGAGAGTGTATTCCTCTTCGTAGGGGATCGCGAAGATGATGCGTCCGTCGCGGTTCTGGAAGAAATAGGCGCGCGGATCGTCGAACTTCTTGGCGACGACGATATGGCTGCCTTGGACGAGCCGGACATTGTGGACGTCATTGCGGCCAAGCGTCGACGCCAACACGTCGTCGACCCAGGGTCCGGCGGCGTTCACAATGAGCCTGGCCCGGACGGTTTCCTTCGTACCTGTCCTGCGGTTCTCGACGACCGCCTGCCAATGCTCGCCGGTCCGCTGCGCCGACGCGACCCGGGACCGCGTGCGGATGACCGCGCCGTGATCGGCCGCATCGCGGGCGTTCAGCACCACCAGCCGGGCATCGTTGACCCAGCAGTCGGAATATTCGAAAGCGCGCGAATAGAGTGGTTTCAACGGCTCGCCGGCCGGATCGCGCCGCATGTCCAGCGTCTTGGTGGCCGGCAACAGCTTGCGTCCTCCGATATGGTCGTAGAGGAACAACCCGAGCCGCAACAGCCATGCCGGGCGCAGCCCCTCGTGGTGTGGCAGCACGAACCGCATGGGCCAGATGATGTGCGGGGCGTTGCTCCACAGCACCTCGCGCTCCATGAGCGCTTCGCGCACCAGCCGGAACTCGTAATGCTCGAGATAGCGCAGTCCGCCATGGATCAGCTTCGTGGACCAGGACGACGTGCCGCTCGCCAGATCGTTCATCTCGGCGAGGAAGACGGAGTAGCCGCGCCCTGCGGCATCGCGGGCGATGCCGCAGCCGTTGATGCCCCCTCCTATGACAAGGATGTCGTAAATCCCCGCGGCGTCCACGTTTCCTCCCGCGCTTTCGCAATGCAGCATTCTTCTCGTTGGAAGCGCAAGAAGGAGGAAAATCGAAATCGACCCGAATGTCAAACGAATAAAGAAGGAAGCCTATTCCATGGGCGACAGGCGGGTCGTCTCGATGAGGCGCACTTCCGAGTCTGAACAGATGCGCCGGATGGAATCGACGTCGCATCTGTCCGTGATGAAGGTGTTGACCTGCGAGAGATGGCCGATCCTGACAGGTGCGGTACGCTCGAACTTTGTCGCATCCGCCACCAGGATCACGTGCCTGGCATTGGCGATGATCGCCTGCGCGACCTTGACCTCGCGAAAGTCGAAATCGAGAAGCGCACCGTCATGGTCGATGGCGGACGAGCCGATCACCGCATAGTCGACCTTGAACTGCCGGATGAAATCCACGGCCGCCTCGCCGACGATGCCGCCGTCAGAACCGCGCACCACGCCGCCGGCGATCACTACCTCCATCGACGGATATACACGCATCCTGTTGGCAACGTTGATGTTGTTGGTGATGACCATCAGCCCGTTATGGTCGAGCAAGGCCTTCGAGACGGCTTCCGTGGTCGTGCCGATGTTGATGAACAGCGAGGCGTTGTCGGGGATCAGTTTCGCCGCCGCCTTGCCGATCGCGTCCTTCTCGTCCGAGGCGATCTTGCGACGTGCCTCGTACTCCATGTTCTCGATGCCGGATGGGAAAAGCGCCCCGCCATGAATGCGCGTCAGCAGGCGCTGGTCGCACATGTCGTTCAGATCCTTGCGAATCGTCTGCGGGGTCACGTTGAAATGCGCGGCAAGGTCGTCGACCAGTACGCGTCCGTGCTCCTTGGCCATCTCGATGATGGCGGCGTGCCGTGGCGACAGGAACATCCGCTGGCTTTCCCTACTTTCGTTTTCGGTTCTCGAAGAAGAAAACGAAAGCAACGGATTGGCAAGCAGTTTCTATGGCCCCATCAAAAAGCCGCGCGCAGCATCGACGATGGCGTCGAAGGCGGCGTCGATATCCGCTTTCGTCGCCTCGAACTGCCCCACCTGGAAACGTATGGCCACCCGTCCGTCCACACGCGTCTGGGTGAGATAGATGCGCCCCTGATCGTTGATCCGGTTGACCAGCGCCAAGTTATGCGCGTCTTCATCGCTGCCGTCCGGCGCGCGATGCCGGAAGCTGAAGAGGGACAGCATGGGTTGCGTGACGATCTCGAAATCCGGTTCGCGCGCGAGTCGTTCAGCCAATTCGCCGGCCCAGGCGACATGATTGCGGATCATGCTGCGCAGGCCTTCGAGCCCGTGCGCACGGATGAGAAACCAGAGCTTGAGGGCGCGAAAGCGACGGCCAAGCGGCACGCTCCACTCCGAATAATTGATGAGCCCTTCCTTGCCGTGCGTCTTCAGAAATTCCGGCTGGATCGCCAGTGTCTTCACCAGGCTCTCCGGATCTCGGACGAAATGCGCAGAGCAATCGAACTGCGCGCCGAGCCATTTGTGCGGATTGAACACGACCGAGTCGGCCTCCTCCACGCCCGACCACAGGGAGCGGAATTCCGGGCAGATCATCGCCGAACCGGCCCAAGCCGCATCGACGTGGACATAAAGACCGTGTTTCCGAGCCACCGCGCAGACGGAGGTCACGTCGTCGCTCCCGCCGACGCTCGTCCCGCCGACGGAGGCGACGATGCCCGCCGGCAGGAGCTCGGCTTCCCTGTCGCGCGCGATCGCCTCGGACAGCGCATCGGCATCCATGCTCCGCAGAGCGCCCTTCGTCGGGATCCGCACGAGATTGTCCTGTCCGATGCCGGCGATCCAGACGGCGCGATCAATCGACGTGTGCACCTGGTCGGAGGAATAGACTCGGACGGGTTTCTGCCCGGCGAGACCCTTGGCGTTGCCCTGCCATTCCAGCGCCCGTTCGCGCATGACGAGCATCGCTGCCAAGGTCGCGGACGACGCCGAATCCTGGATGACGCCGGCAAAGCCCGCCGGGAGCCCCAGCGCCTGGCGCAGCCAGTCGAGAACCTTCGTTTCGAGTTCGGTCGCCGCAGGCGAAGTCTGCCAGAGCATGCACTGGGCCGCCATGGCCGTGACCAGATATTCGGCCACGACCGAGACGGGCGCCGCGTTCGCCGGAAAATAGGCGAAGAAGCGCGGATGCTGCCAGTGCGTCATGCCGGGCACGATCGTCTTCTCGAAATCCGCGAAGATCGCCTCCATGGGCTCGGCCATCTCGGGCGGTGCCGATGCGATTGCCGCCGCGATTTCTCCGGGTGCCGTCTGCGCGCGAACCGGGCGGTCGCGAAGGCTTTCCCGGTAGTCCGCGCCCCAGTCGGCCGCCTTGTGCGACCACTGCCGGAACTGCTCCTTGTCCATCAGCCACGTACTCCCCGTTCTGCGGAACCATCTATCGCGGGGTTTGCGTCGCTGTCATCAGCATCGGTGCGAAGAGATCGTATTTCCGTTCCCCTGCGGGTTCGACTATGCATTATGTCTCGACATGCATTTCCGAACGGAGACCGATGCCCGACGCGCCAGCTAACGAACACGGGGATCCGCTCATTCCCCGCGACACAAACCGCTCCCTGCCGATTGCTCTTCTTCGGGCGCGCGAAGCCGTAATGTCGCATTTCCGCCCGCTGCTTGCGGCGTACGACATCACCGAACAGCAGTGGCGGGTCGTGCGCGTCCTGGCCGAAGGCCGCGCCCTCGACGCGACGGAACTTGCCGAACGCGCCTGCCTCCTGCCACCGAGCCTCACGCGCATCGTCAGGACACTGGAGGAGCGCGGCTTCGTCTCGCGGCAACGCGACGCGGCCGACGCGCGCCGTACCATCGTCGAGATCACGCAGACCGGGCTGGAGTTCATCCGGCAGGTGACGCCCGACAGCCGCGCGATCTACGAGAAGATGGAAGCGAGGTTCGGCCGCGACCGCATCGAGGCCCTGCTCGACATGCTTCACGAACTCAACGAACTGGGTGCTGCAAAGCGTTCATGACATTTCGAAATCGGGCAGGCTGCCGAACGCGCTGCGAAGGGCGTTGGACCAACCGTCCGATATGGTCCTGAAGTAGGGATCGTCGGCCGTGACGCGCTTCTGGAAGCCGATGCGGAACGAATCGCGCTCGTAGAACAGCATGTCCAGCGGCATGCCGACCGACAGGTTCGACTTCAGGGTCGAATCGAACGACACCATCAGCAGCTTCGCCGCCTCGGCAAAGCTCATCTTCGGATCGTATGCGCGGATCAGGATCGGCTTGCCGTATTTGGTTTCGCCGACCTGGAAGAACGGCGTGTCGCCGCCGGCCTCGATGAAGTTCCCTTCCGGATAGATCATGAACAAGCGCGGCTCGGAACCCTTGATCTGCCCGCCGAGGATGAAGGACGCCGAGAATGAATCCTGCCTTTGGCCGTTCGGCGTCGATCCGCTGATGACCTCCTTGACCAGGTTTCCGACCACGCGCGCCGTCTGGAACATGGAAGGTGTCTCGAGCAGCGACGGCATGCGCTCCGAAGGCGCTTTCGAACGCTCGTCGAGGAGACTCACCACCGCCTGCGTCGTCGCCAGATTGCCGGCGGTGAGCAGGACGATTACGCGTTCGCCCGGGTTCGACCAGGTGAACATCTTGCGGAACGTGGAAATGCTGTCGATACCCGCATTGGTGCGGGTATCCGACATGAAGGCCAGACCGCGGTCCAACTTGATCCCAACACAGTATGTCATGACGCGAATCGGTCCGAGGGAAAACCCCGGCGATTACTGCTCGACGGTGACGCTGACCGCAAGCTGTTCGCTGGCCTGGCCCAACCTTATCCCCGAAACCGGCGCCGCGTCGCGGTAGTCGCGGCCCGTCGCCAATCGGACGTAGCGCTCATCGGGCGACATGCCGTTCGCGGGATCGAAGCCCACCCAGCCGAGCGCCTCGACATGCGCCTCCGCCCAGGCGTGGCTCGCGGCGTACTCGCCGCTTTCGTCGGTCCAGAGATAGCCGCTGATGTAGCGGGCGGGAAACCCCAGCAGCCGCGCGGTCGAGATGAAGACATGGGCATGATCCTGGCAGACGCCCGACTTTCGCTGGAGCGCCTCTTCGGCCGGAGTAGCGGCGTCGGTGGAGCCTTTGACATAGACGACGCTTTCGGCAACCGCGGCCATCAGCTGGTGCAGGCGGTCGAGTTCGCTTCCCTCGCTGATCGTTCCGGCCAGGCGCGCGATGCCCTCGCCCGGCGCCGTCAGCTTCGTCTGGTGCTCGAAGAGCCAGAGCGGCGCGAAGCCCCGGTGGGGACCGGTGACGCCGGCGGTATCCCGCGTCTCGACCTCGCCCCTGGCTTCAACGGAGATGACGTGAGGGCCGCCTTCGGCACTGATCAGGATCGTCTCGTTACCGAACTGGTCGACGAAGCGCACCTCCTCGCGCGCGCCCTCGATGGCAAGAGACCATGCGTGGACCGTCTGCGCGCCGCCGCTGTAAGGCGTCAGCCGCAGCCTCTCGAGGGCATATCCCAGCGGAACGTCGTAGCGATACTCGGTGCGGTGCGTGATCTTCAGACGCATGCCCAGCCTTCCGTTTGCCGGCTCAGTAAAAGCGGTAGTTCTGGGCGATCTCGCTGCCGAGACGGCTGTTGTCGCCGATGAAGTCCGTAAGGAACTCGTGCAGCCCCTGGTCGAAGACCTCCTTGATGGAACTGACCTTTAGCCGGGATAGCACCGACTCGGCCAGATCGTGGCATGAATGGCGAACCCCGTACTCGGAGGCGAGGAAGTTCAGGCTCTCGGCGATGTTGCGGTAGCAGAAGGCGAGCGAGCGGGGCATGCGGCCGTTGAGGATCAGATAGTCGGCAATCAGACTTGGCTTGTACTCCGCGTCGTAGACCCACCGGTAGGAGCGATGCGCCGAGACGGAGCGAAGGATCGATTCCCACTGGTAGTTGTCCAGGGTCGACCCGACCCAGGAGACCGACGGAAGCAGCACGTAGTATTTCACGTCGAGGATGCGGGCGGTGTTGTCAGCCCGCTCCACGAAGGTACCGATCTGGGAGAAATCGAAAATCTCGTTGCGCAGCATCGTGCCGTGGAAGGAACCGCGAATGATGGCGGTCTCGCGCTTGATGCCGTCGAGGATAGCCGGCAGGTCGCGACCGTCGATCGGGTTCGCCAGCATGCGCTTGATCGACATCCAGCCGTCGTTGATGCTCTCCCAGGTCTCGCGCGTCAGCGCGGTGCGCACCATCCGCCCGTTGCTGCGCGCCGTCTCCATCGACGACACGACGCTGCCGGGGTTGGTCGGGTCGCGCAGGAGAAAGTCCGACACCGTCTCGGCATTGAACTCCGAATGCCGCTGCCGGAAGGTATCGGCCGCCCCCGCGCTTGCCACGATCGAGGCCCATTCGTCAGAAGCGTCGGCCGTGCGCGTCAGCGCCAGCCGCAGCCCCGCATCCACGAGCCGCGCCATGTTCTCGCTGCGCTCGATGTAGCGGTTCATCCAGTAGAGGCCATTGGCGGTGCGTCCGAGCAGCATCAGCGGGCTCCGCCACTGACGCGGCAGTCGGCCTCATGCGAAAAGTGCGTAGTGCATAGTGCGTAGTGCGTAGCAAATGAGATGAGATCCTTGCGCTGCCGGACAAGGGGACTGGGCGGGGAATAAACCCATCGGGCAGGAGTGAAGCGGCGAGCGTCGGTCGGTTCGGTCATCGTCAATCTTTTCTCTGCAGACTGCGGATCAAGCCGCGCAGCATCTTTCCTACTTCATCGGCCCTTCCGAGGAGTGATTCGCTGACCGAGGTGCTCACGTAATCCAGTCTGCCCGCGCGAATAAGGTGGGTTTCAAGTTCCTTGAGGGAGCCTTGTGCTATGCGGAGAAACTGCACGAATGAGGCTCTGCTGTCCCGACCATACCCCTCAGCGATGTTCGCAGGAATGGAGGCTGCGGCGCGGCGAATCTGGCTGGTCAATCCGTAGAGTTCTCCCTGCGGCAGCGCCTTGGTGGCACCAAAGCACGCCACCGCCAGTTCAATTGCATGCTCCCACACCAGAAGGTCACGATAAGTTCTGCCATCACGTTCGCGCGTGCTCGCCGCGGCCTCCATCGGAGTGCTTCCCCTCTTTAAAAAGATCGTCCTGCGATTGTCCCGCCGTCCCTTGTTCCTACTGCCTACACACTATTCCCTATGCACTACGCACTAATCATCCAGCACCCACGTATCCTTCGTCCCCCCGCCCTGCGAGGAGTTCACAACGAGGGAGCCCTGTTTCAGGGCGACGCGGGTCAGGCCGCCCGGGACGATCTGGACCTTGTCGGAGACGAGCACGAAAGGCCTGAGGTCGACGTGGCGGGGCGACAGGCCGGCGTCAGTGAGGATCGGGCAGGTGGAGAGCGAGAGGGTCGGCTGGGCGATGTAGTTGCCGGGCCTCGCCTTGAGCTTGGCGGCGAAGGTTTCGCGCTCCTTCTTCGAGGCGGCGGGGCCGACCAACATGCCGTAGCCGCCCGAACCGTGGACTTCCTTCACCACGAGTTCGTGCAGGTGTTCGAGCACGTATTTCAGGCTGTCGTCCTCCGAGCAGCGCCAGGTCGGGATGTTGCCGAGGATGGCGCGACGTCCGGTATAGAACTCGATTATCTCGGGCATGTAGGAATAGATCGCCTTGTCGTCGGCGATGCCGGTGCCCGGCGCGTTGGCTATGGTGATGTTGCCGGCCCTGTAGACGTCCATGATACCGGCAATGCCCAATGCCGAATCGGAGCGGAAGGTCAGCGGGTCGAGGAAGTCGTCGTCGACTCGCCGGTAAAGAACGTCGATTTCCTTGTAGCCCTCGGTGGTGCGCATGGCCACGCAGCCGTCGACCACGCGGAGGTCGGAGCCCTCCACCAGTTCGACGCCCATCTGGTCCGCGAGGAATGCGTGCTCGAAATAGGCCGAGTTGTAGATGCCGGGCGTCAGCACGGCGACGCGCGGCATCTCCTTGGTGCAGCCGTTGGGCCGCACCCGTCCGAGCGACTGTCGCAGAAGCTGAGGGTAGTTCTCCACCGGACGGACCTTGACCGACTGGAAGAGTTCGGGGAACAGCTGCATCATCGTTTCGCGGTTCTCCAGCATGTAGGAGACTCCGGATGGCGTTCGCGCATTGTCCTCGAGCACGAAGAACTCGTCCTCGCCCGTGCGCACGATGTCGACACCGATGATATGTGTATAGACCCCGCCCGGAGGCTTCATCCCGATCATCTCGGGCAGGAAGGCCTCGTTGCCGGCGATCAGTTCGCGCGGAATCCGCCCCGCGCGAAGAATTTCCTGCCGGTGATAGATGTCGTCGAGGAAGGCATTCAGCGCCATCACGCGCTGTTCGATGCCCTGCGTGAGGCGCCGCCATTCGCGGCCGGCGATGATGCGCGGCACGATGTCGAACGGGATGAGCCGCTCCGCCGCTTCGTTGTCGCCATACACGTTGAACGTGATGCCCGTTCTGCGGAAGACCCGTTCCGCGTCGGTCATCTTTTCTGTAAGGCGAGCGGCATCCTGTGCGCTCAGCCAACCCTCATAACGCCGGTACGGTTCGCGGACATCCGCTCCGTCCGGCCGCATCTCGTCGAACGCAACCACGCGGCAACTCCCCTGTGACAGCCATTTCAAAGGCTTTGTCTAAGGAAATCAAGCGCAATCCCCCCGCAACTGGTTCCGCCTGGATGTTTTTGTGGTCACTGCTCAAAATTCCGGCAGGCGCCCTTCCGGGTTGAGGAAGCGGCAGGCACGCGAAACCCAGGACCAATTTTCTCCGTATCTGATATCGTGCGGGCATCCGCAAGCGCGTCCGCGAGATCGACCACGAAGGAGATTGCGACATGTGGAGATTCTTTACTGCCCTCGTTTTCCTGGCGTTCACGGCCAGTGCTCCCGCGACCGCCGGGGAAGCTGAGATCGCCGGAGCCCGGGGGGCAATCGACGGCCAGCTCAAGGCCTTCCTGGCGGACGACGAGAGCGGGGCCTATGCCTTCGCGGCACCCAACATCACCCGGATGTTCCCGACCGTGCAGAGCTTCATGTCCATGGTCGAAGGCGCCTACATGCCCGTGCGGCGACCGCAGAGTTATGCCTTCGGAAAATCGGAACAGATGAGCCCGACCTCGGTGATCCAGCAGGTTCTGCTCGTCGGGCCCGACGGCAAGGACTACGAGGCGGTGTATACGCTCGAACTCCAGCCTGACGGGACCTGGCGCATCACCGGCTGCAGCCTGCGGGCATCGAACGCGCTCAGCACGTAGCGCCGGGGCCGCAAGGCGGTCGCCCGGTCAGACCGGCGGTAGGTCCCCCCTCGCCCAGCGTTCGGCGGTTTCGGCGGCAAAATCGGCCATGCGACCCGCCTCGATGGCATCGCGGATGCCCCGCATGAGGTCCTGGTAGTAGAACAGGTTGTTCCAGGTGAGCAGCATGCCGGCGAGGTTCTCGCCGGACTTCACCAGGTGGTGCAGATAGGCGCGCGAGTAATCCCGCGCGGCCGGGCAGTCGCTCTCCTCGTCCAGCGGACGCGGGTCCTCGGCGTGGCGGGCGTTTTTCAGGTTGATCTTGCCGCGGCGGGTGTAGGCGAGCCCGTGCCGTCCGGCGCGCGTCGGCATCACGCAGTCGAACATGTCGATGCCGCGCATGACCGATTTCACGATATCGTCCGGCGTGCCGACGCCCATCAGGTAGCGCGGCTTGTCCGAAGGTAAGACCGGGCACGTCGCCTCTAGCATCTCCAGCATCACTGCCTGCGGCTCACCGACCGCCAGGCCACCGACGGCGTAACCCTTCAGGTCCATCGCCTTCAGCGCCTCGGCCGAGCGAACTCGAAGGCCGGCGATGTCCCCGCCCTGCACGATGCCGAACATCGCCTTGCCGGGCTGGTCGCCGAAGGCCGACTTGCAGCGCTCCGCCCAACGCAGCGAAAGCTCCATCGCGCGTTCGATTTCGGCAGGCTCGGCCGGCAGCGCCACGCACTCGTCGAGTTGCATCTGGATGTCAGAATCGAGCAGCCCCTGGATCTCGATCGAGCGTTCCGGCGTCATCTCGTAGACGACGCCGTCGATATGCGACTTGAAGGTGACGCCCTTCTCGGTGAGCTTTCGAAGCTGCGCCAGCGACATGACCTGGAAGCCGCCGGAATCGGTGAGGATCGGCCAGGGCCAGCGGGCGAACTCGTGCAGCCCGCCGAGCCGCGCCATGCGCTCGGCGCCGGGCCGCAGCATCAGGTGGTAGGTGTTGCCCAGGATGATGTCCGCGCCCAACGCCCGTACCTGGTCCATATACATGGCTTTGACCGTGCCGCCGGTGCCGACTGGCATGAAGGCGGGCGTGCGGATCGTTCCGCGCGGCATGGCGATCTCGCCGCGGCGGGCGTGGCCGTCGCTGGCGAGAAGGCGGAAGGAGAACTGGTCAGCCATCGAACTCTTCGTCGTGAACGGGCGCGTCCGACGCCTGTTCGTCGAGCGACTGCCGGTAGCAGATGCAGCCTCGCATGAACTTCGACAAGGGCGGCACCGCGATAGCGGGGTCGAGCCGTTCAGGCAACAGCGCCCACATGTCCGAGTGATGCCAGCACAGGTCGTGACTGGTGGCGTCGCAGTGGGCGCGGATCGCGTTGCGCAGCTTCCTCGCCTCCACAAGCAGCGCGTCGCGGTCCATGCGCTCGAGGTCCTCGTCCATGGATGTCACTCCGGTTCGCGGAAGAGTAGAGAGGCGTCGCCATACGAATAGAACCGGTAGCCGCTGTCGATCGCGTGGCGGTAGGCCTCGCGCATCGTCTCCAAGCCGGAAAAGGCCGAGACGAGCATGAACAGCGTCGAGCGCGGCAGGTGGAAGTTGGTCATCAGGACGTCGACGGCGCGAAAACGATAGCCGGGCGTGATGAAGATGTCGGTCGCGCCCGACCAGGCCGAAAGTTGGCCTTCCTCGTCTGCCGCGCTTTCCAGGACCCTGAGCGAGGTGGTTCCAACGCAGACGACCCGGCCGCCCCGCGCGCGAACGGCGTTGAGCGCGTCGGCGGTCTCCGCGCTCACGTGACCGATCTCGGCATGCATGCGGTGGCCGGACGTGTCCTGCGCCTTCACCGGCAAAAAGGTGCCGGCGCCGACATGAAGCGTCACAAAATGCCTCTCGACGCCGCGCGCGTCGAGCGCGTCGAAGAGCGCAGGCGTGAAATGAAGCCCCGCGGTGGGAGCCGCGACCGCCCCTTCCTCGCGCGCGTAGATCGTCTGGTAGTCGGTCCGGTCGCGTTCGTCGTCCGGTCGTTTCGAGGCGATGTAGGGCGGCAGCGGGATGTGCCCCACGGCATGCAGCGCCTCGTCGAGAACGGGACCGGAAAGGTCGAAGGCGAGCAGTGCCTCGCCCGCCTCGCCCTTTTCGATCACGGTCGCGTCGAGCGAGCCGACCAGGCAGGCATTGCCGCCGTGGCCGAAACTGATGCGGTCGTCCGCCGCCACGCGCTTGCCCGGCCTGAGGAACGCTTTCCAGCGGCTTGGCGAAACACGCATGTGCAAGGTGGCGTCGACCTGCGCCACCGCCTCGCCGCGGCGCCGGAGCCCGCGCAGCTGCGCAGGAATGACTTTGGTGTCGTTGAAGACCAGGGCGTCGCCCGGCCGCAGCAGGGACGGCAGGTCCGTCACCGTCGCGTCGTGCAGACCCTCACCCGGCCGCACGACGAGCAGCCGTGCCGCATCGCGCGGAAGGGCCGGACGCAGCGCGATGCGCTCGTCAGGCAGGTCGAAATCGAAGAGATTTACCTTCATCCCCGTTCGGAGCAGTCGACGACGAAAGCGCCTTTGTCCTTGAACATGAAGACGCCGCCGGTCACTGAACTGTCCCCTTCCGTGGCGGAGAAGGCCCGTAGACGGCTCAGCACCTCGTTGACGGCATCGTCGGTCAAGTCGACGAGCAGCACGCCGTCGGCCTCGAACGCCTGTCCCACGGCAATCGGCGTGCCGGGGACGATATCCGGCTCGGTCGACCAGGTCTCGTCGCCGATCGTCACGACGGCGCGCACGACCGAGAGAACGTCGAGGCGGCCGACCAGCAGGTCGACCGAGACGTCTTCGGCAGAACAGACGATCTCACCCGTCGCGAGCGCCGGAGAGGTCGCCCCCGCAAGCAGTCCCGCAAGGAGCGCGATCGCCGTCCCACGCATCACTTCGCGTCCGCGGCGACCTTCATGGACACGATCTTGTCGGGATCCTGCACGGGTTCGCCGCGCTTGATCTTGTCGACGTTTTCCATGCCTTCGATCACCTGGCCCCAGACCGTGTACTGGCGGTTGAGGAAACCCGCGTCGTCGAAGCAGATGAAGAACTGCGAATTGGCGGAGTTCGGGTTCTGCGAACGGGCCATGGAGCAGGTGCCGCGCGCGTGGTTCGTGTTGGAGAACTCGGCCTTCAGGTCCGGCTTGTCCGAGCCGCCCATGCCGGCACGGCCCGGGTTGAAGGATGATCCGCCCGACTTGCCGAACTTGACGTCACCGGTCTGCGCCATGAAGCCGTCAATAACGCGGTGGAAGACCACGCCGTCATAGGCGCCCTCGCGCGCCAGTTCCTTGATGCGGCCGACATGGCCGGGAGCGAGGTCCGGGAAAAGCTCGATGGTGACGTTGCCCTTCGTCGTCTCCATCAGAATCGTGTTTTCCGGATCTTTTATTTCCGCCATTTGCATTGTTCCTTTCGATGATGCTTGTGCGCGAGCGGTTATGACCGCCCTATTGATCCGCCGCGATGCGCGCGTCGATGATGCGGTCGGGCGCGGAGACCACGCCGTTCAGTGCGGGATCGCCCTTCTTGATCTTGTCGACATGCTCCATGCCTTCCTCAACCTCGCCGACGATCGTGTAGGAATTGTCGAGGTTGGGCGCGGGCGCGAACATGATGAAGAACTGCGAGTTCGCTGAGTCCGGGTCCTGCGCGCGCGCCATGCCGACCGTACCGCGGACGAAATGCTCCTCGGAGAACTCCGCCGGCAGATCCGGCAAGCTGGAACCGCCGGTGCCGGCGCGCCGTGCATTGAAGCCGTCGTTGATGTCGCCGAACTCGACGTCGCCGGTCTGCGCCATGAAGCCTTCAATCACGCGATGGAAGGCGACGTTGTCGTATTCGCCATCGCGGACGAGCTTCTTGATGCGCTCGACGTGTTGCGGTGCCAGGTCAGGGCGAAGGGCGATAACCACATTGCCGTCCCCAAGTTCGAGGATCAGCGTATTTTCCGGCTCCGCCGCGACGGCGCCGAAGACGAGGCCCGCCGAAAGAATTGCGGCCGAAGCCAGCCTGGAAAGCAGCATGGGGTAACTCCCTGTTCGTTGATCAGGACTTGAACTTAGCGGCGAGAGCCGATGCGACCACCTTCGGGACGAAGGAACCGATCTCGCCGCCCATGGCGGCGATCTGGCGCACGAGTGTGGCGGTAATCGTGCGCACCGACGGACTTGCCGGAATGAAGACGGTTTGCAGGTCGGGCGCCATCGTCTCGTTCATGCCCGCCATCTGCATCTCGTAGTCGAGGTCGGTGCCGTCGCGCAGCCCGCGGATCATGATCGAGGCACCGTGTTCGCGCGCCGCATCGACCAGCAGCCCCTTGAACGCCTCCACGCGCAAGCGGTTCTCCGCTTCCGGCATCTCGCTGCGCGCCACAGCGCGGATCAGCGCGACCCTTTCGTCGAAGGAGAAGACCGGCGTCTTACCTGGCTGGATGCCGATGGCGACGATGATCTCGTCCGCAATGGCGAGAGCACCCTTCAGGACATCGAGGTGGCCGTTGGTGAGCGGATCGAAGGAACCGGCATAGATCGCGACGCGCTTTGTCATGGCGGGGCTTCTAGTCCGCCGGCAGACAGAACGCAATCAGGCTCGGTGGCTCCAGCGGCTCACATGAACGGCAGATGAACAGACACCTCAGCTCCGGTTCAGCGGTCCTGTGCCAGGAAATTCACAGACGATTGAAACCGATCCGGCTTCTGTCCGTTACGAACTGCAAGGAGATTGATGCCATGCTGATAACGATTCTTGCAACCGCCATGATGGTCGCCATGCTCATAGCAACGGCCTTCGGCTTCTACGAGGAAGCACAGCGGCAGAAACAGGAAGTTCGCGTCACGCGCAAGAACCCGTTCGACGGGCTGCGCAGGTAGTTCAAGGTTCCCAGTCTGAGTTCATGCAGAACGGTCGCCCGGATAACGGGCGGCCGTTTTGTTATCCGGGAACCGGGGCCTACTGCTCGTCGGTCGGCGCCGGCGGTTCAGTCGGGTCGGGTGTCTCCGAGGCAACGACTTCCGCCTCTTCTTCCGACTGGGGCTCGGAAATGCGCTCCACCGACACGACGCGCTCGCCCTCGGCAGTGCTGAAGATGGTCACGCCCTTGGTCGCGCGGCTGGCGAAGCGGATGCCGGTGACGGGCACGCGGATGACCTGGCCACCGTTGGAAACCATCATGATCTGGTCACCGTCGGAGACCGGGAACGCGGCAACCAGCCGGCCGATCTCGCCGACCTTCGACACGTCGGTCGCCCGGATGCCCTTTCCGCCGCGCCCGATGACGCGGAAGTCGTAAGACGACGAGCGCTTTCCGTAGCCGTATTCAGTGACCGTCAGAACGAATTGCTCGTGTGTCTTCAGTTCGTCGTAACGCTCGTCCGAAAGATCGGCCTCCTCCGAAATCTCCTCGTTGGTGAGCACGATCTCCTCGTCCTCTCCGGTCGTCGCGCGACGGTCGGCGACGGAGCGTTTCAGATAGGCCGCGCGCTCGGCCGCGGTCGCCTCTACGTGCTCCAGGATCGTCATGGAGATCGCCCGGTCGCTCTCGCCCATGGCGATGCCGCGCACGCCGACCGAGCTGCGCCCAGCGAAGACGCGGACGTCAGCCACGGGGAAGCGGATGCACTGGCCGGAATCTGCCGTCAGCAGGACGTCGTCGTTCTCGGTGCAGGTTTCGACGCCGAGGATTTCGTCGCCCTCTTCCAACTTCATGGCGATCTTGCCGTTGCGGTTCACCTGGATGAAGTCCGACAGCTTGTTGCGGCGGACCGTGCCGCGGGTCGTCGCGAACATGACGTCCAGCTCGCCCCAGCTGTCCTCGTCCTCCGGCAGCGGCATGATGGTGGTGATGCGCTCGCCCTTTTCCAGCGGCAGCATGTTGATCAGCGCCTTGCCGCGCGACTGCGGATTGCCGATCGGCAGGCGCCAGACCTTTTCCTTGTAGACGATGCCGCGCGAGGAGAAGAAGAGCACGGGGGTGTGCGTGTTGGCCACGAACAGCCGCGTGACGAAATCCTCTTCCTTGGTCGACATGCCGGAGCGGCCCTTGCCGCCGCGCCGCTGGGCCCGGTAGAGCGACAGCGGCACACGCTTGATGTAGCCGGAATGGCTGACGGTTACGACCATGTCCTCGCGCTGGATAAGGTCCTCGTCCTCCATGTCGGCGCCGCCGTCGGCGATCTCGGTGCGGCGAGGCGTGCCGAACTCGTCGCGCACGGCGGCGAGCTCATCCTTGACGATCTTCTGGATGCGGGCGCGCGACCCGAGGATGTCGAGATAGTCGCGGATCTCCTCGCCGATCTTGTTCAGCTCGTCGGCGATCTCGTCGCGGCCGAGCGCCGTCAGGCGCTGAAGGCGCAGTTCCAGGATCGCGCGGGCCTGCTCCTCGGAGAGATTGTAGGTGCCGTCCTCGTTGATGCGGTGGCGGGGATCGTCGATCAGGCGGATCAGCGCCTCGACGTCGTGGGCCGGCCAGCGCCGCTCCATCAGTTGCTCGCGCGCCGTCTGCGGATCGGGTGCCGCCCGGATCAGCTTGATAACCTCGTCGATGTTGGCCACCGCAATGGCGAGACCGACGAGCACGTGGGCGCGCTCGCGCGCCTTCCTCAAGAGGTATTTCGTGCGCCGGCTGACCACGTCTTCCCGGAAGTACACAAAGGCCTTCAGGATATCGACGAGGTTCATCAGCTCCGGCTTGCCGCCGTTGAGCGCGACCATGTTGGCGCCGAACGAGGTCTGCAGCGGCGTGTAGCGGTAGAGCTGGTTCAGCACGACCTCGGCGTTGGCGTCCCGCTTCAGCTCGATGACGACGCGATAGCCCTGCCGGTCGCTTTCGTCGCGGATGTCGGAGATGCCCTCGACGCGCTTGTCGCGCACGAGTTCGGCCATCTTCTCGATCATCGTGGCCTTGTTCACCTGGTAGGGCACCTCGGTGATGATGATCGCTTCGCGGTCGCCGCCGCGGATCTGCTCGATGTCGACCTTGCCGCGCATCAGGATGGAGCCGCGACCGGTCTGATAGGCGCTGTAGATGCCCGCGCGGCCGAGGATGATGCCTCCGGTCGGGAAATCCGGCCCCGGGATGATCTCCATCAGCGCCGGCAGGTCGATGGCGGGATTGTCGACGATGGCGATCGCGGCGTCGCAGACCTCGCCCAGATTGTGCGGCGGGATGTTGGTCGCCATGCCGACGGCGATGCCGCCCGAGCCGTTGACCAGAAGGTTGGGGAAGCGCGCCGGCAGAACCTTGGGCTCGGAGGAGGAGCCGTCGTAGTTGTCCTGGAAATCGACCGTGTCCTTGTCGATGTCCTCCAGGATCTCGTGGGCGGCCTTGGTGAGCCGCGCCTCGGTGTAGCGCATGGCCGCTGGCGGATCGCCGTCGATCGAGCCGAAATTGCCCTGCCCGTCGATGAGCGGCAGGCGCATGGACCAGTCCTGCGCCATGCGCACGAGGGCGTCGTAGATCGAGGCGTCGCCGTGCGGGTGGTATTTGCCCATCACGTCGGAGACCGGGCGCGCCGATTTCACGTGCTTGCGGTTCCAGTGGTAGCCGCTCTCGTGCGCAGCGTAGAGGATGCGCCGGTGCACGGGCTTCAGCCCGTCGCGCACGTCCGGCAGCGCCCGGCTCACGATCACGCTCATCGCGTAGTCGAGATAGGAGCGCTGCATCTCCTCGATGATGGAAATCGGCTCTATGCCGTTGGGTCCGCCATCGGACCCGCGCGGGGTGGTAAGGTCAGCCAAACTGGATCACGATCGTCAATGGAATCACTGGGCGTTATATAGGACGCCGGCGCGGATTCTCCAACTTGTGGACAACTTCGAGAAGCCACGGTTTTGGCGTCTGGGGCAGCACCGGGACTGGGTCGGGAACCGCGGTTCGCGAAAGCCTATCCGTCCCGCGCCGATCCGGTCCGTCGCGCAGCCACCAGCGGCGCCAGATCGGGAGTTCCTTGCGCAAATTCCGGAAGCGCGGCGAGCCCGCCCATCTTCTCCTGCACGTCGGCGATGGCGTCGGCCAGCGCATCGTGGAGGCCCAGCGCGCGGAGCGTCGCCGCGCTCTCGCGCATCTCGGCGGCGCGGCGCTTGCCGTGCTTCAGCGTGCGCTCGAACTCGTAGCGCGCGAAGTCCGGCCAGCCGAGGCCCGGATAGGAACCGGAAAGCGAGCCCATGATGTAGTCGAGGCAACCGGACGCCTGCGCGGCGAGCAGCGCCTCGACGGTGATCGCCTCGAGCCCCTTCACGAACAGGCTTCGCACCATCTTAATGGCGGTCGCCGATCCGGGCGCCGGACCCACGGTCTCGAAATCGAAGCCGAGGGCCGACAGCCGCTCGGAAGTTTCGGCCGCGACGGGGCCGGCGAGGAGCATCTTGGTGCGATGTCCCTTCGGATGCACCGGCGCCATCACCGCCATGTCGACGTAGACCGCGCCGGTGGCGTTCGCCTTCGCGGCCGTCGCGCGCTTGCGGTCGGGCGAAACGGAGTTGATGTCGAAGAACGTCTGGCCCGGCCGCAACCACGCACAGGCCGTCGCCGCCGCTTGGAGGCTCTGGTCCGCCGTCACGGCGCTGACGATCCAGTCAGCGTCAGGCATGCCATCGGTGGCGGCAGCCGCCGCAACGCCGCGCTCCCGCATCGCCCGCGCGCAATCGCCATCCGCGCCTTCGTGATCCAGCAGGATATCGGTGGCCGAGAAGGACAGGTCTCCGTTCGTCCCGGAGAGACTTTCCTGGAAGGCGCGGGCCGCTTCGCCGAACCCGATGAATCCGATGTGCATCGCCGGCTCCGTTCAGTCCGCGAACACGGTTCCGTCGAAGAGTTTTCGCGCGGTGCGCAGGATCGCCGCGCTCTTCACACTTCCGTCGGCGCCGAGGCTGGCCACCACTGTCATCTCGCCGGTCGGGTGCTCGATGGAGAGCGAGCGCCGGTCGCCTTCGCCGACGGATGCGATCTCGGCGGCGGGAGAGCCCCGCAACAGGCAGGCCGTTGCGACGCTAACGGCGCCCAGCACGCCGATCGAGGAGTGGCAGGAATGCGGGATGAAGGTGCGCGTCGAGATCGCGCCACCGTTCTTCGCCGGCGAGACCATCGTCATCTTCGGGACCGACTTCTTCTCTACGTCGCCGAGGTTCATGAGCGGCCCGGCCTTCAGCCGGATCGCCTCGAGTCTTGCCCGAAGCTCCGCGTTGCCTTCGAGTTCCTTGGGCGTTTCGTCTCCGGAGATGCCCATGTCGGCGGCGCGCATGACCACGCAGGGCATGCCGTTGTCGATCATTGTCACCTCGACGCCGTCGATCACGTCGACCGGGTTGCCGGTGGGCAGCAGCGCGCCGCAGGAGGAGCCGGCCGTGTCCTCGAACTCGATCGGCACCGGCGCGCTTGTCCCAGGCACGCCGTCGATGCGCGCGTCGCCCTTGTAGCTCACCATGCCGCCGGGCGTCGCAACGGTCGCGACGGCGATCTGGCCGGTGTTTTCCATGAAGATGCGCACAGGCGTCTCGCCATCGCGGGCCGCGACAAGTCCGCGCTCGATCGAAAAGGGGCCGACGCCGGCAAGGATGTTGCCGCAGTTCTGCGCGTCGGTGACGATCGGCTTGTCGACGAAGACCTGGAGGAACAGGTAGTCGACATCGACGCCGTCGCGAGCAGACTTCCGTACCACCGCGACCTTGGAGGTCAGCGGGTCGGCCCCGCCCATGCCATCGATCTGACGCGAATCGGGCGAACCCATGACGCGCAGCAGGAAGGCGTCGCGCGCCGCCGTGTCGGCCGGCAGGTCGTCGGCAAGGAAATAGCCGCCCTTGGAGGTGCCGCCGCGCATCCACATGCAGCGCACGCCATCAGACATATTTCAGCCCCTTCGCGGCGAGTTTCTCGCGCATACCGTAGATGTCGAGACCGAGTTCGCCAGCCATCAGCCGCTTGCGCGTCTCGGCCTCCTTGGTCTCACGCGCGCGGCTCGCTTTCAGGGCTGTCTCGGCTTCCGCCCGCGGAACGACGCAAACGCCGTCGTCGTCAGCCACGATCACGTCGCCGGGATGGACCGCCGCTCCGGCGCAGACCACCGGCACGTTGACCGATCCCAGCGTCTCCTTGACCGTGCCCTGGGCGAAGACAGCCTTCGACCAGACCGGGAAGCCGATCTCGGTCAGGTCGCGCACGTCGCGCACGCCGGCCTCGATGATAAAGCCCCTCACCTTCCGGAACATCAGGGAGCGCGCGAGGAGCTCGCCGAAATAGCCGTCCTCGCAGGGGCTGGTCGGCGCGACGACGAGAATGTCGCCCTCCCGGCACTGCTCGACCGCGACATGGATCATCCAGTTGTCACCCGGCGCGATCGAGACCGTCACCGCCGAACCGGCAATACGGGCACCGGAATAGATCGGCCGCATGAAGGCGCGCATCAGGCCCTTACGGCCCATCGCCTCGTGCACCGTGGCGACGCCACATTCGCCAAGACCGTCGATGGTCTCGCTAGCGGCTCTTTCGATGTTCTGAACGACCACGCTCATTGTTCTTTTCCTCGCAAGTGGATCATCGCCGTTCCGGCAACCCTTCGAACGCCGGTATGCCGTCCGGGATCAGATGAAATGGTGCCATCTCGGCGCAGAAGATCGCCATCCTGGGCTTTCCGTACAAGGACGGATCATCGAGGGTTCCGGCTTTCAGGACGATTTGCCTGAGGCCCGGCCTTCGGGTGAGGAGGTGCGTTCCGCAGGACGGACAGAACTCGCGCGTGACGGCGTTCTCCAGGTCAGGGCGCCGGAAAGACGCGGTTTGCCCCGCGGAATAGGCAAAGCGCGCGGGCTCCACGAGCATGTAGTAGTTCGGACCGCCACCTGAAAAATACTGGCATGGCCGGCAGTGGCACTGGGCCGAGATCACGGGCTCCGCCGTAACCTCGTAGCGCACACGCCCGCAGTAGCATCCGCCGCGGAACATCGTCAGCACCTCCTGGTGTTCACCCCCGCCCCGGCGTCGGCACCAGCGTCTCGACCACGTACGGGAACACCGCCTCGTAGGCCTCGCCGTAGGTTATCTTCTTGTCGGAGTTTCGGGCCGCCTGGGCGCCGCGCTGCAGGGCGACGCGAGTGTAATATTCCCAAAGATGCTCTTGGCCAGCCATGCATTTGATCGCCGCGAGCTTCTTGTCCCACACCGGCGTGATGTCGAGCAGCGTGTTCGGCATCCAGCGGCATTGTTCCGGCTGGTGCGGCTCGAACAGCATCACCGGCGGGGCGCCGATCACTTTGACGTCCGGCTCGTGCCCGTGCGCCTGCGCGACGATGCGCGCCTCCTGCGCGAACTGGCTGACCAGCGGATGGTCCCGATTGTAGGGATCCTCCCGAGAGTGCGTCAGCATGAAGGACGGCCGGATCTTGCGGAAGAGGTCGGCCAGCCGGAACAGCGACGCCTGCGAAAGCGCGATCGGATAGTCGCCGAGATCCCAGAACTGGATGTCGGCGACGCCGAGCGCGTTCGCGGCGTTCTCCGCCTCCTTCCGGCGCTCGCTCTTGACCCGGTCGAGGGTCATGCCGTCCTGGCGCCACAGCTTGGCGCTCTCGCCGCGCTCGCCATAGGACAGGCAGACCACAGTCACGTCCATCCCCTGTTCGGCGTGGAGCGCGATGGCGCCCCCCGCGCGCCAGACGAAATCGGCCGAATGCGCGCTGACGACCAGCGCGGTCCCTGCAGTCATTTCCGGTCTCCATGGTTCGAGGCCGCCGCCACGGGCGGCGTGCCGTGCGTGTGAAAGCTCTCGATGGTCTTCAGGCCCCAGGCCTGGCCCTTCTTCCGCTCCTGCTCGGTCCACACGACCGGCTTCCAGTCAGGATCGACGATCAGCCGGGCCCCCGCGTTGGCGATCTCGATGCGGTTGCCCGCCGGTTCGTAGACGTAGAGGAAGAAGGTTCCCTGGATCGCGTGCTTGTGCGGTCCGGTCTCGATGAAGACGCCGTTCTCCAGAAAGACGTCGGCCGCGCGCAGGATGTCGTCGCGGTGGTCGGCTGCGTAGGTCAGGTGGTGGAAGCGGCCTTTCGAGCCCGAATGATCCTCCGTGCAGGCCATGTCGTAGCCCTTGTTGTTGACCGTGAACCAGCAGCCGCCGATGCGGCCGTTGTCGAGCTGGATCATTTCGGTGACGCGGCTGCCCATGGCCTCGACCATGAAGTCGCGGATCTTCGAAACGTCGGAGGCAAGCAGGTTGAAATGGTCGACGCGACGCGGCGCGGCGCCGCGGCCGTGGTAGCGTTGCGCGATGTTCTTCAGCGCCGGCTTCTCACCCGCCGGAGCGTCATACTTGTTCGTGTCCCAGTAGAGTTCGAAGACGTGGCCGTCGGGGCTGTTGAAGCGGTAGCTGCGCCCGTGGCCAAGGTCGCCGTCTGTCCAGCCGATGCCCAGCCCCATCCTCTCGATGACGGCGACGCGGCGCTGCAAGGCCGCTTCGGACGATGTCCGGTAGCCGCAGTGGGCCATGCCCGTGCTATTCGAGGCGGTGAGCTTGAGCGAATGGAACTCGTAATCGTCCCAGGCGCGCAGATAGACGGAATCGCCCTCGCGCCCGCTTTCGGTCAGTCCGTAGACGTTGACGAAGAAGTCCAGGCTCTCCTCAGGCTTGTCCGTGAGGAGTTCCACGTGCCCCAGATGGGCGACGTCGAAACAGGGCTCGGTTTGGTTCATGTCCTCTCCTCGGGCCAGTATAGCCGTGTCGGGTTGTCCACCAGAAGGCTGTGCAATCGGTCTTCCTCCGGCGCGATCAGCGCAAGCAGGTCGACCAGCGCGCCATCGTCCGGCATGTGCTTCTTGATGTTGGGGTGTGGCCAGTCGGTGCCCCAGAGTACGCGGTCGGGGAACCGGTCCACCAGCATGCGGGCGAAAGGCACGGCGTCGTGGAACGGCGGACCCGCGCGCGATACGCGTTCGGAGCCGCAGACCTTCACCCAGAAGCGCTCGTCCTCCATGAGGTCGACCAGCATGCGGAACGCCGGCTGGTCTACGCCGAGGCTGGCATCGACCCGTCCCATGTGGTCGATCACCATGGTGAGAGGCAGTTCCTTCAGGACCGGCGCCAGCTTCTCCAGCCGGTCTGCCTCGAAATGAATCACGGCGTGCCATCCTAGCGGCTTTATCTTGCCGATCACCGCACGTACCGCGTCGAGGTCGGCATCCTGTCCGAGATGGGTGACGAAGTTGAAGCGCACGCCGCGCACGCCGCCTTCGTGCAGCGCGGCCAGTTCGGCGTCCGTCACGTCCGGTTTCACCATCGCGATTCCGCGGTAGCGGCCACCGGCCGCCGCGATCGCGTCGATCATCGCCGTGTTGTCGGTGCCGTGGCAACTTGCCTGAACGATCACGGCGCGCTCGATGCCGAGCAGGCGGTGCAGCGCGAAGAGTTTTTGCTTCGGCGCATCGACGGGCGTGTAGTTGCGCTCGGGCGCGAAGGGGAATTCGGCCGCCGGACCGAAGATGTGGCAATGCGCATCGCAGGCGCCGGCGGGCAGCGCGATGTCCGGCTTCTTCGGCGACGGGTGGTAGGGCAAGGCGTCAGACATCACGAAACTCTCGGTCGGTTGGCGGCGGCGACCGCGCCGCCAGAAGTCATGGCGCGCCAGGCGAACAGGCCGAGGACGGCACAGCCGAGGACGCGCGCGAGAAGCGTCACGGGATCGGTCGCCGTCACCGCGGTCGGCCAGATCACCAGAAGGGCTGCGGCGGCCATCATGAGCCGCTCCCCGGATCCGAGCGGCCGGGCCAGCCAGCCGGCGAAGGCGATCGTCAGCCCGACGACGCCGATCGTGGCGAGAATTCCCGACAGGACGATCTCGGGGGGCGAGCCGATCATCAGCAGTCCCGGCATGGTGACGAAGAGGAACGGCACCAGCAGTTTTACGAAGCCGAGCCGCACGGCCTCAAAGGCCGTCTTGTTGGCATCTCCGCCCGAGATGCTCGCCGCCGCATAGGCTGCGAGTGCCACCGGCGGCGTGATCGCCGAAACGAGACCGTAGTAGAAGATGAACATGTGGGCGACAATCGGCGGCAGGCCGAGCCTGGTCAGCGCGGGCGCGATCAAGACCGCGAGCAGCAGGTAAGCCGCAGACGTCGGCAGTCCCATGCCGAGCACGAAGGAGGCAAGGGCGGTCAGCACCAGGATCGCCCAGATGTTCTGCCCGCCGAGATCGACGATCAGGCCCGACAGCATAAGCCCTAGGCCGGACAAGTTGAGCACGCCGATGACGGCGCCGGCCGCCGCGACCGCCGCCACGATTGGCATCGTCGCCACCAGGGTGTCGCGGCAAACGATGACCAGATCGACCGGCCCGACCCGCGTGAGCCTGTTCCACGGCGAGATCAGGAGACCGAGTACGATACACAGCACGGCCGCGCGGGTCGGCGTGTAGCCCATGATCAGGAAAGCGATGAGCCCGACGAGCGGGAGCAGCAGGTAGCCCCGCTTCACCAAAGTCTCGCGCAGAAGCGCCAGTCCCGCGTCCGTGTCGCGCTCCAGTCCAAGCCGACCGGCCTCCAGCCGCACCGCCACCATCAGGGCGACGACGTAGAGGAGCCCCGGCACCAGCGCGGCGAGCGCGATCTGCGAATAGGGAACGCCGATGATCTCGGCCATCAGGAAAGCGGCCGCGCCCATGACCGGCGGAAGGATCTGCCCGGCGGAGGAGGCCGCCGCCTCGATGGCCCCGGCAAGTATGGGTGAATATCCGACGCGCTTCATCAGCGGGATGGTGAAAGTGCCGGTGGTGACGACGTTGGCAACCGCGCTGCCGTTGATGGTGCCGAGCATGGCGCTCGACAGCGCCGCCGACAGGCCCGGCCCACCCTGCATGCGGCCCGTAAGCCCGCGCGCGATGTCGACGAAGACCTCGCCCGTGCCGATCTTCATCAGCAGCGTCCCGAGCAGCGCGAAGAGGAAGATGTATTCGACGGCCACCCCCATCGGCAGGCCGTAGATGCCTTCGGTGGAAAGCATGAGCGTGGAGGCGAGCCGCCGCAGGTCATAACCGCCGTGGCCGTACTGGCCGGGGATCAGGTAGCCGAACCAGGCATAGGCGATTGCCACACCGACCAGGATCACGAGAGCCCAGCCGAGCGCCATGCGCACAAGCACCAGGAGCACGGCCATGACCCCGACGAAGATCCAGAGGTCCGGCGGCGTCGCCATCGCACCGCGCATGATGATGTCGACGTAGGACTGCCAGAGATGGAAGCCCGGCACCAGCGCGACCGGAACGAGCCCATAACAGAGTAACCGCGTCCAGCCTGCGCGGGCGTTGAGGCCGACGAGCAGAAGCCCGCCGGCCGAGACGAGCGAATAGAACAGGGAGCGCAGGATCAGCGCCGTGATCAGCCCGAAATAGGCGCCGTAGATGACGAGCGCCGTGACGGCAACGGCGAGGACGGCGAAGAGGAGCGACACGATGGCCGCCTCCCCTTCGCCCCGGTCCGCCGCGCGGTCGAGCCGGATCCTGTCGATGATCGCGTGCATGCGTTTCCTGTTCCGCCCGAACTACTTCGCGGTATCGAAATAGGCCTTGGCGCCCGGATGCAGGTCGATCGGCGTCTTCGTCGCGGTGTCGAGCGCGATGGCCTTGGCCTGCGGGTGGACCTCGCCGAGTTTGTCCAAGTGCTCGAAGATGGTCTTGGTGATCGAGTTGACCAGCGCCTCGTCGGCGCCTTCGCTGGTGAAGATCGTCGCCGGGTCGTTGATGACCATCACGCCTTCGGTCTGGTCCGGATAGGTGCCGGCCGGGATCTCGTATGGCTGATAGAAGGGGTACTTCTCGAACAGGCCGGAAACCTTCTGTTCGTCGAGCGGCAGGAGCACCATGTCGCGCTGGGCGTCGAGATCGATCAGCGCGGCGGTCGGGGCGCCGGCAAGTACGACGGTGGCGTCGACCGTGCCGTTCATCAGCGCGTTGGTTCCTTCCGTGTAGGACAGGAACTGCGCGTTGCCGGGATCGAAAACGCCGTAGGCCTCGAGCAGGCGCTGCGCCAGCACGGCGGCGTTGCTGCCGGGAGGTCCGAGATTGACCTTCTTGCCGGCAAGATCCTCGAGCGAGGCGATGCCGGTGTCGGCGACCGTGGCGATCTGTAGGACGGCCGGATAGAGATAGGCCATCGCCGCGACCGGCTGCGCATCGCCGTCAAACGGACCCATGCCGTTC
The DNA here is from genome assembly GCF_040839445.1 of Aquibium pacificum. Lineage (NCBI taxonomy): Bacteria > Pseudomonadati > Pseudomonadota > Alphaproteobacteria > Hyphomicrobiales > Phyllobacteriaceae > Aquibium > Aquibium pacificum. The sequence continues at coordinate 20,963 of NZ_JBDPGJ010000003.1, read as the reverse complement.
TTCGCCTCGTAGAGCGTCGAGGACGAGGAGAAGCCGAAGGTCATCTGGTCGGCCGCCACGCGGCGGATGTTTTCCACCGACGCGCCGGTGACTTCCGCCCGCGCGGTGGTGTTCTCCATGTGCTTGTTCAAAATGTCGGCCATGCCGGCGCCGATCACGTAGAACAGGCCGCCGGTGCCGCCGGTGCCGATCGCGACGCGCTCCTGCGCCAGCGCCGGCGTCGCCGCCAGCGAAAGTGCGACCGCGGCCGCCTTCAATGCGATGGAAATTTTCATGGTTCTACCTCCCTTTGAGTTGGTCATGCGGAATGCTCCAGTTCGCCCGCGGGCGTGCCGGACGTTCGGGCGAGCGCCCGGAAACTCGCGTGGCTCGACAGCACGATCTGGCGGATCGCCTCGTCGTGGTCGCCCCCGTCGGCCCTGCCGTCGGACAGGCGCGAGATTCGTTCGGGGTTGATCAGCGTGTAGTAGAGCGAGCCGAGCAAGAACTGGCTGCGCCAGACGATGTCCTCGCGCGCGGCGCCGGTGACGCAGTCGGCGATCGCATCGATGAAGGATCTGGTGGTCGTGTCGAAGGCGTCGGCGATGATCGCGCGCGCCTGGGCGTTGCCTTCGGCCGACAGGATCGCGCGCATGCGCGTGAACCGAGTGCCGCCACCCACGAGGTCGTCCGAGGAAGAGAATGCCGGCAGCACGTATGCGCGCAGGATTGCCATCAGGCGCTGGTCGCGATCCTCGATTCGCTTGGCCTCGCCGATCAGTTCCAGCCGGCGGGCGTTCATCGGGTTGGTGTGGCGCCTGTAGATGGCCTCCAGGATGCCGGCCTTGTCGCCGAAATGGTACGTCAGGCTGCCGACGTTGAGACCGGCCGCGCGGGCGATCTCGCGCAGCGCCACCGCGCCGAAGCCGCGCTCCGAAAACAGCTCTTCCGCCGCGTCGAGGATCGCGGTCCTGGAATCGGTTTCCCGTGCGGCTCTCGGCATGCTGGCTTCATCACCCTCCCTGGCGGAGGATTTTCTAGCGGTTTCATGTCCGCCTGTCCACGGTCTTTGGACAATTGTACAAGAAGCATTGGTGCGCTTCCGGCCGGACGGCGGCGACGCTACCGCCCGAAATAGGGCTCGCAGGCGACGCCGTCGCGATCGCGGTCGAGATGCGCCGAATAGGCCGGGTGCCAGCGGGTCATTGGTGCCAAACCTCGTTGACGCGCCTCCGAGCAGGTTCGCGGCGGCGATCCGGCGAAGGCGACCGGCGAGGGACTGGACCACAGGGATGCGAAATCCGATCCCGCGAACGAGAAGAGTCCAATCGCTAAGAGAAGAACCGCCCAGGCTGCAGTATGCACCCTTGGTAGCGGTCCGGGCCGGCGGGAGGCACTCCGCCGATGAGAGTGCGTCGACCGCGGCTTCGCGACATGAAGACGTGCCTTGCTCATGTCTCGCAACCTAGGCGAGTTCCCCTAAGGATTGCTTGGCACTGAGGTTCGAGTTTTATTTAGATCGCTAAGGTGGGAGACTGCTCGTCAGCGTAGGCCGTCCAGGAATGCCAGGACGGCCTCGCGCATCGCCGGCGTTTCCATGTGCCCGGTTTCGGGCTCAAAAAGTCGCAGCAGCGCGGCCTCCGCCCCGACGGCCCGGTATGCGGTTCGACACTCGGAAAACGCCTTCTCGACCGCCGCCGACGGGGTCAGCGGATCCCTTTCGCCAGTGCAGATCAGTTGCGGGCGCGGGGCGATCATTCCCGCGATGCGGCCGAACGAGGTCTGCGCCAACAGACCGGGGATCGTCATGTAGTGTCCGTGCAGGTCGTGTGCGCCGGTCTCGATCAGTGTGGCTAGGTCGGCGAAGCAGCAGAGATGCGCCACGCGGGCGATGCGCGGCTCGATGGCGCCGAGGAAATAGGCGTGTGTAGCGCCCATCGACAATCCGAACGCCGCGATGCGGTCAGGATCGACGTCGGCACGCGAGACCAGATGATCGAAACCGGCGAGGAGATCGGCGAGCATCTCGCCCATCAGCGTCCTGCCCTTCCACAGCAGCGCCTTCGACAGCGCGTCCTCTTTCTGGCCCGCGCGGTCTCCAAAGGTCGGCATGTCGAGGCAGAGGCTGATGAATCCACGCCGGGCGAGCAACGGCCCGTAGGGACCGAGCAGGCTCGACCGCCCCTCGGTAAGTTCCGACGCACCAATTTCGTAACGAGCGCCATGCGCGTGGCAGTAGAGCACCGCCGGCAGGCGACCTTTCGGCTCCACCGGGCGCGTCAGGAAGACGCGGGCGCTATGGCCGTCGCCGAGATCGAGCGCGAGGCGCTCGGTTGCGATCCCGTCGGTGCTCTCGACGGCGCGCGCGATTACATGGTCCTCCGCCCGTGGCCGGTCGGGCACGCGGATCAACTGCCTGAGCGCGTCGGGCGTCATGCGTACGCCTTCCCCGCTCCCGCTTCGAGCATCTCCCTGAGCGGCGCCATCCGGCCGGCCCGCAACCGTCCGTCCTCGCGGATGAACAGGCCGCGCACCTCGAAGCCTTCCACCGTCAGCCGATCGTCGATCCGGCCTTCGTAGGCGATCCGCAGCGTCTTTTCCCGCCATTCCACCAGGCGGGCAGTCAAGACCAGCGCGTCGCCGTCCTCAGCCGGCGCGCGGAACGCGCCGCCGACCTCGATGAGGCCAATGCCGATGGAGCCCAGTTTCCGCGACACGGCGGCATGGCCGCCGAAGCGCTGGAGCAGCGCATGAAACGTCGCGTCGAACCAGCGGAAATGGTTGGGATAGTAGACGATGCCGGCCGGATCACAGTCGCCGAAGCTCACCCTGATCGTGCAGGTCTGCAGGATTTCGCTCACATAATCCACCCTCAGCGGATTGCCGCCGCCGCTTGGTAGCCTTTTCCCGGCCCTGCGGAAAGGCCGGGCTGCCGAAGCGGGCGCGATCCGATCACAGAAACATGAAAAATCTGCTCATGTTTTGTCTTCCTACCCCCTACCACATTGTCTGGAATCCTTCTAAAGAGGAGCCGAGCCAGACGGCAGCAATAGGAATACCCCCATGCGGCTGACCCGCCAGACCAACTACGCGATCCGCATCCTGATGTACTGCGCCGCCAACGACGGGCGCCTGAGCCGCATCCCCGAGATCGCGCAAGCCTATTCGGTGTCGGAGTTGTTCCTGTTCAAGATCCTCCAGCCGCTGGTCGAGCATGAGCTGGTAACCACCGTGCGCGGCCGCAACGGCGGCGTGAAGCTGGGACGGCCAGCCGCCGAGATCACGCTGTTCGACGTCGTGCGCGTGACAGAAGAGAGCTTCGCCATGGCCGAATGCTTCGAAAACGACGCCGCCGACTGTCCGCTGATCGACAGTTGCGCGCTGAATTCCGCCCTGCGCCAGGCGCTCGGCGCCTTCTTCGACGTCCTGGAGAGCCACACGATCGCCGACCTGATCAAGGATCGGCCGATGATGCGCGACCTCCTGAAGATCGACGCCACGACGGGCCACGCCATCGCCAACTGACGCCGGAAAACGGTCGCGGCCCGCTGAGGAGCGGCCGCATCACGACCTGCCACCCAGCAACTCGCGTACCGAGGGACGATGCGATGTACATTGCCATGAACCGCTTCAAGGTGAAGTCCGGCTCCGAAGCCGATTTCGAGAACGTGTGGAAAGGCCGCGACTCCAGCCTCTCCGAGATGAAGGGATTCCGGCAGTTCCACCTGCTGCGCGGGCCGGTGAACGAGGAGGAAGGCTACACGCTCTTTGCATCGCACACGGTCTGGGACAGCTACGACGATTTCTCCGCCTGGACCAGGTCCGAGCAGTTCCGCGCCGCCCACAAGAACGCCGGCGGCAACAAGCCGCTCTATATCGGCCATCCGCAGTTCGAGGGGTTCACGCCGGTCGACGGAGCTTGAGGGGCGAACACCCAGAGGCGATTCGGAAGAATCGCTACGGCCCCGGCGCCCCACGGGCGACACCGCGCGAGTAGCGGCCTGGCGGCTGTCCCACTTGCCGGCTGAAGGCGGTGCTGAAAGTACTCGCTGATCCGTACCCGACACGTTGGGCGACGTCCGCGATGTCGACTTCCGGCCGACGAAGAAGATCCTTTGCCAGCGCCATTCGCCATGCCAGCAGATACTCCATCGGCGGCATGCCGACATTGCGCGTGAACCGATCGAAGAACGCCGAGCGGGAGAGCGCGGCCTCTTTCGCGAGCTGTGCCATCGTCCAGGGAAAGGCGGGATCCGCATGCATCCGCCTGATGGGTCCGGCCAATCGCCGATCGCCCAGACCGCGCAGCAATCCCGCCGGGGCGTCAGGGGCTTCCTGTGCGACCCGCAACGCTTCGACCAGCAGGATTTCGATGAGGCGCGTGAGTATCAGTTCGCGCCCTTGCCGATCCAGGACAGCCTCTTCGATGAGCAGCCTCACCAGTGTCGACAGCCGTTCCACGCCACGAATGTGCACTTGCCCCGGTAGGAGCGACACGAGCAGATCCGAATTGTCGCCTTCGAAGACGAAGTAGCCGCCCAGGATGCGGACGCTGGGCGGGCCGTCCCGGCGACCATGGCGGACCTCCCCGACCGGCGCCGCCGTTTCATGCGGGTCGATGAAATCAGGCATGACGGGCTCGAAACCCGCCATCGTGAAGCCGGGCGTCTTCGGCAGCAGAACGAAGTCGCCTGCCTCCAGGACAAGTTCCCCCTGCCCGTCCACAGCCAGGCGGCAGGAGCCTTCGACAACGATGGCGAAGCTTGGATGACCGAAGTCGGCGTAGCGAACCCCCCACTTTCCGGCGCCGCTGATGGCTTTGGTGAACACTGCGCGGGGACGAAGCAAGGAGATGACTTGAGACAGCGGATCGATCATGAATTGGACTATCGCAAACTAGATGCGGACCTACAAGCGTATAACGTCCGGAAATGTCGCGCTAACATGGCTCATCGACACCCCCATAAGGAGATGAACCATGCAGACCATCCTGATCACCGGCTGCTCTTCGGGCTACGGCCTCGAGACCGCCCGGCACTTTCTCGCGAAGCAATGGAACGTCGTGGCCACGATGCGCAGCCCGCGCGAAGGCGTCCTGCCACCTTCGGAGCACCTGCGCATCCTGGCGCTGGACGTAACGGACGGGGAGAGCATCGCACGGGCTATCGAAGACGCCGGGCCGATCGACGTGCTCGTCAATAACGCGGGAATCGGCGTCGTCGGCGCCTTCGAAGCGACGCCGATGTCCCATGTCCGGAAGGTTTTCGATACCAACACTTTCGGCGTCATGGCCATGACGCAGGCCGTCATCCCGCAGATGCGCGATCGCCGTTCCGGCGTCATCGTCAACGTTACCTCGAGCGTCACACTTGCCCCTATGCCACTCGCAGCGGCCTATACCGCCAGCAAGCATGCCATCGAGGGATTCACCGGCTCGCTCGCCCATGAGCTCGCGCACTTCGGCATCCGCGCCAAACTGGTAGAGCCCGGCTATGCTCCGACCACGCGGTTCGGCCAGAACACCTCCGTGCGCCCCGAGCAACTCCTTCCGAAGGCCTACGCCGATTTCGCCGCGCCGATTTTCGCGGAGTACGCGCAGCCGCTCCTGACCACCACGGAAAGCGATGTGGCCGAAGCCATCTGGGCGGCCGCCACCGACAGGACGGGCACCCTGCGCTTCCCCGCGGGTCCTGACGCGGTAGCGCTCTTCCGTGCCGCCTGACGTCCTCTCCGCGCCGGTCCTTCGTGACCTTACGCCGCCGCCAGCAGGCTCGCATTCCCGCCCGCCGCGGTCGTGTCGACGCAGACCGCGCGCTCGTGCGCGTAGGCCGCGGGCGCCAATGTCTCGGAGACCAGCGGTACGATCGGGCCTTCCCGAGCGGCGAGCGCCTGGCGCAGCGCGCGCTGGTTGACCTCCTCGGCCGCGCAGGCGACGGCATCCACGGCGATCGCGGTCAGCGTTCTAGGTTCCACGATCCCATCCAGGGTGCCGACCGGCAGGCCTTTCGACAGGAGCGGCTGGAGCGCGGCCGTTGCGCCCGGCGCGACGGCCAGCACCGCGTTGCCGATCGCCAGCGCCTGCACCGCCTGCATCAGAAGGAGGTCGGGGTCCGGCCCGAGGCAGAGCACGCGGCCGCGCGGGACGAGCATCAGTGTGTTCGCTTCCCCCGTCGGCCCCGGCAGGTCGTAGGGTCCGGCGTCCAGTCCGGCCGCTGCGGAAACGGCATCGGCAGCCTTGCCGCGCAGGAGTTTGCGCAGCGCACCGACCCGATCGGGCCGCGTCGCCCAGCTGCCGCGCTGGTTGTCGGGAAAATGCTCGGCGATCATCGCCGCCGTCACCGTCTCGCCCTCGCCCGTCGGCGACTGGCGCTGCGCCGAGCGACGGAAACGGCGCAGGTAGTGCGGTCCGCCGGCCTTGGGTCCGGTGCCCGACAGGCCCTCGCCGCCGAAGGGCTGCGAGCCGACGACGGCGCCGATCTGGTTGCGGTTGACGTAGAGGTTGCCGGCATGCACGCCGTCGACGAAGTGCTGCACGCGCCCCTCGATGCGGGTGTGCAGTCCGAAGGTCAGGCCGTAGCCCTTCATGTTGATGGCGGCGATCACACGGTCGATCTCGTCGGCCTCGAAGGTCGCGACGTGCAGCACCGGGCCGAACACCTCGCGCTCCAGTTCGCCGATGCCCGAGACGCGAAAGATGTGCGGCGCCACGAAGCGGCCGGCGGCCGGCGCATCGAGCTTGGCGATTAGCTTTCCCTTGGCCTCCATCTCCTCGCAATAGGCGCGGATCGAAGCCTGCGCCTCCTCGTCGATCACCGGGCCGACGTCGGTCGAAAGCGTGCGTGGATCGCCGACGACCAGCGCTTCCATGGCGCCGCGCAGCATCTCGACCACCTTCCGTTCGACGTCCTTCTGCACGTAGAGGATTCTGAGCGCCGAGCAGCGCTGGCCGGCGCTCTGGAAGGCCGAGGCGAGGATGTCGCGCACCGCCTGTTCGGGCAGCGCGGTGGAATCGACCACCATGGCGTTGAGCCCGCCGGTCTCGGCGATCAGCATGGCGTCGGGGGCTGTCGTCTGCGCGATCTGCCGCTCGATCCCCTTGGCCACGGCGGTCGAACCGGTGAAGCAGACGCCCGCGATGTCCGGACTGGCGACCAGAGGCGCGCCGACGCAGGGCCCGTCGCCGGGCAGCAGCTGCAGCGCCTCGGCCGGTATGCCGGCCTCGTGCAGTAGTGCGACGGCGCGGGCGGCGATCAGCGGCGTCTGCTCGGCCGGCTTGGCGATCACCGCGTTGCCGGTGACGAGGGCGGCCGCGATCTGGCCGGTGAAGATGGCGAGCGGAAAATTCCAGGGCGAGATGCAGACGATGACGCCGCGGGCCTGCGTGCCTGTCTCGACCCCCTCGGATTCGGCCGCGTAGTAGCGCAGGAAATCCACCGCCTCGCGCACCTCGGCGATGCCGTCGGCCAGCGTCTTGCCCGCCTCTCGGGTGCACAGCACGAAGAACTCCGCCGCGTTCGCCTCGTAGAGGTCGGCGGCCCGGCGCAGGATTTCCGCGCGTTCGGCAACAGGAACCGCGGCCCAGCCGGGCTGCGCCGCCTTCCCGACCGCGACCGCCGTCGCCGCGGTCTCCGCATCGGCCTCCACGACGGTTCCGACGATCTCGTCCGGGTGTGCCGGGTTCAGGATCGGCCGCACCTCGCCGGATGCCGCTCCCGTGGTAGGACGCGACATCCACGGTTGGCCGCCGTCGAACGGCGCCCGCTCCTTCTCCAGCCGCGCGATAGTCACCGGATCGGTGATGTCCCAGCCCTTCGCCGCCTTGCGGTCGCGCCCGAAGATTTCCGACGGCATGGGGATCGCCGGGTTGTGCGCCCTGCCCTGTTTCTCCACGACCTCGAACGGGTCCCGGGCGATCTCGTCGGCGCCGACGTCCTCGTCGACGATCTGGTGCACGAAGGAGGAATTGGCGCCGTTTTCCAAAAGCCGCCGCACGAGATAGGCGAGCAGGTCGGAATGCGCGCCTACCGGCGCATAGATGCGGCAGCGCGTGCCTTCCGCCCTGCGCACCGTCTCGTGTAGCGCCTCGCCCATCCCGTGCAGGCGCTGGAACTCGAAGCTGTCGCGGTCCTCGGCCATCTCCAGGATAGCCGAGACGGTGTGGGCGTTGTGGGTGGCGAACTGCGGATAAATGCGGTCGGTCATCTCCAGCAGCTTTTTTGCGCAGGCGATGTAGGAAACGTCGGTGTTTGGCTTGCGCGTGAAGACCGGGTAGCCCGAGAGCCCCATCGCCTGCGCCCGCTTGATCTCCGAATCCCAGTAGGCGCCCTTTACCAGCCGCACCATGATGGTGCGGTCGAGCCGCCGCGCCAGCTCGTGCAGCCAGTCGATGACGAAGGGCGCGCGGGGGCCGTAGGCCTGCACGACCACGCCGAAACCGTCCCAGTCCTGCAACTCCGGTTCGGCCAGCGCCCGCTCGATCACGTCCAGCGAGACGTCGAGCCTGTCCGCTTCCTCTGCGTCGATGTTGAGCCCCATGCGGGCATGGCGCGCGGCTATCGCCAGCGAGAGCAGACGGTCGACCATGACCGGCATCATTCGGTCCTTCTGCGTGAACTCGTAGCGCGGATGCAGCGCCGAGAGTTTTACGGAAATGCCAGAGTTGCGGCGGATGTTGGTGCTCGTCGCACCGCTGTCGAGCGACGAGATGGCGTCGGCATAGGCGCGGTGGTAGCGCCGGGCGTCGGCCTCGGTGCGCGCTGCCTCGCCCAGCATGTCGTAGGAATAGAGATAGCCCTTCTGCGTGTAGGGCCGGCCGCGCTTCACCGCTTCGGAGATCGTGCGCCCCAGCACGAACTGTTCGCCCATCTCGCGCATGGCGGCCGACACCGCAGTGCGGATCACAGGCTCGCCGAGGCGCCGCACCATGCCCCGGAGCGTGCCCTCGATGCCGCCCTGCCCTTCCTCCAGCACCCGGCCCGTCAGCATCAGCGCCCATGTCGAGGCGTTGACGAAGATCGAGGTGGACTCGCCCGAATGCGCCGACCAGTCGTGCGGCGAGATCTTGTCGCGGATCAGGTCGTCCATGGTCTCCGCGTCCGGCACGCGCAGGAGCGCCTCCGCCAGGCACATCAGCGCCACGCCTTCCTGCGTCGACAGCCCGTATTCCGACAGGAAAACCTCCATCAGGTGCGGGTCGGAGGATTTGCGCACCGTCCGCACCAGCCCTTCCGCACGTGCCGAGATGTTCGCGCGCTCGTCGCCCGAGAGGTTCGCCTCCTCCACCAGGCGGCGAAGCGTTTCGTCCTCGTCGCGGAGAGTGTTGGCACGGATCGCATCGCGGAGGCTGGCAAGAGACGGCATGGCGAAATCCTTGCAGGAACGACACCGATTTGGCGCGGCGGGACGAGGAGCGTCAAGCCGGGTGCAGGTCTCCTGATTACCACCGCCCGGGCGGCACGTATGGACCGTTCTGTTGCACTTCACAGGCCGTGCGTGCCAAAGAAAGAAGGACTTTCAGATCGTTTGGATCGGATTCTCTGGATTGGCAGACGCGCTGGACCGCATCGACCGCAACATCCTCGCCGCGCTGACGCGCGAGGGCCGTTTGTCCATGTCCGAACTGGCACAGAAGGTCGGCCTTTCCAAGACGCCGGTGCAGGCGCGGGTGAAACGCCTGGAGGCGGACGGTTACATCCGCGGCTATGCCGCCATGGTCGACCGCGAGAAGATGGGCGAAGGCCATGTCGCATTCGTGCAGGTAAAACTGTCGGATACCCGGTCGGCCGCGCTCGATGCTTTCAACCGTGCCGTACTCGCGGTACCGGAGGTGGAGCAGTGCCACATGATCGCGTCGAGCTTCGACTATCTCCTGAAGGTGCGCACGACCGACATTGCGAACTACCGCCGCGTGCTCGGCGAGAAGATCTCGGCGCTGCCGCACGTCTCCCAGACCTCGACCTTCGTCGCCATGGAGACGGTGAAGGACAGCTGGCCGCGCGCGAGCCGCTGACTCCTCAGAAATGCTCGCCGCTGCGAAACGGCCCGACGCGGATGCCGGCCGCGATCAGGTAGGCCGTCGACCAGCCGATGAGCAGGAAGCCGTCCACCCCTTCGAGCGCCGCGAACAGCCTCCATTCGACCGCGGGGATGACATCGCCGTAGCCGAGCGTCGAGAAGGAGACGGTCGAGAAATAGAGAGCTGTCTCGAAATCGCCGACCACACCCAGCGCGTAGTGGAAGGCCGCCCATAGCCACACTTCGACGGTGATGACGCAGAATATGCCGATCACGGTCGTCACCATCGCAAAGATTCGGCTGCGCCGTCCATGCGTCCGGAAGCGGGCCGTCAGTTGCGCCGTCACATGCGTGATCGCGATCAGACCCCATGTGTGGATCACCACGGTAAGCGAGATGACGAAGGCGCCGAGGGAAAGGTTCGCAAGCATGCTCTTCCCTATCAAAGAACCTCTTCCACCCGATTGCGAATGATCAAGAAGCTCCTCCGCCTGCAACCTTCGCGCCTTGGGGCGACCGTCCGGGGCCGCATTTCGTCTGCTAGACCTTCCAGCTCCGGGTAGGTCAAGCGTAAAATCCCGTGCCGACGCTCCCCTCGCGCGCGACCCGCTTCCGGTATAGACCAAATCCACCGGAGAGGAGATCACATGTCGGGAACTGGTGTCGCATCGATCGGCGAGTGCATGCTCGAGCTCTCGGGCGCGGGCGAAGAGACCTGGCGCATGGGCTTTGCCGGCGACACGTTCAACACGCTCTGGGCGATCCGCGCACTGACCGATCAAGCGCGAGCGACCGACTACGTCTCCGCTTTCGGGGACGATACGTTCTCGGACAGGCAGATCGCCTTCCTGCGCGACCACGGCATCGGCATTGCCTCCAGCCCGGTGATTCCCGGCGCGCGTCCGGGTCTCTATGCCATCACGCTCGACGGCGCGGAGCGCTCGTTCACCTACTGGCGCTCTGACGCGGCGGCGCGGCGCCTCGCCGACGATCCCGACGCGCTCGCAGTCAGCCTGGAGGGCCGCGCCTTGGTCTACTTTTCGGGCATCACGCTGGCGATCCTTCCGGAGGATGCCCGCGCGACGCTGCTCGCCGCCATTGCCGCGGCGCGACGGGCCGGCGCCAAGATCGCCTTCGACCCGAACTATCGCCCCCGCCTCTGGCCCTCGGCCGAACCGGCCCGGCAAGCGGTGGCCGAGGCGCTGGCCGTCTGCGACATCGCGCTGCCGACCTTTCCCGACGAACAGGCGCTTTATGGCGACCTCACGCTGGAGGAATCCGCCGAGCGGCTGCGCAAAGCGGGCGTGGCCGAGATCGCCATCAAGAACGGATCCGAGCCCGCCTTGTCGGTCCAGGCCGGCGCGACGGAAACGATCCCCGCCATCCGCGTGGCGAACCCGGTCGACACCACGGGGGCCGGCGACAGCTTCAACGGCGCATATCTCGCGGCGCGCCTTGCCGGCGATGCCCCTGCCGATGCGGTGCGGCGGGCCCACCGGGTCGCGGCCGCGGTCGTGCAGGTACGCGGCGCGCTCGCGCCCGTTCCGGTCCTGCGCGAGGCGTTCGGCGCGGCCGTCACGGCATCCTGAAGCGATACTCCGTCACCTGCCGGTAGCGGTCGCCGGGCCACAGCAGCGCCTGCGGGAAATACGGCCGGTTTGGCGAATCCGGCCAGATCTGCGGCTCCACGGCGAAGCCGGCATTGGCCTTGTAGATGCGGCCACCAAGACCGGGCTTCTCGCGCGCCACCTTGTGGCCGTCATAAAACTGCAGGCCCGGCTCGGTCGACCAGACTTCCATCTCCACGCCCGAATTGGTGCCCTGCGCCCAGGCCATCTGCTTGAGCGGGCCTCGCGACGCCGACAGGCAGAAATTGTGGTCGTAGTCGACGTGCTTGCCGTCGAACGGCAGGCCGATCGGACGCGGCAGCAGGAAGTCGAACGCCGTTCCCTCGACCGGCTGCACGACGCCGGTCGGGATCAGTTCGCCGTCCACCGGCAGGTAGGCCTGCGCGGGGATCATCATGCGGTGGCCCAGAATGTCGTTCATCCCGCCGTCGTTCAGGTTGAAATAGGAGTGGTGCGCGAGATTGCAGAGCGTCGGCTGGTCGGTGATCGCGCTGAGCTCGACAGACAGCGTGCCCGGCAGCTTGAGGCGATAGGTGCACAGGATGTCGAGCGTGCCGGGGAACCCCATGAAGCCGTCAGGATCGCGCAGCGCCAGGGTAACGAAGTCGGAGCCCCGGTTGTCCAGCCGCCAGACCCGCTTGCCCGTGCTCCTCGATCCGCCGTGCAGCGTATGCTTGCCGAGGAAGTTGGTATCGGTCTGGAAGCGCTGCCCCTCGATGGTGAAGCGGCCGCCGGAGATGCGGTTGGCATAGCGTCCGGCGATCGCGCCGAAATACGACGAAAAGGCGGGATAATCCTCGAAGCTCTCGAAGCCGAGCACCAGTGGCGCGTCGTGCTCGGCCAGCCGGAGGTCCTGCACGACGGCACCCCAGGTAAGGATGCGCGCCGTCAGGCCGCCGCCCTTGATCTCGAAACGATGGACCGCTTCGCCTTCCGCCGTCGTCCCGAATTCCTCGGCATCCGCCATATGGCGCTCCCGTCAAACCGGCACGGCCTTGCGGCGCGTCGCCCTGGATCAGTTTCGCTGCCGGCTAGAGGCCGAGGCCGCCGATGCAGACGTATTTTGTGTCGAGGTAATCCTCGATGCCCTGGTGCCCGCCCTCGCGGCCAAGACCAGACTCCTTCACGCCGCCGAACGGCGCCTCCGGCGTGGTGATCAGCCCTTCGTTGACGCCGACCATGCCGTATTTCAGCCCTTCCATGACCCGGAAGGCGCGGCCGAGGTCAGAGGTGTAGAAGTAGCAGGCGAGGCCGTATTCGGTGTCGTTGGCGAGCGCGACGGCCTCTTCCTCGGTCTCGAACTTGAAGACCGGGGCGACCGGGCCGAAAATCTCCTCCTTCATGAAGCGCATCTCAGGCGTGGCGCCGGAAATCACGGTGGGCTGGAAGAAGGAGCCGCCGAGGTCGTGGCGCTTGCCGCCGGTGACGATCCTGCCGCCCTTGGCGGTCGCGTCGCCGATCAGTTCCTCGACCTTCTCGACCGCCTTGTCGTCGATCAGCGGACCCTGTTGCACGCCCTGGTCCAGTCCCGATCCGACCTTGAGCTTGTCCGAAGCCTCGGCCAGCTTCTCCACGAACCTGTCGTGAATGCCCGCCTGCACGAAGAAGCGGTTGGTGCACACGCAGGTCTGGCCGGAATTGCGATACTTGGCGACCATCGCGCCTTCGACAGCGCGGTCGATGTCGGCATCGTCGAAGACCAGGAACGGCGCGTTGCCGCCGAGTTCCATAGACACTTTCTTGACGGTCGCGGCGGACTTCTCGATCAGGATCTTGCCGACCTCGGTCGAGCCCGTGAAGGTGATCTTCTTGACCAGTGGATTGGCGCAGATCTCGTCGCCGATCTCGGCGGCCGAGCCGGTGACGATATTGACCACGCCCGCCGGGATGCCGGCTTCCTCGCACAGGAGCCCCCAGGCGAGACCGGAATACGGCGTCTGCGAGGCGGGCTTGACCACCGTCGTGCAGCCGGCGGCGATGGCCGGGCCGATCTTGCGGGCAAGCATGGAGGACGGAAAATTCCACGGCGTGATGGCGGCGATAACCCCGACCGGCTCGCGCGTCACCAGGATACGGCGATCAGTCCATGGAGAAGGCACGACCTCGCCATAGGTGCGGCGCGCCTCCTCGGCGAACCACATGATGTAGGCGGCGGAAGCGCCGACCTCGCCCTTGGCTTCCGTGAGCGACTTGCCTTGCTCCATGGTCAGGAGTTCGCCCAGCGCATCCTGGTTGTCCATGATGGCGTCGTGCAACCGGCGCAGCATCTTGGAACGGTCGAGCGCGGAGGTCTTGCGGAACGTCTTGAAGGCTTCCGATGCAGCCTCGATGGCACGCTTCGTCTCAGCCTTGCCGGATTTCGGCACGGTGCCGATCTTGAGGCCGTTCGCCGGATTGGTGACGTCGATCGTGGCGCCCGAATCCGCCTGCACCCACTCGCCGCCGATCAGGTTTGCCTGGCGCATATAGTGACTGGTCTTCTGCAACATCGGGACGCCTCCTTGGCCCGCCTTCAACCGGCGGCTATCTGTTCGATTTCAGTGACGAGCGCGGCGTCGGCGGGGATGCCGTCGCGCCGAAAGCGTTCACGAATAGCCTGCCTCCTCGACCCTGGCAACCGCGCGCCTTCCATGCCCGCCACGAGCCCCGCCATCTCGGCGAAACGCGCCAATGCTCGGGTGCCGCCGAAGGCCTGGGGGTCGATGGCGATCAGCAACTGGCCCGTCGCCGGCGGCGCGCCTTCGGCGTCGAAAAAGGACGATTGTTCATAGGCATAATTGGCGCCGGTCAGACCGGCGCACAGGAGCTCGACCATGAGCGCCAGCGCGGTTCCCTTGGCGTCGCCGAGTGGCACCATGGTTCCGGCAAGGGCCGCCTTCGCATCCGTGGTGGGGTTGCCGTCGACATCCAGCGCCCAACCCTCGGGGATCGGCTCCTTCTTCTGGTTTGCCGCCATGATCTTGCCGCGCGCCACTTTGGACATCGACACGTCGACCACGACCGGCGCGCCGCCTTCGGTAGGACATGCGAATGCGATCGGGTCGGTTCCGTAGAGCGGACGCCGTCCGCCCCAGGGCGCGATCGAGGCCGGCGCATTGGCGAACATCAGGGCCACGAGGCCTTGCTCGGCCAAAGCTTCGACCGCAAGCCCGGCGACGCCGGCATGATGGGAGCGAAAAATGCCCGCGGTGGCGATCCCCTGCTCCGGCGTGATCGCGAGCAGTTCCCGCGCGGCCAGGCCGAGCGCTGGATAGGCGAACCCGAGTGCCGCATCGACATGCACGGCGCCCGGCCGGGTGCGCTTTGCGCTCGGCACGGCAAAGCCGTCGACCTTGCCGGCTCTAGCCTGTGCCGCATAGGCTGGCACGCGCCGCAGCCCGTGCCCGCCCTGCCCCGCAAGTTCGGCACCCACCAGCGCGTCAGCGACCTGCGACGCATTCTCCGGCGACGTCCTCGACGCCGTCAGAGCCGCAGCGATGAGCGCATGCGCCTCGCCGACGCTCAGCAGTCTCTCCGACATTCAGGCCTTCTCCAGATGCGCCAGCACGGTCCGGGCGATCAGGTCCGAGACGCGGACGTTCGACTCGACCGTGACGCCCGCGATGTGCGGCGTCAGGATGAGATTGTCCAGACCCGCGAACTTCGCGCCCGCCTCGGCCGTCAGCGGCTCCGTCTCGAACACGTCGAGCGCGGCGCCGCCGATGCTGCCCACCCGCAACGCCTCAGCCAACGCTTCCTCGTCGACCACGCCGCCGCGCGCGGCATTGATCAGGATCGCGTCCGGCTTCATGGCGGCGATCTGCGCCGCGCCGATCATGCGACTGGTCGCGTCGGTCAACGGCACGTGCAGGCTGATCACATCCGAAATTGCCAGAAGCCCGTCGAGCGAGACGTTGCGCGCCAGTTGCCAGGCCGGATCGTTGGCGAGCAGCATGGGGTCAGTGGCGGCAACCTGCATGCCGAAGGCCTGCGCCCGCCAAGCCACCTCGCGCGCGATCGATCCCAGCCCGACGAGCCCCATGGTCTTGCCGGCCAGCTCGCGCCCGATGAGGGTCTGTCGCGGCCACTTGCCGGCCGCGACGTCGGCGGTCGCGGAATAGGCGCCGCGCAGCAGGGTCATGGCGGCCGAGACCACGTATTCGGCGACCGACAGGTCGTTGGCGCCGGTCGCCGGGTAGACCGCGATGCCACGCGCCTTGCAGGCGTCGACGTCGATGTTGTCGAGCCCCACGCCCAGTCTGCCGACGCACGAGAGTTTTTCCGCGGCGTCGAGCAGCGCGCCGCGAACCTGCGTGCGGTTGCGCACAATCAGCGCCCGTACATTCGCGACCGCACGCGCAAGGTCCTCCGGCCGGTCGACCAGGCCTGGATCGTAGAGCGTCTCGTGCCGGGCCTTCAGCCGCTCGATCGCGGCCTCGTCCATGAACTCGGTGATGACGATCTCACGCATCCTTGCCGTCTCCTCCGGGTGTCAGCCGTCCATCAGATCCAGGCGATAGCCATGTCGAAGCGCGGCGAACGGCCTCCCCTCGCTCTGCTTTTTGCACTATATTGGTCTCATCCAATGGCAAGGCACGGCGCCCGTCATGACACGCGACGAAATCATCGCCAGACTGAGGGAGTTGGAACCGCAGCTGCGCGCCCGCGGCATCACGCGCCTGCAGATGTTTGGCTCGCGTGCGCGCGGGGACGAGCGTCCCGACAGCGACCTGGATCTGCTGGTCGACGTTAGACCCGACGCAAACTTCTCGCTGCTCGACCTGTCCGGTATGCATCGGCAACTGACGGAAGTACTTGGCATCGAGTCATACCCGACCACATCGCGCTCCATCGATGAACGGTTCCGACGGGAGATCGCACCGGAACTTGTCCTGGTGTTCTGAAAAGCGATGACGCGCCGCGACGCCCTGCGGCTCGAAGACATCCTGCGATCGATCGACGAAATCAGGTTCGTCCTGAACGGGATCGACAGGGAAGCTTTCATGTCGGACGTCATGAGGCGAAACTCGGTATCGATGTCGATCCTCGTGATAAGCGAGGCCGCTCGGCATTTATCTGCCTCGCTCAAGTCGACCCGTTCCGACATCCCATGGGCCGATGTCGCCGCAATAGGAAACATCATCAGGCACGTTTATTTCCGCATCGACTATGATGCACTTTGGACCATCTGCACGACGAGGCTCGACATGCTCGAAGGCGCAGCACGCTCGATGCTTGACCATATCGACGACTGAGCCTCACGCGCTGCGATAAAGCTTGGTCATCACGAACTCGCGGTGCCCGAGGGCCTCGGCGGCGGTGTTGCGGCCGTTGGCGGTCCGCACGATCATGTCGATCAGCGCGTCGCCGGCTTCGTCGATCGTCATCTCGCGGCGCAGGATGCCCGACACGTCGACGTCGACATGCTCTCCCATGGTTCGCACGGTGCGCGGGTTGGCGGTGATCTTGATCACCGGCACGATCGGATTGCCGATCACGTTGCCCTGGCCGGTCGGGAACGTGTGGATGACATAGCCGCCCGCCGCCATCAGGGTAACGCACTCGGCCGCCGCGGAGGAGGAATCCATGAAGTAGAGCCCCTCGCCCGATTTCGGCGCTTCTGCCGGCTCGAGGATGTCGATGTATCTCGACGTCCTGCCGATCTTCTCCAGGTTGCCCAGCGCCTTTTCCTCGATGGTCGTCAGTCCGCCCTCGATATTGCCCTTGGTCGGTTGGCTCTCCGACAGGTCGTCGGTCTTGTACGCTTCGATCACGTCCTCCTGGTAGGCCTTCCACATCGCGTACCAGCGCTCGCCGACCTCCGGATTGATGGCGCGTGCCTTGGCGATGTGTTCGGCGCCGGTGATTTCCGATGTCTCGCCGAAGCATCCGTAGATGCCTTCCGGCAAGAGCTTGTCGTACATGTTTCCGACCGTCGGGCAGGAGCCGAGCCCAGTCGTCGTGTCGCTCTCGCCGCATTTGGTCGAGATCCACAGCTCCGAGATCGAGCACTCCTCGCGCTGGAGTTCGGTGGCGTAGTGCACGAACTCCTTCGCCTTCCGGCTCGCGTCCATGATCGTCTTCAAGTCGCCATTCTGCTCGATGGAGAAGCCCGCCACCGGCTTGCCGGTCGCCGCGATGCCGTCGACGATCCGCTTCGTCCAGCCCGGCTCGATGCCGATGACCACCACCGCCGCAACGTTCGGATTTGCGCCGGTGCCGATCATGGTGCGGAAGAAGAGGTCGAGGTCCTCGCCGAATTGCAGCCGGCCATAGGCGTGGGGCAGCGCGACCGTGCCCTTGATGTTGTTCGCCACCGCCTCGCAGGCGGCATTGGAGATGTCGTCCACCGGCAGGATCACCACATGGTTGCGCACCCCGACGCGGCCATTGTCGCGCCGGTAGGCATGAACCGTCATGTTGGAGTATCTCGACGCCATCGGCCGCCTTTCCCTTCTGTCGAACCGCTCCGGGACGCGCGGGTGCCGCCGCGCGCCGCCGGGAGCCTCACCAGCGCTTCGTCTTGAGATTGTGGACGTGGACGTGCTCGCCCTTCCTCACGTCAGCGACGAAGCGGCCGATGTCCTCGCCATACTTGATGGCAGTCCCGCCGTTCACCAGATCGTCGAGCGCCACCTTGTGGCCGATCGGGACGTCGGCCTTCGCCTCGATCTCGAAGGAGGAATTGTCCGCCGTTACCACCGCCAGCATCCTCGTCCCGGCCTTCAATCCTTCCACGACGACGACGCCGACATTGTCGTTGTGCTCGTGGACGAGAAGGTGGGGAATGCTCATGACGACGGTCCGGCGGTAAAGGAGTCTTATATAAGACATAAGATACGAAATGATAGCGGAGTCAATCGCGACACGCTAACAAGGAGGCCGTTCCGAGACTGGAAGTCGAGCATGGACCAGAGCGGCGCCGTCGCCCCATTTCCCTACAAACCCCTCTACGTGCAGGTCAGGGACCAGTTGGTGCGCCGCCTCATCGAAGGTCAATGGCAGCCGGGCCAGGTCATTCCTTCGGAAATGGAGCTGGCGCGTGAAGTCGGCGTCAGCCAGGGCACCATCCGCAAGGCGCTCGATGCCATGACCGCCGAGAACCTCCTGATCCGGCGCCAGGGCCGCGGCACCTTCGTCGCAAGACCCGAGGAAAGCCGGATCCTGTTCCAATTCTTCCGGCTCGTTCCCGATGACGGCGACGTGACCTTTCCGAGCTCGCGGATTCTAGCGCGTTGCTCCGAGGCGAGCGGAAGCCGCGAAGCAGCCACACTGGGCATAGCTGAAGGCGACGAGATCTGGCGCATCGACCGCGTCCGCTCGCTCGCCGAGACGCCTTCGCTGGTCGAGACGATCTGGCTGCCGGCAGCGCGCTTTTCGGGTTTCGGGGACCTCGCGGAGATCCCCAACAATGTCTACGGGCTTTACTCGGAACGCTGGGGCATCACCATCGCGCGGGCGAGCGAGAAGCTGAAGGCTGTCGCCGCCACCTGCGCAGAGGCGCCGCACCTGCGCTGCGAGGTCGGGGCGCCGCTACTGGAAATCACCCGCGTTGCGCTCGACCTCGAAGGCAAGCCGGTGGAACTGCGCGTTTCGCGCTGCCTCACCGGCACCATCCATTACCGCTCGGAGCTTGGCTGAGGTCGCCTGCCACTCATTCCTTTGAGGGGAAGGACCGTCGACCATCCGCCGACCTCTTGCACGAAGAGGCGTCGTCGACCGTCCGTCAACCGAAGATCGCGTGCAGAACCGTGATCCAGAAGGCGGTCGTCGCGACGCCGAGCCCGGTCGCGATGGTGATCATGTTGGAGGCGAGCGCCTGGCCGGTGCCGAATTGCACGGCGATGAGGTAGCAGTTGACGCCTGCCGGCAGCGCCGCCGTCAACACCACCACCGAAGCCGCGAGCGGCGGCAGGCCGAAGAGCAGCACCATGCCGAGCGCGATCGCCGGCATGACGAAGAGCTTCAGCGCCGCCAGCGCGAACCCCGCCCGAAGATTCCCCGATATGCCATAGCGGCGCAGTCCGAGCCCCATGGAGAACAGCGCGAGTGGGCCGGCAATGTTGCCCAGCCCGTCCACGAAACGCGCCGCGAGCGAGGGCAGCGGCAGGCCGGTCAATCGCCACGCCAGACCGCACACGATGCCGACGATCAGGGGATTGGTTGCGAGCTTGCGCACGAAATCCCGCAGCAGCGCGACTGGCCGAAACCCTTTCTCCCCGCCCTCGAGGATCGCGAAGATGATGATCGTCGCGGCCATCATGATCCCGAGATGCACCGAGACGATCAGCGCCAGCACCTCGAAGCCGGCCTGACCATAGACGCCCATCACGAGCGGAAGTCCGAGCAGGACCGTGTTGGAGAAGGAAGAGGAAACACCGCCGACCACACCCGCGCGCGCATCGCGCCCGAAGACCCGGGTGGTCACGAGATGTCCGATCGTCCAGGCGAGCGCCACCGCGGAGAAGTAGGTCGCCCAGAGCGACCACGGCGCCGCGCCATGGAAATCCGCCGAGAGCATGGTGCGGAAGAGGAGCAGCGGCAGCGCCACGCCGACGGCGAACTCGCCCAGCGCGTCGCCGATCTCGGCGCGCAGATAGCCAGTCACCCCGGCGAGATAGCCGATGGCGACGAGACCGAAGATGAAGAGAGCGGCTTCGACCTGGGGGGACATGCCAAGCGTGATAGGCGAAGGCGGAAGAGCCGGCAATCGGCGATCTCGCCCTGCTCGTCCGCGTCGCCACCCGGCCAGCACCGCCATCGATCGCTCGGCCTTGGGGGGAAAGGGATGCAGTTAAACCCCGTCCGCTGCACTTGCAGTAGGAAGGTGTTGAAAAAAATCGGGGCGGCCGCTTCCGGCGGCCGCCCCGACCGCGATCGTCAGTCTATTCGAGCGCGCTCTGCTGCATCACGCCACCCGTGACGGACGGCGCGCCCGAAGCCCCGCCCGTTGTGGTGGATGCACTGGGCGCGATGAAATTGTAGTCGTTATATGCCCACACTCCCCCATACAGCGTCCAGAGCCGCATGTAGATGGTCTGGCCGTTGAAGTTGTTGAAGGTGAACGTGTTCGAGGTACTCGTCCCCTGGGACGCGCTGTAGTAGTTGGAACCACCTACCGTAGAACCAAAGTAGATCCAGTACTGCGAGGCGCCGCTGACCGACGACCATTGGAATGTAGTCGTCTTGGCCAGCTTGCTTCCGTTGGCTGGCGAGATAAGGACAGACTTCGTCCCGCCGCCGCCGGCCTTGTAGGTGTAGTCGTTCCACTGCCAGCTTCCGCTGATATACGACCACAGCCGCACGTAGATCGTGCCGGTGGACGGCAGACCCGTCACGGTCCTGGTCGTGCTGGTGCCCTGG
>NZ_JBDPGJ010000030.1:0-548 GCF_040839445.1 Aquibium pacificum | reverse complement strand
ATGCCCACGATCTCCACCGTCTCGCCGACCTTGACCACGCCGCGCTCGACGCGGCCGGTCACCACCGTGCCGCGGCCCGAGATCGAGAACACGTCCTCGATCGGCATCAGGAACGGCATGTCGATGGGACGCTCCGGCGTCGGGATGTACTCGTCGACCGCCGCCATGAGCTTCCTCACCGCGTCCTCGCCGATCTCCTTGTTGGAGTCTTCCAGCGCCGCCAGCGCCGAGCCCGGGATGATCGGAATGTCGTCGCCCGGATACTCGTACATCGACAGGAGCTCGCGCACCTCCAGCTCGACCAGCTCGAGAAGCTCGGCGTCGTCAACCTGGTCGACCTTGTTCAGGAACACCACGATCGCCGGAACGCCGACCTGGCGGGCGAGCAGGATGTGCTCGCGCGTCTGCGGCATCGGGCCGTCGGCGGCCGAAACCACCAGGATCGCGCCGTCCATCTGCGCGGCACCCGTGATCATGTTCTTCACGTAGTCGGCGTGGCCCGGGCAGTCGACGTGGGCATAGTGCCGCGCCGCCGTCTCGTATTCCAC
>NZ_JBDPGJ010000029.1:0-739 GCF_040839445.1 Aquibium pacificum | reverse complement strand
GCGACGGCGTATGGCTCGGCTTGACCTCGACGGTTCTCGGCATGGCGCAGGTCCTCCACGCCACCTTGAATCACGCCAGCTTCAATCTGGGAATCCCCGTCGAGTCACATCAGCGGGCCGTTGGTATTAGGATTCCTGCGAGGTTTCCTTCCAGGTCGATTGCCATCGTCTCGCTCGCCCCATCGGGAGCGGGATGAAGGACAATCCGGTCCACAAGCCCACGAATGATCTCTACCGCTTCGTGACGATGCTCTTCGTCTGACAGGGCTTCATGGAGCCGATCGATCTCGCGATGATAGTGGTGCGCCATATTCGGGTGCAGCAGGGCAGGCGGCTCGTCGGTTTCAGCGATCAGGCGCTCCAGTTCATTTTTTCTTGCTTCGAGCGCCAGCATCTTGTCCTTGACCTGAGAGACGGCGACTCCATCGGTGATGGCATCGATCAGGCGATCGATATCCCTTGTCACTTTCGATAGCTCTGCCTTTTGTCCGGCGAGGGAGGAGGTCGCCTCGATCCGGAGTTTGTTCATGTGCTTTGTGTATTCGTCGCAAAACAGAGCGAACAGTTCCGGCTCCATGAGGTGTCGCGACAGGCCATCGAGGATAGTCTCTTTGTCAATCGGCTCGGAATGGGGACCCTGGATCGGCGTGCAAACGGGACCCCTCTATGGAGCGCGACGGTGAGCGCCCAACCAGGTGTAGCTGGTGAGGGTTGCGTAGCCCGGTCGGGCACGTCGGTG
>NZ_JBDPGJ010000028.1:0-741 GCF_040839445.1 Aquibium pacificum | reverse complement strand
CGCAAGGTCTGGCGGCAGCTCAGGCGGGAAGGCTTCGACGTCGCCCGCTGCGCCGTCTCGCGGCTGATGCGGGAAATGGGCCTCGAAGGGGCGATCCGCGGCAAGCCGGTGAAGACGACGATCAGCGACAAGGCCGCCCCCTGTCCGCTCGATCAGGTCAATCGCGAGTTCCATGCCCCGGCACCGAACAGGCTGTGGGTCTCGGACTTCACCTATGTCGCGACCTGGGCCGGCTTCGTCTACGTGGCTTTCGTCATCGACGCCTATGCCCGCCGGATCGTCGGCTGGCGGGCGAGCCGAACGGCGCATGCCGGCTTCGTCCTCGATGCTCTCGAGCAAGCCCTTCATGACCGGCGTCCCGTTCATGGCGGCGGTCTGATCCACCACAGCGACCGAGGGAGCCAATACGTGTCGATCAAATACACCGAGCGCCTGGCCGAGGCCGGCGTCGAGCCGTCGGTCGGCAGCGTCGGCGATTCCTACGAAAACGCGCTCGCCGAGACGATCAACGGCCTCTATAAGGCCGAGGTCATTCACCGGCGCGGGCCGTGGCGCTCCTTCGAGGCAGTCGAGTTCGCGACGCTGGAATGGGTCGACTGGTTCAACAAGCGCCGGCTGCTGGAGCCCATCGGCAACATCCCGCCGGCCGAAGCCGAGGCACGATACTACGCCATGCTCGAAGAGCCGGCCATGGCGGCGTGACTCAAACAAAACGGCCTCCGGCAAACCCGGCGCGGTTCA
>NZ_JBDPGJ010000027.1:0-789 GCF_040839445.1 Aquibium pacificum | reverse complement strand
CACCGACGTGCCCGACCGGGCTACGCAACCCTCACCAGCTACACCTGGTTGGGCGCTCACCGTCGCGCTCCATAGAGGGGTCCCGTTTGCACGCCGATCCAGGGTCCCCATTCCGAGCCGATTGACACAGGGCATTGGCCGAGCGCAATGCCGTGAGCCTGGCCTTCTGCTGGGCCCATGTCCGCCGTCGCTTCTACGAACTGGCGCAGTCCGGACCCGCGCCGATCGCAACGGAGGCGCTCGCCCGCATCGCCGAACTCTACAAGATCGAGAGCGAGATCCGGGGACGTTCGCCCGAAGAGCGGCGCACCGCGCGACAGGAGAGAAGCCGACCCATTATCGATGCCCTCCAGGCATGGCTGCCTGGGAAGCTCGCCCTGGTCAGCCAGAAAAGCAATCTCGCCGAAGCCATCCGCTACACACTCGCGCGCTGGGCAGGGCTCGCCCACTTCCTCGACGACGGCCGCGTCGAGATCGACTCCAATGTCGTCGAACGCACGATCCGCCCCATCGCCCTCAATCGCAAGAACGCGCTCTTCGCCGGCTCCGACGACGGGGGTGAGCACTTGGCGACGATTGCCTCTCTCATCGAGACCTGCAAGCTCAACGACGTCGACCCGTACGCATACCTTGCCGACGTCATCACCCGCATCGTCGCCGGTCACCCGCAGAACCAGATCGACGACCTGCTGCCATGGGCCTATGCCCCAGCGCCACTCAAGGCCGTGGCCTGAGAACAGCGGTCTGATGTCCGCAGTCAAGGGCTTGGACCATAGAAGTTCGTCCGAT